>JAAVEC010000001.1 GCA_014801485.1 Bacteroides sp.
GCTCTGGCCTCCGGTGCAGAGACCGATAGCGAGGTCTACGTCAAGGGTATCATCTCCAAGATCAACGAAATCGACACCGGCAGCTACGGCAACGCCACCTACGAGATTGTGGACGCCGAGGGCGGCACATCGTTCAAGATCTTCCGCGGCTACTGGTTCAACGGCGATAAATTCACCGCTCAGAATCAGCTCGAAACCGGCAAGGAAGTGATCGTGCTGGGCAAGCTCGTGAACTACATGGGCAACACCCCCGAGATGGCGCAGGGCAACAAGGTGGTGAGCTACGACGGCTCCACCGTTGCCCCGGAACCCGATCCTACTCCCGATCCCACTCCTGATCCCACTCCCGACGTGCCCGTGGGCGATGCCGTGACCATCTCCGTAGGCGGATTCCCCCACGGCGACGACTCCACCAAGACGGGCGACGTGAGCGCACCCCTCACTCAGAACGGCTATACTTTAACTACTGACAAGAGCAGCGGCGCTACCGCTCCTGCCGTGAACGTGTACAACGGTGTGGGCACCCTGCGCCTCTATGCCGATAACACCCTCACTATCTCCGGCGCCGCCATGGGTAAGATTGTGTTTACGCTCAACACCTCCACCGGTGCCAAGCGCTACACCACCTTTACTCCCAGCACCGGCGCGGTGGGCACGCAGGCCACCGGCGACGCTTCCATCACCTGGACGGGCGATGCTTCGAGCGTGACCTTCACCGTGGGCCACGATGCCACCCTGGGCAGCGACGGCTCCGGTGCTCGCGGTCAGGTGCACATCTCCTCTATCGAGATCTATCCCGTGGCCGAATAATCCGGCACGAAACCCATAATCCGAGGAGGATGCGCCCGGCGCATCCTCCTCGTTGTTTACTGCCTAATATATATACACACAACGGGCGCGCTCTTGGAGAGCGCGCCCGTTGCATGGAGTTACAGATGGTAGATTAGAGGTCTTCCTCGATGGAGAAATCGTCGCCGAGGGTGGCGTCGAAGAGGTCGTTGTCGTCGGGCGCTGCGGCTGCTTCTGCTGCTTTGGCAGCCTCTTTGGCTTCGGGGCCGTCGGTGGGAATGTTCTTGCGCAGTGCGGGCCCTTTATCGGCGTTCTTGAGGGCTTCAGTGATGCGTGCGGCTATCTCATCTGCCAGCTCGGGGTTGTCTTTGATTGTGCGGATGGCAGCGTCGCGTCCCTGGGCGAGCTTGGAGCCTTCGTAGCTGAACCACGAGCCGCTCTTCTTGATGATGTTGTATTCCACGCCCAGGTCGATGATTTCGCTCGTGCGCGAGATGCCTTCGCCAAACATGATGTCGAACTCGGCGCGCTTGAAGGGAGGCGCCACCTTGTTCTTGACGACCTTCACCTTGGTGTGGCGGCCCAGCACGTTGTCGCCGTCCTTGATGGTGTTGCTGGAGCGGATGTCGATGCGCACGGATGCGTAGAATTTGAGGGCGTTGCCGCCGGTGGTGGTTTCGCTGGGGCCGAACATCACGCCGATCTTCTCGCGCAGCTGGTTGATGAAGATGCAGGTGGTGTTGGTGCGGGCGATGGCACCGGTGAGCTTGCGCATTGCCTGCGACATGAGGCGCGCCTGAAGGCCCACGTTGCGGTCGCCCATCTCGCCTTCGATCTCGCCCTTGGGGGTGAGCGCGGCCACGGAGTCGACCACGAGGATGTCGAGGGCGCTGGAGCGGATGAGTTGCTCGGCTATTTCGAGGGCCTGCTCGCCGTTGTCGGGCTGGGCGATGAGCAGGTTGTTGATGTCGACGCCCAGCTGCTGGGCATAGAAGCGGTCGAATGCGTGCTCGGCATCGATGATGGCGGCGATACCGCCCTTTTTCTGTGCCTGTGCAATAGCGTGGATGGCCAGGGTGGTTTTGCCGGATGATTCAGGGCCGAATATTTCGATGATACGGCCGCGGGGGTAGCCACCCACGCCCAGGGCGTGGTCGAGGGTGATGGAGCCGGTGGGGATCACTTCGATATTTTCTATCGACTCGTCGCCCAGGCGCATCACGGCGCCGCGTCCGTAGCTTTTCTCAATCTGGCCCAGGGCGGCTGCGAGGGCTTCCATGCGTGCGTCGCCGCCTTCGGCCGATGCCGCGGTCTTGGACTTTGCGGCTTTGGTTTTTTCGGTCTTTGCCATAGTATAGGGGTTTTATTGTTTTTTCTGATGCAAAGTTAATGCGCGTAGTGGGCAATAATGCCGCACATGGTCGTTAACTGATGTTAAATATGCAATTTTTCATCGATGCCATGAACTATATGCCCCGGGGCGCGTTTTATAGGTACATAGCAAGATTACTTTTTCCATTGCAAGAAATGTGATAATGATTGGTTTATTACTAAAGCGGAGATGCCGGGAGGCAACTCCGCTTTTGGTTTATACCGTTATTTGCTCTGGGCGGGATTGACGGCTCCGGGCACTATCACGCCGCCTATCTGGAGTGTGAGGCGCTTGCCGCCGGCATTGGTGCGCACCCTCACCGTTTTGCTGAACTCGCCCAGGGGCTGTCCCGAGGGCAGGAAGCTCACCTTGATCGTGCCCTTCTTGCCGGGCTTCACGGGCTTGGTGGTGTAGACGGGGCGTGTGCATCCGCAGCTGGCCGTGGCCGATACGATGATCAGGGGCGCAGTGCCGGTGTTGGTGAAGGTGAAGGTGTGGGTCACGGGGCCGCCCTCGGCGCCTATTTCGCCGAAGTCGTGTGTGCGGCTGTCGAATTCTATTGCGGGCTTGCCTTTATCGGTGTCGGCTGCCGATGTTAGGGCCACGCATGCTATTGCTGCCGCGATGGCAGCGATGAGGAGTCGTAGTTTCATATTTCGGTTGTGTGATTGGTACCTTGGCGCAGCGAGGCGAAGTAGTAGTCGAGGGCCTCGCGTGCGGCGGTGAAAGAGCTGCGGCGATCGGCGAGCACGTCGGCCTCAAGCTTGGCGAGCAGTTGCTGCACGTCGGGGCGGTCGTAGAAATGGCCTCGCAGGGTCTCGTCGATGCTCTCGGTCATCCAGTAGCGTGCCTGCTGGCGGCGCTTGCGCAGGAAGTAGCCGTTGGCATCGACGAATGCGAAGTAGCGGTCGATCATATCCCACACTTCGGGGATTCCGAGCTCGTAGTAGCCGCTGTAGGTGAGTACCTCCGGACTCCATCCGCTCTCAGTGGGCGGAAAGAGGTGCAGCGCGCTGCGGAATTGTGCCTGAGCAAGCTGAGCCGGGCCCACATTGTCGCCGTCGGCCTTGTTGATCACGATGCCGTCGGCCATCTCCATGATGCCTCGCTTGATGCCCTGGAGCTCGTCGCCGGTGCCTGCAAGCTGGATGAGCAGGAAGAAGTCGACCATGGAGTGCACGGCCGTCTCGCTCTGTCCCACGCCCACGGTTTCGACAAAGATATTATCGTAGCCCGCTGCCTCACACAGCACGATCGTTTCGCGCGTCTTGCGCGCCACGCCGCCCAGGCTGCCTGCCGACGGGCTGGGGCGGATGAACGCGCCGGGGTGCTGCGAAAGCTTCTCCATGCGTGTCTTGTCGCCCAGGATGGAGCCCTTGGTGCGCTCGCTGGAGGGGTCGATGGCCAGCACAGCCAGGCGTCCGCCGCGCTGCAGCACGTGCAGCCCGAACACGTCGATACTCGTGCTCTTGCCGGCTCCGGGCACGCCAGTGATGCCTATGCGGCGCGAGCGGCCGCTGTGGGGCAGGCATTTTTCAATCACTTCCTGCGCCACGGCCTGATGCACCGGCGAGAGGCTCTCCACCAGCGTGACGGCACGGCTGAGCATCGTGACATCGCCCTTGAGGATTCCCTCCACGAGTTCGTCGGCCGTGGGCAGCGGCTTGCGGCGCACGCGGCGCGAAGCATAGGGGTTGACACTGGGCGGCTGGGCCACACCGCTGTTGACGGTGAGCCCGGCGTACTGCTCGTCGTTTTCGGGATGTATGTGGTGAGTATCGGTCATCGCTTATCGATTTAATACTCAAAGATACTACATTCCCGTCAATCCTCAATACTTTTTACGGAATTTTATAAAAAAAAGAATCCTCATTTGCGGCCTCGAAGTGTCGCAAATGAGGATTGGGTTACGTATAGTAAATGCCGATTGGGCCTGTTGGCGCTCGGCTATTACTTGCCGGGGTTGACGTCGAGGATTTCCACGTCGAAGATGAGCATGGCGTTGGGGCCGATGCCGGCGCGGGGAGCACCTTCAACACCATAGGCGAGCTTGCCGGGGATGTAGAAAGTGGCTTTGCCGCCTTTGCCCAGCATCTGGAGGCCTTCGCCGAAGCCGGGCACCACGCCTGCGGGAGAGAAGCGTGCGCTCTCGTTGCTGTCGAATACGGTGCCGTCTACGAGTCGGCCGGTGTACTTCACCTGTGCGAGGTCGCGTCGGGTGATTTTGGTGTCGTCGCCGGCATTTTCGATTTTATAGCTGAGGCCGCTGTCGGTGGTCTTGATTTCGGGGTCCTCGGCCTTGGCTGCGGCAAGGTATTTCTCGCCGGCGGCTACGTTTTCAAGTGCTTCGGGGGCATTGGCCTTGATGCTGTCGTCGAAGGCTTTTTTCTGAAGCTGCACGCGGTTGAGCATCTCCTGATAGGTCATCTGGGCGGCGCGGGCTACTTCGGGGTTGATGGAGTCGGCCTGGAAGGCTTTCTTGAATGCTGCGAGCACAGCGCTGCGGTCTACCTTGATGCCGTCGTCCTTCATGCGCTGGAGGTTGTTCAGCATCTGGAGACCGATCTGCATACCCACGGTGACGCCGGGCTGCTCGGGAGCGCCCATTACGAGCTGGATACCCTTGAGGATGTCGGCCTTGGGCTGGTCGGCTTTCATGGCCGAGTCGAGGCGGCTGTATTCACCGAGGATGGAGCTGCCCACGTACTGGCCGAAGAAGTTGTTGATGCTGTCGCTCACGGCAGCCTCTACGGCGAAGGTTTCGCCTTCGGCCTTGGCAGGGGCGTCGCTCTTGGAGCAGGAAGCTGCTGCGATGGCGGCTACGGCTGCCACGCCAAGAAGAATTTTTTTCATAACGATTGATTTTGTTATTTAACTATTTCTATGAGTTCTATTATAAATTGCAGGGCTGCGCGACCGGGAATGATTCCGGGGATGCCTTCCTCGCCGTAGGCCAGCTCGGAGGGTATTGTCACGCGGTAGCGGCCGCCGGTGTTCATGAGGGTGAGTGCCTCGGAGAGACCGGGCGTGAGGTCGGCCACGGGGAATACCACGGGGTCGTCGGTGGCGTCGAAGATGGTGTCGTCGCTGAGGCGTCCCACGTAGAATACGCGCACGTTGTCGGTGGCGGCGGGCGAGGGACCGTTTCCGGCGTTGAGGGTTTCGATCACCACGCCGTCGGGCGTGACGGCGGCGCCGGGCTTTGCGGCGGCCTCGGCCAGCCATCGCTGCTGCGATGCGGTGTCGAAGCTGTCGACGCCTTCCATAGGCTTCATGGAGGCGAGGATGCCGTTGACGATTTCCTGGGCCTGCTCAAGGGAGATGCCCGTGTTGAGGCCGCGGATCGCACGCTCGGCGGTGGCGGCCACGGTGCTACGGTCGAGCGAGACGCCGCCTTGCTCG
Organism: Bacteroides sp.; assembly: GCA_014801485.1. Classification (GTDB taxonomy): domain Bacteria; phylum Bacteroidota; class Bacteroidia; order Bacteroidales; family Muribaculaceae; genus CAG-873. Next base: position 5,564 of record JAAVEC010000001.1, read on the forward strand.
AATTCGCCCACGATACGGCCTATGGTGCCTCCGAGCACGGTGCCCACGGCCACCGACACGGAATCGGCGGCCGGCGCGGCCGGTGCGGCCCACGCACCGATGGCCGCCACAATCATTGCGGCGGCCATGGCTATGCGTCGGGTGATACGCATCACTTGCCTTCTACGCTCAGGAGTGTGACGTCGAAGATAAGCGTCTGGTTGGGGCCGATTGCGCCTCCGGCACCCTGGGGGCCATAGGCGAGGGCCGAGGGGATGAACAGGCGCCAGGTGCTGCCTGCGGGCATCATCTGCAGTGCTTCAACCCATCCGGGAATCACCTGGGTGACACCGAAGGTGGCAGGCTCGCCGCGCTCCTCGCTGCTGTCGAACACGGTGCCGTCGATGAGGCGGCCGGTGTAGTGCACCACCACGCGGTCCTGGGCGGTGGGCACGGGGCCTTCGCCCTTGGTCACGATTTCGTATTGCAGGCCGCTGGCGGTGGTGTGCACCTCGGGGCGCACGCCGTTTTCGTTGAGGAACTTCTCGCCTGCAGCTGCGTTGATTGCAGCCATTTCCTTGGCGGCTTCCTGCTGCTTGGCTTCCAGGGCGGTGAAATAGTCGCGGATCACGGCCTTGGCGTCGTCGTAGCTCATGCGCATTTCGGCACCTTCGTAGACGGCGGCCACGCCTGCGGCGAAGTCGGCGCTGTTGATTTTTTCAATGCCGGAGGCCTTGAAGTTGTGTCCCATGCTCATGCCCAGGGCATAGCTGAGACGATCGAATTCTTTGTCCATAATAATTATACGTTGTTGTTTTCTGTTTACTATAATAACAAATATCGTGCCAATAAGTTAGGCGCTCACCTGCACGGGGATTCCCGTGGCGGTCGTGATGCGTGCAGCAGCCGCCTCCAGTTCCTCGCGCGGCACGCGGCATAGGCTTTGCTCGGGCGTGCGGCGGTCAATGGTGTAGAGCATTATCTCGCGCGGCTTTATGCGGCGGTAGGCTTCGATGAGGGCGTCGATTTCGGCCGGTGTGGTGTTGTCGACGGCATGGCCGTCGTGCGAGCCGCGTGTGAGGAGCGTCTGCACGATTATCCGTGGCCCCATGGCAGCGAGTTGCTCCACCACTCCGGCCACGCTGAACGCCGGCGATGCGGGGCGGTCGAGGGCGCGCATGGTGGCTTCCACGCCGCTGTCGAGCTTGAGGATGGCGTTGTCTACGCGCATCAGGGCCTCCACCACTTGAGGACGATGGAGCATGGTGCTGTTGGCCAGCACGCTCACTCCGGCATGCGGGCACAGCTCGTCGCGCAGGCGCAGCGTGTCGTCGATGATGCCGGCAAAATCCGGATGCAGCGTGGGCTCGCCGTTGCCCGAGAAGGTGATCACATCCGGGTACTCGCCCTGCTCGCGCATCTGCCGCAGCTTCTGCTCCAGCAGTTGCGCCACGCGCTCGCGCGATGGCAGCCCCGTGGTGCCGGGCCCCTGGGCGTTGTAGCCTGCCTCGCAGTAGAGGCAGTCGAAGCTGCACACCTTGCCGTCGAGCGGCGAGAGGTTCACACCCAGCGACACTCCCAGGCGTCGCGAGCGGATGGGGCCGAAAATGGTTTCGTGAAACAATACTCTCTGCATCATTCAATATCTTTTGTGAAAATCGCGGCCACGCCGGCCGATATCGAAGCAGCCACGGCAACCACGCCGGCCACGGCCAGCATATCGGCGGCGCGCACCACCACGGGATAAACACTCACGGTGAGGGCCGAGGCATCGGCACTCAGGCGCACCAGCCCGAAGTGCTGCTGCACCAGGCATAGCGCCAGGCCAATGACCAGGCCGGCCACTCCCCCGGCCAGAGATATGAGCACTCCCTGCCACATGAACACGGCGCGAGCAGTGTCCCTTGAGGCGCCCAGAGCGCGCAGCGTGGCCATATTGTCGCGCTTCTCGATCACGAGCAGCGACAGCGTCGACACTATATTGAAGGCCGCCACGGCGAGGATGCACACGAGCATGGCAAAGGTGAGCCACTTCTCGATGGCTATCATGCGGAACGACTGCTCGTTCTGCCGCTCGCGCGTGAGCACCCTGAAAGCCGGCCCCAGCCGCTCCGAGAGTTCAGAGGCCACATCGGCGGCCGTCACGCCCGGCGCCGTGGAAGCCTCCACGGCCGAGGCCTCGCCAGGCATGCGCTGGAGCAGATTGCGCGCAGTGGCTATGGGCATCACGATGCGGTCGGCATCATATTCGGGCCGCTCCGTCTGCCACACGCTCAGCACCACCAGCGAATCGGCGCGGAATGCCGTGGCCGGATTGGCCGGATTGATGCGGCCCACGCGGCGCGGCACATACACTGCCACCTCGCTGCCGGGCTGAGGTCTCAAGCCCAGCTCCACTGCCACGCCGGCCGACAAATGGGCCGGAGGCATGCCGGCCACGGTATCGAACGCCGTGTAGATGCCATCCACCACGATGCTGTCCATATCTATCACGCTGCCGAAGGCCGCGCCCACGCCCTTGATGCGCACCGGTAGCTGTGCGCCGCCGGCCACCGCCAGAGCGCGCTCGTCGATCACGGCCGCGGCTGCCTGCAATTGCGGCATCGTGGCCAGTGCAGCCGCCAGCGAATCGGCATCCACCGGCAGCACGGCTCCGGCAGCAGGCTCGATGCGCAGGGCCGCGTCGAAGCGTCCCATCTGCTTCTCGGCTAAGGCGGTAAAACCGTTGAACACGCTCAGCACCACCACGATAGCCATCACGGCCACGGCCACGCCGGCCACGGCCACGGCGCAAATCACGTTGACGGCGGCGTGGCTCTTGCGCGACAGCAGGTAGCGGCGGGCTATGTCGAAGGCGAGCAAGGCGGTGGCGAGGCGTGGGGGCTACTTCTGCAGCAGATGGTCGATATTTTCGATATAGTCGAGCGAATCGTCGAGCAGGAAGGTGAGCTCCGGCGTCTTGCGCAGCTGGAAGCGCACCCGCTGAGCCAGCTCATAACGCACCGTGCGCGCGCTCGCATTGATGCTCTCCAGCATGGCGGCGGCTTTATCGGCCGGGAACACCGAGAGATACACGCGGGCAATGCTCAGGTCGGGCGACACGCGCACGGCAGTCACCGTCACCAGCGTACCGTGGGTCTTGGCCGTCTGCAGGCGGAAAATTTCGCTGAGTTCTTTCTGAAGCAGTCTTGCTATTTTAGCTTGTCGTGTTGATTCCATATCACTTGAATTTTGTTGTGGGTTGTACTTTGGGTTTCTACAACTATACAACGTAAACGTAGCAAAGATAGTTATAATTTCTCAAAAAAAAGCTATCTTTGCGCTACGATGAAGAAATATCATGGGATAAGGCTGGCGCGCATCGCAGTGGCGGTGGCGGTGGCGGCGGTGCTCACGGCTTGCGTGGCCATAGGGGCGCGCTGCTGGTTCACGCGCATGCAGCTGCTGCCGGCTGTGATGGCGGGGGGTGCCCTGTGGCTGCTGTTGTGGCTGGTAGCCACGCTGGTGCTGGGGCGCATCTACTGCTCCACTGCCTGCCCCATGGGCAGCCTGATGGATGCCGTGGCGCGCCTGCGCATGGCGATGGAGAAGCGTCGGCGGCCCTATAGATATGCTCCGGCGTCAATGCAGGTGCGTTATCTGACGGTGGTGCTCACTGCTGTGTGTATGGCGGTGGGTTTCAGCCTGGTGCCGTCGTTGCTCGACCCTTATAGCGCCTATGCCCGCATCATCGCCACGCTGCGCTCGCTGGTGGCCCTGCCTGCCGGCCGCGCAGCCGGGGTGGCCGTGCTCTCGGCTGTGGTGGCAGCGTCTTCGCTGGCCGTGGTGGCCGCTGTGGCATGGCGGCGCGGGCGCACGCTGTGCAACACGCTCTGCCCCGTGGGCGGTGCTCTGGGCCTGCTCAGCCGTGTGGCTCTGTATCACACGGAGGTGAACCGTCCGCTCTGCACGGGCTGCCTGCGCTGCGTCGACGCCTGCAAAGGATTGTGTATCAATCCTGCCGACATGAGTGTGGACCCCTCGCGTTGTGTGGTGTGCTTCGATTGCATGGACGCTTGCCCCACGGGCGCAATCACCTATCGCCGCACGCGCCACCGCATCGTCGACCCTCTGATGCAGCCGGCCAAGCCGGCAGGAACGGCGGCGATGGATGCCCCGGCGGATACCCCGATGAGGCTCGACCGCCGCAAGTTTCTGGCCTTGGGCGTGGTGGCTGCCGCCGCAGCAGCGGGCTCGCGGGGCTCGGGCTCGACGCCCAAGGCCTGGGATCCGGCGCCCATGGTGCCCCTGAATTATCCGCTGCCGCCCGGCGTGAATTCGCGCCATAGCTATATGCGCCGCTGCACGGCTTGCGGTGCATGCACGGCGGCCTGCCCCACGGGCGTGCTGCGCCCGTCGATGCGGCAGCTGGGCGTGCAGCATGCCATGCAGCCCGTGATGGACTACGGCGCCGTGGCTTGCCTCACCGATTGCAACGCCTGCACGCGGGTGTGCCCGTCGGGCGCGCTGGTGCCCCTTACGCTGGCCGAGAAGCGGCGCTTCGTGATAGGGCGCGTGCGCATCCGGCTGCAGAATTGCATCAGCTATGGCCGCGGGCGCCACTGCGGCCGCTGCGCACGCGTGTGTCCGGTGCGTGCAATAGAAATGACTCAATTTTCCGACGGCCGCCTCGGCCCCATGGCCCGCATGGATGCCTGCACAGGCTGCGGCTTATGCGTCAAGGCCTGCCCGTCGCAACCCTTCAAGGCTCTCGTAGTGGAGGGCATGGAATAATCATGAAACAGTATCTCGACCTACTCAAAGACATAATGGCCAACGGCCACGATCGCACCGACCGCACGGGCACGGGCACGCGCAGCGTGTTTGGCCGGCAGTTGCGCTTCAACCTCGACGACGGCTTTCCGCTGCTCACCACCAAGAAGCTGCATCTCAAGTCGATAATCTATGAACTGCTGTGGTTTCTGCGCGGCGACACCAACGTGCGCTACCTTCAGGACCACGGCGTGCGCATCTGGAATGAATGGGCCGACCCCGAAACGGGCGACCTGGGCCATATCTACGGTTATCAGTGGCGCTCGTGGCCCGACTACGACGGCGGCCATATCGACCAGCTCTCGCGGGCAATCGACACTATACGCCACAACCCCGACAGCAGGCGCAACATCGTGAGTGCCTGGAACGTGGCCGACCTCTCCCGCATGAATCTGCCGCCCTGCCACATCCTGTATCAGTTCTACGTGGACGGCGACCGCCTGAGCATGCAGCTCTACCAGCGCAGCGCCGACACCTTCCTGGGCGTGCCCTTCAACATCGCCTCCTATGCCCTGCTGCTCCAGATGGTGGCGCAGGTCACGGGTCTCAAGCCCGGCGAATTCATCCACACTCTGGGCGACACCCACATATATCTCGACCACCTCGACCAGGTGGCTACGCAGCTGGAACGCGAGCCCCGGCCGCTGCCGCGCCTGGTGCTCAATCCCGAGGTGAAAGACCTGCTTGACTTCGACTACCCCGACATCTCCGTGGAGGGCTACGACCCTCACCCGCATATTGCAGCGAAAGTGAGCGTATGACGCCGGAAATCATTATAATAGCCGCCGTGGCCGCCGATGGCGGCATCGGTCGCGACGGCCGCCTGCTATATCGCCTGACAGCCGATATGCAGCGCTTCCGCCGCCTCACCACCGGCCACACCATAATCATGGGCCGGCGCACCTTCGAGTCGTTGCCGGGGCTTCTGCCGGGGCGTCGCCACATCGTGCTCACGCGCAACGCCGCCTATCGCCCGGAAGGCGTGGAGACCGCGCCGTCGCTCCACCGGGCCATAGCCATGTGCAGCGGCGAGAGCGAGGTGTTCGTAATAGGCGGCGCCGCCGTCTACGCTGCCGCCATGCCGCTGGCCGGGCGCCTGGAAATCACGCGCATCGCCGCTTCCGATCCCGAGGCCGACACCCACTTTCCGGCCATCGATCCGGCCCAATGGAGCATCAGTGCATCAGCTCCGGCGCTCGACGTGCCCGGCGGCGTCACATATAGTTTCGTGACCTATCTCAGAGCTCGTCCAGATATCGGTTGGTGCGATCATAGTCGCCGTAGCGACAGGTGAAATGGTTGTAGACGCGGCCATTGTCGTCCACCTGAAACAGCACCGGGGTCTCGCCGTCGTTGAAATCAACGGGCAGTGAGTCGCAGGCCAGCAGAGTGAATTGCGTACCGAAGTCGGGTTGCAGAACGTATAGATCCCGTGCTTCGATATTTTTGAGCAGAATCAAGTAGCGCTGCGCCGGATGCGCGGCGGCATGTCGCATGAGCGATGCCGTGAGCGCATTCACGCACGGGCGGCAGGCCGAGGTGGAGAAGCGGGCGATTATAGTGCCGTCGCCGGCATAGGCCGAGGAGGCCACGCGCTCGCCCTTGTAGTCGGTGAAATATATCGAGTCGAGCGACGCGCCTTCACACTCGGCGCTCGTGAGGGCTTCCTCGTCGATATCTTCGACCTCCTGCTCAGGTGTGGCTGCGCTGCCGGCCGAGCGCCCCTGCCACCGTCCCAGCTGATATCCAAGCAGAAGCAGCAGCACGGCAGCTGCGATAATCGATAGGGTGCGTTTCATCTGAGGGTGTTTTTGTCGATAGTGTATATTATGGGATTGGCTTCCACGCATTGGTTGTCGCGCAGCTCAAGCAGCAGGCTGTCGCCGTCGAGTGCGAGGAAAGTGGAGGCCGTGTAGCGGCCGTCGGGAGTGGCCACGGATGCGATGGCGGCGCTGTCGGTGGCGCAGTCGTAGCGCACCACGTAGTTGCGCCGGTCGCTTCCGGCGAGGCAGAAATAAAGCACCTCTCCCTGGGCCTGAAGATAGCGCATCACCGATACATAGGTGGCCGAATCGCCCGAGCGGTAGAACCGGTCAAGGCGATCCTGAATAAGTTCGAGGTTTCGATAGCTTTCAGGAAAAGAATTCGCACCGGCATCGAGCACGTAGAGTGGGCTGATGCCCTCGGTGGTGGCAGCATACACGGTGTCGCGCAACGGCTCCCACAGCAGCAGTCGGTCGCATTCGCGGTCTTGCCATGCGCCGTCCATAAGGTAGGTGCTTTCTCTTACGTCGCGGCCGGGCACATATTTGCGGTACTCTCCACCGGGCCCGTAGTGCGAGAGCAGCGGATTTGTTCGCGTGCTGCCGCCGGTGGAACCGTTGACGGTGAGGATGTCGCCCGAAGCCATCGTGAAAAACATTCTCAAAGGCTGATTCGCCCTCACCTCCGAATGGGCAAACGGGTAAGTTTTCCCAAGAAACGAGCCGTCGGCAAGATAGCGGCCCACGCTCCTGGCATTGCAATCAAACACACATAGCGTATCGCCCTCAACCCACAGTTGCGACAGATTAGTGTAGCCGCTTTCGGAATCATTCAGCGCAGCCACGTCGCCCAGATATTTGCCCGTGCGCCGGTCATAGCTGCGGAGCTTCGTGCGGGAAGCCACCACATAAGAGTCACCTATGGCGAAAAGCCTGTCTATGCTGAATAGCAGCGACTTGGGAGAGGCCTCAAGGCGCAGCATCCGAGTGGTATCGGGCACAATGTCCATAGCGCGCGACACATCCACGCGCAGCAGTTGCGGCTCAGGTGCCACCACGTCGTGGCCGCTCGCTCCAGAGCAAGCCGCGAGCAGCCATATAGCCGCAGGCGTGATTATTCTACCGGCAAGCATTTACAGCCTATTCCGCAGCAGGCATAGTAGCCCTCGTTGCAAGTGACCGAGCACGAAAAAGACGTTTCGCCATTAATGTCGATTCCTGCCGGGATTTCGCAAGCTGAGGCTCCGGGACCGCCATATTTGCAAAACATCTTCCCGTCTTTTTCGCTCGCGGCTTCCTCGGCCGCATATTCCGTCACCGTCTTTTCAGCCTTATTCTCGATACTCGTGCATGAAGTGGCCATCCACACACCGAGATTCAGCATTATAAGTACAATAAGCAAATACCGTGTCATTCGATTGAAGAATTTTTAATTAATGTTGCGTGAATATTGTTTTTTTAATTTATGGAGCAAATATATATTTATAAATTGAATTTTGCAACTTTTTGTTTGCCCCCCCCCCAAAAAAAAAATAAATAAACCTTATGTTTATTGTGTCGCTTTTGTCCGTTTGTATCTATTTTGTGCTGCGGACGCTTTGAAAAACGTCCCTACTGCATTGATTATAAACTTTTTATTTTTCACTGCGCATTTGCGCGGGTTTCCCCTATAGCGCCTGAGGCCGATGTGAAGTGGCGAAGCTGCCATGCCACCATGGCAGCGGTGATCACGGTGGCCACAAGGTCGCTCAGGGGGAAGGAGAGCCACACGCCGCGCAGGCCCAGGGCGTCGGGGAGCACGAGCAGCAGCGGGATGAGGATGAGTACCTGGCGCGTGAGGCTCAGAAACACGCTCTTGGCGGCGGCTCCGATGCTCTGGAAGAGCGTGGTGCTCACGATCTGAAAGCCCACTACGATGAAGGCTGCCATGGCCGTGCGCAGGGCCGTGTCGGTGGCGGCTATGAGCGTGGGATCGATGGTGAAGGCGCGTGCGATGAGCGAGGGCATCAGCTGCGCACCTGCGAATCCCAGGGTGGTCACGGCCGTGGAGGCGGCTACGGCCAGCATATAGGTGCGCCGCAGGCGGTGGAGCTGCCGTGCGCCGTAGTTGTAGCCTATGATGGGTTGCATGCCCAGGCAGATGCCCAGCACGAAGGTGGTGAGCAGGGTGGCGTAGGTGGTGAAGATGCCGGCGGCGCCTATGGCCATGTCGCCGCCGTGGGAGTGGAGTGTGCGGTTGATGATGATGTTGATGAAGCTGGCCGCGAAGTTCACGAGCGAGGGCGCGGCACCGATGGCCACGATCGACCACACCACGCGCCACTGCAGCCCGAAGGTGCCGCGGCGGAAGCGCACCGTCACGTCGCGGCGGAAGAAGTGGGCGAAGACGAAGACTGCACACACGCCCATGGCGATATCCGTGGCTATGGCTGCGCCTCGGATTCCCATATCGAGCGTGAAGATGAAGATGGGGTCGAGCACGATGTTGACGGCTGCGCCAATCACCATGGTCATCATGGCGCGCGTGGGGTAGCCGGATGCGCGCATGATATTGTTGAGGCTGAAGGCCAGATTGGTCATGAACAGGCCGGGCAGCAGCGTGGCCACGAGGTCGCGGGCGTAGGGGAGCGTGGCGTCGCTGGCGCCGAAGAGGCGCAGCACGGGGTCGAGAAATGCGTAGAAGAGAGCCATGTAGCAGGTGGCGAATATCACCAGCAGGGTCAGCGAGTTGCCCAGGGTGTGCTCGGCCAGGTCGTGCCGTCCCTCGCCCAGGTGGATGCTCACGCGCGAGGATGCACCGGCGCCCACGAGCACGCCCAGTGCGGTGGTGATGTTGAGCACAGGGAAGGTCACGGCCAGGCCGGCGATGGCGTCGGGTCCCACGCCCTGGCCTATGAATATGCGGTCGACCACGTTGTAGAGCGACATCACCAGCATGCCCGTCACGGCAGGCAGCGAGTAGCGCCACAGCAGGCGCCCCACGGGCAGCGTGGCCAGGTCGCGCAATTTTTGGGATTGATTGCTGTTCATGAATTCATGCAAGCGAGGACCGCTGCAGCTTGCGTGCGGCGGTCCTCGATATGTGTTGGAGAATGAGCTTGCGAGAGATTATTCGCCGGCGGCAATGCGGGCGCGCTCCATGTATTTGCGCAGGTCGGTCTGCTGGCCCTGGGCAAACTGGTAGGAGGGATATTTCTCCACGATGGTCTTGTAGGCGTCGTATTCGGCCTTGTAGTTCTGCTGTGCGCGATACACGTTGGCGAGCTTGATGAGCACCAGGGGCACGATGTCGGGGTTTTCGTCGGCGGTGGAGATGGCACTCTTGAAGGCTTTCACGGCGTCGTCGAGGCGATTGAGGTTCACGTAGCAGTCGCCCTTGAGGCAATCAGCGCCTGCGGCCACGATTTTGTCGTCGATGGAAGCGTCCTTGAGGTATTTGAGAGCCTCTTCGTAGTTCTTCTGGTTGTAGTAGCGGATAGCCACTTCCAGCTTGGCGCGGTTTCCGCTCTTGTGTCCGGCCTTGGCTGCTTCCTTGTAGAGCTCCAGGGCGATGCTGTCGTTCACTTCGATATCGGCTTTTCCGGCGAGGTCGTCGGCTTTGCGGCTGCCGTTCTGGTTGATGAAGAACCATGCAAAAGCGGCGATTACGACTACTACACAGAACACGAGTGCTCCCATGAGCTTGCCCTTGTTGGCCTTGGCTTTTGCCATGAGCACGTCGCCGTCGGCGAGTTCGGGCTTGTTGAGTTCGGGTTTGTTTTCCATATATGATGTATGTTATTTTCAGGTGGATGGGCGGCGCATGCCGCGCCTATCGAAGTGCAAAAATAGCGTAAATTTGGCTAATGAGGAAATTTTAGGCGATATTTTTTGTTTTACCTCTGCGAAAACACTAAATTTGCGTATCTCAAAAAACGTTTTTTATGAAAGAATTCAGCATACAGGTTCCGGTTACGGAACTTTCCTACGATGAACTCACCCCCGCAGAGAGCCTGCTTGTGGAGACCGCCCGCGAGGCCACCTCGCGCGCCTATGCGCCCTACAGCCACTTCAAGGTGGGCGCGGCCATCCGCCTCGACAACGGCGAGATTATCCCCGGCAGCAACCAGGAAAACGCCGCCTTCCCCTCAGGCACCTGCGCCGAGCGCTCGGCGTGCTACTATGCCCACGCCCGTTACCCCGAAGCCCGCTTCGAGGCCATAGCTGTGGCCGCCGTGGGCACCGACGGTTGTGAGCTCGACGAGCCCGCCAGCCCATGCGGTGCATGCCGCCAGGCACTGATGGAGTATGAGCACCTGGCAGGCCACCCCGTGCCGGTGTATCTGGCAGGCAAGAGCAAGATCTATAAGCTTCCTTCGGTGTCGGCGCTCCTGCCGTTCACCTTCGAGGAGTTCTGAGGGCCGACGCGATGTCAACAGATTTCAGCAAGTTGCGCGAGCGGCTTGCCGGCTTCTTCGACCTGTCGACCTTTCTTATCCCACAGGCCGAGGCCGAGCAGGCCATCCGCGAGGGTGTGTCGTTTCGAGGCATCAACATCCTCATCCTCATCGTGGCCATATTCATAGCCTCGCTGGGCCTGAACACCAATTCCACGGCCGTGATTATCGGCGCCATGCTCATCTCGCCGCTCATGGGGCCGATCATCGGCATAGGGCTGGGCGTGGGCGTGCACGATTTCGAGCTCATCAAGCGGTCGTTCCGCAACCTTATGATGGCCACCATTTTCAGCGTGGCCACGTCATGCCTGTTCTTCCTCATATCGCCCGTCAACGAGCAGCACAGCGAGCTGCTGGCACGCACGTCGCCCACGATCTACGACGTGTTTATCGGTTTCTTCGGCGGGGCTGCCGGCATCCTGGCCATAGGCAGCCGCGTGAAGGGCAACGTGATACCCGGCGTGGCCATCGCCACGGCGCTGATGCCGCCGCTGTGCACCGTGGGCTACGGCCTGGCCACCTTCCAGCCGGCCTATTTCCTGGGTGCGCTCTATCTATTCTTCATCAACTCGGTGTTTATCGCCTGCGCCACCACCGTGGGGGTGCGCCTCATGAAGTATCAGGTGCACGACTTCAGCAACCCCCAGCGCGCCCGCCGGGTGCGCACGGCCGTCTATGCCGTGGCCGTGGTCACGATGGTGCCGTCCTGCTACCTCACGTGGAGCATGTTTCGCCAGTCTCGCTTCGAGAGCGAGTGCTCGCGCTTCGTGGCCCGGGAATGCGACTTCGAGGGCACACAGGTGCTTCGCAGCCATGCCGATTGGGATGGCGGCCGCAGTCCCGTGCTCACCATCAGCCTCGTGGGCCGCGTGATGCCGCAGGATTCACTGCTGCTGGCCCTCACGGATGCTCTGCCATCCTACCGCCTGGGCGGCACGCGCCTGCGCATCATCCAGGGCGACTCCCGCGGCTCTATGCCTGATGCCACGCAGCTCTCCGGCGAGATGTTGCGCGATATGTATGCCGTGACGCAAGACCGCATCGCCGCCCAGAGCGCCGAGATAGATTCGCTCAAGGCCATCGTGGCCACGGCCTCACGCAACGACACCCTGAGCGCCACCCTCGCTCCGGAGCTGGCCGTGCTCTTTCCCGACGTGAAGGATATAGCCGTGAGCCGCGCCATCTCCACCGACGTGGCCACGCGCAGCCTCGATACCCTCGACATCGCCTACGTGGCCCTATCGCGCCCCATGCCCGCAGCAACGGCCGAGAAGTTCCGCGACTATCTGCGCGCCCGTCTCTCCCGTCCGCGCCTCGAAGTGGTGGCCGCTCCCGCCCGCTGAGGCCCTTCCGGGGAAGGATATAATAATAAATTCCAGACTCAAGACGAGCCGAAGAGCGCGTCGTATTTCCCCGCAAATTTTCTACTATGTAGTCATTTCGCTGATTGTTGGCTGCTTGGTTTATTCACAGTAAAGGTCGTTCCAGGCATCTACCGTATCAGGGTCCACCCTCACGAAGTGAAGAATCTGGAATTCGCTGTCGCTTTTTCCGTACACTAAGGAGGCAAACCATAGGTCTTTTTCTCCGATGTTCACGAGCTGATGTTCTCTGAGAATATGCAGCTTAAGAACGCCGGTGCCGCTGTCGTAGGAAAATCGCTCTTCATATTTTCCGTAAAGCTCAATGGGAAGTCCATTTTCATCGGTTTCAAGGAAATCAATTCCCAAACAGTAAACCGAGGCGCTACTTTCGCTACCGAAGTAATAACGCCAATTAGTGCCGCAGTCTCCTTCGCACATCTGGTCGCAAGAGTCAATCTTCAGTTCGAGGTGGCCTTCATCATCGGGATCTCCGGAGAAGACAATCACCTGTACATAACTCTTATCAAGTTCCCAGCCGTGACCCACGATTGTGCCCATCACCTCTTCTTCGGAGGGAAAGCTGTCGAAGACCGAGCTGCCCATGTGAAGGTTGCCGTCGGCATCGCTCCACACCTCGAATGGGAAACGCTCGTCAAGCACCATTTCGTCACCCGACTTTCCACTGTCGGCCGATTCCGGCTCCTGCACGGGTTCGTCTGCCGTATCGCTTGAGCATCCGGATATAACTATGGCGCTCATGGCAAGCACGCCCGCTGTAAGGATTTTACAAAATTTCATAGCTGTAGGGTTTTAGTTTCTTTTCTCAAGAAAATACAATACGTCTATATCATAGTTGAATTCGTAGGTGTCATCCTCTCTGTCACCGTAAGGATTAAATGCATTGCACAGATAGAAGCCGTTATATCGTCCGTTCCATCCCCAGTTACAGTGATAAAGGAAGCGCACTTTGTATTCCCCATCGACAGTAGACACTTGTGCTTTAGCTCCATCAATCACCCAACGGTGTCCTATTTGGCCATTATTCGGTATATACGCTTTTGCTCCAATTAATGCAGGTGCATATTCGTAAAGATTATGAATCATCTGAATTTCATTGGTAAACTTACTCTCGCTGAATTTATATCCTAAATCAATCAACGCCGTTCTCAAGTCTGTCCTAGATACACCGGTACTCTCTTCTCCATATGTGGCATTACACAATATGCCTACCTCATGAATCAGGCTTGATACGGTCTCCACTTGTGTTTGTGCGCTGGGTGTGACGCAATGTGTATTAGCCCAACTTATTTTATTGCCGTTTATGCTTGAGGGATAATCGAAATAGGTTGGAACTTGTGAAACGGCTACAGGTACACATCCGGCCACTGCTTGCTTGCCATCCACAGTAAAGCAGTATTTGTTATAGGGAGAACTCTGTCCCCATTCCTGTATCAACTTATTTTCATAAACAGTTTTTGTCTCCCACACGTCATTTGGCAGACGTGTTTTTGTCGAGTCGTTGCTGAACGAAATGTATTTTTTAAAGTCGTTCAAGCTGAATGATTTATTCAACACATCGTTGACTAATGCGTCTTTATACAGACCCAAATAAATCGAGAATCCTGGATTTTCGCTCCAGTCATCGTATTTGTAGAAGTTTTGCTCAGGAATAATGGCTACAACGCCCTTAAATTTTTCATTATCGGAAACGAGGGCAAAACCGAGATCGTTTTTGTAGTTTACAATGTATAGCAGCGTATCGGGCAGGCTGCTTATTTTGTTTCCTCTTGACTCTGACATAACGTCTGTGTAAATCTCGCTTGCCAGCCACGGAGTTACGTCGAGAACCTCAACCGCTTCTCCTGATCGTCCTTTTTGGCAGGTCTCCGAGATAGCTTCGTTTGCCATTTCTACGATGGTAGAGTATTTGTCCCGAATCTCTTTAGTTGGGCCCGAATTATTCTCGGGCATAGGGACGCTGTCAGTACACGAGGCAAGCACGAGCACAAATCCGCAGATTGTTCTGATGAGGTTTCTCATTTGATTTTGTATTGGTTAGAGTTATGCACTAAGTTATTGCATAACATGTTTTAGTAGAAAATTTGTCCGCTATATTTATTTTCGGATTGAGTTTCAATATCAATCCATAGCCCTTTGTATTCTCCTACGAAAAAACTTGTTGACAGTTCTGAAGAGTCAAATACATATTGTTTAAAGAAGCTATTACCAATAGCAGCTACAGATATACAGCACATCCCCTCTTCATATACAAATGTAACATACAAATATCCATCATCGTAATTGCATAAGATAACTTGAGAAGATGGAGCTTTAGGGCGACCATTACTTTTCGAATTGCAAACGAGAATGGTGTTATTGCTATTATCCGCAGACATTTGGCATGGCAAGCAAATGAAGAAGCAGAGTATTACAGCCAGAAGCGTTTTACAGTGGTTCATTATTTCATTTTTTATTGCAAAAGTATAGGCCTCAAAGTTAAAATACAAAAAAACCGATTGAAAACTATACCTCACGTAATCGTGTAAGCTATTGATATTTAGCAATTTACAACAAGGAGAAAAATTATTATTGCCTCATAGTTGATAGCGGCAACCAAGGCGTTGATTAATAGCTATTTAAGTTATGCGTGGATTCTTGCGTGATGCATACAATATTGCAGAGTTACGCCAACTTTGATAGTATCAATTCTTTGCTGGGACTGCTTGATTCGGCAATTCGCTTTACAAGACGCGACTTTTTCAGGTAATAATTTTTATATTTGATACCCATGATAAGGCAAACTGCCCTTACGGACAATCCGGCGTAAATGAGTGAAAGAAAGCGGAAGTCATCGTCTTTAAGGAAGTCACATTCCGAACGTAGCACACTTATAATATTGCCCATATAGCTATCGACTGCGGATTCGATTTGCTTGAGATTTTTAGGCTCGCGAAGTTTGGAGAGCTCTTTTTCAATGCTATTGATTATCGATGACCGAGTCTTTTCGGATTCACCTTTTTCGAAATATTCGTTGCATAGCATATTAATGGTGTGCCACTGCTTTCTGAAAAGAGATTCAACGATTTTTTCGTCGCCTTTTCGCTGAGTTATCATGGCAGACAGGCCTGATTCAAATTCGGCCCGTCTTGCTCGAAGTCTCAATCTGTAAATAATAAATGACGATGCAATTGTGAGTAGTGCTATGGCAGTTATTAGCGTACAGACAATACGCAGTATCGTAGCTTCTTGTTGCTTTACATAAGATTTTTCTATATAATATTCGCTTCTGGCCGACATCGCCGATTCTCTGAGTACATCTCGAACAATCACACTCTGCATGTCTAATAATGAATCGCCCAACCGGGCTGCCTCACTATATTTACCATGGTTTAGCTGATGTTGGAATCGAGCGTAATGAACCATAATGCTATCGGAATAATTTTGGGATAAGCGTAAGGCTTTGTCGATATCGGCTGCTTGGGCACTATCGTTTCCCTGAATGTGGCTTCTGAAGATAAAATCTTCCAATCTCATGCTTTCTTCAGGAATAAGGCCGAGCTGTTGCTTTTGTTTTACGTATTGTTCAGTAGAATACAACGGTCGTATCGATGATTGTGTGATGTAGAGAGTCAGGGCCGGTGAATTGTCGCTCAATGCAGATAAACTATCAAGTATACTGAGCGCCTCCCTCATCTTGCCCTGATTGATAAGGTCAACGGCCACATCACACTCACAGAATCTGTTGTTTTCTATTTTCCCTACCTTATTATAATACTCCGCTGCTTTTCGTGAGTATAATTCGGAAAGCGGATAATTGTATGTTTTGGTCAAGATTAGAGATATGAGTTCGGCCGATTTTGCCATCCAATAATAGTCATTAAGATTATTGGCCAAATCAAGACTCTCCGATACATAGAACATTGCATCGTTCATTCGATTGATATAGTAATATACGTAGGCAAGATAAAACGACGCGCGCATAAGTAGCCGGGAATCACCATGGGTTTGGTAGTATTTTTTTGAAAGTAAAATAAGTGAATCCGAAGATACAAATACATCATTTTTTACATCCGCCTGCGTTTTGAGCAGGGCGTAATACGCTTTGTCCTCTTTGTTCAAAGTGTTGATGTCAATTTCGTCAAGAAGGATCGCGGCGCTGTCGGGACGGGATTCAATTATATTGTCGGCGCTCACAAGCGTGGCGTGGTTCTTATCCCGGCAGCTTTGCAGAGGAAAGAGCGGCAGGAATATCAGTAGGAAGAGCAGTGTGCGCACAACACGAAGTGAATGAGAGTTAAGCATTTGCAAATATAAGCTTTTTTCTGTTGGGAATGCTTATTTTATCTGAAATTTTTCCATGCCTGAGAATTTAAAAAACACTGCGGTGAAAGAACCAAGAGCGGGTGGGCGTTGTTTAGAAATTATCAACGTTACAACTATTAAACACACACATTATGCTACGTGAACTTATCATCGCAGGTTGCGGCGGCTTCGTGGGCACCGCCGGACGTTATCTCGTTGGCAAATGGTCGGCCGGAATGTGGCACGGCTCATTCCCCATGGGCACTTTTCTCGTCAACGTTATAGGCTGTTTTATCGTAGGTCTTTTCTTCGGCCTGCTTGAAAATTCCAGGGTGATGACGCCAAGCCAGACCGTGCTGCTCATCACCGGCTTCTGCGGTGGTTTCACCACGTTCTCGTCGTTTGCTAATGATATGTGGATTTTGGGCAACAAGGGCAACTGGGGCGTCTTCGCCCTCTATCTCTCGGCCAGCGTGGTTCTGGGTATTCTCTGCGTGTGGGCCGGCCGCGCCATCATCCGCTGATCCTGAAAATAGAATAATCATACAATAAAAGCCATCTTCGCCCGGGCGAAGATGGCTTTTATCGTGAAGGGGCTCCTGATCACTGCACGCGGGTGCAGCCGGCGGCGGAGAGTAGGGCGGCGAGCTGCTCGGCGTGGTCGCCGTGGAGAATCACGTGGTGATTGCCCAGGCTGTTGCGCAGGAAGTAGCCGGCAGGACGGTTGAAGTGGAGACGCACCTGCGTGCGGCACATGTTGTGGTTGTTGAGGTTGTCCTGGAGATAGGCGGCGGTCACGAAGAAGCGGTCGAGTTCGGGGCTGCCGATTTTTATAACCGTGACCTTGCCCTGGGGTAGCATACCCTGGATGGCGACGCCGCTGAGCGACTCAAAGTGGTTGCGGATCACGTAGTTCTGCGTTTGGTCGAGACCGATGGTGCAGTGGGCCATGATCACCTCGTTGCTGTAGGTGTCGATGCGTGAGGGATTGGCCATGAACGACGACTGGCCTGTGGCGGCTTTTACGAACATCATGGTGAAGAGCGTCTGCAGGTCGCCCTCGCATCCTGCCATGATGCCTTCGTCGTTGAGCAGCGAGAGTGCCAGGCAGCCGGTGGTGGCAGTGCGTTCGAGCAGGCGGAAGCAGGCGAGAGTGATGGCCGAGAGGTTGTCTTCCTCGACCACTCGCTTGATGGCCACGGCCAGGCGCATGGCCTTGGTGATTTCGGCGGCATCGGGTTCCACGCAGCCGGCGGCTCGTGCGGAGAAGGCGGCGCAGGCGTCGGCCACGGCGGCATCATCCACGGCATCATAGTATTCATAGACGCGGTCGAGGGGGATGTGCACAAGCTCGATGCCCCAGCGCTCGTGGGCTGCACGAGGGTCTATGCCTGAGGAGATAAGCCAGTCGGAGGGAGTGCCTATCACGCCCACGCGCTGTCCTGCGAGGCGCTCTCGCACCTGGTGGAGGCGGCTGAGCTGCGTGAGGCGCTCGCATATCTGCGAGATGGTGCCGTGCACCACTTCGCTCACCACGCCGCGGTGGCGCAGATAGGATGCCGTCTCCAGGGCGGCCGCCAGCGAGTTGTGGGTGCCGTCGGCCACGAGCAGGGCGGGCTGGGGGAGGGTGTGGAAGGCATCTTTCACCTGGCATTCCACGCCGCCGGTGGCGATGAACAGGGCGGTGAAGCTGCCGGCAGGGATTTCGGCCACGCGATCGGGGGTGAAGATTTCCACGTGCTCGAAGGTGCGTTCGAGTTCGTCGATGATAGCCTGATGCGACTGGCGCACCATGGAGGCGTCGTGGAGCACTGAGGTGAAGGCGATGAGGTTGAGTGTCATAATGATGTATTGCGGTTTAATTCGATAATTCGGCGGATGAGGCCCTTGCGGCAGCCACGGCGGCGGCCACCTGCTCGATCGAAACGGTGGGATCGTCATCGGTTTCGAGTAGCAGGCGCCCGGCAGGGATTGCGGCTGCAGTGGCAGGATTGAAGTGCGGCCCCAGCGAGATGTGCATCCCGGCCCTGAGTAGCTGCTCGGCCAGGGCGGGAGCGCCTCGGAATCCGTGGATTATCCACGGCTGCACGGGGCGCAGGCGCCGGTGCAGCTCCAGGAGCTCGGCCCACGCGCGCACGCAGTGCACTATGAGGGGTTTGGCCAGGGAGTCGGCCAGGCGCGCATGGCGCTCCATCAGCTCAATCTGCTCGGGCAACGACGCTCCGCGCAGGCGGTCGAGGCCGGCCTCGCCTATGGCCGCTATGCGGTCGTCGGCGGCCAGGCGTTCCACCAGCGGCCACAGCTCTGCGCCCTCGGCGCTGCGCCAGGGATGCACGCCGGTGCTGTAGAGAGCCCCGGCAGGAGTGGCGGGGATGGGGCCGGCGTCGGGCTCGATGTTGACGATGGCGCTCCCCGCGGGTGCGTGGAGGTTGTGGGTGTGTATGTCGCGGACGCCTGTGGGTATCATGGCACGGGGTCGTAGCCGCTGCCACCCCAGGGATGGCAGCGCATTATACGCTTGATGGCGAGCCATGTGCCGCGCAGGGGGCCGTGGCGCCGCAGTGCTTCCAGGGCATAGGCGCTGCAGGTGGGGGTGTAGCGGCACGCAGGCGGCAGCAGGGGTGATATCGCGGCCCGGTAGAAGTGTATGGGCAGCGAGAGCAGTGCTACGGCTATACGGCTGGGGGCGTTCATGCTTGCTGGCAGGGAGATTGATCGGTGGCTGATGCTGCCAGGCGCCCGAGCAGCCTGGTGACGGCGCGCTCCACGGCGGCGTAAGGCTCAAGACCGGAGGCCACATATACGAAGGCCACATCGGTGCGGGCGCCCTCAGGCAGCGCGAAGGCAGCGTGGTTGAGGCGGAATGCCTCGCGGATGCGGCGTCGCATGAGCACGCGGTCCACGGCGTGGCGCAGGCGCCGCTTGGGCACCACTATCACGAAGGCCAGCGGCGAGTCGCTGCGGCGTGCGCTGCCGTGGCGCCACACGGCACGCAGCGGATAGGCCAGGGCGCTGTCCACATCGGGGGTGCGGGCAAAAAGCGCCTCAATCGCTGTGGGCGAACAGAGGCGCTGTTTCTTGTATAGTCTGAGGCCGCAGGGCATCACTCGGCGTTCTGCGGAGGTTGCACTTTGGCCAGATAATTGTCGATGGCCTGGGTCATCGAGGGGGCCTCGGGAGAGGGAGCGGCCACGTCCACGCGCAGGCCTGCGTCGGTAGCGGCCTTGGTGGTGGTGGCGCCGAAGGTGGCGATGGCTATGTCGCCCTGCTTGAACTCGGGGAAGTTCTTGAGCAGCGACTGGATACCCTGGGGGCTGAAGAACACGAGCATGTCGTAGTCGAAAGGCTCGTCGGGCGCAAAGTCGTTGCTCACGGTGCGATACATCACGGCGGGCGTGAAGTTCACCTTGCTGTCGGCCAGGAGCGCCGAGTCCTTGCCGTTGTGCACGTCGCTCACGGCAAAAAGATACTTCTCGGTCTTGTGCTTCACCATCGAGGGGATGATGTCGGCGAGCTTTCCGGTCTTGGAGGCGAAAATCTTGCGCTTGCGGTAGACGATATACTTCTGGAGATAGTGGGCGATGCTCTCCGACGAGCAGAAATACTTCTGGGTGTCGGGAATATTCACGCGGGTCTCTTCTGCCAGACGGAAGAAATTGTCAATTGCCGTCTTGGCGGTGAAGATGATGGCCGTGTAGTCGGCGATATTTATTTTCTGAGCTCTGAAATCCTTGACGGAAAGTCCTTCCACTTTGATGAAGGGACGGAACACGATTTCCACACCGTATTTTTCTGCTATTTCAAAATAAGGTGATTTTTCGGTGTCGGGCTTTGGCTGCGATACTAATATCTTCTTTATGCTCACTTCGATTGCTCGTTTCAAAGGGTGTGGTAGCGCACCCGGCATCAGCGGGCTATCGTGCCTGCAAGTGCCAGAATGCACAAAACGGGTACTATTTCAAGAGTGCAAAGGTACAAAATAAAATAGACTAATGAGGTATATCCCGTGTAAAAAATTCTAAAACCCTTGACAATGAAGATGAGCCGGCCCATGAAATAGACGGCCACGGCTATTGCCAGGCACGGCTGCCACGCATCAGGATAGAACACTCCGGCGAGCACCGGCACCGAGAGCACGAGCCCGGTGATGCCCTGCGATGCCTGGAATCCGTCCACCCAGCGACGGCCGGCGGTGGTGTCCGGGGCGAAGGTGTAGGCCAGCACGTTGTAGATGCCCAGCTGA
This sequence comes from Bacteroides sp., assembly GCA_014801485.1. Taxonomy (GTDB): domain Bacteria; phylum Bacteroidota; class Bacteroidia; order Bacteroidales; family Muribaculaceae; genus CAG-873. Next base: position 26,463 of record JAAVEC010000001.1, read on the forward strand.
AACACGTAATAAGCACCGGCCACTCCCGCCAGGGCCAGAATGAGGCGGGTGGAACGGCCGTCGTCCACCTCGGGCACGGGGTCGACGATGGAATAGAGCAGCAGTCCCACGTAGGCGGCGTATTGCAGGGCGAGAACCCATTGCACGCGCCGGCGTCCGGAAGTGGTGTCGTCGAAGGCGTTTTCGCGGCGGCGCAGGCTCCAGAGGTCTTTCACGCTCTCGGCCATGGCCCGGCCGAAGTAGCTGTAGGCCAGCAGGCAGCCCACGAAGAGCACTGCCAGCATTCCCAGCACGGCAGGCTGGCGGGCCGGGTGCAGGGCGCGGGGCTCGGCCGGCATTCCCGAGCAGGCGGCCGATTGCCTGGCGGCCTCGCGGGCGCACGCCTCGAATCCGCTCGTGTCGATGGGGCGCGGCTCCACCATGGCGCCCAGCGCGTGGTCGAGCGAGGCGTCGAAGGGGCGCGGCAGTGGCGACTGCGGTGGCAGATACAGGGTGTCGGCGGCGCCAGGATTCACGAGCGGTCTTTGAGCAGGATTTGCGCCAGGCGCTCCACGCCTTCGGAGGCCGGGGCGGATATCACGTGCACGCTGGCGGGCACGGCGGCCGGGCGCGGGTCGATGTAGTAGACGGGCACGCCGGGGCGCACGTATTGCAGCAGCGAGGCCGCGGGATATACGCTCAGCGAGGTGCCTATGATCACGAATATATCGGCCTGCTCCACGATGCGCGCGGCGGGCTCGAAAGGCGGCACGGCTTCCTGAAAAAACACTATGTGGGGCCGCACGGCGTGGCCGTCGATGCGCGTCTCGGGCGTGGTGCGCGTGCCTGCCGGCAGGGTGAAGAGCAGCGAGGGGTCGTCCATGGCGCGCACCTTGCGCAGCTCGCCGTGCAGGTGTAGCACGCGAGTGCTTCCGGCGCGCTCGTGCAGGTCGTCCACGTTCTGGGTGATGATGTCTACGTCGAAGTATTTTTCCAGGCGTGCCAGCGCGAGATGGCCGGCGTTGGGCTCCACGGTGTCGAGCTGATCGCGGCGGTCGTTATAGAAGTTGTGGACCAGGGCCGGGTCGGCGGCGAAGCCGTCGGCGCTGCACACCTGCATCACCGGATAGCGCTCCCAGAGGCCGTCGGCATCGCGGAAGGTGGAGATGCCGCTCTCGGCGCTCATTCCGGCGCCGGTGCTGATCACGAGACGTGGCTTGCGGTTCATTCTTCGTCGATGAAGTTGATGCTGTTGGCGTCGGCAGCAGCGGGGCGTGAGGGGGTTGATGGAGCTGCGGGAGCTGCCGCTGGCTGGGGGGTAGCCTTGATGTTCTGCACCAGGCGGCGGTCGCGGTTGTAGGCAGGAGTGTTTTCAAATCGCTCGATCACATCGTCGTTCTCCAGGCTTTCGTCGTCGAGGATGATATATCGCTGGCGATCCTGGGTGCGGATGGTCTCGCCTATCTTCTCTTCGCCGTACCATTTTGTGATTTCTGCGATGTCTTTTGCCGTGGGCTGTTCGGCCACTGCCGCCGCTTTGGGGGCGTGGGGGTCGCCGGTGATCACGAGGTCGGCGCTGCCGTTCTCGTTTTCGTGCACGGTGATTCCGAAACCGGAGGCGAGCACGGTGAGCTTCACCTTGTTGCCCAGAGTTTCGTCGTATTTGATACCCCATATCACTTCCACCTCCGGGTCGATCTTGTTCACGAAGTCGTTGAACTCCTTGGCTTCCTTGGCCTTGAACTGCACCTCGGCCTCGCGTGAGTAGCAGAGGTTGAAGAGCAGGTGCTTGCTGGTGAAGACGTCGGTGTTGTTGAGCAGGGGCGAGTTCAGAGCATCCTCAATGGCTTTGGTCACGCGGTTTTCGCCTTCGCCGTAGCCAATGGATATGATGGCAGTGCCGCCGTCGCGCAGGGTGGTGTCCACATCGTTGAAGTCGAGGTTGATATAGCCCTGATTGGTGATGATTTCCGAGATGGAGCGTGCGGCTGTGGCCAGCGTTTCGTCGGCCTTGGCGAAAGCTTCCTCGAATATTTCGTCGGGGTAGATGTCGGTGAGGCGTTCGTTCTGGATCACCAGCAGGGCGTCCACGTATTTGCTCATTTCCTCGGCTCCGGCCAGTGCTTTCTTGATTTTGCGCAGTCCCTCGAAGAGGAAGGGGATGGTGACGATGCCTATTGTGAGCAGGCCTTTCTCGCGGGCGATGCGGGCCACTACCGGACCTGCGCCCGTGCCTGTGCCTCCGCCCATGCCGGCGGTCACGAACACCATGTCGATGTCGTCGCTGAAGAGCTTCTCGATATCCTGGGCGCTCTCCTCGGCTGCGGCTTTGGCGCGCTCGGGCTTGGCTCCGGCGCCGCGTCCTTTGGTGACGGTGGGGCCCAGGAGCACCTTGGTGGGCACGGGCGATGAGTTGAGGGCCTGGCGGTCGGTGTTGGCCACAACGAAGGATACGCTGCGGATGTCCTGACCGTACATGTAGTTGACGGCATTGTTGCCGCCTCCACCCACGCCCACTACCACGATGCGGTTGGGTTCGGTTTCGGCTTGCTCGTATTTGTCGAGATACTGGTTATCTTCGGGTGCCATATATCGTAATGTGGTTGAGGGTGATTCAATCGTCCATGTCTTCGGGGCCGGTGGTGCCGATGACGGTTTTTCCGAAGTTGGTCATAAGTCTGCGTAGTCCTTTGAAACGGCCTCCCTTGTTTTTGCCGTTGTCTTCATCGTAGTTGTCGTAGTCGGGGTCTACGTACTGCTTTGTCGACTTTCCGCCTTTGGGGCGCTTGGGACGGCGCTCTTCTTCGTAGTCGTCGTCATCGTCGGGGTCGTCGTTCAAGACGTCGTCGCTGTCGGATTCGTCGTCGTAGCGGCGGCGGTCGTAGCCGCGCGGATTGCGGTAGCCGGGCTGGTAGCGCTCTTCCACGGCGTCGTGGCCGTAGGGGTCTTCATCCTCGGCCGGGCGCTCGGGCGCAGTCTCGGGCAGGGCCGAGAGATCGCTGCCATCCACGCCTGCGGGCCATGCGGCCAGAGCCATGATTTCGAGGGATGTGATGGGGTCGGCTCCGGTGGTGCCGGGGCGCACGCGGTTGTCGGCCGGTGCGGTGCGCACCTTCATCTTGGTCTGCGTCTCAAAGAGTTCGGCCATGCGTCGCATTCCGGTAGCGCCGCCGGTGAGGATGATGCCGGCAGGGAGGTCGGCGGTCTTGAATCCGGCGGTTTCGATGCGATGTATCACGTTGGCGATAATCTCGCCGGCGCGGGCCTGGGAGTAGCTGTTGATTTCCTTTGCGTCGATGCCGGAGGCGTCGCTGTCGGCGATGGCCGATGCCTGATTCACCTTGATATACTCGGCCTGCTCCTCGGTGCATCTGAGGCCGCCGGCCAGGTCGATGGTGATATTGCGTCCGCCCATCGGGAGCGTCACGAGCGACTGCAGGGCACCCTCGCGGTGGATGCTCACGGTGGTGGTCTCGGCGCCCATATCCACGAGCACGCAGCCTAATTGCTGCTCGCTGGGCGTGAGGGCCATGGCTGCGATTGCCAGCTGGCGCGGGATGTAGACGCGCTCAAGGGCCACGGGCTGGCCGTCGGGCGTGTCGGCCCCGCCGGTCATGCGCACTCGTTCGAGGTTGGTGCGGTTGGAGGGGTCGGCCAGCACCACCGTCACCTTGGCCTGGATGCTGCGGCAGGTGCATCCGATGGCCTTCTGCACCTTGGTGGTGTCGACCTTGTAGGTGCGAGGCAGCACGGCCAGCACCTGGCGGTCGGCCGGGAGGTTGAAGGTGGCCTCTCTCTTGAGGCGCTCGATGGTTTCGGGGGTGATATCGGTCTCTTCGCCGAAGCGTGCTTCGGCCTCTGAATGAACGCTCCTGACCGAGCGGCCGCCCAGAGCCACCCTTATGCGCCTGATCTTGCGCGGAGCCACGGCGGGGTCGTTTTCGAGGCGCCGGAGCACCTCGTCTACGGCTGCGGCCACTTCCTGGATGTTCTGCACGCGTCCGTGGCGCACACATCCGGTGGTGCTCACCTGGTGCATGGCCACGAGCGTGGCTGCTCCGTCGCTGTCGGTGCGTGCCACCGCACCTTTCACTTTGCTGCTGCCGATTTCAAGCACGGCTGTGTATCTGGCGTCCATTGAGAGATTTATATGGGGTGTTTTGTCGATTATTATTCGTTGGAGGGGGTGTTATTGATAAGCGTTGTCGGGCACGATGCCGTTGTCGGCCTCGCGGGGGTCGAATCCCTGCACGGTCTCGGCATCGGCGTCGATGAATTCTTCCTCGGCCACGGCCAGCTGCACGTCGGAGAGATGGCCTGCGCGACGCGTGGCCACCACCTGGCCCGCCCACTTCACGCTGATGGTGTCGTAGCTGTTCCAGCCGCGCACGGGCGATACCGAGCGGTAAAACCGCTGCAGGCGTGCAAATTTGCCGGGCATATCGGCCGTGTCGCCGAAGTTGATCACGTGGCCCCGCATGGCGGGCACTATGATGATGTCGCCCGAGGGAGTGCTCACCACGGTGCTCACCAGCGCGTCGAGCTCGGGACGCGAGGCCACGTAGCTGAGCAGGGGCAGCAGGCGGGCCGGCGTGTGGCGCTCGTTGAAGCTGCCGCACACCACGGGCACGTCCACGTGGTAGCGCGCCTCAGCGCTGATGCGCTTGCCATGGGCGTTGATGTAGTACGACTCGGCGCCGTGGCTATCGAAGACCCGCGCCACGGGCACCATGGGCACGATGTCCACGGCGAGGCTGCCGTCGGAGAGCACGGCCACGTTGGCGCGCTCGATTTTGTCGGAGGCCAGCAGGGCTTCCTCCATGCGGCAGATGCTCAGGGAGCAGCGTGGCATGCCGGGCACGACTGCAGCCGTGAAGTCGCGCTCGATGTCGGCCGGGGTGATGAATCCCGTGTGCATAGAGTCCTTCACTCCTATGTGCACCTTGCCCAGGGGCATGTGCGCGGCGGTGTCGGCTGATGCGGCCATCGCAAAGACCAGATACACCAGCAGCACTACCGTGCAGGCACACATTATGATGGAGCGTTTCGTCATTTCTCGCTGTAGAATTCGGCCACTTGCGGGAGCAGGAAACTCATGTCGCCGGCACCGCAGGCCAATAGGATGTCAAAGTTACGGTTTTTCAGCCAATCTACCAAATTGTCTTTGGCGATTAGATGCTTATCGGCGCAGGTCACGGCGTCGAATATCATGCGGGAGCTCACTCCGGGCAGGGGTTGCTCGCGGGCCGGGTAGAGGTCGGTGAGCACCACGGAGTCGGCGGCGGAGAGTGCCTCGGCGAATTGCGGAGCGAAGTCGCGGGTGCGGGTGTAGAGGTGGGGCTGAAAGGCCACGGTGAGCTTGCGATTGGGGAAAAGTGCTCTCACAGAGGCTATTCCTGCTCGCAGTTCGTCGGGGTGATGGGCATAGTCGTCGATAATCACCCGGCCGTCGCGGCCGTTGCGCAGCACGAATTGGAAGCGGCGCTCGGTGCCACCGAAAGTGGCCATGGCACGGCGGGCGGCCTGGGGCTCAAGCCTGCCCGTGAGCCAGCAGGCGGCGAGGGCGGCCACGGCATTCTCGATATTGATGTCGACGGGCACGCCCAGCTCGATATCGCGCAGCACGCCGCCGGGATGCACGAAGTCGAAGAAGAGGCGGCCGCCCGGCTCCACGCGCACTCGCTCGGCGTGGAAGTCGCCCTCGTTGCGCGAGTAGCTGAACACGCTCACGTCGGGCCCTGTGCGCGGCACGAGTTTCATCCCCGTGTGGGCCACGAGCGCGCCCCCGGGGGCGATGAGCTCGGTGAACCGGGCGAAACTTTCCAAATATGCTTCCTCGGTACCGTAGATGTCGAGATGGTCGGGGTCGGTGGCCGTGATCACGGCTATGTGGGGTTGCAGGCGGTGGAAAGAGCGGTCGTATTCATCGGCCTCGGCCACTGTCCATGGCGAGGAGGGGCTGAGCAGCAGGTTGCTGTCGTAGTTGCGCAGAATGCCGCCCAGGAAGGCGTTGCAGCCGCAGGAGCAGGTGTGGAGCACGTGGGCGGCCATGGCCGATGTGGTGGTCTTGCCGTGGGTGCCCGCGAAGCACAGTGCGAGGCTGCCCCGGGTGATGATGCCCAGGGCCTCGGCACGCTTGATCACGCGGTGGCCTGCGGCGCGGAAAAACTGCATCAGGGCCGAGGTCTCGGGCACGGCCGGGGTGTAGACCACCAGCGTGCCTTCGGGGTTGCGGAATGGAGCGGGCACGGCCACGTCGGGGTTGTCGTCGTAGCAGAAGGTCACGCCCTCGGCGGCGAGGGCGGCGGTGAGGGGCGAGGGGGTGCGGTCGTAGGCTGCCACGCTGCGGCCTTGCGAGAGGAAATAGCGTTCAAGGGCGGCCATGCCTATGCCTCCGCCGCCCACGAAGAAGATACGGGGATATTCTGGGTTCATTTGCTGTGATTGGCTACGATGTTTTCGGCTATGTCGACGATGAGCGAGGCGGCGTCGGGCAGGGCCATCATGCTGATGGCGCGGCTCATTGCGGCGCAGCGCTCTTCGTCGGCGATAAGGGCGGTGATGGCCGGCACCAGGGCGGTGGCGGCGTCGGCGTCTTCCACCATCACTGCGGCGTCGCGTGCGGTGAGTGCCAGTGCGTTGCGGCGCTGGTGGTCTTCGGTGACGTTGGGCGATGGCACCAGCACCGTGGGCTTGCCCAGCAGCTGGAGCTCGCTGATGCTGCCCGCGCCTGCGCGCGACACCACCACGGTGGCGGCACGGTAGGCCACGTCCATGCGTGCGATGAATTCGGTGGCGCGGGCGTCCTTGCGTCCGGCAGTCACGGCGGCGGCCAGGTCGGTGTCGCGGCGTCCCGTCTGCCACAGCAGCTGGGCTCCCGAGGCCGTGATGGCGTCGATGCCGGCAGCGATGGCACGGTTGATGGTGGTGGCGCCCAGGGAGCCGCCCACCACGAGCACCAGCGGGCGCGAGGGGTCGAAGCCCAGTTGCTCGCGGGCTTGCCCGGGAGTGAGGGTGCATTCCAGCAGCGAGGCGCGCACGGGGTTGCCCGTGAGGTGGATGCGCTCGGCCGGGAAGAAGCGCTCGGTGCCTTCGTAGGCCACGCAGATGGCTTCGGCACGCTTTGCCAGCAGCTTGTTTGTGACGCCCGGATAGCCGTTCTGCTCCTGAATGAGCGTGGGCACACCCAGGGCCTGGGCCGCCTTGAGTGTGGGGCCGCTGCAATATCCGCCCACGCCTATGGCAATCTGCGGGCGGAAGTCGCGCACGGTCTTGCGTGCCAGGCGCATGCTCTTCTGCAGCAGCCAGAGGGTGCGGAAGTTGCGCCACAGGCGCTTGCGGTCGAAGCCGGCCACGGGCAGGCCCACGATTTCGTAGCCTGCATCCGGCACGCGCTTCATCTCCATGCGGTCTTCGGCGCCCACGAAGAGGATTTCCGCCTCGGGATTGCGGCGGCGCAGCTCGCCGGCGATGCTGAGGGCCGGGAAGATGTGTCCGCCGGTGCCTCCTCCGCTTATGATAGCTCGCTTGATGGGGTGGTTGGTCATAGCTGTGTGGGGTTGTCGGTTCTGAGATTTTCGGGCAGGCTCTGGAGCTCGATGGTGGCGGCCTCGGCGTCTTTATCGTCGGTGCGGGCAGCGTGGCGGCTCACGCTGAGCATCACGCCGAAGGCCACGGATGTGGCCAGCACAGAGGTACCGCCCTTGCTGATGAGCGGCAGTGGCTGGCCAGATACGGGAAACACGCCGCTCACGATGGCCATGTGGAACAGGGCCTGGATCACGATGTAGAGACCGCATCCTATCATGAGGAAGCATGCCGGGGTGCGCCGCAGCTGAGTGCCCACATAGCCGGTGCGCAAAAACAGCCACAGATAGCACAGCAGTAAGAAAATACTGAATACCAGGCCGCATTCCTCCACCACGATGGCATAGATATAGTCGCTGAAAGCCAGGGGCAGACGGGCGTTTTCGCGCGACTTGCCGGGCCCCACGCCTGTGATGCCGCCGTGGGCCTGGGCGATGTAGCTCAGCTGCTCCTGCTTGTTGATGTCGCTGATGGGATCGTTGTATTTATTGAGGCGGAAGTGGCGCGTGAGGCGTCCATGCCAGGTGCTGGAGCGGTCTTCCGTGTCGCCGGCTCCCACGCTTTCGTGGTTGAGGCGCGCCACTTCAATGGCGGTCTCGGATGGCGCAGCGGTCTTGGCGGCTATCACCTTCACGCCCATAGCTCCGCCCCCGATGAGGGCGTAGACTCCCACCACGCACCAGAACTTCTTGCAGCCCACACCGCCGATAGCCATCATGGCCAGGCTTATGGCCATGAGCAGCAGGGTGTTTGTGAGGCCCTGCGTGAAGAGCAGGCCGGAGCACACGAGGGTGAGAATCACACACAGGCGGATGCCATGTATCGACACATCGCGCCGGCCCTTCACCTGGTAGCGGCTCATAATCAGGGCCACGCCCAGAGCCACGGCCAGCTTGATGAACTCGGCGGGCAGAATCACCATACCTGCCACGCGCATACCGCGCCGTGCACCGTTGATAGTGACGCCGGCCACCAGCACGTAGAGCATGGCCGCGATACTGCCGGCCACGAGCCACGGGATGAAGCGCACCACATGGCGGTAGTGGAAGTGCTGGATCACGAGCATGATGGCCAGGCCCATGACCAGAAACTGGGCATGGCGCACGATGGGGCCGTAGATGTCGTCGGGGCGCACCTCCTGGCTGGAGGCGCTGAAGAGCTCGATAATCGAGAAAATCAGGAGCACGATGTAGATGCCCCAGATGTGGTGGTCGGTGCGCATGCGGGGCCGGATGGCATCGGCCTGAGCTGCTATTGCCGGAGAGGGTTCCATTGCGTAGATGTGGGGAGTGAAGCGGGTTTATTGTTTTTTCGGTTGAGTTTCGAGCACGCGCTGCTTGAAGCGGCGGCCACGGTCTTCATAGCTCGTGAAGAGGTCGAAGCTGGCGCAGCATGGCGAGAGCAGGATGGTGTCGCCGTCGTGGGCCAGGCGGCGGCAGGTTTCGATAGCCTGGTCGAGGGTGTGGGTGGATTCCACCTGCACGTGGGGCGAGAAGAAGTCTACGATCTTCTCGTTGTGGAGCCCCATGGCCACGATAGCCACCACGCGGTCTTGCACCAGAGGCAGAATCTCGGAGTAGTCGTTGCCCTTGTCCTTGCCGCCCAGGATGAGGATGGTGGGGCCGTGCATGGCTTCCAGGGCATAGAATGTGGAGTTCACGTTGGTGGCCTTGCTGTCGTTGATCCAGTGCAGGCCGTCGTGGGTGAATATAGGCTCCAGGCGGTGCTCCACGGGCGAGAAGGTCTCCAGCCCGGCTGCGATAGCCTCGCGCGATGCACCCATGGTGGTTGCGGCCAGGGCAGCGGCCATGGCGTTGAGGCGGTTGTGGGTGCCCGGCAGGAGCACCCTGTCGGCATACATCAGCGGCCTCCCCAGCAGCATTATTTCCTCGTCGGGGCCCAGGCATGCGTCGGCCTGCCGGACGCAGGAGTAGGTGAGATGGCGGGCTTCGGTGTGGAGCGCGGCGTCCTGCACGGAGGTCACGGGGTCGTCGGCCCAGCTCACGAATGTGTCGCAGGGGCGCATGTTGCGCAGGATGCGCATCTTGGCGTCGACGTAGCGCTGCATCTCGTAGCCGTAGCGGTCGAGGTGGTCGGGGGTGATATTGGTGAGCACGGCGGTATCGGCGCGGAAGTCATACATGTTGTCGAGCTGAAAGCTGCTCAGCTCAATCACATACACGGCATGGGGCTCGCGCGCCACCTGCCAGGCCAGCGAGCGGCCTATGTTGCCCGCCGTGGAGGCGTCGATACCTGCCTTCTGCAGCAGGTAGCACGTGAGCATGGTGGTAGTGGTCTTGCCGTTGCTGCCGGTGATGCACACTGTGTGGGTGCCCTCAGGGAAGAATCGGCCTGCGAATTCAATCTCGCTCACCACGCGTATGCCGCGCTCCAGCACTGCCTGCATCACGGGCACGGTGTCGGGTATGCCGGGGCTTTTCACCACTTCGTGGGCCTGCAGGATGCGCTCCATGCTGTGGGAGCCCTGTTCCCATTCAATGCCCTCGGCGTCGAGCATGGCGGCGTAGCGCGGCGCCACGGTGCCGGAGTCGCTGAGAAACACGTTCATTCCTTTGTCGCGTGCCAGAATGGCGGCACCGGTGCCGCTCTCTCCGGCTCCGAGTATCACGATGTTTTTCATATCAGCGTATTTTGAGGGTTACGAATGTCACTACGGCCAGGATGATGCCGATGATCCAGAAGCGTGTCACGATCTTGGCTTCCGGGATTGCCGTGCGCGGCCATTGTATAAGGGCCGGCCAGCGTCCGTCGCCGGGTTTCTGGAAGTGGTGGTGCAGCGGCGACATCTTGAAGATGCGCTTGCCGCCGGTGCGCTTGAAATAGGCCACCTGGAGCACCACCGAGAGGTCTTCTATATAGAAGAGAGCCACGAGGATGGGCAGTAGCAGTTCCTTATGGATGAGGATGGCAAAGACGGCGATGATGCCGCCGAGGGTGAGCGAGCCGGTGTCGCCCATAAACACCTGGGCCGGACTGGCGTTGTACCACAGGAAGCCCACGAGGGCGCCGATGAACGCTGCCATATACACCACGAGCTCGCCGCTGCCGGGCACATACATGATGTTGAGGTAGGCCGAGTATATGATATTGCCCCCCAGATATGCCATCACGGCAAGAGCCACGCCAGCTACGGCACTCAGGCCGGCGCAGAGGCCGTCGAGGCCGTCGTTGAGGTTGGCACCGTTGCTGGTGGCGGTAACGAAAAACATCACGAAGATGAAAAACACCACCCAGCCTCCGGTCTCGGCATGGCTGCCCATCCAGCCCGTAAACCAGGAGTAATTGAAGTTGTTGTTTTTCACGAACGGGATGGTGGTTTCGGGTGATTTCACTTCTTCGTCGTCGTAGACCACCTGCTCCACCCGCTGAGTGGACGAATCGATGATTTCGTGGTTCTGCACTATCACCATGTTGGGGTTCAGATACATGGTTCCGGCCACGATGAGGGCTATGCCCACCTGGCCTATGATCTTGTATTTGCCCCGGATGCCGTCTTTATTGTGGCGCGTGAGCTTCTTGTAGTCGTCGAGAAAGCCTATGGTGCCCAGCCAGAGGGTGGCCACGAGCATCAGTATCATGTAGGGGCTGGAGAGGTTGCCAAGGAGCAGGCAGGGGAGCACGATACTCAGGATGATGATGATGCCGCCCATGGTGGGGGTGCCTTTCTTGGCCTGCTGGCCCTCAAGGTCGAGGTCGCGGATAATCTCGCCCACCTGCATGAGCTGCAGGCGGCGTATCACGGCGGCCCCGGCAAATATGGCCAGGAGCATGGCCAGCACAAAGGCGGCCCCGGAGCGGAATGTGAGATAGTCCATGAGTCGGGCGCCCGGCACGCCGCTGTTCTGGAGAAGCTGGAAGAGGTAGTATAGCATTGTGGAAGATTTATCGTTTGCTGAGGGCTGCTTTCACTTGCTCGGCGTCGTCGAAATGGCGTCGTTCCGAGCCTATTATCTGATAGTTTTCGTGTCCTTTTCCTGCCACGAGCACCACTCCGCCGGGCTCTGCCGAGGTGATGGCCATCTCGATGGCGCGGGCGCGGTCGAGTTCCACTGTGGTGGCGAGGCGTGCGTCGTCGTCGAGGCCGGCGAGCATGTCGGCGGCGATGGCTGCGGGGTCTTCGCTGCGCGGATTGTCGGAGGTGATGATGAGCATCGAGCTGCGGCTCGCGGCCTCGCGTGCCATCATGGGGCGCTTGCCGTGGTCGCGGTCGCCGCCGCAGCCACACACGGTGATTACATCGGCGTCACCACCGGCGGCCTGGCGGATGGTGTCGAGCACGTTGGCCAGTGCGTCGGGCGTGTGGGCGTAGTCCACGATAGCCGTGATGCCGCCGCCGTGGAAGGTCTGGAAGCGGCCGGCCACGGGATGCAGGGCGCTGAGGTGTAGCAGAGCCTCGTCTTTGGAGCAGCCCAGCAGGCGCGAGGCACCGTAGACGGCCAGCAGATTGGAGGCGTTGAAGCGGCCGGCAAAGGGGGTGTGGAGTTCAGTGCCGTCGATGCGCAGCTCCATGCCGTCGATGCGCTCCTCCACCACGGCGGCGCGGAAGTCGGTGGCCGAGGCACGCAGGCCGTAGCCGTACACGCGTGCGCGTGTATTTTGAATAAGAACGCGCGCGTGGGAATCGTCGTCGTTCACCAGAGCCCAGGCTTCGGCCGGGAGCGCGTCGAAAAACATTCGCTTGGCTTCCAGATAGGCCTGGAACGTGCCGTGGTAGTCGAGGTGGTCGCGTGTGAGATTGGTGAACACTCCTCCGGCAAAGCGGAGGCCGGCGATGCGGCGTTGCGCGCATGCGTGGCTGCTCACTTCCATGGCTGCGAAGGTGCATCCCTCGTCCACCATCTGAGCCAGCAGGGAATTGAGCTCCAGGGGGTCGGGGGTGGTGTGGGTGGCCGGCACGGCACGGGTGCCTATGCGGTTCACCACGGTGCTGAGCAAGCCGGCTCGCTCGCCGCGCAGGCGTGCCATGTCGTAGAGCAGGGTGGCCACGGTGGTCTTGCCGTTGGTGCCGGTGACGCCCACGAGGGTGAGGCGGCGCGAGGGATGGTCGTGCCAGGCCGAAGCCAGCAGTCCCAGCGCCTCGGCGGTGTCGGGCACGGCCACCACGGTGGTGCCGGCCGCGATTGCCGGGTCGATTGCGGCATCCCGGGCCACTACAATGGCTGCGGCGCCGGCCTCAATGGCTGCGGCTACGAATCGGTGGCCGTCCACGGCGGTGCCGCGCAGGGCCACGAAGAGGCTGCCATGAGCCACGCGGCGCGAGTCGGCGGTGATGGCGTCGAGCTGCACGTCGGGGTTGCCGTGTAGCGTGTGGGCGCCTATATGGGGTAGCAATTCAGAGAGCTTTTTCATCAGAATTGGTTGAGTTGAAGTGTCACTTTATATCCTTTCGCGGCCTTTGTGCCGGGCGCGGGCTGCTGGGCGGTCACGTAGCCGGTGCCGTGGAAATTCACGTTGTAACCTGCCTGCTCAAGGCGCACGACGGCCTCGCGCACGCCCAGGCCGCGCACGTCGGGCACGGTGCCGGCGGGAGTATCGGCGGGGCGCTGTATCACGGTGGCCCTCGGCATTCCTATATAGTCGTGGATGCCTTCGGCGCGGTCTTCGCGGCAGGTGGCGTAGAGGGTAGGCCGGCCCGGGTCGGCGGGAGCGTTCTCGGTGATGTCGGAGTAGTTGTCGAGGTAGCCTCGGGCATAGAGCTTGAGCGCGGTGTTCTTGAGCACGGCGCCTGCCGTGACGGCAGGACCGTGGAGCGGCGGCCGCGGGTCGCTGATCACCACTATGCAGGTGTATTTTGGTTTCTCGGCCGGGTAGAAGCCGCAGAAAGCCACTCGGTAGTGTCCTTCCTTGTAGCCCAGAGCCACGGGGCGCTTGCGGCCGTCGGGTCCGATGATGCTGTCGCGCTTCTGGCCGGGTCGCAGCTCGTTCACGATTTTGGCTGTGCCCGTCTTGCCGGCAATGCGCACCGTCTTGTCGCGCAGAAATTTGGCTGTGCCTCCTTCGCCGTAGACCACCTGCGTGAGCATCTCGCGCAGCAGGGCGGCGTTGCGTCGGCTGAGGATGCTGTCGCGCACGTAGGTCACGGGGATTATGCTGTCGTTGCCGTCGCGGTCGCGCAGGGCTTTTACCAGTCGCGGACGCACGAAGCGGCCGTCGTTGGCTATGGCGTTGTAGATGGCGCAAGTGTAGAGCGGCGGTATCATGGTGCTGTAGCCGAAGGTCATGCGCGAGAGGGCCACGAGGCCGCGGGCGTTGTTTTCCACGGTGGGGAAATAGGGCCTGCGCTCTCGGGCGATGCCGGTGTTGAAGCGGTCGAAGAATCCGATTTCGCGCAGGCGCTCGCGGAAGGCGTTGGGGTTGTCTTCGTAGTGGGCGGCCACCAGTCGCGTCATGCCTATATTGGACGAATACTCCAGGAAGCGGCTCACGGGCAACGTGCCGGGCGAGTGGGTGTCGTGGATTGGGCGGCCGCCTTTGTAGGCGTAGCTGTAGCCTATGGGGAAGGTCTTGCTCACGGGGTGGGCATAGCCGTCTTCGAGTGCCGGAATCATTGATATGGCCTTCATCACCGAGCCGGGCTCGTAGGCCAGCACGGCGCGGTTCATAGCCTCTATGTATTGGCCGGGGTGGAGCGAATCGCGCTCCAGATTGGAGATGGCCTTGATGTCGCCGGTGGCCACTTCCATGATCATGGCGGTGCCCCAGTCGGCATTGCTTTTGACGAGCATCTCGCCCAGTTCGCTTTCAAGGATATCCTGGATGGTGATGTCGATGGTGGTGGTCACGGAATATCCGTGGCGCGGCTGCTCGATGGGCCACTTGGCCACGCGGTTGGTGAAGAGCACGCGCTTGGCGCGGCCCGGCTTGCCGAAGAGCAATGTGTCGAGCGCCTGCTCCAGGCCCGATATTCCGTGCTGGTCGGGCAGGCCCGGCAGATAGCCCACGCGGCCGATGCTCAGGCGTGCCATATCGCCGTAGGGATACATGCGGCGGAGCACCGGCTCTATCTTCAGGCCGGTGCGGTTGGCGTTGCGCGTGCGCCGGAAGAAGGGGAAGCGCTTGAACGACTGCGCCACATCAAACGGCACGTTGCGCACCAGGCGATAGGTGCCGCTGCGCTCGCTGCGCGACTTCTCCAGGGGCTTCGACAGATACTCGTGCCACTGGGCGCGCGTGCGCTCCGGGAAGTGCACGGCCAGGGTGTCGGCCAGCGAGTCGAGCGCCTGCACATACTGCCTGATCCAGAAGTGCTTGGGCTTGAAGTCGATGCTCACATCGTAGTAGTTCAGGTTGGTGGCCAGTATAGAACCGTCGCATGCCAGGATATCTCCGCGCAGGGGCGGGATGGGGGTGATGGTGTCGAGCTGGCGGCGACCCTTTGCGTTCCACGCGTCGGCGTTCACCACCGTGGTGTTGATGAGCATGAACACGATGAGGGCCACCATCACCATTACGATGGCCGTGACGATACCCATATTGAGGATAATACGGCTGCGGCGCCCCGAATCCTTGCGTCGGGGCGGCCTCTGGGTGGCGTTGGTGCTGTTGTTGTTATCGGTGTTTTCGTTGCTCATTTCCCTTCGGAGAGTTTAAAGGGTGGACGTTGCTGTATGCCCAGGCCGAGGCCCAGGGAGTCGACGCGCTGCTGCATAGTGCTTTCGCGCGTGGAGCTCATGTAGGTGGATCGCTCCTGCTGCAGTTCCGTGCGCACCACCTGCAGGCGCGTGCGCAGCGAGGCGATGGTCTCCATGCCGGTGATGCAGTCGTAGCGCACCGAGATGTTGATTAGTATAAGCCCCACGATCAGCAGCACGCCGAAGAAGTAGCGCTTGAAGATGCGGCTGGTGAGGAAGCTGCCGTGCAGCAGATTGTCGAAGGCCACGCTCACGTGGCGTCGCGAGGGGCGCGGGATGCGAGGCATATTCATGATTCGGAGCTGTTTGGGGTGTCGAGTTTCACGGCCACGCGCAGCTTGGCGCTGCGGCTGCGCGGATTGGCCTCCACCTCGGCCTCGTCGGGCACGATGGGCTTGGAGTTGAGCAGGCGCATGGGTGCGAGCGTGCGGCCGTAGAAGTCTTTGTTTTCGTTGCCGTCGAGGTTGCCGGTGCGCATGAAGTTCTTCACCAGCCGGTCTTCGAGCGAGTGGTAGGTGATGATGGCCAGGCGTCCGCCGGGGCGAAGCACCTGCAGGGCCTGGTTGAGGAGCGCGCGCAGGGCACCAAGCTCGTCGTTCACCTCGATGCGCAGCGCCTGGAAGAGCTGCGCCATCTCCTTCTTCTGCTGGCGCGGATTCAGGAGCGGCTCGGCCACGGCGCGCAGGGCCTCCACGGTGTCGACGGGGCCGTGGGTGCGGGCCTCGGCTATGGCGCGTGCCAGGCGCGGAGCCTGGCGCAGCTCTCCGTAGAGGCGCAGCAGGCGCGTGAGCTCCTCGGTGGAGGCTGTGGCCAGCAACTGAGCCGCCGAGCGGCCGCCGCGGCGATTCATGCGCATGTCGAGCGCGCCATCCCAGCGGAAGGAGAATCCTCGCGAGGGGTCGTCGAAGTGGTGGAAGCTCACGCCCAGATCGGCCAGCACGCCGTCCACGCCGTCCACTCCATAGTAGTCCATGAAGTTGCTCAGGTAGCGGAAGTTGCTGTAGACCATCGTGAAGCGCGGATCGTCCTTGGCCGGTGCGCGGCGCACGGCGTCCTCGTCTTGGTCGAAGCCATAGAGGTGTCCGTGGGGTCCCAGGGCGGCGAGGATGGCTGCGGAGTGTCCGCCGCCGCCGTAGGTGGCGTCGACGTAGGTGCCCGCGGGACGGATGTCGAGCGCCCCGATGGTCTGCGGCAGTAGAGCCGGTATGTGGTAAACGTCTTGATTCATAGCCAGATGTGAAATCGGCTGATTGGTGGCCGACATCAGCCACAAAGTTAGCGAAAAAAACGCGAAAAATTTACATTGCCAAATAAAAATATCCGAAAAATTTCAAATAATTTTCATTTGTAAATGTTGCAAAATGGATTAATCGGAATTATTCAGAATTAATCGCAATTAATCAAGAAAAATCCCTATATTTGCGAATTGATAAATATCTGCCATGGAAAGAAGTTTTTTTGCAATCATATTGATGATTCTCGTTGCAACGGGAGCGCGGGCTGCCGAGCAAGACAGTATTCAGCTCTACGGACGAGTGAAGGACGCCGCATTCAAGCGCGACCTGCGTCAGGCGCGCGTGTTGCTCTACGACGCGCAGGGCAATCTGCAGCTATCGGTCGACGCCAATAAGGGCTTGCGCTGGAATGGCGACGGCGGCTACGATTCGCTCTCGATGTTCAGTCTCTCGGTGCCCAAGGTGGATTCCACGTATGTGTTTGATGTGGTGTGCGACGGCTACAAGGACCAGACCGTGAGCTATCATCTCGACAAGCCCGGGCGCCGCGAAACCTACCGCGACATCCCCACTATATTTATGGAACGCGCGCCCAGGCAACTCAAGGAACTGACGGTGCAGACCTCGAAAATCAAGTTCTACAACAAGGGCGACACGGTGGTCTACAACGCAGATGCCTTCGAACTGGCCGAGGGTTCCATGCTCGACGCCCTCATCGCACAGCTTCCCGGCGCGGAACTCACGAGCGACGGACAGATCAAGATCAACGGACAGTTTGTGGAGTCGCTGCTGCTCAACGGCAAGGAGTTCTTCGACGGCAACAACAACGTGATGCTGGAAAATATCGGTGCCTATACGGTGAATAATATAAAGGTGTTTGAGGGTCAGACCACCGAAGCCAAGCGCAAAGGCGACCTCTCGGCACCAAAGGTGCTCACCATGGATGTGCAGCTCAAGAAGGAGTACAGCATAGGGTGGATTCTCAATGCCCAGGCAGGCTACGGCACCAGCGACCGCTATCTGGGGCGCCTCTTTGTGAACCGCTTCAGCCCCACCACGCGAGTGACGCTGGTGGCCAACCTCAATAATCTCAACGATAACCGCAAGCCCGGCAAGGAAGATACCTGGACACCGGAACTGCTGCCCGACGGCACCCGCACCGTGCTGAACGCCGGCCTCGACTACCGCTATTCCAGCGCCGATGAAAAGAACGAAGCATGGGGTAGTGCCACGGTGGAGCGCACTGCCCACAACACCCGGCGCACCACCTCGCGCATCAACTTCCTACCCGGTGGCGACACCTACGAGCAGGCCTACGACCACAACCGCGACCGCGAACTGCGTGCTCGCACGCAGCACGGCTTCTGGGCACGAAAGAACCGTATGAGCTATATGGGCTCGGTTTTCGGAAGCTACAGCGACACGAAAAACACCGGATCGGCGCTCTCCGGCAGCTTCAGCGACGATCCCGGAACGCTCACTCCGGAGATTCTCGATGGCCTCCTTTCCGGTAGCTCCGCAGCGCTGGACGAGGCGGTGATCAACCGCGTGGGTACGCGCGCCGATACGCGCCGCCGCAGCTGGAGCGTGGGCGTGGCACCCTATGCCGGGCTCAAGCTCCCGGGCAATGCCGACGACGTGGGCCTCGACATCCAGGTCAACTATACCTCCACGCGCGACGAGCAGTGGAACGACTACACCGTGGACTACGGAGCCGATGCCTCTACCGCCGCCGTGCGCCGCCGCCGCTTCAACGACCGCACCCCCGACCACGAATTCATGACCCGGGCGAGCGCCAACTATAGTTCGCGCGTGCTCGGCCAATATATGGGCGTGCAATACAGCTACACCTACACCCACCGGGTGAAAGACTCCTACACCTACGCCCTCGAACGCCTGAGCGACATGGGCATATACGGCGTGCTCCCCGCCGGATATGCCGAAACCTTCGATCCGGCCAACAGCTACACCTCGCGCACCGTGCAGCACGACCACAAAGTGATGCCATACGTATACATTGTCCACAGCTATAAGAAGGGCTTCCTCAACGCCTATATCAGGCCGGAATTCAACTTCCACCACCGCTATTTCACCTACGTGCGCGAGGGCGAGACCACGCAGCTCTCGCCACGCAACTTCACGATGGCCTTGAACAGCATATTCTCGGGCATGGTGGAATACTCATTCAAGCCCAAGGAAGGCGAAAAATTCCGCTACGCCCACAGCGTGCGCTATAGCTTCCGCTGCACGCCGCGCCTGCCCGAGCTCGCCGATATGGTGGACGCCGTGAACGACAACGACCCCCAGAACATATACCTGGGCAACTCCGCCCTGAAGGTGGAGAACCGCTACGTGCACCTGCTGCGCTGGGAGTTCAAGCCCTTCTCGGAGAACCTCAACAACGAGTTCTATGCCAGCTATTCCCACACCACCAACGCCCTCACGCGCGGCTACAGCTACGACACTTCCACGGGCGTGCGCATCAACCGCATGTACAACGTGGCGGGCAATCGCTCAGCCGCCCTCACCAACGACCTCACGTGGCAGCTGGGCAAGCGCAAGCAATGGTCTCTGATGAGCACCACCGATGCCTCGATCACCCGCCTGGGCGATATGATAGGCATCAACATGCAGGAGCCCGCGCTCACCCGTGTGAACAACAGCGAGATATCTCAGAAACTGCGTCTCATCTGGAATATCGCCGGCCAGATGCTCAAGCTGCGAGGCGACTACACCTACCGCCACACCACTTCCGCGCAGGTGGGCTTCAACACTCTCAACGCGCATCACTACAACTACGGCATATCCGGCGTGTTCAAGCTCCCGGCAGGCTTCGGTGCCTCCACCGACTTCGTGTGCTACACGCGCCGCGGTTACGGTTCGCCCGAGCTCGACACCACCGACCCCGTGTGGAACCTGCGCCTCACCTACACCCCGCCACGCGCCTCCTCATGGGTATTTATCGCCGACGGCTTCGACCTGCTCCACCGCCTCTCCAACGTCTCCTATGCCGTCACCGCCGCCGGCCGCACTGTGAGCTACACCAATTCTCTCCCCCGCTATTTCATGCTCTCCGTGCAATACAAGCTCAATATCCAGCCCCGCAAATAAACCATAAATACACGGCACCTCAGAGGGGTGCCGCGTTTCGTCTTACGGGAGCAAACACTTCTCCCGATGAACCCGGCGAATCTATCAAAAAATCTTAAAATGGCGCGTGGGCGAGGGAGTTTCGGCATAAAGTGTTAATTTTGCAGATTAGAAAATTTGTAAACATCACATAATATGGCAGAAATTAAATGCGTGGGCATTCTCACGAGCGGAGGCGACGCCCCCGGCATGAATGCCGCAATCCGCGCCGTCACACGCTCGGCTATCTTCGCCGGCCTGAAAGTCAAAGGTATATACAGAGGCTACCGTGGCCTTATCAGCGACGAAATCGTGGATTTCCGCACCCAGAACGTATCGAATATCATCCAGCAGGGCGGCACTATACTGAAAACGGCGCGCTGCAAGGAGTTTGAAACCCCCGAAGGACGCCGCCTGGCCTACGACGTGATGCGGCGCCACGGCATTGATGCACTGGTGGTGATAGGCGGCGACGGTTCGCTCACGGGTGCCCGCATATTTGCCAACGAATTCAATATTCCCATCATCGGACTGCCGGGCACTATCGACAACGACCTCTACGGCACCGACACCACCATAGGCTACGACACAGCCCTCAACACCATCATGGACTGCGTGGACAAAATACGCGACACGGCCACCAGCCACGAGCGCCTCTTCTTTATCGAGGTGATGGGCCGTGATGCCGGCTTCCTGGCGCTGAACGGCGCGATAGCTTCGGGCGCCGAGGCTGCCATTATCCCTGAGATAAGCACCGAGGTGGACCAGCTGGCCGAACTGATTCAGAACGGTTTTCGCAAGAGCAAGAACTCGTCGATCGTGCTCGTGGCCGAGAGCCCTGTCACGGGCGGCGCCATGGGCATGGCCGAGCGCGTGAAAAATGAATATCCCGGCTACGACGTGCGCGTGTCGATTCTGGGCCACCTCCAGCGTGGCGGCTCCCCCACGGCCCACGACCGTATTCTGGCCTCGCGCATGGGCGCTGCCGCAATCGACGCGCTCATGGAAGACCAGCGCAACGTGATGATAGGCGTGCGCAACGACGAAATCGTGTATGTGCCCTTCTATAAAGCCATCAAGAACGACAAACCCATCAACCGCGAGCTGCTCGACACGCTGCGCCGTCTTTCCATCTGATTATGAAACGCTACAATATCGTCAACAACACGCTGGGCTGGGTGTGCTTCGTGGTGGCCGCCGTCACCTATCTGCTCACTCTTGAGCCCACGGCAAGCTTCTGGGACTGCCCGGAGTTCATAGCCCAGGGCGCCAAGCTGGAAGTGGGTCATCCGCCGGGCAACCCCATCTTCATGCTCGCAGCCCGCTTCTTCGTCACGCTCTTCGGCGGCGACATCACGGGCGCGGCCATTGCCGTCAATTCCATGTCGGCGCTGCTGAGCGCGGCCACTATCCTGCTGCTGTTCTGGACCATTACCCACCTGGTGCGCCGCCTCATCGTGCGCGACGACGCCACGGAGATATCCCTGCGCAAGCTGGTGATTATCATGGGGTCGGGCTTGTGTGGCGCGCTGGCCTATACGTGGAGCGACACTTTCTGGTTCTCGGCCGTAGAGGGCGAGGTCTATGCCTTCTCGTCGTTCTGCACGGCGCTGGTGTTTTGGCTAATCCTCAAGTGGGAAAACCGTGCCGACGAACCCCATAGCGACCGCTACCTGGTGCTGATCGCCTACGTCATAGGCGTGAGTATCGCCGTGCACCTGCTCAACTTGCTGTGCATCCCGGCCATAGGCCTGGTGTTCTACTATCGCAAGTGGCGCAATATCGATGCCCGTGGGTCGCTGGTGGCTCTGGCCGTTTCGTGCGTGCTCGTGGGTGCCATTCTCTATGGCCTCGTGCCCGGATTCATGAAGGTGGCCCAGGCCTTCGAGCTGTTCTTTGTCAACACCATGGGCATGGGCTACAATATGGGCGCGCTCATCTATGCGTTGGTGCTCGTGGCCGTATTCTGCTGGAACGCTACCGCTCTCTACCGGCAGCGCAGCGCCTCGGCCATCCGCTGGAGCACGCTGCTGGGCGTGGTGCTCAGCGGCCTGTTGCTGGCCGGTCCATGGTGGCTGAGCCTGCTGCTGGTGGCCGCTCTGGCCTGCTGGCTGTTCTTCTTCTGCACCAAGCTTCCGGTGCGCGTTCTCAACGTGGCGATGCTCAGTATCTTCGTGATATTCATCGGTTATTCAAGCTATGCGCTGCTGCTCATCCGCGCTTCGGCCAATACGCCCATGAATCAGAACGCACCTGACAATGTGTTTGCCCTCGAATCCTATATGAGCCGCGAGCAGTATGGCGATCGTCCGCTATTCTACGGCGTGGCCTTCGCAGAAGAGCTTGAGACCGTGGACGATGGCCAGGGCAATATCTACGTGCGCGTGGATCAGAACGGCCGCCCATCCACCCGCATACTCGACGGCTATCTGCGCGATGAGAATGGCGGAGCCTACAACGACTCGGAACCCGTGTGGTCCAAGGTGGTGAAGACTTCGCCCCTGCAGGATGATGAATACGTGCAGAAAACCGATAAGCCCAACTATCGCCACGTGCCGGATATGAAGATGCTCTTCACGCGCATCTACAGCACCGATCAGAACCACGTGCCATCCTACAAGAGCTGGGCCGACTATATCACTCCCGACCTCGACGCAATCCCCGCCGAGATGCGCATGCGCTGGGCCGAAGACGGATATGCGCCTCTCTATGAGGTGGCTCCATATCTGCACAGCCAGAGCACCATCACCACGGGAGTGGATGCTGCCGGCAACCCCGTGAACCAGACCACGGCCTGGAAGCCCGGCTTCGGCGTGAATCTGCGCTACTTCGTGAACTATCAGCTCAACCACATGTACTGGCGCTACTTCATGTGGAATTTTGCCGGTCGCCAGAATGATATTCAGGGCAACGGCGAGCCACACCTGGGCAACTGGATTTCGGGCATCCCCTTCATCGACAATCCCCGCCTGGGCGACCAGAGCATGCTTCCCGACGAATTCGGCAGCGGCAATAAGGGCCACAACGTGTTCTACATGCTGCCCCTGCTGCTGGGCATCATAGGCCTGCTGTGGCAGGCTCTGCGCAGCTTCGGCCCCGATGGCCGCCGTGGCATCGAGCAGTTCTGGGTGGTGTTTTTCCTCTTCTTCATGACGGGCATAGCCATCGTTCTTTACCTCAATCAGACGCCCGGCCAGCCGCGCGAGCGCGACTACGCCTTTGCCGACTCGTTCTACGCCTTCGCCATCTGGATAGGCATGGGCGTGGCCGCCGTGGCCTATCTGCTGCGCGACGCGCTCAAGAAGCTGAACCGCGATCGCGAACCCGCCGAGGGTGCCAAGTGGGCCACCGCCGCCGTGGCAGTGGCCATAGGCATCGCAGTGCCCCTGCAGATGGTGTCGCAGACCTGGGACGATCACGACCGAAGCGGCCGCTACACCACCCGCGACTTCGGCATGAACTATCTCGAGTCGCTCGACCCCGATGCGGTGATCTTCACCAATGGCGACAACGACACCTTCCCGCTATGGTATGCTCAGGAGGTGGAAGGCGTGCGCCGCGACGTGCGCGTGGTCAACCTTAGCTACCTCACCACCGACTGGTATGCCAACCAGATGCGCCACCCCTCATACGAGGGCAAGGCCATCCCCACGCTGGCCACCCCCTCGGATTATGCCTACGACGGCCTGGCCTATAGCTTCGTGGTGCCGCGCACCGATAGTGTGGTGCCCGCCCAGCAGGCTCTGGCTCAACTCTATGCCTCCGATGCATCGCAATTCGGCGCGCATCTGCTCACGTCGCCCCGCGTGGTGCTGGAAGTAGACACGGCAGCTGCCGTGAAGCGCTTCGGCGTCAACCCTGCCGATACATCGAGCGTGCTGGCTGCCTGCTTTGACGCGCCACGCACCAATCTGCGCGATCTGGGTAGCGGAATGCATCTGGCACGCACGCTCTCGCTCGATATGATATCCCACTCGCTGGCCAATGGCTGGGAGCGTCCCATGTACTTCGCCACTACGGTGCCGTCGTCCTACTATCTGGGTCTCTCGCCCTATCTGGCCTCGACGGGCATGGCTTATGAAGTGACGCCTTTCCGCAACGCTCCCGTGAACGTCAACGCCGCCAAGGCCTACGAAAATGCCCTCTCGCGCTATCGCTGGGGCGGTCTCGATGCGCCTGATGCCGGCAATCTCTATCTCGACGAGACGGTGCGCCGGATGGTGTCGTCCACGCGCTCGGCTCTCTTCACCACGGCCGAGGACCTGCTCGCGCAGCCCGATGCTCCTGCCAGCGACTTTGCCGTGGCCTATGCCCGCGAAAACGGCACGGAAGTGCCCGCAACGCAGCGGGATATGGCACGCATCCTCCTCGACCTGCTCGTGGAGAAGCTGCCCGGCAAAGTGGCTCCCTGGGACAACATGATGGACGTGTACATCGCCTCGAAATACTACGACCTGTGGCTCGACACGGGCCGCGCCGACGATCTGGCCAAGGCTCGCGCCGCGCTTGAAGGCTCGGAGCAGCGCTATGCCCAGCTGGTGCGCTATGCCGCATCGCTCTCGCCGGCACGCCGCGCCGCTCTGGGACGCGCCGAGCAGATGGCGCTCCAGTATCTCGGAATGGTTGTGGGCCTCCTCAATCAGATGGATCTCGTGGAGAAGCTTTCGGCCATGCCGAATCCCACGCCCGAGCAGCAGGCGCTTCTGAACGCCGTGCGCGAGCGTCTGCCTCTGGAATATGCCCTGCGCGTATATCCGCTGCTCTACGTCGACGGCTACACAGTCAACGATCTGGCCAAGGCTTCCGGAGTGGACAGCGTGGAAGATGTGTCGCAGCTGCCTGCCGTGGCCCGCGAGGGTGCCATGCTGCTTGAGGCCTTCAAGCTTGCCGGCATCGACCACATGGCCCGCACGCGCCATATCGAGGACACCTACGGCTTCTCGCGCGAGGAGTGGGGCAGGCTCATCTGATGCCGCCTCATGTGGATCGAACAACCGCCGCTGCTCTACCGCCTGCTGTTTCCGGAGGCGGTGTGGAGGGTGAAGGAACGCCGCCGCAAGGTGGTGTTTCTCACCTTCGACGACGGCCCCGTGCCTGAGGTGACACCCCGGGTGCTTTCCACGCTCGCCCGCTACGGCGTGCGCGCCACGTTCTTCATGGTGGGCGACAATGCCCGGCGTCATCCGGAACTGCTCGCCAGGGTGCGCGCAGAAGGCCACAGCGTGGGCAATCACACCATGCACCATCTGCAAGGACTGCACACCCCCACGCGTGCCTATCTGCGCGATATCTGCGAGGCCGACGGCATTATCGAGAGTCCGCTGTTCCGTCCGCCGCACGGTATTCTGCGACGCGAGCAGGTGAAAGCGCTGCTGAAGCACTACAATATCATAATGTACGACGTGGTCACTCGCGACTATTCTTCGCGGCTCGGCCCGGAGCAGGTGCTCGACAATGTGAAGCGCTACACGCGCAACGGCAGCATCATCGTGTTTCATGATTCCCTGAAGGCGCGGCGCAATGTGCTGGCTGCCCTGCCGGCAGCTATAGAGTGGCTTCTGGAGCAGGGTTATAGCTTTGAGACCTTGCCTGTAAAATGAGTCATCATTTCCACAACGACTTTCTCGAAGAGCCTCTCCGTGCTGCCGGCGCCGTGGCCTGGGGCGTGGCCGAGGCTGCGCCGGTCGACGACGCTGCGCGCGAGCTTTATCACGCTTGGATTGCATCCGGACGCCACGGATGCATGGACTACATGGAACGCTACCCCGAGCTGCGTGCCGATCCAGGGCTGCTGCTTGAAGGAGCGCGCAGTGTGGTGGTGTGTGCCTTCAGCTATCACCGCAGCTGCCACAATCCCTGGATTTCCGACTACGCACTGGGGGGCGACTATCATGCCGTGCTGCGCGAATGCCTGGCTCCCGTGGCCGCAGAGATAGAGCGGCTCTGCGGGGGCTCCACGCGCATCTGCGTGGATTCCGCGCCACTGCGCGAGCGCTACTGGGCCGAGCGCGCCGGCGTGGGGCGCTGCGGCCTCAGTGGCAAGCTACTTGTGCCGGGCGTGGGGTCGGAAGTGTTTCTTGCCGAGATTCTTGCTACGGCGCAGATAGCTCCTACGCCCCCCTTGGAGAAGGAAGTGTGCACCCGCTGCGGCCGCTGCGTGCAGGCGTGCCCGGTAGGTGCTCTCAACGGTCATGGTGGAGTGGATGCACGCCGCTGTCTTTCGTGCCTCACGGTGGAATGGCGTGGAGAATTTCCGGCAGGAACACGTCTGCACGGCAGGCTCGTGGGCTGCGATGTGTGCAGCCGCGTGTGCTCGCTGTCTCTGCAGGCCCCGGAAGCATCTGTGCCGGGGCTTCAGGCCCGTCCCGGAATCCTGGGCATGACCCCTGAGGGCGCATTGGCTCTCACCCGCGGCGGATTTAAATCCATCTTTTCCGGCACGGCCATAATGCGCCTGCGTCTCGACGGCCTGCGCCGCAATGCTGCACTATTGGAGGAATAGGGATTTATGTATCCAGCAACCCTTTGTTGCGCAGGATGTCAACCATTTGGGCCGGAGTCACCACAAAAATTTTGCAAGGAAAGTGTTTTAGATTGCCTGTCACGAGATATGCATCTTACTTGCCAATAGCCACTTCGGATACGCCGGAGCCGGAGAATATCGACGAAACAAGAACGTTTGTGTCGATCACGGCATAGATCGCGTTATTTGCGTGCATTTCTCGATGCGTTTATTTCTGCATTGATTTCATCCAGCGACATGTCGGGCATGTTTGTTGCTGCCGCTTGACGCAACTCATTAAATGCGTCGATAGCTTTCGTGCGGGTGAGTTCTTCTTTGTCGGCCCTGATCTCAAAAGGTATTTTACTTTCGCGCACAACAGCCTTCATGAAAATATTAAATGCGGCTGTGGTGCTGAGCCCAAATGCTTCGCACAAAGAGTCGAATTTTTTCTTAAGCGACTGGTCTACGCGTATGGAAATGGTGGCTTGCTGCATGATAAAAAGAATTTGCTTGCAAATATAATGCATTATGCTTATACATTGCAAGTATTTTGCATTATTTTGCAGTTGCCGGAATCATCCGCAGCCATTTGCGGTAGCCGAAAATGGCAATAACAGTGTAGAGAGCATAGAGGGCGGCGTAGAATGGAATGCCCTTATAGATGTATAGCCCCACACACACAGCGTCGACAGCTATCCAGGCGAGCCACTGCTCGGCGTATTTGCGCGCAAGCAGCCACATGGCCACGATGCTCAGGGCCGTGGTGAAGGCGTCGTAGGGCGCCACGGTGCTGTCGGTGCAGTATTCGAGGAATATCCATAGCGCGGCCCAAAGCAGGGCAAACACAGCCAGGGCTGCGGCTGCGGCGCGCGCCGTGATGTGGGTCACGGGCGTGGCTTTTGCCGCATGCTCTTCGGCCGCTGCGGCTGCACCCTCGGGCTGCCGGTTGCGGCGCGTCCAGCGTATATAGCCGTAGACGGCGATGGCCAGGTAGTAGATGTTTATGCCGAAATCGGCATATAGGCCTTTGCTATAGTAGATCCACATGGAAATGGCCGGCATCACCACGGATGCCAGCCACATGCGGGGATTGGCATGGTACTCCCACCAGAGGTAAAGGAGTCCCACGACCAGTCCGAGGATTTCGAGAGGGTTGAATGTCATCAGAATTTGACGTTGAGCGTGGCCATCACGTGGGTGGGAGCCTGCGCGGCGAATCCGGCGTAGCTGTAGACCACCTTCTGCCCGGCATCGTCCACGTAGTATTCGGTGCCGGCATAGCCATTGTTGAAGTATTTTTCGTTGAAGATATTGTAGACGGTGAGGCCCAGCGTGAGGCTCTTCACGGAGGGAATGCGCGTGAAGGTGTAGGCCAGGCGCAGATCGCTCACGAAGTAGGCGTCGAGGCGTGCCTCGGGGGTGCGTGCGTTGTCCATGTACTGAGCCGATACGTAGCGCGAGGTGAGCGAGGCATCCAGGCCGGCCACGTGGAAGTTGAAGGCGTTGTGGAGCACGGCCGAGGGAGAGAACGCGATGGGAGTGTCGCCCAGATCGCGTGTGATGGGATTGGTCCAGCCGTCTTCATAAATATACTGCACGAAGTCGCGGATGCGGTTGCGCGAGAGCGTGGCGTTGATCTGCCAGTCAAACCACCCGGCGGGGCGCAGGCCGGCCTGCAGCTCCATGCCCATGCGGTAGGAGCGCGGTACGTTCACGCTCAGGGGGTTGCCCGTGTCGGAGAGCTGTCCTGTGGCCACGAGTTGGTCTTTATAGTCCATGTAGTAGAGGTTCACGCCGGCGCTGAATATACGTCCCGTGTAGCTGTAGCCGGCTTCGTAGTCGAAGAGGCGCTCGGCGGTGGGGTAGTGGAGCGGATCGCCGTCGGTGAAGTTGTCGCGCACGGGTTCCTTATGGGCCACGCTCCAGGAAGCGTAGGCGCGGTGCGGGCCGCGTAGCCACGTGATGCCGGCCTTGGGGTTGAAGAAGTCGTAGCGGCGCAGGATGTCGAGAGTGGCGGGAGCCTCGGTGTTCCAGTCGTAGTTGTCGCTGATACCGCGTATGGTGTAGTGGATGTGGCGATATTGCAGGTCGGCGAAAGCCGAGAATCCTGCGCCCAGGGCATAGTCGGCGCGGGCATAGACGTTCACGTCGCTCTTGCGTCCCTGGTTGCGGTAGTATTCCTGCAGGGGATTAATGGGCCCCACGTAGTTGCGCACCCAGTCGATTTGTCCGAAGTGGTTGCCGCGGAAATAGTTGGCGGCGCCGCCTATGGTGGCGTGCAGGCGTGTGTCCTCGTAGTTGAAGGTGAACATGCCGCCGCCGAAGTCGTTGTCGTTGTGCTTGAGGCGCACCAGGTCGCTTTTCGTCACCGTCTCGCCATCAGCGCCCGTGAAGGGCTCCAGACCGTATTCCACCAGCGTGCGGCGCGTCTTGTACTGCTTGTAGTAGCCGTCGCCCTTGGTGTAGTGGAGCGTGGCGTTCAGGCGCCAGCGGTCGCTCAGGCGCGTGGTGCCGATGAGCTGGATGTGGTGCTGCACGAAGTGGTCAAACTGATCGGGGTAATATGCCGTGGAGCCGTCGTCGGCCGTGTACTCGCCGCAGGGGTTGTAGCGGCGGCCGTAGAGTTCCATATCTTCCTTGGAGGCGTAGTCCCAGGCCATATATGTCTGCTCCTTACCGCCGAAGGCCAGCAGGCGCAGCATGGTGGCTCCGTTGCTGTAGGCCAGCTGGCCCATATAGCTCCAGAGGCGCGAGTAGGCACGGTCGATGTAGCCGTCGGAACCCACGTGGCTCAGGCGCGCATCGAGGCTCCAGTGGTCGGCCAGCAGCCCCGATTGCACCTTGAGGGTCTGCTTATTGGCGTTGTAGGAACCATAGCTCAGATTCACCTCGGCGCCTGGCTCAAATGAAGGTGCGTCCGTGATCATGTTCACTGAAGCACCGAAAGCGCCCGCGCCGTTGGTCGATGTGCCGGCGCCGCGCTGCAATTGCAGGTCGCGCAGCGACGAGGCCAGGTCGGGCATATTCACCCAGTACACGTTGTGGCTCTCGGAGTCGTTGATAGGCACGCCGTTGGCCGTGATGTTGATGCGCGAGGCATCAGTGCCGCGCACGCGTAGGCCCGAATAGCCGATGCCGCCGCCGGCATCGCCGGTGGTCACCACGGAGGGCAGAGTTTCGAGAAGGAAAGGAATGTCGCGGCCGTCGTTCACTCGCTTGATCTCGCGAGCGTTAAGATCGGAGAAGGCCACGGGAGTGCGGCTGTCGGCACGGTTGGCCACCACTTCCACGGTGCGAAGCGCCACCACGGAACTGTCGGCAGATTCAGGCGCTTCAGCGCCACGCGTAGCCACGACGGCACAAATCGCCGCCACGGCCGAAAGAAGGAGTCTTTGGCTCATACTTGTTTTCTCTACGCCGGTATTACCCGGTTCAGGTTCAAAGGGTGTGATCTCAGCCCCGGCGCCCTATGGCCGCCGAAGCACCCCTAACTATATTAATGTACTCTCAAGCGGATACCCCGCCCGGCGGGGAAATCCGCCGCAAAGTTAAGAATAATTTTGAAACGGAGAATATTATCTGTGCGATAATTGTGATGATAACGCCATTATACAGATATGTGGCACTATAAAAAGATAAAAATAACAGTGGGAATATTGCTGCGATATATCAATTATCCATATCTTCTGCCGGAAAAATAGGCATGCATATATTTTCTATTGCCCTGCATGATGCAAAAAGTGATTTCTTTTTATTATCTTTGTGGGCGATTGGCAATTATGCCTGTCGCCATATATAGTTTAATCTTTCTTCTTTTCGATATGAAACGCATAGGTATTTTGTTGATGGTGGCCTTTTTAGCCGTAACTGCATTCGCGCAGAGCCGCGGCGAATCGCTCTTGAAGCAGGCCGATCAGGCTATGACTGCTCAAGAATATATCAAGGCCCGCTACCTGTATCTCCAGGCTTTTCAGGCTTTTCAGAAGGAAGGAAACGTGCAGAAGGCCGTACCGGCTGCCGTGAATGTGGCTGCACTTTATCATCGCGAAAACTATTATAAGGAAGCTTTCGATATTCTCAACTCGGCCGAGACCGCCCTCACGGCCAAAGAAGACGAAACCACTGGCAAGCTTCCGGCACTCCATTACCCTCTGGCACGCGAGCGCCAGAAAATCTACATGAAGCTGCGCAACGCCGGCAAAGCGGCCGAGCAGCTGGGACGCATGCAGTCGTGGGCCTCTCAGGCTGCCGACAGCACCCTGAACGTGGATCTGCTGGCTGCATCTGCACAGCAGTACTACCTTTTCGGACAAACTGATAAGGGCGACGAAGCCGTGAATCGCCTCATAGCTCTCTATGAGACCCGCAGCGACTACGACAACGCCGGCCGCTGCTACAAAGACCTCATAGAAATGGCCGGTCGTACGGGCAATGCACGCTTGATTTCGCGCACCTACGAGAAATATGTGGCCTGGGCCGATTCCGTGGCCACCGTCAAAAGCGACGCCCGGGTGGCTGCCCTTGAGCAGAAACTGAAACAGGCACAAGCCGATATCGACGACCGCGACAGCTCGCTCACGGCCAAGACGGCCATCATCGTGGGCCTGTGTGTGCTTGCCGCAATCCTCGCCGCAGTGCTGGTGATAGGCGCAATCATCCTGCTGCGCTACATTGCTCTGAGCCGTCGCCAGAAAAAGCAGATCGAAACGGCACGCGCCCACAACGAACTTAAAACCAAATTCATATCAAATATTTCAGCCCAGCTTGAGCCCACGCTCAACACGCTTCCATCCGATCTTCCTGCCGTGAAAGCTCTGCGCGGCTTCACGGGCCACATTCAGGAGCTGTCGGATCTCGAAGCCACGCTTTCGGATATATATCCCACGGAATCAGTGGAGATCGCTAAGTTCTGCCAGGCACTGGGCGCAGAAGTGGAATCGAAGTTGAAGCCCGATGTGAAGCTACTCGTGGACGCACCCAAGGTGAGCGCGCCGCTCAGCCCCGAGCCTCTGGCCCGCGTGATTAACCATATCCTCGAAAATGCCGCAATCTACACCCCGGCCGGTGGCAAAATCACCCTTGAGGCCAAGAAGCGCGGCCCGCACAACATCCAATTCATCATCACCAACAGCGGCGAGCCCATTGACCCCGAACTGGTCACGACCCTGTTCAAGCCCTTCGCCGATGTGCGTGATCTCACTCAGGGCGACGGCCTGGGCCTTCCCATCTGTGCCCTGCTCACCACCAAGATGAACGGCACGCTCCGCATCGACGAATCCTACACCTCCGGCGCCCGCTTCGTTATCGAGTTGCACCCGTAAACGCCGGGAATAAGACTTATAAATCTTATATATCTTATAAGACTTATGAGTGGATTTCTCAAAATTGCCGGCAACCTGAGCGATTGGAACGTATATCGCAAGGCTGTGATAATCAGTGATGTCACAGAGCTTTTCATTCGCAGAGCTTTTCGCGAGCCCACACGCACCGTCGACCAGATGCGACAGGCCGCACGTTCGTGCAAGCAAAACATAGTGGAGGGCATTAGCGATGCCACCGTGTCGGTGGAAATATGCCTTAAACTTCTTGGAGTAGCACGTGGATCCGTGCGCGAGCTGCTTGAAGACTATGGCGACTATCTTCGGCAGAACGGCCTTGAGACATGGCACTATGACGACGCTCGGACTGATGCTACCCGCAAATATTGCATTGAGAATGACGATCCGGCTGCGTTTACCGCAAAATGTCGCGAACGATCAGATGAAACGGTAGCCAATATAATGATTACCCAGATTCGGCAGATGGATGCCATGCTCGCTTCCGTGATGAAGCGCGTGGAATCCGATTTTATAGCACAGGGCGGCATAAAGGAAGCAATGAGCAGCGCACGTCGCAAATCCCGTGGCTACTGATTGTGGTCCCATCCCGCAAGTTTTGGAATTTTCGTGCAGGTTATGAAAATTATTGTTTTCTCTTAGGCTTTATCCGCCACACGTCGGGCTCGTGTGTGGCAAGCCACTTATCAATTGTGGGTTGAATATTGGAGAAAGCCGCTGCAATTTCGGTGCGTAGTTTCTCCATACGGTCTTCGTATTTGCGGAAGTATGCCGTGTCAAGGCGAAAGAATTTTGGTCCGAAGCGACGCTGCCACCAACTCTCTTTCTCCGGCCTCATATATCCCGGATATAACATCTGATTATTAGTGCTGTTGCGTATTCGGGCGAGACGCTGAGGATTGAAATTAAGTTCGTCTATAGATTCCGGTGGTGAGACTTTGATTACCTGCATAAACAGAAAGATTTCTTTCTCCCACCTTGTATCGCACGGGTCGGCCGCTCCTATATAGTCGAGCATTCCTTCCCGTAACCTGAAGAAGTAATAGAACTCAGCCTCGCACTCTCCTGGATTGTGAATCCGCACGAAATGTCCCGGAAGCATTGTAAATCCTTGTTCGCCAAGAACCTGAGATAGGGTCTCGGTGATTATATGACGTTTGCCTTTATACGGTGTATAACCCTCGATGGTGCGGTCCCGGAAATTTATTGTGCAAAGCTGATATTGTGCCAGCCACTTTTCCACAAATGGTGTGATGTCGCTGAAGTCTTCAAGCATAAGATTTTTAAGCAATGCAAGCCGTTGGTCATATTGTGCTTGCGTGCGGAATTTGCCAAGGGAATATTTAAGCACGTTTTTCCTGTAGCGCCTCAATTTTTTGTCGGGGTGCGATTCTGTATCAGAGGTTAGAAGTAGCTTGTGGGCGCCATTTCTTACAACTTGCCACGCAAGCTTTCCGAAATCGCTTTCATCATCAAGCATCAGCATCGGAAACAGTTCTCTACGCCAATCGCTGCCGGAATCTACCACCCGCAAAACAACCATATATATTTTAAAATATGGGTAATATATATCTACATCAAGAGTGGTGAGCAAATTATCTTGCATCCGTACATAGCTGTACGTGTAGTAATTATATCCCGGATACCATCCCATACCTACCGGAGCCTTTTCAAATCCCTGTTTTTCAAGCAGAGGCAATATTTCGTTAAGAAAAAATAGGTTAAGTGCATTGCGCCCTATTCTCTTGGGTACAATCCTTGCTTGCCCACTCCATGGATCTAAAAGACTTTCCAAGAACATGTTGTAGAGGTAGATTTGGGACGCGTTATGTGTTGATTCACCGTGTGATGAAGCAAGCTTGAATCATGCAGGATAGCCGGCTCACACACATCAAAATTTCTGCACCACTTCGGGGCGGAGCCAGCGCAGGGCGGCGGGGGCGTCGGAGGGGAGGAAGTAGGAGTCGATGGTGCGGGTGTAGGTGACGGTGCGGCGGTCGGGGTCGGCTGTGGCTGTGGCAGTGATGAAGGGGATTGCTTCTTCCACTTCAGAGCGGTGACGCGAGCCCTCGCCCGTGAGCCACTGCTTGAGGGTGGGCTCTGCCACGGGAGCCTTGGCCGGCTGCCAGCTGGCGTCGAACCATTCGATGCGGCTGTCGGGCATGGGATAGCGCACGGTTTCGATCAGGGCCACGAGGGTGTCGCGTGGCGTGGTAAACACTGCCAGCTCGTAGCTGCAGCTGTCGCCGGCCTCAAACGTGAGACGGTGGTCGGCCGAGGATGTGACCATGGCCATGCCGCCGGCCTCGTTGCGCGAGGGCCGCTCCATGCCGTTGTTGTAGTAGTCGAGCATGTCGAGGCGGGTGTTGGCCGGGAGCAGGGGCAGCACTTCGTCCGGTGCCATGGCAAAGAACCATTGCGCCGAGCCGGCATCCCGGGCCGTCATGGTGGCGCTCAGCGGCGCGTCGGAGTTGCGGGCGTTGAGGCCTGAGGCTGCTGCAGCTACAACGAGGGCCGCGATGATACGGG
Source organism: Bacteroides sp. (assembly GCA_014801485.1). Classification (GTDB taxonomy): domain Bacteria; phylum Bacteroidota; class Bacteroidia; order Bacteroidales; family Muribaculaceae; genus CAG-873. The sequence goes on from JAAVEC010000001.1 coordinate 60,415, forward strand.
GTGTGATTTTCATTTCTTCTTGCGTTTTTTGGCGGGTGCGTCGCCGGCGTCGCGGCTCTTGCGACCTGAGGCGCGTGCGTAGTCCTTATCGGCATCGGCCACTTCGCTGAAGAGTCGCTTGCCCAGGAAGTCGGCGCCCTTGAGGGCGCTCACCACGCGTCCGGCATCAGCCTTGCGCACGTCGAAGAGAGAGTAGCCGGGCATGAGATCGATACGACCCACGTCCACGCGCGGTCCCTGCACGGTGTGGTTGAGTAGGTCGATGAGGTTGCCGGCATAGAAGCCGTCGTTCTTGCCTGCGTTCACGTAGATTCGTGCCATTCCGCGCTCGGCCGTGCGTCGGTCTTTGTCGCGCGGCTCGGCAGGAGCCTCGTGCCGCTTCTTGCGGTCGGGGGTGTCGCTGATGTTTTCGATGGCCGGGGCGTCCTTGTAGTAGTCGAGCAGGCGGTTGAATTCGAGCGAGAGAATACGCTTCACCAGGTCGTGGGTGGAGAGCCACGATAGCTTCTTCTCCACGCCCTGCACGTAGCGGTCGATTTCTTCGTCGTTCACGGCCACGCGTTCGATGCGGTCGGCCAGCGAGTAGAGCTGTCGTTCGATGATGCGGTCGGGTGTGGGCACGTCCTTGCGCTCGAATTTTTTGCCTATGATGCGTTCGATCTCGCGCAGGCGGCCTTTCTCGCGTGAGTGGATAATGGCGATGCTGGTGCCGTGCTTGCCGGCTCGGCCGGTGCGTCCGGAGCGGTGGGTATAGACGGCGGTGTCGTCGGGCAGGCCGTAGTTGATCACGTGGGTGAGGTCGTCCACGTCGAGGCCTCGGGCGGCCACGTCGGTGGCCACGAGCAGGCGTGTCACGCGGTCGCGGAACTTGCGCATCGTGAGGTCGCGCTGCTGCTGCGATAGGTCGCCGTGCAGGGCATCGGCGTTGTAGCCGTCGTGGATGAGGGCGTCGGCCACCTCCTGGGTGTCGCGGCGCGTGCGGCAGAAGATGATGGCGTAGATATCAGGGTTGTAGTCGGCCACGCGCTTGAGGGTGGCATATTTGTCGCGCGCGGGCACCATGTAGTAGATGTGGCGCACGTTGGCTGCGCCCTCGTTGCGTGTGCCCACCACTATTTCCTTGGGCTCGCGCATGTAGCGCTTGGCGATGCGTGCCACCTCGGCCGGCATGGTGGCCGAGAAGAGCAGGAGCTTGCGGTCGTCGGGCACGTGGTCGAGGATGTCGTTGATGCTGTCGACGAAGCCCATGTTGAGCATTTCGTCGGCCTCGTCGAGCACCACGGTGTGTACCTTGTCGAGGCTCACCACGCCACGGCCAATCAGGTCGATGAGGCGACCCGGCGTGGCCACGATTATCTGCACTCCGGCACGCAGCGAGCGTATCTGGCTCTCGATGCTGGAGCCGCCGTAGACGGGTAGCACCTCCACGTCGGGCATGTATTTCGAGTAGTCGGCAAGGTCGCCGGCAATCTGCAGGCACAGCTCGCGGGTGGGGGCGAGCACCAGTGCCTGCGGATAGCGATGCGCGGGGTCGATGAGCTGGAGCAGCGGCAGGCCGAATGCTGCGGTCTTGCCGGTGCCGGTCTGGGCCAGAGCCACGAGGTCGCGGTTTTCGCCCAGGAGCTCGGGAATCACTTGTTCTTGCACGGGCATGGGATTTTCAAAGCCCATGTCGGTCACGGCACGGATAAGCTCGGGCATCACGCCCAGTTCTTCAAAGGAGGAGGTCATATTAAGTCTGAATTTTGGTTTTTAAGAAGTTCTTTTGTATAAACGCCCGCAGCGGCTATAAGTTTCAGCGACGTATTATACGTTGAAGCGGAAGTGCATGATGTCGCCGTCCTGCACCACGTATTCCTTGCCTTCCACACCCATGCGGCCGGCATCGCGCACGGCGGTCTCGCCGCCCAGCTCCACGTAGTCGTCGTATTTGATCACCTCGGCGCGGATGAATCCCTTCTCGAAGTCGGTGTGGATGATTCCGGCGCAGCGTGGAGCCTTGCTGCCGCGGATGAATGTCCAGGCGCGCACCTCGTCGGGGCCGGCGGTGAAATAGGTCTGTAGGTCGAGCAGGGCATAGGCGGCGCGTATGAGGCGAGCCACACCGCTTTCTTCGAGCCCGATTGATTCGAGGAATTCCTTGCGCTCCTCATAGGTGTCGAGCTCGGCGATTTCGCTCTCTGTCTGGGCGGCGATAATCATGAGCGACGCGCCCTCTTCGGCGATAGCTTCGCGCACGGCGTCCACATAGGCATTGCCGGTGGCGGCCGATGCGTCGTCGACGTTGCACACGTAGAGCACGGGCTTGGACGTGAGCAGGAAGAGCTCGCGCACGAATTTTTGCTCGTCGGGGGTATCGAAGCTCACGCTGCGTGCCGGCTTGCCCTGCTCCAGGGCCTCCTTGATGCGCTGAAGCACCTCGGCCTGCATGCGGGCCACCTTGTCGCCGCCGGTCTGCGCCTGCTTGATGGTGCGTGCCAGGCGAGCGTCGATAGTCTCCATGTCTTTGAGCAATAGCTCATAGTCGATTATCTCTTTGTCGCGCACGGGGTCGACCGAGCCGTCCACGTGGGTGATATTGTCGTCGTCGAAGCAGCGTAGCACGTGCAGGATGGCGTCGGTTTCGCGGATGTTGGCCAGGAACTTGTTGCCCAGTCCTTCGCCACGGCTGGCGCCCTTCACGAGGCCGGCGATATCGACTATCTCCACGGTGGCGGGCACCACCGAGCGCGGATTGCACATCTCCACGAGGCGCGTAAGGCGATCGTCGGGCACGCTGATTACGCCCACGTTGGGTTCGATGGTGCAGAAGGGGAAGTTGGCCGATTGCGCCTTGGCATTCGACAGACAGTTGAAGAGGGTGCTCTTGCCCACGTTGGGCAGACCCACTATGCCGCATTTAAGAGCCATATATGCTTGTGATTTGAGTTTACAAATATAATAGAGTACAAAGTTACGAAAATTTTGTCAGTCGCGATGCAATTCGTCCAGTGAAATGCCCGTGTGGCGCTCGGTCTTGTCGATGAGCCAGCGGCGTGCGATGCGGGCCCATAGCGCCCCGCTGCATGATGCCTCGTTTTCCAGCATCGACAGAGCCTGCCACAGGCACACGGCCGCTGCGCAAGCACGCACGATATCTATAGTGACGTCGGGCAGCAATATCACGCGACGCACGGCGGCAGCCAGCAATAGCAGCCCGTATATGCGTCCGAGCGTGCCCAGGGCCGCGCCCATACGGCAGCTCTGAAATTTGCCGGCGGCAGCACGCCCGGTGCGGCGTGCCACGCGGCGCCCCAGCCGCCACGCCGTGAAGGTATCGGCCGCAACCATGAGCGAGCACACGGCGGCATACGGAAGCACAGGAATCGTAATCGAGAGAAACGCGCCGCCCACCGCCGCCATAATGGTGCGCACGGCCATTACTAAATCGTGGTTCATATCGAAATGAGTTTTTTGGTTTTTATGATTGTGCTGCAAAGTTATGATGCATCATGGGCGGATATTGCCACAATCGCGACCGACCGGTGGTTTTTTTGTGGTGTGAACAATTTCGGCGGCATCGCGGTTATAATGGAAAAATCTCCTCAAACACAATCACATTATGGACAACTTCACCTTTTACGCCCCCACTTTATACGAATTCGGACGTGGTTCCGAAGAAAAAACCGGAATGCTCGCTTTCCTCACAGGCTCGCGCCGCGTCATGATTGTCTACGGACAGAAATACGTAAAGACCAACGGCCTGCTGGATCGCCTGCGCATGTCGCTCGATGCCATCGGCATTGAAGTGGTGGAATTGGGCGGAGTTCAGCCCAATCCCGTAGACTCTCTCGTCTACAAAGGCATAGAGCTGGGCCGCAACCGCAATATCGACGGACTGTTGGCCGTGGGCGGCGGCTCAGTGATCGACACGGCAAAAGCTATCGCCATGGGTATCCCCTACAAGGGCGACTTCTGGGACTTCTTCGCCGGCAAGGCACTGCCCAAGGAAGCACTTCCCGTGGGCGTGGTGCTCACGGTGCCGGGCGCAGGCAGCGAGGGCAGCGGAAGCACTGTGATCACCCGCGAAGAAACCCACCAGAAGCTGAGCGTGCGCACGGATAGCCTGCTGCGTCCCCGCTTCGCAGTGCTCGACCCGGAACTCACGTTCACGCTCACGGCATGGCAAACTTCATGCGGCATCGTCGACATGATGAGCCACATCCTTGAAAGATATTTCACCTCCACGCGCGGCGTGGAAGTGACCGACCGCCTGGCCGAAGGCTTGCTGATGAGTCTGATAGATCTTGCCCCCAAGGTGCTGGCCGATCCCACAGATTATAATGCGCGTGCCAATGTGGAATGGGCTTCCACTCTGGCCCACAACGGTCTCATGGGCTGCGGCCGCAAGGAAGACTGGAGCAGCCATGCTATGGAGCATGAGCTGAGTGCCCTCTACGGCGTGACACACGGCGCCGGCCTGGCGGTGGTGATTCCCGCATGGATGGCTTTCATGGCCCACCATAAGCCCTCGAAAGTGGCCCAGCTGGGGCGCCGTGTATTCGGAGTAGAAGCCACCGACGACCGCAGTGCGGCTATCGAAGCCGTGGCTCAGATGCGTGCATTCTTCAGCGCCGTGCTGCGCATGCCGCTCACCATGAAGGCTCTGGGTGTGGACGAGCCGGATATCGACGAACTCGTGAGCCGCCTGCACGCCCATAAGGGCGATGAGCTGGGCAGCTACTACCGCCTCACGCCGGCCGACACCAGGCAGATTTATGAGCTGATGCTCGACGAGTCGCAACGCGCGTCGCTCGCCGAGAAGGAAGCAGTCTCCGGCCAGATGAGTGCTTGATAATAAAGAATTTGAGATTAGTGTTTGAGTGGGGAGCATCGCGTGAGAACGGTGCTCCCCGTTTTTTTTGCCGGGGAAATGGAGAGAGCGGCCCGGCTGCGCTCAGGCGAGGGCGAGAAGCACCGTGGCCTGGGCGGCAATGCCCTCGGCACGGCCGGTGAAGCCCAGGCGCTCGGTGGTGGTGGCCTTCACGGAGGCGCAGTCGAGAGGCACATCGAGATCGGCGGCCACATTGGCACGCATGGCTTCGATATGGGGCAGCATCCGTGGTTCCTGGGCTATGATGGTGATGTCGGCGTTGGCCACGCGGTAGCCTTGGGCGGAGGCCATCTCCACCACGGCACGCAGCAGGCGGCGCGAATCGGCACCGCTCCAGCGTGGGTCGGTGTCGGGAAAGTGGTAGCCTATATCGCGCAGCGCGAGGGCTCCCAGGATGGCGTCGGCCAGGGCGTGGAGAGCCACGTCGGCATCGCTGTGGCCCAGGAGGCCTCGGGAGTGGGGGATATCTACGCCGCAGATTATGCAGCGGCGGCCTTCGACGAGGCGGTGCACGTCGTAGCCGTTGCCTATGCGGAAGGGTGGTTTCATCGTCGTCCGAAAATGTCTTTTAGGCCCTCCATGTCGAAGGTGAGCGAGAAGCGCAGCGTCTGGTCGAGGGGCGAGTTCTGGGCAGTGGCCATCATGTAGGATGCGTCGAGGCGGAGCACGTTGAGGGCGAAACCGGCGCCCACGGCAAAGTATTTGCGGCCGCCCTTGAATTCATTCTCGTAGTAGTAGCCTGCTCGGGCAAAGAATTGATTGTTGTAGCTGTACTCGGCGCCGAGCGACCAGCTGATCTCGCGCAGTTCCTCCTTCATGCCGCCGGGGGCGTCGCTGAAGCTCTTGAATATACCCTTGATACTCGACATGTCGCGCCAGTCCTGCATGGCGTCGAGGTAGTCTTGCTGGCCCTGGGTGGTGTTCATGTCGTAGTCGCTCTCGCGCGGACGCGTGGGCACCAGCAGTTTGTTCAGGTCAAGGCCCAGGGTGAGGTTGTGGTAGTCGGCCAGCGGGAAAGTGAAGGCTGTGCCTATCTTGAGGTTGGTGGGCAGGAATGCGGGATTCTCGCCGTTCTGCAGATTCACTTTGGAGCCCACGTTGCTAATATTCCAGCCCCACGACCACTGGCATTCGTTGCGTCCTATGATGGGATAGGTGGTGAAGTAGCCCGAGATGTCGGCCGAGAAAGCCGAGGCTCCGGTGTTGTTGTCGCCGGCGTAGGAGTCGGAGAATCCCAGGTCGGTGTAGCTGTAGCGAAACACCACGCCCATGGAGTATTTTTCGCTGAGCTTACGGGAATAGCCAATGTCGAAGGCCATTTCGTAGGGGTTCATGCTCTGGGCGGCTACGCCGGTGATGGGGTCGTTGCTCACGACTTCACCCAGCGAGAAATAGCGCAGCGAGGCGCTCAGGGCCTGATTGTCGCCGCCACCCACTTTCCAGTAGCCTGCGAGATCGGCCAGGAAGATGTCGTTGACGAGCTTGCGCAGCCACGGAGTGTAGCTGAGCGATACGGCGGCGGTGCTGTAGGCGAAGGCGTATTTTGATGGGTTCCAGTATTGAGAGTAGGCATCGGGCTCGGTGGCGGCGCCCAGGTCGCCCATGGCGGCGCCGCGGGCGTCGGGGGCGATGTTGAGGGAGGTGACACCGGTCTGCACGGGGTTGAATTCGTTTTTCTGTGCCGTAGCGGCGGGCGCTGCCGCGAGCAGGGCGGCAACGGTCACGAGTATGTAGCGGAGCAGGAATTTCATTTAGCGTTGAATATTTTACGCTATAATAACGTGCGATTGCGCCTTTTATTGTACGACCACCACTGGCACCGGGGCAGTGTGGCAGCTGCGCAGGCCGGAGCGCAGGAGAGCCGAGGCGGTGTAGACACCGTGGGGCACGGGGCAGCCCCGGGCATCGAGCAGATCCCAGCGTGTGGTGCCTTCGAGGGTGCGCATGGTGGCACCCGTGGCATCGCGGATGATTATCGTGGCATCGGCGCCGTCGAGGTTGTGGTCGATGGTGAAGGTAGCGGCGGTGCGTGCAGGGTATTCTTCCACGGCCAGCGAGGCGGAAGCCGAAGTGGCGGCCACTATGAAGTCGAGCGTGGCTGTGGCGGCGGCTCCCGTGTTGCTGAAAAGCTCGATGTCGATAGTGTGGCGGCCGCCGTCAAGGCCGGCGAAAGGCATGGTCAGGAGCATGCGCTTGCCGTCGCTGCCTGCCTTGGGGGTGATGAAGCCTTCGACGGGTGTGGCGGCGGTGCCGTCGAGCACCACGCGCGATGCGGCGGCAAAGGGAGCGTCGCTCACGCCCAGTCCGGCGGGAGGCACTGCTATCGCGGCATACAGGACGAACGATGGAGCCACGACCCGGCCGTTGGAAAGGCCGGGCGTATCGATGTAGACCTCTTCAATGGCCGGGGGAGTGTCGTCGGCCGGCGCGGAAGCGATGGTTTCGGAGGTGGGTATGCCGCGCAGGGTGAGGTGGGCCTGGCGTGAACTGTCGCTGTGGGTGGCGTGGGCTTCTATGGTGATTGCCTCGCCGGGCACAGAGGGTGCAGGAAGGAAAAGCGAGGCCTGCCAGCGGCCTGCCTCGGCAGTGGCAGTGGCGGTGGCCAGCAGGTCGTATTCGAGCGTGATGCGCGGCTGCTCGCCGTCGGTGGGCTCGCTATTCATCACCGTGCCCGCACGGGGAGTGTCGTAGATGCGTATTTCTACGGTGCCGCTGAAATCGGTGTCGGTGTCGCCCCCGGCATCGACCACCGCGCCCTCAAGGCTGAGAGTGGCGCAACCTGCTACGGGAGCGGCTTCGGCCGGATGTGAGCCGTTGATAGCCAGAAGTTTCATGGCGGCGGATGCTATGGGCAGCCGCACGGCGGGATCGCCGGCGAGATTGTAGCATTTGGTGTTTGTGCTTCGTTTCGCGGTGCCGTCGTTGAGCTGCATCATCTTGTTGTGGGCGTTCATGAAGAGGGTGCCCACGGTGGTGCCCGGTGTGGCGTGTGCGTATTCTTCTACGAAGGCAACTCCCAGAGCATGATTTTCAGAACCATAGACCTTGCGCGAGGCGGCCACGATGGCAATTGCCCCTCCGCTGCGTTGCGTGAGCATGGCCGGTGCCAGGGTATTGAGATCGAGATCGATGCCGAAGGCCTCGCAAGTGCCCAGGAATGCCACGGGCGGCGTGTTGTAGGGGTGTCGCTCCACTTCGTGGGTGGAGTAGAAGCCCTCACCCAGGTAGTTGCCGCCGATGGAGTGTCCGAAGAAGGTGAACAGGCCTCGACCCTGCGTGAGATTGGCCCGCAGACGCCGGTTGGCCTCGTCGTTGCGTTCGCCGTTCAGGGGGTAGGCGATGAGCGGCAGACGGTGCACGATCATGTCGCTGTTGCAGGAGTCGAGCACGGCGCTGGTGTGCTCGCCGAAGTTATAGTGCTCGTAGCCGTCGCCGCTTGCGCTGGCCATCACGGCATGGAAATAAGATGAGGCCGAGGGCGGATTCTCCATGTAGCTGATGGTGCGGTCCACGGCTGCGGCGGCCTTGGCCGGGGTAGAGGCCGGGATGCGCCCCACGGCCACCGTGAGAGGTGCCCGGTGCATGCTTATGTAGTCGTAGTCGTCGCTCAAGGCACCCGCAAAGGCATCGGTGGCGTAGGCCGTGGGCTCGGCGGCGTTGAGCTGCGGCGAGCGGCTCTCATAAACGGCGAGACGCTCGGCGGCGGGCATGCCGTAGAGGCCGCGGTGGTCCCAGTGCGACGGTCCCAGGAGCAGCAGATATCCGAAGCGCGATGCGTCGCGCTCATGGAGCATGGCGGCGAAGCGGCGGTAGGCCGAAGGGCTGGCCGCTCCGCAGGAGAATTCGTTGTAGAGCTCGCGGCTGCGGTAGACGCCCACCTTGATGCCGTCGATGCGCTCGTGGGCTTGTGCCAGCCGGAGGGCGTAAGGCTCAAGCGCGTCGGTGGTGATTATGGCCATGTGGGGCACCTCGGTCGCGTGCACGTTCTGGCAGGCCACTTCTTCGGCAAAGGCCGGCGAGTGGTGCGTGGCAGTGGTGGAAAAGAGAATGAGACGCCCCGGATTGGAAGCGTTGAAAGATGCCGGCATGGAGGCGATGGCCGTGCCATCGGGCTGCATGGAGAGCTCCATGAGAGCCACGGCAGCGGGGTTGCTCACGTCCCACAGTTGCAAGTCGGGGGTAGCGTCGGCTATTATGATGGGGCGCCCGGCGCGTGTGTTGTGGTATTGCATCACGAGCTGCGCCTCACCGGCAGGAAGGCGGTTGAGGCGAGCGTAGATAATTGAGTATCTGTCGAATCCCATGCCGCGGCTGTCGCGTGGTGTGAGAATCACGCTGCCCGAGGCCGCCGGACGGCCGGCTGCCGGAGCAGTCTTGAGCTGCATGAATCCAAGCGCGTAGGGCCACTCGGCTTCGCTGGATGGCGTGATGTCGGCAGTGCGGGTGTAGGTCACCAGCCGGGCTATCTCGCCCGTAGCCCTGGCTTCGGGGCCTCTCACGGGACCTTCCGAGTCGTCGGGCCGGTGTGCGCAGTAGGTGAACGTGAGCTGCGGCTTGCGCGAGAGGCCACCCATGTCGAGCTCGCTCTCCACCTGGTCGACGATAGTCACCGGAATTTCATAGGGCTCCGCTGCACTGAATTCACACTCGATGAAGAACGACCCCATCCGCAGTGGCGAAATGGCATCCACGTCGCGGGCATCCACATGAAAGTGGCCCACATAGTTCTGTGCTTCCGGTGCTTCCGGTGCTGCAACTGTGGTGAATGTGGCTTCCACGGGGTTGTCGCTCAGGAAATAATAGCCTCCGGTGTCGTAGATGTTGTGGCGCCAGAGGGTCTGCTGCTCGTCGGAAGGCATGTCGTATTCCGAAAGCGAGCGAAGGTCGAAGCGCAGCGTGGCATCGCCATAAAAAAGCATCCGTCCATCGGGGGTGTGGAGAGTGGGGGTGGGTTGCAGGTCGTCGGGGGCGGCGCCTATGCGGTCGAGCGCGAGGGCTGTGCCTCCGTAGCCATAGACGGCCACGTCCTCCGGGTTTTTGAATCCCCAGTTGCGCAGCTGTTCGTGGGTGATTTGCTGGATACCTTCGGTGTCGACCTTCACCTTTACCCATTTTCCTTGCGCCAGCCGCGAATCAGCAGCGGCGGCTTCGGTGGAGCAAATGGCCGGAACACAGGCGAGGAGAATTATTGCTATATATCGGGAGAGAGTCATCGTTTGAGAGTGTATTGATGCGGCGTCACACCACTTTGAAGTCAATCGCCGGCAGGCCCTGCAGCGTGGCGGTGGCATGATGGCCCGGAGTCACGGCTATACGCAGGCGCTCGCGCGGAGGAAGCACTATGATGTCGCCTGTCTTGATCGTTGAGAGCTCCGTCACGGCTTCGATGGCCTGCTCGAAGGCTCCTGCCATATCCGGCGCGATGCTCCGGCCCTCCGATTCAATAATCCATTGCGTTTCCGGTGGCACCGGCATCCAGTGGCCCGTAATAAGTGCGTTATCGGCCACCAGGAGTGTGTCGGGCAACGGTAGCGCGGCTTCAGCCGAGGGCAGATTGAGAGCCACTATCGTAGCGGCATCGAAGTATCGCGGAGCGAAGCGGCGCGATACTCCCAGTCCCAGGCGGCTTATCCTCACGGCCGGCATAAGCTCCAGCCATGCGGCCTCGCGGTCTTCGCGCAGGAAGAGTGGCCGGCCGCCCGTGAGCAGGGCCGAGTCGGGCACCTGGCAGAGAGATTCGATTCCTGCGGGGGATAACTTCAAGATGAGTGTCTTCATTCCGAGGCGCTTTCGAGGCGGTTATACATCACTGCCAGATGTGAGTAAATCGAAGTGTTGGTGACCACCACTCCGGGTCTCACGCGCAGGCGATAGGGCGTGAAGTTCCAGATGGCGCGGATGCCGGCCTCTGTGAGGCGGTCGGCGGCGTGCTGCGCCTCGCGCGCCGGCACGGTGATTATACCAATGGTGATGTCTTGCTCGCTCACGAGGCCCGGCAGGGATTCGTAGCCCATAATCACGATGCCGCCGGCTCGCGTGCCCACGAGGTCGGGATTCGTGTCGATGCCGGCCACGATGTTGAGGCCGTAGCGCTGGAGGCCGCGGTCCTGAATCAGGGCATTTCCCAGGCTGCCCACACCGGTGATTACGGCATTGTGGCCGGTGTTGAATCCCAGAAAACCGCGCAGCTCGCGCTCCAGGGCTGCCACTTCATAGCCTATGCGCGTCTTGCCGCGCACCCCCAGGTGCGAGAGGTCTTTTGCTATCTGCGAGGCATCCACGCCTATGGCTTCGGCAATGCCGCGGCTCGACACATGCTCCACGCCGTCGTGGCGCAGCATGGTCACGTAGGCCAGATACCACGGCAGGCGTCGCAGCGTGGGTTCAGGCAGCCAGTCGTGCTGGGGGTGTGGTGTGTTGTCTTGTGTGTTCATGGGTTTACGGCTGCAAAGATAGCGTTTTTCCGCCATATATCAGGCATTTTCAGATTCTTTAAGACCTCCTCGATGCACAAAAAACAGGCCCGGCGTATTGCCGAGCCTGCTTGTGGTTTAAAAGTTGTGGCTTTTTTGCTTTCGCTTAGCGTTCGATGATGACTGCGCAACGGTCGAGGCTTACGAGAGCGGCGTTGTCGCCGTGGAGGTTGCCCTGAACGGGAACAGCCTTAACCTGGTCGTTCTTCACGCCCTTGCTTACGAGCTGCTTAACAACGTTGTCGGCGCGCTGCTGGCGGAGACGGTTGTTGATAGCGTCGCTGCCGGTGTAGGTGTCGGCATAGCCCTTGACGTCATACTTCTTGGAAGCGTCGGCCTTGAGCACGTCGGCAACAGCGTTTACGATGTTCTTGTCTTCCTTGGTCAGGCGGCTAACACCGATGGGGAAGTAGATGGTAGCGAGAGCTTCGGGCTCAGCTTCCTTAACAACTTCGGGCTTGCGGTTGAGGCAGTCCTGGAGCTGACGCTCAAGGTCGGCTACGCGAGCTTCGGCAGCAGCGAGGCGAGCGCGGAGGGCGTCGCAGTTCTCTGCGGGAGGACATACGGGAACAACGGGAGCGTTCCAGGTGGTCTTGCCGAGGTTGAAGGTGAGGCCGAGGTAGGCGTTGAGCTGGCCGTGGAGGCTTTCTTCCATCTTGGCGTAGATGTCGCGGTGACCACCGAAGAAGGTGTAGCGGATGTCGAGAGACAGAGCCACGCGACGGCTCAGGTTGAAGCTGTTGATAAGACCAACGCGACCGAAGAGGTTGGTGTCGTCCAGGTTGTCGAAGTGCTTGTTGATGGTGAAGAAACCACCTGCACCTACGTATCCGATTGCGTTGTAAACGCGGTTGGGCTTGTAGCCGCACCACCAGTTGGTGAGGTTGAACATTACGTCAAAAGCCGGGCCGAGCTGGTTGTAGATGGTCTTGTTGAAGCCCTTGTAGTACTCACCGTTGCTGCCGATAACCGGACCCTTGGCGAGACCCTTGCTGCGGAGGTAGCTGGCGCCACCGCGAACAGCGATTACGGGCGAGAACCATTTGCCGATGAAGAGGTCGGCTGCGGGAGCGAAACGATCGCTAAGCTTACGCTCAGAATCGAAATCGGAGAAATAAACGCCGGCACCGCCATCGACGGTGATGAACCAGTTGCTGTTGAAGCTGTTGAGCAGAACGCCCTGAGTAGCGTCCTCTACAACTACAACTTCTTCGGCAACGACTTCCTGGGCGTTGGCTGCCTGACCCATGAACAGGGCGCAAGCGCATGCAAAGAAAGTAGCTTTTTTCATAAATAACTAATATTAGTGTGTTTGTAGTTGAAAATTCGTGTTGAAGTGCTTTTTTCGTCTCGCAAAATTAGTACTTTTTTTTAAAACAGCGAATTTTTGTGAAAAGTTTTTCACTTTATTGGTCGAAAGTTCGCTTATTTTGGTAAAAAGTGCTTATTCTGTTAATTTTTTTTGTGCCGCGCGTGTCTTAGCGGCCGCGCGGCACAATTTCGGGGAGGCAAATCAGCGGAAATCAGTGGGGCATGTCGGGTACTTCCTTACCTATATACTCACACACGCATGCGAGGATATTGTGGGTGGTGAAGCCAAACTGCTCGTCGAGCACCTTGTAGGGCGCGGAGGCGCCGAAGCGCTCCAGGCCGAAAACCTTGCCGTTGAAGCCGTCGATCATGCGCAGGCTCACGGGCAAGCCGGCCGTGAGGCCGAACTGCTTCACGCCTGCCGGAAGCACCGATGCGCGGTATTCCTCGGGCTGGGTGTTGAAGAGGCCCACGCTGGGCATCGACACCACGCTTGCCTTAATGCCCTCGGCCTCAAGCAGCACGGCCACCTCGCACAGGAGGCTCACCTCGGAGCCGTTGGCCACGAGCACAACGTCGGGATTTTCTGCGGCCATCACGGTGTAGCCGCCCTTGAGAGCGCCCAGAGCAGCCGTGTAGCGGTCTTCGCCATGCGGTGCGGGCAGGTCGGGGATATCCTGGCGCGAGAGGATGAGGGCCGTGGGGGTGTCGTGGTTGTTCATCGCCATCATCCACGCCACACTGGTCTCGGCGGCATCGGCCGGGCGCAGGGCAAGCAGAGAGGGCTTTCCGCTGAAGTTGCGGATTTGCTCCATAAGGCGAATCTGGGCTTCCTGCTCCACGGGTTCGTGGGTGGGGCCGTCTTCGCCCACGCGGAAGGCATCGTGCGTCCAGATATACTTCACGGGGAGCTCCATGAGGGCTGCCATGCGCACGGCGGGCTTCATGTAGTCGCTGAATACGAAGAAAGTGCCGCAGGCTTCTTCAAGGCCGCCGTGCAGCGCTATGCCGTTCATGATGGCCGCGAGGGTGAGCTCGGCCACGCCGGCCTGGAGGAATGCTCCGCCGAAGTCGCCGGCCGTGAGGGCGCGGGTCTTCTTGAGGAAACCGTCGGTTTTGTCGCTGTTGGCGAGGTCGGCCGATCCCACGATCATGTTGCCCACTTCCTGTGCGAGCACGCTCAGCACGTCGGCAGAGGCCTGGCGGGTGGAGGTGCCGGGCTTGTGGGCGATGGCCTTGTAGTCAATCTGGGGCAGGTGGCCTGCGAGGTAGCCTTCGAGCTCGGCCGCGAGGATGGGGTTCTGTGCTTTCCACATCTCGTAGTCCTGGCGACGGATAGCCACGAGGCGGCGCAGCTCGTCGGCGCGGCGGGCGTAGAGCTCGGCCACGTCGGCAAACACCTCGAAGGGTTCTTCGGGGTTGCCGCCCAGGTTGGCGATGGTGGCGCTGAAGTCGGCGCCGCTCTTGCTCAGGGGTTGTCCGTGGGTGCTGCACTGGCCTTCAAAGTTGTCGCCCTGCGCGGTCACGGCGCCCTTGCCCATGGCCGTGTGGCCGATGATCAGGGTGGGGCGCTGGGTCTCGTTGTAGGCTTTGTCAAGAGCCTCGCTGATGGCTGCGGGGTCGTTGCCGTCGCATTCGAGCACGTTCCAGCCCCATGCGCGGTACTTTGCGGCCACGTCTTCGCGGTCCACGGCCTCCACCTTGGTGGAGAGCTGCACGCCGTTGCTGTCGTAGAACATTATGAGGTTCGACAGGCCCAGATAGCCGGCGATGCGGCCTGCGCCCTGCGATATTTCTTCCTGGATGCCGCCGTCGCTGATGAAGGCGTAGGTCTTGTGGGCCACCACGTCGCCGAAGCGTGCCTCAAGGAACTCCTCGGCTATGGCTGCGCCCACGGCCATGGTGTGGCCCTGGCCCAGCGGGCCGGAAGTGTTTTCGATACCGCGCTCAACGTCCACTTCGGGGTGGCCGGGCGTGGGGCTGCCCCACTGGCGGAACTGCTTGAGCTCGTCCATCGAGAACTTGCCCGTGAGGGCGAGCACGGCGTAGAGCATCGGCGACATGTGTCCGGGGTCGAGGAAGAAGCGGTCGCGGAAGGGCCACGAGGGATTGTCCGGGTCGGTCACGAGATATTTCGCGTAAAGCACAGCTGCAAAGTCGGCTCCGCCCATGGCTCCACCGGGGTGTCCCGACTTGGCCTTTTCCACCATGGAGGCTGCCAGAATGCGCACGTTGTCGGCCGCGCGCGTCAATAGCTTGTTGTCCATTCTGAATAATTGGTGTGTTATGGTAAAGGTTGATTAGAGGTTGCGCGGGTCGGATTCCTCGTCCACGGGGATATCGGTGTTCACGTTCTTGCTGCCCACAAGGCCGTAGAAGAGCAGATAGGCGAGCATGGCCACCACGAGCCAGTAGGATGTCATGTAGCCGGCTGCGTTGGCTATTGCGTTCTGGATCACGGGCATCACGCCACCGCCCACGACCATCATCATGAAGATGCCGCTGGCCTGCGCGGTGTATTTGCCCAGGCCTTCCACGGCCAGGTTGAAGATACCGCCCCACATCACGGAAGTGCAGAGGCCGCAGAGCACGAAGAGCAGGGCCTTCATGGGCACCTCGGCCATCGTGAAGCCGTCGGTGGCGCTGTAGCCGGGCATCGACACGCGGATGCTGTCGGGCAGGAAGATAGCGGCCACGATGAGCAGGATGCCCACGGAGCTCACCACGATGAGCTGCACGCGGCTGCTCACGGCGCCGGAGATGGCGCTGGAGAGCAGGCGGCCCACCAGCATGAGCAGCCAGTAGATGGCCACGACGGCGCCGGCGATGGCGCTGGCGTTCACCATGATGCCGCTGGCCGAGCTGTCGGCCAGATAGAAGTTGAGCATGCCGGGGATACCGATTTCAATACCCACATAGAAGAAGATGCCTATCACGCCCAGCACCGTGTGGCGGAAGCTCCAGGGGCTGTGGGCGAACTTCACTTTCTTGCCGCTCTTGTTCATGTGGGGCTCGGGGATGGCCACGAAGCTGATCACCACGAAGGCAAAGACAAAGACGCCCATGGCGATCCACAGCAGGGGAGCCACGTCGGCCATGGAGGTGTTGGCCGTGACCATGCCGATGAGGGCACCCACGAAGAGGGGAGTCATGGTGCCGCTCAGGGAGTTGAGGGCGCCTCCGGTCTGTATCAGCTGGTTGCCCTTGTTGCCGCCGCCGCCCAGGAGGTTGAGCATGGGGTTCACCACGGTGTTGAGCATGCACACGCAGAAGCCGCACACGAATGCGCCCAGCAGATAGATGATGAAGTTGAGGGTCACGGCATCGGCGCCCACGCTGAATACTGCCGTCTCGGCACCCACCACGCTGGAGAGATACTGAAGCAGGAGGCCGGCGATACCGATCACCATTGCCCAGAGGGCCGTTTTCTTATAGCCGATTTTCACCAGGAGATTGCCGGCGGGGATGCCCATGAACAGATATGCGAGGAAGTTCATGAGGTTGCCGAGCATGCCGCTCCACTCATAGTTGTTTTTCCAGATGGTGCCGATAGGTGCGGCAAGGTTGGTCACGAAAGAGATCATAGCGAAGAGGAAGAACATCGCTACGATAGCGATGACGTTGCTCTTCTGTTGCTGAGATTTAGCCATAGGGGTGCTTATAAAATGGTATTTAAGATAATTTGCGCGTCGAGAGAGAGCAGAGAGGGGCGTCGTGCTGCAAAGTTACGCATTTTTTTGATATTATAAAGTCTTATGACTCTTATAATTTTTCAGCCTCGCGGCCCGAAGATGGCGGTGCCCACGCGCACGAGCGTGGCGCCGCGGGCGATTGCCGTCGGATAGTCGTCGCTCATGCCCATCGAGAGGGTGGAGAAGCCGCGCAGGTCGGGCGCGGCGTCTTGGCATCGGGCCAGCAGTGAGGCCAGGGCGGCAAAGTCGGCGTCGATGCGGGCCTCGTCGTCGGTGTTGGTGGCCATGCCCATAATGCCGCAGATGTGGGTGGCCTGCAGGCTGCGGTAGCCTCCGCCGGCAAAGAAATCAAGCATAGCCCCGGGGCTGAATCCGGTCTTGGCCTCCTCGGCGGCCACGTGGGCTTCGAGCAGCACGCGCTGCACGGTGCCGCGCTCGGCGGCCAGGCGGTCGATGAGCATCAGCAGCTCCACGCTGTCGACGCTCTCGATCAGATCCACGCGCCCCACGATCATGCGTGCCTTGTTGCGCTGCAGGTGGCCAATGAAGTGCCAGCGGGTGTCGGGCGGCATGGCTTCGATTTTGGGCAGCAGCTCCTGCACGCGGCTCTCGCCGAAGATGCGCTGGCCGGCGTCGTAGGCCTCGCGCAGCTGCTCCACGGGGTGGAATTTCGACACGGACACCAGCTCCACGCCCTCGGGGAGCGTGGAGCGCACGGCCGCGAGCCTTGAGCCCACGGTGCTCACTCGGCCTTGTCTTTTTTGGCCTCGCCGGCCATGGGAGCCACTTTGTAGACGTCCATGATGGGCGTTTCGGTGATGGCCTGGATCTCATAGTCGGCCATAGTGCCTTTCATGCCTTCGGTGAAGGTTTCGAGGGCTTCCTTGAAGCCTGCGGCCTGCACCAGCATCAGGGTGGAGGCTTTTTTCTCCACGCCGGTCTTTTCGTCCAGGGTGATGAAGGCCACCTTCACGGTATAGAAGCGGTCGGCGGCATCGTCGTCGTTCCAGAAAATCTCGGCTATCTTGGTGCGCTTCACGGCGCTCACGCTGAAGTCACCGCTGATGTAGGGCGTGCGTTCCTCGATTATGCGGGCCTCGGCCTCGGTGAAGCTCAGGGCGTCCACCAGATAAGGCTCGTTCACTTTCTTCACTGCGCCGTTTTCCATCATCTTGTCGTAGCGCACCTTGCATTCAAACCAGTTTGCCATATATATTATATATTAATGTGTATATCCTCGCCCCTTTCGGGCGACGCCTGCAAAATTAATCAATTTGCCCGACCCTCGCAAGCCTGCCGCAAAAGGCCGGAAAAAGCACGGAAAACGGTGGTATGTTTAAATGTTTGATTTTCAAACATAAAAGCTTTTCTTTGCAACGATTTGATAACTTGCAGGCGTGGCAAACTGCTAAATTGAAAGAAAAAATCATGCAAAAATGTAAAGATTATTAAAAAAAATTCTTACCTTTGCGCACAATTGTATCTTCGAAAGGGTACGACCAATAGGGGAGGCTTCCGCCTCCGGTTCGTTAAGTATTTATAAACCAATAAAATATGTCTAATTTCTAATTAAGTATGAAAAAGCTGTTTCTATTACTTCTCGCAGTATTCGCGATGGCTGTCGGTGCGTCGGCGCAGACGCGCACAGTCACGGGTACTGTCGTGGACGAAAACGATGAGCCCATCATCGGTGCCAGTGTATCGGCCGGCCACGGGGTAGGAGTTGTTACCGACCTGGACGGTAATTTTACCATTCAGGTGCCGGCCAACACGCCTAATCTTACTATTTCTTATGTCGGCACCACGCCGCAGAAAGTTGCGGTGGGTGATGGCAAGCTTTTTGTGAAACTCATGCCCGAAGCCACCACGCTTAACGACGTGATTGTGGTTGCCTACGGCACCGTCAAGCGCTCGGAGTACACCGGTTCGGCCGGCGTCGTAGCTGCCGACCAGCTTGAAAACGCTCAGGTGAGCGACGTCACCAAGGCCCTCAGCGGCAAAATGGCCGGCGTGCAGATCACCAGCAGCAACGGTCAGCCCGGCACGAGCGCCAACGTCTACATCCGCGGCACAGGCTCCATCAACGCCAGCACTCAGCCCCTCTACGTTGTCGACGGCATGCCCTACGACGGCGAAATCAGCAACATAGCAGCCAGCGATATCGAGCAGATGACCGTCATGAAAGACGCTGCATCCACTGCCCTCTACGGTGCGCGAGGCGCCAACGGTGTGATCATGATCACCACCAAGCGCGGCTCGGAAGGCGACGCCAAAGTCACCCTCGACGCTTCCTGGGGTAGCAACGGCCGCGCTCTGCCCACCTACGATATCATCACCAGCCCCGAGCAGTATCTCGAAACTCTCTACCAGGCTCTCTACATGCAGCAGCTGAGCAACGGCTATAGCCCCGCTGCCGCCAATATGTATGCCAACGACAATCTGTGGCTCGGCGCCATGCAGACGTTCAGCGTGCCCGCCGGCCAGACCTTCATCGGCATGAACGGCAAGCTCAACCCCGCTGCCACCCGCGGCTACAGCGACGGTAACTACTACTACACGCCCGACAACTGGGTGGACGACACCTTCCGCCACGGCCTGCGTCAGGAATACAACCTCACCATCACCGGCGGCACCCAGAAGCTCAACTACTACGTGAGCGGCAGCTACCTCAACGACGAAGGTATCCTCGAAGGTTCCCACTTCAGCCGCTTCAGCTCGCGCGCCAGCGTAGACTATCAGGCAAAGCCCTGGCTGAAGGTCTCGACCACCAACACCTACGTCTACACCAACAGCGGCTATCCCTCGGGCCAGACCTCCGGTAGCTCCAACTCCACCACCAACGCCTTCGCCGTGGCATATCAGATAGCTCCTATCTATCCCATCTTCGCCCGCGGCGCCAATGGCGAAATCCTGCGCGACAAGGCCACCGGCCTGCCCATCTACGACTATGGTATGGGCCAGGACTTCGGCTACGGCAAGATGGCCGCACGCCCCTCGGGCGCATGGTCTACCGCCAATCCTGTGGGTAGCCTCCTCTACGATACCCGCGAATTCATCGGCGACGTGCTCGACACCAAGTGGAGCGCAATCCTCACGCCCCTGAAGGGCCTCACCGTGAGCGCCACCGCAGGTCTCTACCTCAACAACCAGCGCTACCACAACCTCGACAACAACCTCTACGGCCAGATGGCGGCTACCGGCGGCCAGGCCACCCAGCAGCAGGCTCGCTACAGCACCCTCAACCTCCAGGGACTCGCCAGCTACAACTTCGACATCAAGAACAACAACTTCGACGTCATGGTGGGTGTCGAGAGCCAGGACTACCAGAACGAATACGTCACCGGCACCGGTAGCTACCTCTACATGCCCGGCAACTACTTCCTGAGCAACACCATCAACAACTGGACCGTGGGTGGCGGTAAGGAAGCTCTTGCCCACCGAAGCATCTTCGGCCGCTTTAAGTATGCCTACGACAACCGCTACTACTTCATGGCATCCGTTCGTTCCGACGCCTCCTCGCGTTTCCACCCCGACCATCGCTGGGGCACCTTCTGGAGCGCAAGCTTCGGCTGGGACGTGAATAAGGAAGCCTTCCTGCAGGACCAGACCTGGATCGACATCATCAAGTTCAAGGCATCCTTCGGCCAGAACGGTAACGACAACCTCTCGTCGACCATGCTCGTGAACTACACCGACTTCTACACCATCAGCGGTGCCAACAGCGTGTGGAGCGACTCCGAGCTCGCCTATAAGGGCAACCCCGAAATCACCTGGGAGAAGAGCAACAACTTCAACGTGGGCTTCGACTTCAGCTTCTGGCATGGCAAGCTCAGCGGTTCGGCCGAGTACTACCTCCGTCAAACCTCCGACATGCTCTTCAACCTCCCCGTGGCTCCCTCGCTGGGCTACACCAGCATTCCCAAGAACGTGGGCTCCATGCGCAACAGCGGCTTTGAGCTCTCGCTCAACTACCGCGCCGTCAACACCAACGACATCACCCTCGAAGTGTTTGCCAACGCCACCTTCCCCAAGAACCGCGTGGTCAAGCTCGATCCCTCGATTCTCAACGACAACGGCTCCTGGGAAGCTGCCGCCACGCGCCTCGTCACTCCCGGCGAAAGCTACTATCAGCTGTGGCTCACCGAATTTGCCGGCCTCGACGAAAACGGTTCAGCCCAGTATGTGGCTCGCCGCAACGTGCTCGACGACCTCGGCAAGCCCGTGGTTGTGAACGGCGAAGTCCAGACCGAGGAATACCTCACCACCGACTATACCGTGGCCCGCACCACCAACCGCAAGCAGACCGGCGACGTCCTTCCCAACGTCTACGGCGGCTTCGGTATCAACATGGAAGCTTATAACTTCGATCTCTCCGTGGGTCTCAGCTATCAGCTCGGCGGCCGAATCATCGACTACGGCTATCAGAACTACATGGATCCCGGTCTCACTGCAAGCCTTGGTAAAACCTGGCACAAGGACATGCTCAACGCCTGGACGCCCGACAACACCAACACCGACGTGCCCCGCATGGGCACCAGCGGCATCCTCGTCGAAAACGCAGCCCAGACCAGCACCCGCTTCCTCATCAGCAGCGACTACCTCTCGCTCAACAATATCACCTTCGGCTACACCGTGCCCAAAAAAGCAGTCGAGAAGCTCCACCTCAGCGGCCTGCGCGTCTACTTCGCAGCCGAGAACGTGGCTCTCGTGAGCGCCCGTCAGGGTCTCGACCCCCGTCAGGGATTCGTGAGCTCCAACGACGCCACCTACTCGCCCATCCGCACATTCACCGGCGGTCTGCACGTGAGCTTCTAATTCCTTTCTCCACTCTGTTTCAAAACTCGACAAGAAATGAAATTCACCAAAATACTTCTCGGTGCGCTGGCCACTTCGGCCCTCGCATCCTGTGCCGACCTCGATACCGAGCTGCTCGACAGCTACGTGTCGACCGATCAGAAGCAGGAAGTGCTCGACCAGAACCCCGACATGGCTTCTGCCAGCGTGATGGGTATCTTCTCGCAGTTCTTCAACATCTTCACTATCTCCTCCCAGCACCTCGACTTCGAGTATCCCGCTGTGATGATCGGTATGGACTCGATGGGTACCGACTTCATCGGCAAAAACTCCGGCTACAACTGGTTTGCTTCCTACGAAGGCTACCAGGGCAACACCCCCAGCGGCTGGCGCGCAGCAATGCTCTGGCTCTACCAGTACGCCAAGATCAAGACGGCCAACACCCTCATCGCCTCCATTCCCGCCGACACCGAAGAGCCCAAGCTCCAGTTCTTCCGCGCACAAGGCCTCGCCGCACGCGCCTTTGAATACTGGACCCTCGCACAGTGCTATCAGTTCAACTACGTCGATCACCTCAACTCGCCCTGCGTGCCCCTGATCACCGACGAAAACGAACTCGAAGCAGCCGAGAACGGCGCTCCCCGTGCCACCGTAGCGGCCGTCTACGAGCAGATCATGAAGGATATCAACGAGGCTATCGACCTCCTGGCCGCCAGCGAGGTGAAGCCCGAATCCATCATCAGCGAGAAGCCCAAGCGCATGGTGAGCCTCGCCACCGCCTACGGCCTGCGCGCTCGCTTCAACCTCACCATGGAGAAGTGGGCCGACGCCGCAGCCGACGCCACCCAGGCCATCACCATCTTCTCCGGTGCGCCCTATAGCATCAAGGACGTGAGCAAGCCCGGCTTCACCAGCATCAACGATGCTTCATGGATGTGGGGTATCGCTATCAACGAAACCGACTACGGTATCGCCGGCGGCTCCATCGTGAACTGGCCCGCCCACGCATGCACCTTCTCCCACGGCTACACCGACCAGGGCGGCGCATGGCGCTGGTGCTCCAAGATTCTCTACGACTGGATTCCCTCTACCGACGTGCGCAAGGGATGGTTCCTCGACGCCAACCGCAAGAGCGCCAGCCTCACCGAAGAGCAGCAGGAATACATCGACGGCTTCGTTCTCGGCGCGCCCACCTATGGCGACGACCAGTCCAAGAACATCATGCCCTACACCAACGTGAAGTTCAATTCCTATCAGGGCGTGCTCGGCCAGAGCCTCAACGCCTCCGATATCCCCCTGATGCGCGTTGAGGAAATGTATCTCATCAAGGCCGAGGGCGAAGCAATGAGCGGAAACACCGCCACTGCCAAGCAGACCCTCAGCAACTTCGTGCGCACCTATCGCGACCCCGCCTATGCAAGCCTCGGCACCGACGCCAAGGCCGTCCAGGAAGAGGTGTGGATGCAGCGCCGTGTCGAGCTCTGGGGCGAAGGCCTGAGCTTCTTCGATATCATGCGCCTCAAGAAGGGTATCGACCGCCGCGGCCACACCTTCCCCAGCGCATTCGTCTACAACATCGAATACGGCAACGACGTGCTCCTCTTCTGTATCCCCTACGACGAAGTGGCCGCCAACCCCGGTCTCTCCGAATCCGACAACAACAAGAGCATGCCCACGCCCACCGTTGTGCGCGACTGATGAGCATCACACTATTCCATCAACAACAATTTCTCAACAACCCGAACACACAATATGAAACTGTTTAAATATAGCGTTCTCGCCCTCGCCCTCGCTGCAGGCTTTGCTTCCTGCTCCGACGAAGAGACCTACGTGGCCGGCGCTGCATCGGATGGTGTGTACTTCCCCACCACCGACTCTGCCGATGTGGAGCTCGACCGCACGAAGGACTACTTCGAAGTGGAAGTGTCGCGCCTCGGCGAAACCGCAGCCGCTTCCTACGGCATCACCGGCACCGCCGACGATGAGGTGTTCTCCCTGCCCTCATCCATCAGCTTCGCTCAGGGCGAAACCACTGCCAAGCTCGTCATCCCCTACATCGCCGACAACATGGCCATGGACCGCGCCTATACGGTGATCCTCGGCTTCGCAGAAGGCACCACCATCAGCTCCTACGGCTACGAGAGCCTCGAACTCTCCGTAGTGCTCCCCGCTCCCTGGATTACCGTTGGTAAAGGCACATTCAATGACCTTTGGGTACTTCCGTGCTATTACGAAATGGATGGTCAGATTACTTGGGAAGTAGAGCTTCAGCGCCATGAGCTTGATCAGACGCGTTACCGCTTCCACAACCCCTACGGCGAGGCCTTCGCAAAGGCTTGTTCCGCCGAAGGTATCGATCTTGAAGATTCTCAGTATGATGCTGCCGGTAAATACAACATAGAGTTCTTCGTGGATGAAGACGGCAATATGCTTCTTCCCTACCAGGCTACTGGTGTGACTATGGACGACGAAGATGGTATGTTATGGATATGCAACGAGGCCGGTCGGTACTATAGTTTATCCGGATATGATTTCGATACAATCCTATACAATTTGCCCGATGCGTTCAACAAACTCACCTGGGGCGTAAAGACTGATGCTTCCGGCAAGCCCGTGCTTGACGAAAACGGCAAGGAGATTATCGAGGTAAAGACGATTTTCCAGGGCCCCGGTTTGTTACGCATTAATTTCGAACCTAATCCCGATGGACTTTATTCGCTTAACAGCGATCCCGGTGGCTATAACTGGTGGGCCGAAGGAGTTGAGATCAAAGATTACAAGGCTGATATCGAATATCAGGGTGTCCTTTCTCAGCCCAATGAAACTCAGCGTGTTCTTGTGGAATTTAAGCTAGGCGCTGATGTGGCGAAGGCTGTGGCCGGCCTTGTTAAGACCACCGATCTTGAGGCGGCGGTAGATGCGGTTCTCAATGGAGAAGTTGCCACGCAGGAGATCAAAGTTGAGCCTGAATCGACTCAGGATGCATACTCCCTGCGCTTTGCGTTCGACGGCAGTGCAGACTACACAGTTGCTGTAATTGTTTATAATGCTGATGGCGAGCAGGTGGGCACAAATGCAGTCACTTTCTTCGTTGCCGACAATTCAAAGCCCAGTGAGTGGCAGTCGCTCGGCATGGGCACGTATACTGATATGTTTGCTCTTCCCCTGTTCGGTATCCGAGACGGAATATGGTCTGTTGAACTGCAACAAAACACCGAGGATCCCCGTTTCTACCGCTGGGTTCACCCCTATGGTAGTGCCTATGCTGAGTGGGGTCTTGAAAATCAATTATTTGGTGAGGGAGTCGCCGTGCCGGCATCATACTACGACAGCGCCGACGAGCTCTACATGAACTTCGTGGTAGTGGGTAACCGAGTTGCCGTGCCTGTGCAGAACACTGCTGTCATTCTCAACAACCAGCAGTATGGCGCTCAGTCGGGAGGCAATCTCGGTGGCTACAATATCGAAAGCGACGACGATTACAGCGAGGATGTTTTTGATGCAATTGATAATTACATAGCCGCCAGCAATCCCGACGCCAATGCATTCTGCATTGCTACATTTAGCAATGGCAAGCTTGTGATGGTAACTCAACCCGAAAATGCCACCATTGTAACCTGGGCCAAAGCTGGAGATAAATTCTATACGCTTAAAGACGACATAGGTGGTGTCAACTGGGTAGCTGATGGCTATACTCAAGCTGGTACGCCTGCTAAGGTTGCGAAAGCAGGTAAGATTAGCCTCTATAAGGCTATGAATGGTGCCGGTGTGGTCAAGAGCCGCATCCTTCACAAAAGATTCCGTAGGAGTAAGTAAAATAGAATAGCTTCATACTTCCGCGTCGCGGCACCGAGTGATCGGTGCCGCGATTTTTTTGCGCACCGCTGCCACAAAGTGCAAATTAAACAGGCAGTAGGCACGCTTTTCAAAGCTTCCGCCCCGTGGTGAAAGCCTCGCGCAGAGCCGCAGAGGTAAAACAAGTTGTTGAAAATCAAGTTGAGCGGCCCCCGAGGGCAACAGCCCGACGGGGCCATGCGAGCCCGATTAATTCCGGAAATTGCGCGCTCTCATGACCTCGGCATCTCCGAAGCCGAGGCCGGTCGCGCCCTAATAGGTGTCTGTTGTGTGGCGTTATACCCAAGCCGCGAGCGGCTCTGCCGCTCTTGCATGGGCCTATATAAGGATTGACGGCTCACGCCGCCATGCTGCGCGCACGGCCACGGACGCGCTTGCTTCGCCTGCTGTAGATGCTTTTCAAAGCTTCAGCCCCGTGGTGAAAGCCTCGCGCAGAGCCACAGAGAAATTGTAGGGGTGCCCCATGCAATAAGTTGATAAACAGGCAATAGGGACGCTTTGAAAAGCGTCCGTACTGCGTTGGTTGCAGCGGCAGCGTACGTCTGCGCGTGCTTTCGCCGGTGGACGTGGACGCTTTAAAAAGCGTCCGTACTGCGTTGGTTGGAGAGCCGCAGAGAGTTCAGCAAAGCATTGTATTGTCTTTTCCTGATTTTGGTTGACTGTCAGAAGTATCTAGCCCTGAAAGAAGTTGACTCGGTTAATATTATCCCTTATGGGAGTTGACTGTTATTTGTTATCACTGAGAGGGGTTGACT
>JAAVEC010000002.1 GCA_014801485.1 Bacteroides sp.
TTCGATTTATTCACCTACCAAATCCGCAAACACTGACTATGAATAAGAAACCGACTTACATAATTGGAACTATCTTATGCTCCATTTTGGCTATTATTGCTATCATTCTCATTTTCATCACTTCGGGAAAGGATAGCGAGGCAACAAAGATAATTTTTGCCGGTTTCGCTGCATGGATGATATTCGGCATATATCGTGGATTAATGCACCTATTCTCCAAGCCGGATAACAAACCAAGTCCTACGTTTGAAGGAGTGAAGTACAATGTCACTCCAATTCCCAATGGAAAAGTCATAAAAGACTTTTTCAACCCATTTGCCATGCGGTTTCGCACTGTGGGTTCATTGTTTATCCTTTGTNTACTATGGGTAGGCATGGCATATTTCAGTCCTAAATTCACAATCTACTTCTGGATTTTACTTATTGTGACGATTGCNATAAAAGGTTTTTTACTCACACGTTATCTTCGTCTGAATGATGCTCAGAATAATCTTGGAAAGGTTATACTTGAACAATCCGGAGATATTGACGTGTGCCGTTATGATGTGACCGCCCAACTCATNAATGCGGCTGATACAACCCCGGAGCATGTGATTGATCCCATAAGACCTTATGTGAATGTATCGGGTAGTCATGATGACTATCTTAAAGACATATCGCAGTTCAGTACCGCGCAGCGCCATATTCTCGCGGTAAACCTATATATCTCTGAAGTGTATGGTGATGGCCACTATGGTTATTTTACGGACTCGGTGGGCATGTTGTATCTTGATGCCATCGAGGGGCTAAAGGCTATAGGAGCCAATAAGTATGCTGACATTCTCAAGAGTGCGGTCTCTGAGTTTGATGGGATTAACAGACCCGCATATAACTTGGAGCAACGTGTAGGTATAATCAACGAGTCTGGTCTTGATTTTGAGAGTGCGGATGAGGCCATTTATTCGCTGGATGAATACGGCGAAAATATTGCAGAGATTCAGATGGCGTATATTCGCTCGCACGTTGACGATTTTCTTTTTGACAATCCACAAAAACATTGACACTATGGCACGAGGAAAACACACCTGCAAGATATTGAAAGAAATTCGCAGGCAAATTGCAGAGGCTAACGGCATAGATCTCGCCATATCAGAGTGTCGCTACAAGGGCGACTGTGCAGGCACATGCCCCAAGTGCGAGTCCGAGGTGCGCTATCTTGAGCAACAGTTGCGCGACCGGCGAATGTCGGGTAAAGCAGTTGCTTTGGCAGGTATTTCGGCGGCATCGCTCGCGTTACTTGTGCCTTTCCAATCGGAGGCACAGCCACAAACTAATATTGATACCACGTCCATTGACAGCTTAACCACAGCAAGCGTAAACATCGAAAAAGTCAAAGGTATTGTGGCTTGTAAATCCCAGGCCGACAGTGATTCAATAAAATACGGAGAACTGACTGGCGCATCCATATCGAATATCACAAGAGGCACTGGAACAGTGAGCAATGTTGACGGAGAATTCGAGATTGAGGCTTGCCCGGGTGATTCTATCAAAGTTTCATTTATCGGTTGCTTGTCAAAAACCATTTGCGTAAGCAACACATCCGAGCCCATCTCCGTAGTATTGGAGGAAGATGAAACACTATCGGGTACCATATTGGGTACAATTGGTATTATTTGTCCACCTGAGCTACCTTATGGCAAGCTCGATTTATATTTCCGTGATGAAAAAGGTAATCGTATTGATCCAAGCTACATTACCTTATATAAAATCTATATAGATGAAGATGGCGATGAAGACGAAGATATAATCTATGGTGTTCGCTTTTTTGACGAAAATCCGCCGATTCAACTTGATTGGATTTACAATAAGGATTTACAGGACGATAACGGCAAGCCACTTAAAGAAGTAAAGCTCCGCATCGAATTCGATAATTATGAAGATAATTGTGAGGAATCAATGATTATCAAACTTAAATATCCCAAGCGCAACACCAAGAAAACCATCAAGTTCAAACCCCAAAAGAAGTAATTGCGGTTATTTCCATTTTCGGCGTTCAGAGCTTCATATCACTCAATTTTTCCGAGGCCTGATTTTTTCGCTAAATTTTCGTATCTTTGCATGTTTAAACATGACATCGACAGTGAATTCACCGAAAAATATAGCCGTATTGGGCTGCACGGGCTCTATCGGCACCCAGACTCTTGACATCATAGGGCGACACCCCGAGCTCTATCGCGCCACCGTGCTTGTGGCCGGCAAGCGCGTAGACGACCTCATCGAGCTGGCCCGCGTTCATCGGCCCGAACTTGCCGTGATCGCGGATGAAAGTGCTTACGGCAAGCTTAAAGAAGCTCTCGATCCGCTGGGTATAAAGACGGCGGCCGGAGCCGATGCCGTGGCACATGCTGCAGAGCTCCCCGAGGTAGACATGGTGGTTACGGCTACCGTGGGCTACAGCGGCCTGGAGCCAACTATTCGCGCCATTCGCGCCGGAAAAGATATCGCCCTGGCAAATAAAGAGACTCTTGTTGTGGCCGGAGACGTGATCACGCGCCTGCTCGAATCGTCGCAGTCGCGTGTGTATCCGGTAGACTCCGAGCATTCAGCTATCTATCAATGCCTTGCCGGAGAAGACCCCCATACGGTGAAGCGCCTTGTGATTACGGCATCCGGCGGCCCGTTCCGCACATGGAGCCGCGACCGCATAGCCGCAGCCCGCGCTGCCGATGCTCTCAAGCACCCAAACTGGGATATGGGTGCGAAGATCACAATCGACTCCGCCACTATGATGAACAAGGCTTTCGAGATTATCGAAGCCCGCTGGCTCTTCGGCATGGAGCCGGAGCGCATCTCGGCCATCGTGCACCCGCAGAGCATCATCCACTCCATGGTGGAATTTACCGACGGAGGCATGAAGGCCCAGCTGGGTGTGCCTGATATGCGTCTGCCCATAGCCTATGCCCTGGGCTGCGCTCGCCGCCTGGAAGGCGCCGAAAGTCCGCTGCGCCCCGAAATGCTCGCCAATCTCACGTTCGAGCAGCCCGATACCGGGCGTTTTCCTTGCCTGACGCTTGCCGACACAGCCATCCGCCACGGGGGCAACACGGCCTGCATCATCAACGCCGCCAACGAGATAGCCGTGGCTGCATTCCTGCGTGATGCAATAGGTTTCTACGCCATCTACGGCGTGATCGAGGGCACACTCTCGCGTGCTACGTTCGTGGACCACCCCGAGTATGCCGACTACGTGGCCTCCAATCTTGAGGCACGGGCCATAGCCGGCGAATTAGTATCAAAAATATCAACAACCGGAAAATAGACACACACCGTGGAATCATTCATCTTCAAGGCCTTGCAGTTGATTCTCGCGCTGGTGATTCTCGTCACCATCCATGAGTTCGGCCACTACATTTTCGCCAGAATGTTCGGCATCAAGGTCAATCGTTTCTACTTGTTTTTCAACCCTTGGTTCTCAATCCTCAAGTACAATCCCCGGCAGGGCACCCTGCAGGTGATAGCCTACTCGCGCAAGCAAGACGGCCGGGAGACCGACACGGCATGGAAGACAATTCGCGTGGGCCATCCTCACCCCGCCTCTCCCGATGCCGCCCCCACGTGGCGCGACACCATCTACGGCCTGGGGTGGCTGCCGCTGGGCGGCTACTGCGACATCGCAGGCATGGTGGACGAAACCAAGAGCAGCAAAGACCTCGCATCCGAGCCTCAGCCCTGGGAGTTCCGCAGCAAGGCCGCCTGGAAGCGCCTGCTGGTGATGGTGGCCGGCGTGCTGCTCAACTTCGTGCTGGCCATTATCATCTATGCCGGCATTGCATTCTACTGGGGCGACCGTGTGGTGCCCTATCAGGCTATGACCGAAGGCCTTGACTTCTCCAAGGAAATGCACGACGCCGGCTTCCGCGACGGCGACCGCCTGCTCAGCCTCGACGGACGACCCTTCAACGCCCTCGATGCATCGCAGCGATGGGATATGGTGCAGCCGGGTGCACGGGTGGCCGTGCTGCGCGGCACCGACACCGTGGAAATCTCCATCCCCGACCGCCTCATCCACTCCCTGGCCAAGAGCAACAGCGGATTCATGGCCATGCGCGTGCCCGTATATATCGACAGGCTGATGCCCGGAGAGGGCGCCATCGCCGGCGGCCTCAAGGATGGCGACCGCATCGTGGCCGTGGGCACCGTGGAGACGCCCACCATGAGCGAGTTCATGCCGGCTCTCGCCGCGCGCAAGGGCGTGAGCGCCCACTTCACCGTGGTGCGCGACGGCCGCACGATGCAGGTGGGACCCGTCCATATCAACGACGACGGCAAGATAGGTATCCAGCTCAAGACCCCGAATCAGATTTTCGATGTGGAAGAAGTGCACTACTCGCTGCTGGGCGCCATTCCCCGCGGCTGGCAGCTGGGCACCGGCCAGCTGAGCAGCTATGTGTCGTCGCTCAAGCTCGTTTTCAGCAAGGAAGGCGCCCAGAGCGTGGGCGGCTTCGGCACCCTGGGCAGCCTCTTCCCCGAGAAGTGGGACTGGTATTCATTCTGGCAGATCACGGCCTTCCTGAGCGTGATACTCGCTTTCATGAACATCATCCCCATCCCCGCTCTCGACGGTGGCTACACGCTCTTCCTGCTCGTCGAGATCNTCACCCGGCGCAAGCCCAGCGAGCGCTTCCTTGAGATTGCCAATATGATAGGCATGGCGTTCCTGTTCATGCTCCTGCTCTACGCCAACGCCAACGACATCTTCCGATTCCTCATAAAATGAACACACACGACAATATACCNACCCTGCGGCTGCGCCGCGGCAAAGAAGAATCTCTCGACAGGCTGCATCCCTGGGTGTTCTCCGGCGCACTCACCGAGATGCCCCGCGATATAGACGAAGGCACCGTGGTGCGCGTAGCTGCCGCCGACGGCCGCCTCATTGGTGTGGGGCACTTCCAGATAGGCAGCATCGCCGTGCGCATGCTCGACTTTGCCGACACCTCCATTGANGAGGCATTCTACGCCGGACGCCTCAACGACGCCTACGCCCTGCGCCGTGCGCTGGGACTCCAGCGGCCCGACAACACNGCNTTCCGCCTCGTGCACGGTGAAGGCGACTTCCTGCCCGGCCTCGTGGTGGACATCTACGGCGACACCGCAGTGCTTCAGGCCCACTCGCCCGGAATGCACTTTGCCCGCGACATCATAGCCCGCGAGCTCACCCGCCTGCCCGGTGCCGGCATCGCCAACGTCTACTACAAGAGCGAGACCACNCTGCCCTTCAAGGCGCGCCTCGACCCGCAGAACGACTATATCATAGGCAGCTACAGCGGCAACGTGGCCACCGAAAACGGCCTCAAATTCCATATCGACTGGCTACGGGGCCAGAAGACCGGCTTCTTCGTGGACCAGCGCGACAATCGNGCCCTGCTCGGACGAATGGCCGCCGGCAGGCGCGTGCTCAACATGTTTTGCTACACGGGAGGATTCTCCGTGTATGCCATGGCCGGGGGTGCCACCGAGGTGGTATCAGTTGACTCCTCGGCCAAGGCCGTGACCCTCACCGAGGCCAACGTGAAACTGAATTTTCCCGACACCGACACGCGCCACCGGGCCGTGGCCGAGGATGCCTTCAAGCACCTCGACGCCATGCAGCGGGGAGCCTACGACCTTATAGTGCTCGATCCGCCCGCATTTGCCAAGCACCGCAGCGCGCTGCACAACGCCCTCCAGGGCTACCGCCGCCTCAACGCCCGCGCATTCGAGAAAATTGCCCCCGGAGGCATCCTCTTCACGTTCTCGTGCTCCCAGGCCGTGAGCCGCGAACAGTTCCGCGTGGCCGTATTCTCCGCCGCCGCACAGAGCCGCCGCCGCGTGCGCATCCTCCATCAGCTCACACAGCCGGCCGACCACCCCGTGAGCATCTACCACCCGGAAGGCGAGTACCTCAAGGGTCTCGTACTCTACGTTGAATAATCGCATATCTTATGAAACATATCATTCCCATGACAGCCATAGCAATTGGCATAATGGCCTCTTCGTGCCACAAAGAAAACACAGTGCCCACCGACTTTGACTTTCACGCCGACCGCTTCGGCGATATCGAGGTGCTCCACTATCAGGTGCCCGACTTCGACAGCCTCACCGTGCAGCAGAAAGCTTTCGTCTACTACCTTACGGAGGCCGCTCTCTGGGGCCGCGACATCATGTGGGACCAGAACTGCGCCGTGAATCTGCCCCTGCGCCGCGTGCTTGAGGGTATCTACACGAGCTACGACGGCGACCGCACGACGGCCGACTGGACCGCTTTCGAGAAATACATGAAGCAGGTGTGGTTCGGCAACGGTATTCATCATCACTACTCCATGGACAAGTTTGTGCCGGAATTCTCGCAGGAATTTTTCGCTGCCCAGCTGGAGCGCACCGGAGTGGACGCCGACAGCCGCGCCGAGCTCACCCGTGTGGTGTTTGACCCCGAATACCTCGCCAAGCGCGTGAACCAGGCCGACAATGCCGACCTCGTGGCCACATCGGCCTGCAACCTCTACGGCCCGGGTCTCACTCAGGCCGAGGTGGAGGCCTACTACGCAGCCCTTAAAGACACCACCGACCTCACACCCATCTCCTACGGCCTCAACAGCCGCCTGGCCAAGGACGCCGACGGCAATATCGTGGAGCAGGTGTATAAGATNGGCGGCCTTTACTCGCCCGCCATTGAGAAAATCGTGGAAAATCTGAGCAAAGCCCGTGCCTACGCCGAGANCGATGCCCAGCGCAACATCATCGACAAACTCGTGGAATTCTACACCACCGGCGACCTCAAGACCTTCGACGAATACTCCATAGCATGGGCCGAGGACACANCNTCNCAGGTGGANTTCATCAACGGCTTCATCGAGAGCTACGGCGACCCCNTGGGCATGACCGGATCATGGGAAAGTATCGTAAACTTCAAGAATATNCCCGCAAGCCGCCGCACAGAGAGCCTGAGCGCCAACGCACAGTGGTTTGAAGACCACTCGCCCGTGGATGCNGCATTCAAGAAAGACAANGTGAAAGGNGTATCGGCCAAGGTGATTACCGCCGCAATTCTGGCCGGCGACTCATATCCCGCCACNCCCATAGGNATAAACCTGCCCAACGCCAACTGGATACGCGCCGCA
Source organism: Bacteroides sp. (assembly GCA_014801485.1). Taxonomy (GTDB): domain Bacteria; phylum Bacteroidota; class Bacteroidia; order Bacteroidales; family Muribaculaceae; genus CAG-873. Next base: position 7,140 of record JAAVEC010000002.1, read on the forward strand.
CACGGCTCCAAGAGCGTGACCATCGAAAATATCACCGCTGCCTACGACGCAGCCAGCCACGGCAACGGTTTCAACGAGGAATTCGTGATAGACGAGCCCACGCGCAAGCTGCTCGAAGACTACCTCTTCATCACCGACAACCTGCACACCGACCTGCACGAGTGTCTGGGTCACGGCAGCGGCAANCTNCTGCCCGGNGTNGACCCCGATGCNCTCAAGGCCCACGGATCCACTCTGGAGGAAGCNCGCGCCGACCTCTTTGCGCTCTACTACCTGGCCGACCCCAAGATGCTCGAAATAGGCCTGCTCGACAACCCCGACGCCTATAAAGCCGAGTACTACAAATACATCCTCAACGGCATGATGACCCAGCTCAACCGCATCGAGCCCGGCAAAGACGTGGAGGAAGCCCACATGCGCAACCGCAAGCTCATCGCCGAATGGGCATACGAGCACGGCAAGGATGCAGGCGTGATCGAGCTCGTGAAGATAGATGGCAANACCTTCGTGAAAATCAACGACTACGANGCCCTGCGCGGCCTCTTCGGACAGCTCCTGGCCGAGGTGCAGCGCATCCGNAGCACCGGCGATTATGAGGCCGGACGCGCCCTCGTGGAGAAATATGCCGTGAAGGTGGATCCCGAGCTGCACCGCGAGGTGCGCGAGCGCTACGACGCTCTCGACATTCCGCCCTACCGCGGCTTCGTGAATCCNGTCTACACCCCCGTNATGAACGGCGACGAAATCGTCGACNTCAAGGTTGACTACACCGAAGGCTACGCCGACCAGATGCTGCGCTACTCGCGCGACTACTCGGCCCTNAAGTAACGCACTACTCCCATCGCCAAATGGATTTCAAGCTTCAGGCCACATGCCCCGGCACCGCTGCGCGTGCCGGGGAAATAACCACCGACCACGGCCGCATCCTCACACCCATATTCATGCCCGTGGGCACCCANGGTGCCATCAAAGGTGTGCACATGAGCGAGATGCGCGAGCAGGTGAAAGCCCAGATCATACTGGGCAACACCTACCACCTCTATATGCGTCCGGGCATGGACATCATGCGCCGCGCCGGCGGCCTCCACAAGTTCAACGGCTGGGACCGCCCTATCCTCACGGATAGCGGCGGCTTCCAGGTGTTTTCGCTGAGCGACCGCCGGAAGCTCACGGAAGAGGGCGCGCACTTCCGCAGCCACATCGACGGCTCGCGTCACCTGTTCACACCCGAGAACGTGGTCGACACCCAGCGCATAATCGGCTCCGACATCATGATGGCGCTCGACGAATGTACCCCCGGCGACGCCGACCGCGACTATGCCCGCCGCTCGCTGGCCCTCACTCAGCGCTGGCTCGAACGAGGATGGAAACACTTCCGCAACACCGAGCCGCTCTACGGCCATTCGCAGACATTCTTCCCCATCGTGCAGGGCTGCACCTACCCCGACCTGCGACGCGAGGCCGCACGCCATGCCGCAGGACTCGGCGCCGAGGGCTACGCCATCGGCGGCCTGGCCGTGGGCGAACCCACCGAGGTGATGTATGAGATGATCGAGGTGGTGAACGACATACTGCCGACCGACAGGCCGCGCTACCTCATGGGCGTGGGCACTCCGGCCAACATCCTTGAGGCCATCGACCGCGGCGTGGACATGATGGACTGCGTGATGCCCACGCGCAACGCGCGAAACGGCATGCTCTTCACTGCCCACGGCACCATGAACATGCGCAACAAGAAATGGGCCGACGACTTCTCGCCCCTGCAGGAAGACGGACCTGCCGAAGTGGATCGCGTGTACTCCAAGGCCTACGTGCGCCATCTGTTCATAGCCGATGAGCTGCTGGCCATGCAGATAGCCAGTATCCACAATCTCGCCTTCTATCTGTGGCTCGTGGGAGAAGCGCGCCGCCACATCATCCAGGGCGACTTCCCCTCGTGGAAAAGCGAGATGGTGCAACGCGTAATGAAAAGGCTCTGATGTTCAAGATTCTCGACCGCTATATTATCCGCAAATTCCTGGGCACGTATATCTTTGCCATCGTGCTCCTGCTGGCTATCGTAGTGATGTTTGACGTGAACGAGAAGCTCGACGCCTTNCTCAAGGCGCCGCTCAGGGCCACCATTCTGGACTATTACGTCAACTTCCTNCCCTACTTCGCCAACCAGTTTGCGCCGCTCTTCACTTTTATAGCGGTGATTTTCTTCACATCCAAGCTGGCCGACAACAGCGAAATCATAGCCATGCTCTCCACGGGCATGAGCTTCGGACGCCTGATGCGTCCCTACATGGTGGCGGCAGCCGTGATTGCCGCCGCCACCTTCGTGCTCGACGCCTATATAATCCCGCCGGCCAACGTNAAGCGCATCGACTACACCAACACCTACGTGAAGAACAAGCGCGTGGACTACGGCTCAAACATCATGCTCATGGTGCAACCCGGCCAGATAGCCTACATGAGCCGCTACGACAACATCACCAAGACCGGCGCCCGATTCTCGCTCGAAAGCTTCGACGAAGACAAGCGACTGCGCTCGCGACTCACCGCACAGAGCATCGTGTGGGACACGTTCTACAACTGGCGNGTGAACGACTATCTCATCCGCGATTTCAAGGAAAACCGCGAGATAATCACCAAGGGCTCGCACCTCGACACAATCATTCCCTTTGAACCGCGCGACTTCCTTATATCGTCCACCGATCATGAAAAAATGACCACACCCGATCTCGCCGCATATATCGACGGCCAGCGCCGCCGCGGCGTGGGCAATATCGCCAGTTTCGAGGTGGAATACCATCGCCGCTACGCCATGACGGCGGCTGCCTTTATCCTCACCGTGATAGGAATGTCGCTTTCCAGCCGCAAGGTCAAGGGTGGCATGGGCGTGAACATAGGTATCGGTCTNGTGCTCAGCTTCAGCTACATCCTGTTCATGACCATCACGCAGACCTTCGCCCTCTCGGGCATGACATCTCCGCTGGTGGCCATGTGGATACCAAACGTCATCTACTCCATCGTGGCCCTCATCCTCTANCTCCGCGCGCGCCGATAATCACGTGCACGCCTGCCACTTATACTCCGGGGTAAACAGAGAGGTATTGATTATACCCTTATANTGAGCCGGAATGTGCATTATAATNCACATTCCGGCTCACAATTGAAATCTCTGTCCATCACGATTCCCCGGCTATGCATTACGGACGCTGTTCAAATCCTCCACCCATCAAAAACGAAAATCCACAGCGAATTGCAGCCCCAATCAGAGCCTCGGAGAGGCGGACGCATTGAAAAAAGTCGGTACTTTTACTCTTGCACNNTGATTCCGGCCTGAGCCGCATGAGCCCTTATATAAACGACACACGCCCCGGATGGCCGGGGCGTGCGTTTATTTACCGGTGGCAGGTCGCGCGCTACTTCACGTAGACTTTATCCACGCGGTTGCCTTGGCGGCGGATGTAGATGCCGGCAGCNGGAGTGCCNTTCACGCGCATGCCCTGGAGNTTGAAATACTCTACGGGGCCTGTCGTGGTGTCGGCTTCGATATCGGCGATGCCATCGGTGCCCGTGAGCGTGTAGCCCGAGAAGATGGCGTAGGTCTGGTCGTCGTCAATATCGGCGTCTACCATGAGAATCACCCAGCCTTTGTTCTGAAGCTCATCGGGCAGCGTGTAAGTGGCCGATGTCCATCCTGCCGCATCTTTGGGCAGCTCGGCTATGAGCACGGGTTCATCCATGCCATAGGCCTGACCGAGNAGACGCATCTGCGCGGAGGCCACACCACCCCAGTAGTTGAAGGTGATGGAGGCATCGGTGAGGCCGGCAGTGGTGAACTTGGGCATAGCCACCATGGCCTTGAGATCGGTCTGGCCGTCCACGGTGTAGCCCATCATGGCCAGATTGCCGTCCACTGCAAATATGGGTGAGAGAATGGAAGCGGGGTTGCCGGGCACCCAGTATGTGCCGTTATACTCCTCGGAGGGACGCATGATGAAGGTGTTGTTTTCCGTCACCTCATTGTCGAGGTCGTTGACCCATGGCAGTGTCATGGGCTCGCCAATCGAGAAGCCCGTGCCTGCGATATGATAGCTTATGCCCGCGGCATTGTGGGCCATCACGCCCAGGGTGGTGTAGAACAGAGGAGTGCCGGCATCCATGGAGAGGGTGTACTCCGTGACGTCCCAACCCACCTCGTCGAGATACTGCCACGAGTTGTCGTAGTAGTACACCTCGTAGTAGAACGAATCGCCGATAGCACCTTCTTCCTCGCCCTCGGTGGGAGGAGTCCAGGAGAGAGTAACGGTGAGATTGTCTTCGCTCAGCTCGGCCTTGAAGTTGTTGACGAGATAGGGGCGCACCAGGCCGGTGTAGATCAGCACGGTCTCGGCTTTGCCCACGCGGCCGTCAACACTGCAAGTGACGTTGATGTTGTTGTAGTTCTGGGCGGTTTCGATCTCCACTGTCTGGAGCGAGCCGGGGATGCCCTTCACCTGCTTGGAAGCCACGGGGGTGTTCTGGCCGGGCTTGCCGGGCACGGTAGCCTCAGATGCCACCTCGGCGGTGATTTCGGTGGCTGCGTCGAGCAGGCGGCCGTCGGCCGTGGTCAGGGGCATTTTGAACGAGACGGTGGCCGTGAGGGCGCCGTCGGCTCCGGCGGTGGCTTCCAGCTCCGTCACGCCCGTGGGCACATCGGCATCGCGATCACTCAGGGAAATGTCGATATCCGACACATGGAACGACACCGTGCGCGTCACGGCATGAATACCTATATAATACACACCGGCATCGGGCACGGCAAAGAACTCTTCAAGGATGTCGCCCAGCATGTGCAGGCAGTGCGACTCGGGGATAATCACCCGTGTCATGGCTTCGACGGTGGGAGCAGTGCCGATGCACACCTCGTAGGTGCCCTCGGTGTCGCTGTCGTGCACGAGGCCTATCTCCATCTCAAAGCGGTAGGCTTTCGACGTATTGTCCAGCTTCATGGGAGGAAGCATCAGCCAGTCGTCGCCGTTGTAGCCCGATGCGAATGCCGGGAATCCCATCTGATCAGCCGTGATGAAGCGCCATGTATCTTCCGAGCCGTCGGCATATTTGTGGCCGTCGACGTTCACGGTGGTCATCAGCTCTAAGTCCTTGGGCTCTGGACGGAAGTGGATGGGGCATTCAAGGGGCTCGCCATAGGTGATGAAATTCGACACGGCGGCCTCGGAGGTCTTGGAGTCGTANGTGGCGGTGACTTCGGCCGTGTAGCTGTTGAANGGCTCGCCCTGTGGNAGGGTGTAGTCCAGCGACGTCTCCGAGGTGGTGCCCAGCAGCTTGCCGTTGAGCGTCACGGTATAGGTCACGGCATCGAAATCCACGTAGCCGTCGTGCACGGATGCAGTGGGGGCTGTCCAGCTCACGCGTGTGTCGGTGAGCACGGCATCCGTAGGAGCCAGCGGAGTGTCGGAGCCTATCCAGCGATGAAGGATGGAGGCGGCGCTCTTGAGACCGTCCTTGGCAACCACGAGCGAGAAAGTGCGGNAGCCGTTGGCAACGGCGTTGAGATCAACCGTCACGGCCGAACCGGCCGCTGCCGTGCCGTGGGAGTATTCCACGCCGTCGACAAGCATCGTCCAATCCAGCGTGCCCACGAGATTGTCGCCGCCCTGCGTCTTGGACGGCATGGTATAGCTGATGGAGCCGTTGAGCGACGCTCCGGCGAAGTCGCAGCTTTCGATTTCAGCAACGGCCGGAGCGGCTGCAGCGGCATTTGCCTCGGTGGTGAGCAGGAAAGCGTAAATCTCGGCACCGGCACTATTGCTCATCACCTCGGCTTTCCCGGAAGCGATATCAATGGTCACGAAAGCCGTGGTGACATCGTCGAAATAAGCATTCCACAGGATAGCGTTGAGCGAGGGCACGTACACCATACCGGTGACCACCGCGGTGACAACGCCGGGGAGCTGCGAGGCTACGTCGAACAATTCCGTCTGACTACCGTCGGCGNCCACCTGCACGAGCTTGCCGCCGGTGTTGACACCGTAAAAAAGGTCGTCCTGCTCGTTGTAGCACAGAGACACGCACACATCGCCATAACCGGCAGCCTTGACGGCGCTCACATTGGTGAAACCCCGGGCATCGGCCACCGAGAACGAAAAACCCGTGCCGTCTGCNTCGTAGCCGAAGCCGTACACTTTATCGTCCATCGTGCGATAGGCCGACGATAGAAACACGGGCAGCATACCCGTGGTTTCATCGCCCAGGTCGATATATTCGTTCAGAAGGATGTCGCCGTTGGTGATATCGTATTCGGTATAGGCATAGCCCATGAACTGCGATTCCAGTTTCACACCGTCGAGCGCACACACGCGGCCATCACGATACCAGCCTGTGTAGATTGTCCACGACATCGAGGTGAGATAGTCCTGCCATAGGAATGTGCCGGAATCGGTCTTTGAAGGGTCGAGNCTGTAGAATCCGTTCTTCTTGCCGGCGAGATTGGTGTTGTTGAGATATCCGTAGATTGTGGATTCTCCTGCTGCCGCTGCGGCTGCCGCCAGGCGCACGGGCGCGGGAATGGCGCTCGGCTGCTTTGCCGTCAGGATCTGTGGCAAATCCTGGGTGCGCACCTGCTGTTTAGCCGTCGGCAACACCGGTTGATGAAGAAGGCCGGCCGCCTCCGGAACTTTCACGCCGGCCGAAGCGGTGACCACCGCAGCTGCAGCCAGCGAAAATAAAAATTGTTTTTTCATTTGAATTATATATTTTCTCGCACCAAAAGGTGACAAATATTTCAAAAATCACGCAAAGTTAGTACATTTTTTAGAAATATTAGCTAAATTTGCAGCACATATTTACAGGTACAATTCCGGAATCACATATATATATCACATATTAATCATATTATGAAAGCATTACGCACATTTGTGGCAACAATTGCGGCACTGGTCGCAGAGGCCGCAGTGGCACTCACGCCGGGTTCGGCCCAGGTGAGCATGAGTTTTGAGATCGACGGTAACGTGGGCAAGATTGTGGGTACCGTCACCGCCCCCACTCGCGACAGCGACTGGCAGGCACTGCCCGAAGACACACGCATGACCGTGAAGGTAACCCGCTCCTGCTACAGCCTCTCGGAAACCGACGTGGAAGTAGCTACGCTCACCAATCTTGCTCCGGGCGAGGAGGCGCAGTTCACCGACAATGCCACGCCCGCATGGCAATACGGCAACGAATACACCTACACGCCCGTTGCCTATATCGGCGACGAACACACCCAGTGGGCCTACGGTGCCAGTATCAAGCCGGGTCTATCGTTTTACTTCGCCTACAACACATTCACGGCCACTCCCGCAGCCGATGCCAAGTCGGTTGAGCTGTCGGTGGTAGTACCCTCCACCCTCAGCGACAATCAGCCCATACCCGTGCCCATCACCGCGATTGAATTCTATCGCGGCTACGATGCCGCCGAGTTTGTGGGCAAGGTGGAGAATCCCGAGTTCGGTGCCACCGTGACGTACACCGACGAGCACCCCCACGAAAACGCCAGCACTATCTATCTGGTGCGTGCCGTCACGGAATTCGGTAGCGCCCAGACCACGGTTTCCTGCTTCGTGGGATTTGACGTGCCCTACGCTCCCTACCCCGTCAACGCCGAATATTGCGAGGATGGAATACGCGTGTACTGGACCGCCCCCGACCGTGGCGTGAACTGGGGCACAATCGACCCCGCCAAGACGGTCTACAACGTNTATCGCTGCTGGGGCAGCGGCCAAGACAACCGCGTGCTCATCGCCGAGAACATTTCCGAGACCGAATTCGTCGACACCGGCGAGGGCATGACCGCTCCCCTTGCCGTGCGATACGAGGTGCAATCAGCCAATAATATCGGCCCGGGCGACTCCAACTACAGCGCCTACGACTATTCCCTTATCATCGGTCCGGACTACAGTCTGCCCTTCGTGGAGACCTTCAACGAAGGCAGCGACAAAATGTGGACCTACGAAAACTCTTCGTACTACGCGCGCATGGCTATCGCGGAAGAAGCAGAATACGGCAGCGGCAACACCNTCGTGCAGCCCCACTCCGGAAGCGGCCTCTTATATGTGAATTACGCGGAATACTACTACATCCCCTCGGGCTCGACCAATTCCATCACTTCCTATAAGATAGATCTTAAAGAAGCCACTATGCCCGTGCTGAGCTACTGGTACTACGCCATCCCCGACAACGACGTTTATATCGATGCCCAAATATCGACCAACGGCACCGATTTCACCTCGGTATCNAAAACCATGATAGCCCTCGNNGCCAGCGAGCCCGCATGGAAANAGGCAATTCTTCCCCTCGCCGATTACGCCGGCAAAGTGGTGTATCTGCGCCTGATCACCGGCTTCACCGATGAAGCATCCTCAGCCATTATCGATGATATCGCATTGGTAAACTATGCCGGCGTGGATGCCATCGAGGCCGAAAGCGATACCGACGCACGCACCATCACCCTCACCTGGAACGATCCGAGCACCGAATATGCCACCTGCACCGGCTACAAAGGCTACGTGAACGGCGAGAGCGTGGGNTCCGTGGAAATGCCTTGGGTATTTGAGGCGCCCGAATACGACGTGGTCTACACCTTCAGCGTAGAAGCGCTCTACGACGGCGTGGAAGTGGCCCCCTCAAAAGAGNTTTCTGCCAGCGTGGAAGCTCCGGAAATTACCGAATTCACCGTCGGCGACTANGTCTTCCTGATCAATAAGGAAAGCAACGAGCCCACCGTGTGGGTAAAGGCCTATACAGGCAGTCGCACCATCATCACGCTGCCCGAGCGCGTGAACAACCTCAACGTATCGTATGAGGTCACCGAGGTGCTCGAAGCAGCATTCAAGGGCAACGCATCGGTAGCTTCCGTTGTGATTCCCGCCACCTACACCACGATTGGCGAGGAGGCCTTCGCCGACTGCCCGCAACTGATGGGCGTGACCATCGGTGCAGGCGTCACCGAAATCAAGGCCCGCGCATTTGCCGGCTGCCCCGCCCTGGCTCAGGTGATGTTCATGCCCACGGTGCCTCCGGCCGTAGCCGCTGATGCNTTCGATGGCATAGCCGAGGGCTGCAAGGGCACCNCTCCTGAAGGCACTGCCGAAACCTACACCAAGACTCCCGGCCTCGAAGGAATCGACTTCGGCTGGAGCGGAATCACCGATATCGAAATAGAATCCGCAGCCAAAGTGGAATACTTCGACCTGAACGGCCGCAGCATTGACGCTCCCGTGCGCGGAGGCTGCACCATCGTGCGCCTCACCGGTCGCGACGGCGCAGTGCGCACCGCGAAAATCANCGTGAAGTAAAATCGCAATATCACAAGTCAGCCGCCGGCTTCCGAATAGCCGGCGGCTGTTTTTTTATGGCTTATATCGAACTCACGCTGNACAATATAAAACAATGCAAATGGGCTGTGCCGTAACTGAACGGNACAGCCCATTTATATGTNGTATTTGCCTGTNGATATAATCAGATCATTTCATTGACTGCTCTATCCACCCGAAGAGGTCAGTGAGATTGTAATCACCGCTGTGAGGACGATTCCACGGAAGGTAGAAATTGACATCGTAGCCGGCTCGAAAAAATAGGCGGCCGCGAGGTTATCGCGGCCGCCGGGGAAATGGGATATCGCTATGTCTTTAGTAGGTCATGCGGGGTTCAAGTTCTTTTGCCTGGGCCACCATCTTCTCGATTTCGGAGACGGCAGGAACGCGGTTGCAGAGGTTGCGTGCTTCGTTGGTCTCCACGAGCTTGGCGTGCAGGTTGGCAGGAACGCGATGGCGCAGCTCCTTCACGGTGTCCACGCCGGCTGCCTCAAGCAGTTCGGCAAACTGTCCGGCGATGCCCTTGATACGGAAGAGGTCGGCATGGTTGGCCCATTTGAGGATGAGCTTTTCAGAGATGCCGGTTTCTTCNGCGAGTTTTTCACGGCCCTTCTTGTTGTCGGCCTTGTCGAGAAGGTCGTCGGTGGTCTTCACGCCGGCAGCTTCAAGCTTTTCAGCGTAGGCGGGGCCGATGCCTTCGATGTCGATGATTTTGTATGCCATAAAGGAAAAGATTTAGGTATGTGCCCGATAGGGCTGTTTGACTTGAAGTTATAACGTATTCAAGGTGCTTATTGTTCGGCGCTCTCCACTTCGGCTTCAAGCACTGCGGCAGACTTCTTCACATTNGGTGCTTCAAGGCCGTAATTGTGGCGCGAGTTGAGNACTTTGAGCCACACACCGAAGATGATGGCAAGCACACCGAATGAGGCGAATATGAGCATGGGCACACGGTAGCCGCCCGTGGCGTCGAGAGTCTCGCCNATAAGCAGGGGCACCAGGCAGAGGCCTATATTCTGAATCCAGAAAATCAGGCAGTAGGCCGAGCCCAGGATATTACTGTCGATAATCTTGGGCACCGAGGGCCACAGGGCTGCAGGCACAAGCGAGAACGACACGCCCAGCACCAGAATGAGCGTGACGGCCAGCCACACCTTGGGAAACACGGGCAGAAGCAATGCAAATCCCAGGTGGCAACACGTCATNATCACNGCACCCACGATGAGCATCGTGGCACCCTTGCCGCGATAGTCGAGGAAAGCACCCAGGAAGGGAGTGAGCACCATAGCCAGGATGGGGAATACGCTGAAGAGNCGCGCGGCGGTCTCGGCGCTCACGCCGAGGGTCTCCTGCACATAGTTGGGAGCATAGCGCTGGAAGGGGAAGATGCCGCTATAGTAGAGCACACACAGCAGGGCCACCAGCCAGAACATCTTGCTGGAGAATATCTTGCCCAGGTCGGAAATATGAAACTCCTCGTCGGAGGCTGCGTCGTCGCTTTTCTTGCCGGCGGCCACGAGCTCCTTGTCGAGGCGAGTGTCCATGAACACAAACACGGTGTAGCTGATAAGGCCGATAAGCAGCAAGGCGGTGCAGAATGCCACCGGAGCCACGATCGACTGATCAAACATTCCGGAAATCATGGGCGAAATCCACATCACGGCAAACACACCGAGGCGGGCAATCGACATCTCCACACCCATAGCCAGAGCCATTTCCTTGCCTTCAAACCACTTGGCGATGGCCTTCGACACCGTGGTGCCTGCCATCTCGCAGCCACAGCCGAATATCATGAAGCCCAGCGAGGCCAGCTTGGCGCTGCCGGGAAACGACACCCACCAGCTGTCGAGCCACGCGCAGAGAGCTGTGCCCTCAAACCATGCGCTCACACCGATGAGCTTGATCACGGCACCTATCACCATAAGCGATGCCGAAAGCAGGCCGGTGAAGCGGATGCCCATCTTGTCCAGGATGATACCGGCGAAGATGAGGAAGAAGAAGAACACGTTCAGAAAGTACTCCGATGCGGCATAGGTGCCGAAAGCAGCACTGTCCCAGTGCAGTTTTTCCTCAAGGAGAGATTTCAGGGGCGACATCACGTCGACAAACATGTAGGCGAAGAACATCATCGACGCAATCAGCACGAGCGCCGTCCAGCGGGCCCATGCTTTGTCGTTGAGCAGTTGTTGGGTTTTCTCTTTCATAATTGCAATAATGGATAAATCATCGCAAAATTAATAAATTATTGTTAACTTTGTGCGTTTTTCTGATACAAATACTCTGAATCATCCAAAAAATGTCGGAACAACGACCCTATACATTCGACCGCGTGGTGCGTATGGTCATTACGGTGATTTCCATCCTGTGCGGGCTGTGGCTCGTGAATGTGCTGCGCGACGTGCTGCTTCCATTCCTGGTGGCATGGCTCATNGCCTATATGCTTGAGCCCTTCGTGCAATACAACCGTCGCCTGCTCAGGCTGAAAACGAGGATAATACCCATATTCCTCACNCTCTTTGAAGTGGTGCTACTGATCACGGCTCTGAGCGTGCTGCTGCTGCCCGACATCATGGACGAAGCGCGCCAGATGGCCGTGCTNTTCAACCACTACGCATCCGACTCGGCCTCGATTCCGTTCATTCCGTCGAGCGTNCACGACTTCATCCGCCGCGAGATCGACTTCAAGCTCATAGCGTCGCAGCTCTCGCGTCAGGACTGGCACGAGCTGCTGGGCCACGTGTCGGACGTGCTGGCCGGCGGCTTCGAGCTGGTGCTGGCGGCTTTCAACTGGTTCTTCGTGGTGCTGTATGTGGTATTTATCATGCTCGACTATGAGCGCCTGCTGCGCGGAATGCGCCGCATGGTGCCCCCGAAGTATCGCGAGGTGGTCTTCGCCATAGGCAACGATATCAAGACCAGCATGAACCACTACTTCCGCGGCCAGGCGCTGGTGGCACTGTGTGTGGGCATCCTCTTCAGCATAGGCTTCGTGATAGTGGGGCTGCCTATGGCCATAGTGCTGGGCATGTTCATAGGGCTGCTCAATATGGTGCCTTATCTGCAGCTCATCTCCATCGTGCCGGTGACGCTGCTGTGCGTGGTGTGCTCGCTCGATTCCTCCATTGAATTCTGGAATATATTCGGAGCCTGCATCGTGGTCTACGTGGTGGTGCAGTGCATCCAGGACCTCGTGCTCACGCCGCGCATCATGGGCCACGCCATGGGCCTTAATCCGGCCATTATCCTGCTGTCCATATCGGTGTGGGGCACGCTGCTGGGATTCATCGGCCTGATTGTGGCGCTCCCGCTCACCACCCTGCTNCTGGCCTACTACGCGCGTTATATNAGTACGCGCGAAGACGGCGAAACNCCGGAAGANCACAAAGAAGACCTGAGCCTGCTAAAAAGTATCATCAAGAAATAGAATGGCACAACAGAAGAGAGCACAATTCGCCACGCGCCTGGGNGTGTTGGCCGTCACGGTGGGATCGGCCGTGGGNCTGGGCAATATCTGGCGATTCCCCTATGAAGCCGGTGCCCACGGCGGCGCAGCCTTCATCCTCCTCAACCTCCTTTTCGTATTCCTTATAGGCGTGCCGGTGATGTGTGCCGAGTTTGTGATCGGTCGACACACCGGTGCCGACGTGCGATCNGCCTTCCGCAAGCTCTCGCGNGGAAAGCTNTGGGGGTGCGTGGGCTATATCGGNATCTCGACTTCCATTCTGATATTGAGCTTCTACAGCGTGGTGGCCGGCTGGACCATGGAGTATATCTACCGCTCCATCATCGGCTTCGGCGACGTACACACGGCCGAGGCCCTGCACTCGCAGTTCGACGCNTTCGCCGCGAGCGATGTGCGCCCGGTGATGTGGACACTGCTGTTTCTGGCGTGCAACTACGCCGTGCTCACCCGTGGCGTGGAAAAAGGCATCGAGCGCATGAGCAANGTGCTGATGCCGCTGCTATTCGTGATACTCGTGGCCTTCTGCATCCACTCGCTGTTCATGCCCGGTGCCGGCGAGGGCCTGGCCTTTCTATTCAAGCCCGACTTCTCGCAGATCACTCCCCACGTGGTGGTGAGTGCCATGGGTCAGGCCTTCTTCTCGCTGAGCCTGGGCCTGGGTGGCCTCATCACCTACTCCAGCTACTTCTCCCGCAACACTCCGCTGATGAGGACGGCCCTGCTCACGGCCGGTCTCGACAGCCTTGTGGCCATCCTCGCCGGCGTGATTATCTTCCCGGCGGTGTTCACCTACGGGCAGGAGCCTGCCGCCGGCCCCAAGCTGGTATTTGAAGTGCTTCCGGCCGTATTTGCCGACATGCCTTTCGGGCAGCTGTGGAGCCTGCTNTTCTTTCTGCTGCTCTTCATAGCGTCGCTCACCAGCACGGTGTCGATGAGCGAGATCTCCATAGCATGGTTCTGCGACGACCTGGGAATGAAACGCCGCCGGGCCACCCAGCTCAATATAGGCATAGCCATGCTGCTGGGCACGCTGTGCGCGCTGTCGTTCGGCAGCCTCAACGGNGTGCGGGTGTGCGGGCTCACGGTGTTCAACCTGTTTGACTACGTATCGTCCAACCTGTGCCTGCCCGTGGGCGGTATGCTCATATCGGTATTCGCCGGCTGGTTTCTCGACCGCAAGGTGCTACGCAGCGAGCTTGCTCCTGAATCATCCGGAGCAAGAGCCCTGGTGCGCGTCATTATCTTCTGCATGCGCTACGTAGCTCCGGCATGCATCCTCGCGGTGTTTCTCGCCGGGCTGGGCGTGCTGTGACAGGAACGTTCCTCAAAGGCACCGGCAACACACACCCCCCAAAGCAACAGCGCGACTCTATGCCGCGCTGTTGCTTTGTNTGNGGGNGGNTGTNACTTACTTTCCGGTGTGGTTGAAGCAGCGGCTTGTGAGAGGCACGTTCTTCTCCATGGCCACGCGGGTGTTGGTGGGATATTCGAGCTTGTCGAGCTCATCAAGGGCAAATCGGATATCGTCCAGTAGCTGATCGGCCATGTCGCGGCTGAATCCCTGCTTGCAGAGCACGCGCATCACCACCATCTGCTCGATATTGGCAGGCATCGTATAGGCAGGTACCATCCAGCCTTTCTGAGCGAGCTTGTCCTGAAGGTCGTAGAGAGTCCATTTTGCCTTCTTCTGGTATTCCTCGTTCATGCGCCACACGAATATGGGATTGGGCACCTCGGCAGCATAAGGNTCGAACTGCTCCATGCCACCTATCTGCTCGTGGAGATACTTGGCCACCTGCAGCGAATTGTACTGNACGTTCTTGTAGCCCTCGAATCCGAGACGGATAAACTGATAATACTGGCCGAGAATCTGGGCGGCAGGGCGCGAGTAGTTAAGTCCCACCTGTGTGACTTCAGCACCGAGATAGTTGACGGTGAACGACATGTCGGCAGGCAGATACTTCTTGTCTTTCCATACNACCCATCCCAGGCCTGGATATACAAGGCCGAATTTATGGCCCGAGGTGCTGATGGAGAGCACCCACTTGAGGCGGAAGTCCCACTTCTTTTCGGGCTCAAGGAAGGGAAGGATGAAACCNCCGGAAGCAGCGTCGATGTGAATGCACACCTCATTTCCGGTCTCGGCGTTGTACTTGTCGAGGGCGGCGTCGAGGGCCTCCACGTCGTCGTTCATGCCGCTCCATGTCACGCCCAGGATGGGCACCACGCAGATGGTGTTTTCGTCGCACATGCTGATAGCCTTGTCGATATCCAGTGTGGGATGCTCGGGCGAGAGGGGCACAACGCGCATCTCTACGTCCCAGAACGTGGCNAATTTTTCCCACACCACCTGGTAGGCGGTGGAAATCACGATATTGGGTTTGTCGAAGGGCTTACCGGCTTTTTTGCGGCGCTCCTTCCAGCGCTTAAGGGCTGCCAGGCCACCGAGCATGCATGCCTCCGACGAGCCTATGGCCAGNGCGCCGGCCTTCCACTTGGCCGTTTCAGGTGTGTTCCATAGGTTGGCCATAATGTTGATACACTTCTGGCACATCACTGCGATACGCGGATACTCGGTTTCGTCGATATAGTTGATACCNATGGCCTCGTTCATCAGGCGTGTGGCGTATTCATCCATGTAGGTGGTGACGAAAGTGGCCAGGTTCAGGCGAGGCTGCGTCTGGGCGTAGGTCTCATCCTTCACCATCTGGTAGGCAATTTCCGGAGTCGTGGGACCCTGCGGAATCTTTTCTACGGGCGCGGGCTGGAGCATTGCAGCAGAGCCAAACACATCGGTCTTGGCATCGCCGTCGCGATATCTCGGATCAATTTTGGAATCTAACATAGTGTGTACGTTTTAGAGGGGGGAGTGATTGTGTATGTGATTAATATTTATAATAAAACATATCCATAACCGGCAAAGTTCAATGATTTTTCCCCAGGCACACAAAAAAACCGCGCACACGGTTTCCGCAAATGCGGAATACGATGTGCGCGGTTGAATATCGCGTGAATATAGACTGCAATCAGTCGGCAAGGCCGCGGTTGCGCAGCAGGGCGTCCACCTTGGGCTCCTGGCCGCGGAAGCGCACGTAAAGGTCCATAGGCTTGGCGCTGCCGCCCATTTCCAGAACGTTGGTCTTGAAGCTCTTGGCCGTTTCGGGATCAAAAATGCCCTTTTCCTTGAACAGCTCGAAGCCGTCGGTATCAAGCACTTCGGCCCAGAGGTAGGTGTAGTAGCCGCTGGCGTAGCCATCACTGCCGAAGATGTGCTTGAAGTAGGGCGAGCGGTAGCGGAAGGTGAGCTCGGCGGGCATGCCNAGNTCGTCGGCCACCTTGCGCTCGAATGCGAGCACGTCGATATCCTCCTCGGAGTTGAGNTTGCCNTATTGAAGGTCGAGCAGAGCGGCGCCGGCGAGCTCTGCGGTGGCAAAGCCCTGATTGTGGGTNGATGCCGCCTGCAGCTTGGCNATGAGTNCGTCGGGAATNACCTCGCCGGTCTTATAGTGGTGGGCATAGGTGCGCAGCAGTTCGGGTTCCAAAGCCCAGTGCTCGTGAATCTGCGAGGGGAGCTCCACGAAGTCGCGGTCCACGTTGGTGCCTGCCTGCATCTTATAGCGCGCNCGGCTGAGCATGCCGTGGAGGCCATGGCCGAATTCATGAAACATCGTCTCCACTTCGTCCAGGGTGAGAAGCGAGGGCATGTCGGCGGTGGGACGGCTGAAGTTGCCCACATTGAAGATCACCGGTCGCGAAGATGTGCCGTCGGGTTCGGTCCAGGAGTTCTTGAATTCGCTCATCCATGCGCCCTGGCGCTTGCTGGGACGGGTGAAATAGTCGGTCATGAACACGGCCACGTGCTCGCCGGTGGCGGCATCCGTAACGTCGTAGACCTTAACCTCGTCGTAGTAGCGGGGTGCATCCTTCATTTCGGTAAACTTCACTCCATATAGACGCTCGGCCATGCTGAAGATACCGTTGCGCACACTGTCGACGGGGAAATATGCGCTCACTTCGGATTCGTCGAAGTCGNANTTCTTCTGTCGCACTTTCTCGGCATAGTAGTAATAGTCGTAGGGAGCGATCTTGAAGTTGCCNCCCTCTTCGTCGACTACGGCCTGCATCTCGGCCACTTCCTGCTTCACCTTGGCCACAGCCGGCGTCCAGATCTGGCGCAGAAGGTTCTCGGCGGCCTCTACGCTGCCGGCCATNACGTTGTCGGTCATATACTCGCCGAAGTTTTCGAAGCCCAGCAGACGGGCTTTCTTGGCNCGGGCCTTGAGGATGCTGTTGATCACCGGCAGATTGCTGTTATCGCCNTCGACAGCCTGCGAGGTGTAGCCCTCGTAGATGCGGCGGCGCAGGTCGCGATTCTTGGCGAACTGAAGCACGGGGAGGCGGCTGGGAGCGTGGAGAGTGAACACCCACTTGCCGTTCAGGCCTTTCTCCTGAGCGGCCTCAGCGGCCTGTGCGCGGGTGGAGGCGGGAATGCCTTCGAGCTCGGTGGAGTCTTCGACCACGACGTAGAAATCGTTGTTGGCCTTGAGCAGATTCTTATTGAATGTGTTGTAGAGCTTGGTGAGCTCGGCATTGAGAGCCTTCAGCTGCTCCTTTTTCTCTGCATCGAGCAGGGCTCCGTTGCGGCTGAAGTCCTTATACATGTTCTCCACGGCCAGGTGCTGGTCGGGAGCAAGACCAAGACTGTCGCGGCGGTCGTAGAGATATTTCACGCGCTCGAAGAGACCGTCGTTCATCATAATTTCATCGGCGTGAGCCTGATACAGGCTCTCGAATTGGTCGCCCATCTCCTGCATTTCTTCCGAGGAATTGCTCTCGGAAAGAGCGAAGTACACGGCGGCTACCTTGTCGAGGGTACGGCCCGAGCGGTCGAGTGCCAGAATGGTGTTGTCGAAGGTGGGAGTCTCTTCATTGGCCACGATTGCCTCGATTTCGGCGTTCTGCTGGTCAATGCCGGCTTGCAGAGCGGGCAGGTAGTGCTCCAGCTTGATTTTCTCGAAAGGAGGAATTTCGAACGGAGTATCATACTCCGCAAGGAACGGATTCTCTTGCATCTTGTCTTGTTTGCAGCTTGAGGCACCTGCCGCGAGAGCAAGAACCACAAGGGCTGTGGTGATACTTTTTTTCATTGATTTATGATTAGATTATTGATTGGATTCGTCATTGTCCCACACAAAGGTGGCTATCAGCGGATAGTGGTCGCTCCAGCGCACGTTGCCGCGGCGTATTCCGGCCGGCCTCAGTCGTCCGCGCCACAGTATATGGTCGATGCGGAAGTAGAGCCGGTGGTCGTTGTAGGTCCATGTGGGGCCGAAACCCACCTCGGGCCACACCTCGCGCAGCCCCAGGTCGGCCAGTTGGCGCAGCGTGTAGCATCCCGGCGCATCGTTGAAGTCGCCGGTCACAATCACGTTTTCACCTCCATAGTAGTCGATATACCGGCACAGCATCTGGGCCTGCCCGGCGCGGCGCACGGCCGCTGTCTTGATTTTGCCCACAAGGGTGTGGCCCAGTTCGTTGATATCTTCTTCGTGACGCAGGTGGGTGAGCCCGTCGTAGGCTTCCTTGTCGCTGCGCGTGAGCTTGAAGCTTTGCAGATGCACGTTGAACAGCGCCAGCCTGTGGCCCTCGACGTTGAGCACGTAGCCACCCATATCGCAGCGGCTGCCCTTCACTCCCGAATTTGAATCGAGGTGCAGATTCTCGATGGGATACTTCGACATCACGGCCACGGCAGTGCCACTCAATATTATATAAGGATATCGCGCATGAATACTGTCGAGCTGTGCTTGCGTGATCTTGAGTTTTTTGTTGAGGTTGAGCACGCTCAATTCCTGAAGGCACACCACGTCGGCGTCTTGCCGGAGGATGTAGCTCAGCGTGGGGTTCACGTCGCCGGAATAGCCGGCTGTGTTGTCGCGCATCGACAGGACGTTGTAGGTGAGCAGCGTGAACACGCGCTCAGGCGGCGTGCCACCGGGAATACCGGTGCCTATATTGAGTGGACACACGCTCCACACCGTGGGCCATGAAGCCACGATGGCCACGATGGGCACGAGAGCGGTCTTGCGCCACCACACGAAGTCGAGAATCAGAAGCACCACAAGCGCAGCCAGCGCTATGGGCACTCCCAGCACCACCACGCCCATCATCGGGCGCTCGGCAGGCGAGAATTCGCCTGCGTATGAAGCCAGCACGAGAGCGGCACCGGCAATCATATTCACGGCCAGCACCAGGGCATTGGCTATCTGACGCCACGGCGATAATCGGCTCATCGGCGCACACGGTGTGAGAGGTTGAACAATCGCTCCTTATCGCGCCGCGACAGCGAGTCGTAGCCCGAGCGTTTCACCTTGTCGAGCAGACGGTCGAGCTCGGCGCTATCGCCAGCTCCTGAACGTGCCTTGCGTGTGGACAGCTTTCGCCACAACGCAACCGCGGCTGCATAGGCGGCTCCGCCTATATGAGCGGAGACTGCAGTGGCCGGGCCGTTGAACCCGGCGCAGAAGAGCACACACATCACCAGCACTATCCACTTCACCTTCACCGTTCCGAAGAGCCACAAAGGCAGCTCCAGATCCGGCACGGCGAATGCAGCGGCTACGGCCACCGAGAGCACGGCCGCCGACGAACCTATGAGGCTGCCGCCGGCGAGCGACGGAAAGAGGCATCCGACGGCCACATACACCACGGCCCCGGCCACGCCACCGCCCACGTAAGTCCACACCAGAGCACCCTCCCCGCGTGCCATGGCCAGAAGACGACCGAAGCACACGAGCCATAGCATATTGAACAGCAGGTGGAAGAAATCTGTCTGAAGCACCATATAGCTGACCAAGGCCCACGGACGCACAAGGAGCGCCTGCGGAGCCGACGGCAGAGCCAGAGCCTGCACCAGGGAGCCGCCCAG
This sequence comes from Bacteroides sp., assembly GCA_014801485.1. Taxonomy (GTDB): domain Bacteria; phylum Bacteroidota; class Bacteroidia; order Bacteroidales; family Muribaculaceae; genus CAG-873. Next base: position 26,875 of record JAAVEC010000002.1, read on the forward strand.
CATCTTTATGTCGGCTACAGCCACGAGCCATACGAGCACGTTGACGGCCACGATCGCCATCAGCGTGCCGCCGTGCTGCCGTCGGATAGCCGTATCACACCATCCAATGCCCATTGAACGTGCCTTTTTTCTTCCAGTACAATATCATCACGAGACCCACGAGCATACCGCCCAGGTGGGCAAAATGCGCCACGTTATCGGCCACGCCACCCAGCCCGTAGGCCAGTTCCATCACCACATAGCCCACCACGAGCCACTTGGCTTTGACAGGCACGGGAATAAACCATATAAATATGGGCTGATTGGGGAAAAGCATGCCGAATGCAAGAAGCACGCCATATACGGCGCCGGAAGCACCCACCAGTGGCGTGTTCACGAGCGCGTTAAGCACGTGGGCCGTGGGGTCGGTGAAGGTCATGTGCTGCTGCATCAGGCTCCAGCCGCGGGTGATAATCTCTTCGGCAGTCTCGGGCGGAAACATGGCTGTGTATTTGTGGATGAATATCGCCGAAACACCCTCCTGGATGAGACCGGCGCCCACGCCACACGCGAGATAATAGAAGAGAAAACGCTGCGACCCCAGCGTGCGCTCCACTATGCCGCCAAACATGAGCAGGGCAAACATATTGAAGAACAAATGCGTGAAACTGCCGTGCATGAACAGATACGTTATAAGCTGAAACGGCATATAGCCCGGCGACGTGAAATAGTACATCGCACACCAGCGGGTGAGCGCCCGGTCGATACCCGGCACAAGCGCCATGGCAGCCCACACCACGAAACAGATTCCGGCCAGGTTTTTGGTTACCGGCGGAATACGCTGAAAAAATCCGGAGATAAAACTCATTATTACATCTTTTTCGTGTTGCAAAGGTACTAAAAAACGCGCTTTTTACCTTAAAAAATCACCCTCAAACAAAAAAATAAGCATTTTTGCGATTTTTTTAACAAAAAAACACGTTTTATCCGGTTTTATGATTATATTTGCGCATTGAAACAAACCAAACTCTAAATTATCATCCTATGAACAAGACAGAGCTTATCAACGCTATCGCCGAGAAGGCAAATCTCACCAAGGCTGATGCCAAGGCTGCCCTCGACGCCACCACCGCCGCTATCGCAGAGGCACTCGCCGCCAACGACAAAGTTGCACTCGTGGGCTTCGGCACTTTCTCCGTGAGCGAGAAGGGAGAGCGCACCGGTATCAATCCCCGCACCAAGGAGACCATCAAGATTGCAGCCCGCAAGGCCGTGAAATTCAAAGCCGGCTCCGAGCTTAACGATGCCGTGAAGTAATTCCGGCTGCCACAAGCACAAATCACGCGACCGAGGGTTCCGCTCATGCGGGCTCTCGGTCGTGCTATGTAATGGTGGCAATCGCTATAAATACCAAGATAGGCGACATTTTTACCAATGGATTCTCCATAATGGTTAAATAATGTTAGAATATTACCGGGCACCTTTTTATTAGCTTCTTTTTTCGCAATTTTGTATCCGCAAAACCACACGACCATACCAATCAGATTATTGCCGGTTCAAAAAACTATGCTACGAAACTTATTTCTTGCAGTTGCTTTCGGGGCCGCCGCCACAGCCGCGGCCAATACGCCGATGACACTTGAGCAGTGCATCGCCGTGGCCTTGAGCGAAAGCCCCACCGTCAAGGTGGCCGATATGGAAATCACGCGCATCGACTATTCGCGCGGCGAAACCCTCTCGCAACTCCTGCCGCAGGTGAACTTCGGCGCCAATTACTCACGCATGCTTGCCAAGCAGGTGATGTATATGAACATGGACGGCTTTCCGGGAGGAGGAGCAGGAGACGACGCATCCGGCGATGAATCCGGCGATGCCGCTGCGGCCTCGCGAGCTTCAGGAGGCGGAAACACCACGGGCATCAAGATGGGCCTCGACAACAGCTACCAGATTGGCTTCTCGGCGGCAATGCCCCTGATTGCACCGCAGCTATGGAAGTCGCTCAAGCTCAGCGACACGCAGATTCTGCAATCCGTGGAGCAGGCGCGGGCGTCGCGTCTCGACCTCGTGAACCAGGTGAAAGACGCCTACTATGCCCTCATGCTCGCCACCGACTCGCGCGATGTGGTGCAGCAGAGCTACGATATGGCCGCACTCACTCACGATATATATAAGAAACAATACGACGCCGGCGCGGCCTCGGACTACGATGTGCTCCGCACTTCCGTGGCCATGAAAAATATCGAGCCCGAACTGATGCAGGCCGATATCGCCATCAAGCAGGCTCGCCTGCAGCTGCTGGTGCTCATGGGCGTGGACGCATCTTTCCCTCTGGAAATCACAGGACGGCTCGCCGACTATGAAAACTCCCTGAACGAGCGCCTGCTGGCAATCGACGACGATTATTCGCAGAACACCTCGCTGGTGCAGAACCGCCTGCAGACACGCATGCTTCACGACGCACTCGACGTGCAGCGCATGGCATGGTTCCCCACTCTCTCGGCCACCATCAACTACTACTGGAACTCCAATAGCAACGGCTCGCCATTCAAGAACTTCCGCTGGAGCAACTCATCCACCTTCGGGCTGTCGCTCTCGCTCCCCATCTACACCGGCGGAGCACGCTACAGCCGCCAGCGCCAGGCCAAGGTGCAACTGCTCGAATCAGAACTCCAGCGCGATAATATTGAGCACACCGTGTCGATGCAGGTGGCCCTGGCCATCGACAATATAAAGCAGAACGCCCAGCAGATATCGTCGACCAAGGAAAGCGTGGCGCAGGCTACGCGCGCCCACGACATCATGGAGCGCTCTTTCTCCATCGGCGCCGCCAGCTACCTCGACCTGCGCGACAGCGAACTGGCCCTCACACGCTCGCGACTGGCCCACTATCAGAGCATCTACAACTTCCTCGTGGCCGACAGCCAGCTCGAACTGCTGCGCGGAACGGCTCCACTCGATTCGTATAAAACCCAACGCTAACGATAACAATGTACCGTCCCTTCATCCATTATTGCATTCTCGCGGCCGCAACCGGCCTGCTGAGTGCCTGCAGCAAGACCGAAACCACAGCAACCGCCGATGCCGCCGAGGAGCTGCCTCGCGTGGAAGCCGGCGTGGCAGAAGCCCGCGACGTGCCTCAGCAAAAGGAATACACGGCCAATGTGGAGGCCTACAACGTGAACAACATCTCGCCGGCGGCGCCAAACCGCATCAAGACCATCACCGTGGAAGTGGGCGACCGCGTGCGCCGCGGCCAGACACTCGTGACGCTCGACCGCGCATCGCTGGACCAGATCAAGATCAACCTTGAGCAAATCGAGCGAGAATACAACCGCGCCAACACTCTGCTGGAAATAGGCGCCGGCACGCAGCAGGCCGTGGATCAGCTCAAGGCTCAGCTCGACGCCGCACGCACGCAGTACAAGAACGCCGCCGAAAACGCCGTGCTGGTATCGCCCGTTGATGGCGTGGTGACTGCGCGCAACTACGACCCGGGCGACATGACGGGCTCCCTGCCAGTGCTCACCGTGGGGCAGCTCTCGCCCGTGGTGAAAATAATCATCAACGCCACAGAATCCGATATCACGAAAATTGAGCGAGGCAAGGACGTGAGCATCACATTCGATGCCTTCCCGGACGAGACTTTCTCGGGCGTGGTATCGCGCGTGTATCCCTCGGTGGACCCCAGCACACGCACATTTGAAGCCGAGATACAGATCAAGAATCCCGGCGAGCGACTGCGACCGGGAATGTTTGCCCGCGTGGAAATCGACCACGGCGCTATCAACCGCGTGGTCGTGCCCGACCTGGCCGTGGTGAAGCAGACCGGCAGCGGCAACCGCTACGTCTACGTGCTGCGCGACGGACGCGTGAGCTACAACCGCGTGGAACTGGGCCGGCGCCTGGGCGACGCCTACGAGCTCATAAGCGGCGTGGAAGCCGGCGACTCCGTGGTGATTTCGGGCCAGTCGCGACTGGCCGACGGTGTGGCCGTTGAGGTAATCAAATCCAAATAAACCACTCTACACCATTTTAATATGAGTTTATACGGCAGCGCGGTGAAGCGCCCCATCATGACCACCCTGTGCTTCGTGGCGGTGGTGATTCTGGGTCTCTTCTCGCTCAACACCCTTCCCATCGACCTCTATCCGGATGTGGAGACCAACACCCTGATGGTCATGACATCCTACCAGGGCGCGAGCGCCCAGGATATCGAGCAGAACGTGACGCGTCCGCTCGAAAACGTGCTCAACTCCGTCAACGATCTCAAGCACATCACCTCCAAGAGCCGCGAGGGCATCTCCGTGATCACCCTTGAATTTGAATACGGCAAGGATATCGACGTGCTCACCAACGACGTGCGCGACAAGCTCGACCTTGTGTCGTCGGCCCTCCCCGACGACGTGGAGAACCCCACCATATTCAAGTTCTCCTCCGATATGATCCCCATCGTGATGCTGTCGGTGCAGGCCACCGAGAGTATGCCGGGCCTCTACAAGATTCTGGACGACGCCGTGGCAAATCCCCTGGCGCGAATCAACGGCGTGGGTTCCGTGAGCATCTCAGGCGCGCCCAAGCGCGAAATCCACGTCTACGCCGATCCCGCCCGCCTCGAAGCCTACGGCCTAACCATCGAGCAGATTGCTTCCGTGGTGGGTGCCGAAAACCGCAATATCCCGGGCGGCTCGTTCGACATCGGCTCCGAAACCTACTCGCTGCGCGTGCAGGGAGAATTCACCTCGTCGGACCAGATGGCCGATATCGTGGTGGGCTCCGTGGGCGGCCGCAACATCTACCTTAAGGATGTGGCACGCATCGACGACTCGCTGGAGGAACGCGCACAGCAGACCTACAACGATGGCGAGAAAGGCGCCATGATCATCATCCAGAAGCAGAGCGGCGCCAATTCCGTGGAAATCTCCAATAAGGTGCTCGCCATGCTTCCCTCGATCCAGAAACGCCTCCCCTCCGACGTGAAACTGGGCATCATCGTCGACACCTCCGACAATATCCGAAACACCATCGCTTCGCTGGTGGAGACCGTGCTCTACGCCCTGCTGTTTGTGGTGATAGTGGTGTTCTTCTTCCTTGGCCGCTGGCGCGCCACCCTCATCATCACCATCACCATCCCCATATCGCTCATAGCATCGTTCATATATCTGGCCATCACCGGCAATTCGCTGAACATCGTATCGCTCTCGGCGCTGTCGATATCTATCGGTATGGTGGTGGACGACGCCATCGTGGTGCTTGAAAACGTGACCACCCACATCGAGCGCGGATCCGACCCCAAGCAGGCAGCCGTGCACGGCACCAACGAGGTGGCAATCAGCGTGGTGGCATCCACCCTCACTCTTATCGCCGTGTTCTTCCCCCTCACCCTGGTCACGGGCATGACCGGTGTGCTCTTCCGCCAGCTGGGCTGGATGGTCACCATCATGATGATTATATCCACGGTGTGCGCCCTGTCGCTCACTCCCATGCTGTGCAGCCTGCTGCTGCGCCGCACCCAGAGCCACGGCAAGCTCTACAACCTTATCTTCACCCCCATCAACCGCGGCCTCGACGCCTTCGACCGCGGCTACGGCAGGCTGCTTGAATTCGTGGTGAGCCACAAACTGCTCACGGGTATCGTGTGCGTGGCGCTCTTCGTGGGCTCTCTGGGCCTGCTCAAATTCGTGGGCACGGAATTTTTCCCCACTGCCGACGACGGCCGCCTGAGCGTGTCGCTTGAGCTCCCCATCGGAGCCCGCGTGGAGGTGTCGCAGGATATCACTGCACAGCTCGTAAAGGAATGGCGCGAGAAATACCCCGAAATCAACGTGATCAACTACACTACCGGCTCGGCCGACAGCGACAACACATTCGCTTCGCTGCGCGACAACGGCCCGCACATCATCTCGATGAATATCCGCCTGTCCGACCCCGGCGACCGCGACCGCGGCATCACCGAAATCGCTGCCGCAATGCGCGAAGACCTCAAGAACTATCCCCAGTTCAAGAAAGCTCAGGTGCAGGTGGGCGGCGGTGCCGGCATGGCCGGACAGGCCACCATCGACTATGAAGTGTACGGCTACAACTTCGAGCACACCGATTCCGTGGCCCGACAGCTCAAAAGCGTGCTGGAAGCTATCCCCGGCACGGCCGACGTGTTCATATCGCGCTCCGACTATCAGCCCGAATATCAGGTAGACTTCGACCGCGAGAAGCTCGCCATCTACGGCCTTAATCTCCAGACTGCCGCCACCTATCTGCGCAACCGCATCAATGGTGCCACGGCCTCCCGCTTCCGCGAGGACGGCGAGGAATACGACATCAAGGTGATGTACGATCCGGCACACCGCACCTCTATCGACGATATCGAGAATATTCTCATCTACAACTCGGCAGGAAAGGGTGTGCGCCTCAGCGATGTGGGCACGGTGGTGGAGCGCTTCACCCCGCCCACCATCGAGCGCAAAGACCGCGAGCGCATCGTCACCGTGAAAACCACGGTGCAGGATGTGCCCATGAGCCAGGTGGTGGAAGCATCCCAGGTGGAAATCGACCGCATGGACATCCCCCAGGGCGTGTCGATACAGCTCAGCGGCAGCTACGAAGACCAGCAGGACTCGTTCCGCGACCTGCTCACTCTGGCCGTGCTCATCATCATTCTTGTCTACATCGTGATGGCTGCCCAGTTTGAAAGCTACACCTATCCGGCCATCATCATGACTTCGCTGATGTTTGCCTTCTCGGGTGTATTCATCATCCTCTGGCTCACGGGCCACACGCTCAACGTGATGAGTATGATCGGAGCCATCATGCTTATCGGTATAGTGGTGAAAAACGGTATCGTGCTCATCGACTATATTACCCTCAACCGCGAGCGCGGCATGAGTATCCGCCGTGCCGTGATCCTGGGCGGCGAATCGCGCCTGCGTCCGGTGGTGATGACCACCCTCACCACCATCCTGGGCATGGTGCCCATGGCTGTGGGTAGCGGTCAGGGTGCCGAGATGTGGCGCCCCATGGGCACCGCCGTGATCGGTGGTCTCACGTTCTCCACCATTCTCACCCTGCTCTTCGTGCCCATGCTCTACTGCGTATTTGCCTATAACGGCATTCGCAACCAGCGCAAAAAACTTCGTAAAAACCTCTCGAAATGAAATCAGTATTCATAGCATTCGATCAGGCTCACCGCGAGCGCATAATTGAAATCCTCGACCGCAACAACTGCCGCGGCTTCACGTCGTGGGCCACAGTAGAAGGTCGTGGCAGCATCGACGGCGAGCCACACTACGGCTCCCACGCATGGCCCTCCATGGCATCAGCAATCATGACCGTGGTGCCCGACGAGCGCGTGGCCTCCCTGCTCAGCCGCCTGAAGGCGCTCAACGACGAGCGCCCCAAGCTGGGTCTCCGCGCCTTCGTGTGGAACGTCGAGCAATCCATCTGATTCCCCCATTCCATGCATAATAAGCTCGGCTGTGGCACATCCGCCACAGCCGAGCTTGCTTAATAAATGTAGTAAAGTGGCANATAATGANATAAAAAGAATGCCNGAAAGACCNTGCCGGATTCCACGACTACATCAATCATTATTTCAGCAGCTGATGATTCAGTTGAGAGGCAGGCCGCTACCGAATCATCAGCTGTCCGTCTATCCGCTGTTCCTTCTGCTGCTTCTGTTGCTCTTCATGAATCTTCAGCAGAGGTGTGAGCAATGGCTTGGATTTGGTAGTGATCAAAACCACGCCACCGAGACGCGGNTTGAAGATTCTGGTAATTGCGGGATCCTTTACCACCTTTATACTCACGATATCTTCCCTGCGTAAGTCACCTATATTCTGAGCCTCCACTCCGTCCACGAGAAATACCGGAACGTTAATGGAATCGCACTCTGCGGCAGCGGGNTGTTCGGAAACCTGAGCATAGGCGCATGCGGCAAAGAGGCCTAATGCAATGGATAAGATCATCTTTTTCATAGCTGCATGTGTAAAATAGTTGTCGTCTGCGTAAATATAGGGCAAANATATCACAAAAACAACATTATTGCCGAATATTTGCCACAAAGAACAAGAAAGGACTACTATTCAATCCAGCAGATGTCCTTCGGCAAGGATACTTTGGGCACGTTCAAGATCCATGCGTCGCACCATCAGGCGCACGGCACCGGCCGGAGGAAAGATCGTGCCCATAATCTCATTGTCGATAATGGCCGGTATATCATTGCTTTCGAGAAGGCCCTGCGCTATAGAAGCCGTGGGAGCATCGATATAGCGGGCACACAGAACGAGGTCGGTATCTTTCATCTTATTTTCTTTTAACTGCGATTATATCAATGGCCTGCTGCAAGGCTCCCGTTGAGTCGAGGTAATGGACGTCGTCGCTGCGGCGCAACCACGTGAGCTGCTTCTTGGCGTATACGCGGGTGTTTTTGGCTATCCGGGCTATGGCGGTGGCACGGTCCATCGCGCCGTCAAAATAGGCAAACATTTCCTTTAGCCCCACCGTATTGAGCGAATTCAGGTGACGCTGCGCATAGACACGGCGCGCTTCATCTTCAAGGCCGGCCCGCACCATAGCGTCGACGCGCCTGTTGATGCGGTCAAAGAGCACATCGCGAGGCATGTCGATAGCGAATTTGAGCACGTCGAAGGGCCGCGCTTTTCTTTGCCCTGTGCGCAGCTGCGACACGGGCACTCCTGCCTGCAGGGTGATTTCCACGGCGTGGATCACACGCTTGGGATTGAGGCGGTCGACGGTGCGATGCATCTCCGGGTCTATTATTTCGAGCCAAGCAAGGAGTGCTTCAAGTCCCTGCTCCCGATAGAACGAGAGAACACGCTCGCGCACCTCGGCACTTATCGTGGGCATCTCGTCGATGCCCCGCACGAGCGCGTCCACATACATCATCGAACCGCCGCACACCACAGCCACTCCGCCGCAGCGATCGAATATATCCGGCAAAAGCGCCATGGCATCCTCCTCAAACGATGCCGCACTATAATGAGCATCAAGAGGCAGGTGCCCCACCAGATGATGGGGCACCTGCGCAAGTTCTTCGGCCGTGGGAGCGGCGGTGCACACGGGTATGTCGCGGAACATCTGCCGCGAGTCGGCCGAGATGATTTCCGTGCCGAGCCTTTCGGCAATGTCGATGGCCAACGAGGTCTTGCCGGAGGCAGTGGCCCCCGTGACCACTATCAGCAGCGGACGGCCTGCCATCAGCGCTCGCCCACGAGGCGGGCAATTTCCACAATCACTTCCATGGCTTTCTCCATGGAGCGGATGGGGACGAATTCGTAGCGTCCGTGGAAGTTGAGACCACCGGCAAAGATATTGGGGCAAGGCAGCCCCTTGAACGACAACTGCGCGCCATCCGTGCCTCCGCGAATGGGTTGCACCTTGGGGGTGACGTCGCAGCGGCGCATGGCCTCCTCGGCAATATCGATTATATACATCAGCGGCTCGATTTTCTCGCGCATATTGTAGTACTGGTCCTTGATGTCGATGGAGCAGCAGCCGGGAAACTCGTTGTTGATCTTGCGACTGAGATGCTCAAGCTCTTTCTTGCGACGCTCGAAGCGGTCGCGGTCGTGATCGCGGATGATATACGTAAGCACGGTCTCCTCCACGGTGCCGTTGATACCCACGAGGTGGTAGAATCCCTCGTAGTCCTCGGTGTGTTCGGGAGTCTCCCATCGGGGGAGCATGATCACAAACTGATTGGCTATGCGCATGGAGTTGATCATCTTGTGCTTGGCATAGCCCGGATGCACGTTGCGGCCACGGAAAGTGACGCGGGCCACGGCAGCGTTGAAGTTCTCATATTCGAGCTCACCGATCTCGCCGCCGTCCATGGTGTAGGCCCAGTCGGCACCGAAGCGCTCGACATCAAATTTGTGGGCACCCTGGCCGATCTCTTCGTCGGGGTTGAAGGCAATGCGTATATCTCCGTGCTTCACCTCGGGATGCTTCTGGAGATAATCCACTGCGCTCACGATTTCGGCTATGCCGGCCTTGTCGTCGGCTCCCAGCAGCGTGGTGCCGTCGGTCACGATCAGGTCCTGGCCGCGATAGTTGAGCAACTCGGGAAATTCGTCGGGCGACAGCACGATGCCCTGCTCGTCGTTGAGGGTGATTGCGCAGCCGTCATAGTCGCGCACGATGCGGGGCTTCACGTTGCGGCCGCTCATGTCGGGCGACGTATCCAGGTGGGCTATGAATCCGATGGTGGGCACCTTGCGGTCGGTGATGTTGCCAGGCAGGGTGGCCATCAGATAGCCGTTGTCGTCAAGGGTGATGTCTTTCAGTCCCATACCTTCGAGCACGTCGCGCAGATGGCGCGCGAATATCATCTGGCCGGGCGTGGAGGGTGTGAGGTTGGTGAGTTCGTCGCTCTGGGTGTCGAATTTCACATAATCGAGAAATCTGTCGACTATAGTCATGGCTTAGTATGTAAGATAATGGTTTTTAATCTTTAAGAATCTCGCGCCAGGGCAGCGTGGCCTTAAGCTCGGAATCGCCCGAGGGAGTGGTGAGCACAAAGCGGTAGCCGTCGATACCGAGGCTCTCGTTCATCTCCACTATTTCGTCGGCGATCGGACCATAGGCCTTGTAGATGGGCTTCAGGAGCTTGAGGTAACGGGCCTTGAGGTTGCCCACGTTCAGTCCGCTGTAGGCCTTCGGACTATCGTAGATCACGGTGTAGGTGGCAAAGCTGGTGTTGAGGGCAAAGTCAACCTTCTGCACGCCCGTGCCCACTCCGAATGCGAAGCTGCGGCCAGCGAAGATTTCGAGAACCTCCGAACGCACCTCGGGCAGCTGAAGCTGCGAGCGCTTGGTCTTGAAGAGCGTGCGCAAGGTAGCGGCCGGCAGGTCGTAGCTGCGTGTGGTGCCATAGACGTCGGTGAGCGATAGGCGCATGGGCTCTTTGGTCTTTGCCAGCGAGTTTACTATTTCATCAAGGTCGGCTCCGGCGTTGCTCTTGATCTCATCGGCGAGAAAATACTCCACGAGAGCCTGCGAGTAGTCGCTCACGTGCATCACCGAATCGGCAAACACCACGCGCACATTGAAGGCCGAATCGGCGTATACGGCCGAAGCATCGGCCAGCAGCGAGGAGGCTTCCTTTACTTCCTGCGCGAGCTCGGCATTCACGCGTGCAGCCTGTTTCTGAAGCACTTCGGCTTCCTTATTGCCTCCGCAAGCAGTGGCGGCAAGAGCCAGCGCGCACACGGCCACGGTGTTCAGTATCGTTTCTTTCTTAATCATAAGACTGTATTTTATTCAATTCTGCTGCAAAATTAACAAAAAAACCGCACGCGTGTTTGCTTGCGGGGGCATTAAAATGCATTTTATGCCGTATAACATAAGTTGCAATCATCATAAGCTCATATCGCGCGGATATTCCTGAACGGCTGCGAACTGGTGGCAAAGAGGCCGCAACATTCGCTGCGCAGCGAGCATCCGTGGCAAGCCGGTATATAGCACTGTTTCCAGTCGCTTATGCTGCGGCACGCAAAGCGCCTGACGCCTGCCGGCAGCAGGCACAGAGGCACGTTGTAGATAGCCACGGGATGGCTCCATATATGGAGATACTCCACCGCGGCGGCCAATTCTTCCGAATAGTCGCAAGGCTCCGCCCATATTTCGGCAGCGTCACTCTCCGCGAGTCCTATGCGCTCCATGGCCATAAAGGCCGTGAGAGACACAAAGGGGAGATTGCGGTGGATANACCGGGAGATGTCGGGCAGGCGGCGATAATTATGGCGGTTGATCACCACGCGCAGTTCCACGGCCGCCCCGGCGGCTGCGAGGTTGCAGATGCCGGCAACGGTGTGGTCAAACGCCCCGGTGCTACCGGCTATGAAATCATGGTCGCCGCAATAGTCGGAATGAAGCGGCACTCCGGCCACAAGGCGGCCATGAGCCGCGGCCACAACTTTTCCGGCAAGCGCGGCATCCCGAAAAGCACGGCCGTTGCTGAGCAGATGGATTGTGGCCTCGGGCATATGGCGCACCACGGCCTCGATAAGTTCAAAGAGGCGTTCGCCCAGCAGCGTGGGCTCGCCGCCCGATATTCCCACTACCCCGATGCCGGAAGGTGCGCATTCTATCAGGCGCATGTTTTCCTTCCACAACGCAGCGGCATCCTCCTCCATCACGGGCGGCTGGCAGCAGAAGCGGCAGCGATTGTTGCAGCGCCCGGTAGCGTAGAGGGTGTTGTCGTTGCTCAGTATGTCGAAGCTGCGCGTCATGATATCCAACTGCTGAATACCGGAAGCACCTCGTCGGCACGCTCGATGATCAGGCTGATGAGGTGTTCGATAATAGCTTTGTGCCTGGCACATTGCAGCGACGTGGGGCGGCAACCGTATATATCGCCCTGAGCGGAATATGCCCGCACGGGGTCGGCTCCGCAATATGGGCGCAGGGCGCAATCGCTGCAGCCGGCGATTGCCTCGGCTGCCCAGTGCCGCGCTATTTCTTTGGCACGGTCGCCATACACAAGGCTTTCGTAGCTCTGATCCGTGGTGCCCAGCTTGAAGTAGTCGCAGCCCTGCTCCGCGAGCATCCGCGACTCGTCGGAGCAGTACACGCCGCCGTCGTAGTTATACACCAGCACGGAATTGATGAGTCCGGCCGGAGATTGCAGATCCACGAAGCCGGAGCTCCCGGCGGTGAGCATCTTCTTGAGCACTATTGAAGCAAACTCTTCGACGAAAAACGTGCCCTCACGGTTGAGCTCCAAGATGTAGTCGAGGGCCTGCTTGTAGAAGTTCACAAACCTGCGGGTATAATCCTCTCGATCGGGATTCCCGGCTGCGAGGCCATAGGGGTTGAGGGCCCTTAGAAAGATTGAATTGAAGCCGTTGCGCAGGTATTCGTCCACTATCTCGCGAGGATAGTCGAGAGAGCGGTGTGATGCTGTCATTAGTGCCGANACCCTCTCGTGGCCCACCGCCTCNCGCGCAAGGGCNATGCCGGCCACCACCTTTTCATGGCTGTCGACGCATCCTCGGTTGGCATTATGCAGCCACGCCGGTCCGTCGAGCGACGTGGATATCACGATGCCATAGAGCCGGCACAGGTCGAGCAGCTCCGGACCGAGGGCCACGCAATTGGTGCACAGCACGTAGCGNAGCTTCTTGCGTGCATTTCTGTTGAGTTGCTCCGCCGTCTCCACGGCGATACGGATTAGCCGTGGCTCCAGCGATGGCTCTCCGCCCTGAAATTCCATGGTAATATCTTCCGACGGCGACTGCATCATAAGCTTGACGGCCTGCTTCAGCGCGGTCTCGCTCATGCTGCACCCCTTGCTCCGGCTCCCGCGGCTCGATGCGTGGCAGTAGCGGCAATTCTGATTGCACCGCAGGGTGAGTACGAATATGTGTAGCGCCGGGCCTGCTCCAAGGAAGCTTTTTCTTGCGTGCAGCCGCGCGGCATAGAGGCCGGCCAGGGCCGGAACGGGGGTTTCGGAAATAAAGAAATTGGCCACCAGCGACTTATACAGATCTTCATCATCCACATTGCGGCCCACTATCCGGGCCACGCTGCCCTCGGGAACCACGAGCATATCGCCCAATTCGTTGACGAGCACCTCTTTGCCACACAGGCGCGTGAAGCCGAAGGGCAGCAGATTGTAGCGGCGCTCAGTCGTGCACATCATTTATTGAGAAGCTATCGTCGCCACCGAAGGCCGCGGCATATAGGATGGTTTTCACATCGCGGGTTTCATCGGCGATTATCTGACGCAATTTGAAGTCGTTGAGGGCCTGCATCAATTCGTCTGTAAAGTGCGGAGCTTCGCCGCTAACGGATATTTGCTCGAAATGGTCTCCGGCGAGCCTGCGGGCGATGCAATACCGGCCCATGAGGCTGTAGACGGCCTTGGAAATCACGCTGTCGGGATAAATCCTGCGGTCTACATCTATGGTCATTTGCGGTAGTGGTTGAGTTTTTTCACGGTTGCGGAGTCGAGCTCGCCGGTGGGATTCAGCCCGTTTCTGGCCTGGAACACCTTGAGGGCAGTGAGCACGTCGTGGGTAAACACGTAGTGGCGCCCTTGCTTCTGCAGGCGAGTGCTGTCGGGGGCGCAACCTGCTGCCGCCAGCAGTTCGATCAGCACGTCCACGTCGTGGCCTGCCATCTTGGCCGATACGGCGAGACTGCGGAATCCGAGGGGGATCGTGGTGCGCTCCGGCTCCCATTGCATCAACACTTCGGCCATAGCCCCGGTGAACTTGCCGTCGGGCACGTAGCCGGCATCGCGCTGAAAGTGGCGCACGGCTTCTATCATTCGGGCATCATACACGCACCCCTCTTCTGCCACGTCTTCATCATGAAGATAATAGAAACGCACCAGATAGGCGGCGAGGCGGTCCACATCGGCGCCGCGCATCCCCTGCCCCAGCGCACGTTCGCCCAGCGCATATTGCGTGGCAGGACTCTGCGAATACAGCGCACTCGGCCTGGCGGCCTTCGACTTGGCGCGACTTGACGAACGCGAATAATTGCCCCCGCTGCTCGAACGGTGGGAGCGGTGCGACGAGTGCGATCTATGGGCGGCGATGAGTTTCGTGGTGCCGTCGCGCATTATCTTACACACGTTCTTGTCTATTCTCTGCCCTCGGGCGTGGTCGGGCAGGAGCCTGCCGGCATCGTCATCGCCGTTATGAGCAGAACTCACCTCCGCTGCATCGGCCGCCGGAATATGCAGCAGCGAGAGCGTGGCCGAGACGAGCAACGAGCGTATCACCTTTGCCTGTTCACTCTTCATCGGCCATCTTTTTTAAATAATTGAGCCAATAGTGGTGGGGCGCCACCTTGAGGATGCTTTCAAGTTCCGGACGTGCCTGTGCCGGAAAGCGTCCGCCGTTTTTATGGATGCCACAAATCATTTCATCCACAAATGCATCGCAGCGCTCCACAAGCAGTCGGTCGATCTCGCCGCAGGTCTCGGCATAGATCTTGGCAGCATCGGATGCAAGCTCAAGATTGGCAGGCAGCTCCAGCGTTCGGGCCTTGGCCAGCTCGGGCCGGCCGGCATTGAGATACCGGCGCACATCCGCACGCCATNCCTCAAATAATTTTTCCGAAGCAGTCCTCGCCACCGTCCTGGCCTTATCTTCNTACATCCCCGGCATGAAAGCCGCAGTATAGTTCTGCGACGCCGAATCTGCCCGGTCGAGGGCCTCGCGGTAATCCCCTGCATCCATTGCTGCCTCGGCCGTGGCGATTGCGCGGCTGAACCGGCCGCGGTCGTCGCCCGAAGCCAGATAGCACACGCCCTGCCATCCCACGAGNAGCGCTCCNGCAGCGCCGNCTCCTATGAGCACCTTACGGGCGAGCTGATGGCGGCTCCCGCCGGCCGATTCGGGTGCCGAGGCAGCCGCCACAGGCATCGGAGCCTCTCCCAGCATTTTGCGTTTCTCGCTTTCGAGCCACGCGTCCATGCCATCATCGCCCAGCGCAGCGGCCAGGCGACGGAGNTCTTCGGCNATAATCGAGAGTGTGATTCCGGCATCACGGGTATAGTAGCGATGCACACGTCCGTCGTCGTCCTCGACCACGGTGAGCAACTCCGACAGCGCTTCCTGATAGTCGACCACGCGCATACACATTTCGTGCCGGAGGCGCAAGGTGTCGTCAGCCGCTGTCATATCATGGTGGTTGGTTATTATGTGCCCGAAGCGGGACTCGAACCCGCACGACTGCAATAGTCAAGGGATTTTAAGTCCCTCGTGTCTACCATTTCACCATTCGGGCAGTGGTGCAAAGTTAGCAAATATTTGCGAACTCTGCAATCCTGCTTGATTAATTCTTCTCGTAGGCGTATATATCGACGAGCCTTACGTTGAAGCGCAGAGCCGAATATGGCTTGATCTGCTCGCTCATATACATTTCGCCGTAGGCCATATTGTAGGGGCACACGATTTCGGCGCTGTCGCCCACGTAGAGTGTTTCAAACGCGGCTGTCCAGCCGTCGATCACGCCGTTGAGAGCAAATCGTGCCACACCGGGGCCATAAGTCTTCTGGGATAGCGACGAATCGAAGCGCTCACCCTCGCAGTTGAAGCCCTGATAGATAACGTCGATGGTGCTCGTCGAGAGGGGGCGCAGATTCTCCGTGTTCGACTCGCCGAATACGTGCACCAGCACGTAGGCACCATCATACCACGATGGGGTCACCACCTTATAATAAGGAGTGCCGTCGGCATTGGTGCGCGTCTGCAGCGAGGCAATCCATGCGGTATTGGTCGCACGCCAGTCGGCATACTTTTCCCACGTGGTAGCATACTGGTCATCGTCGTCATCGCAGGAATAAATNCCGACGATTGCCATAGCCGCGAGGGCAAAAAAGAGTAACTTCTTCATAGCTTAAAATTGCACTTTAGGAGCCGACTGCGCGGCAGCTTCGGCCTGATACTGAGGCTTTGGCTCGAAGCCGAACATACCGGCGAGAATATTGCGGGGGAAGCGCCGGATGCTCACGTTGTAGTCTTTCACCACATCCGTGTAGCGGCCGCGCTCGGTGGCAATNCGGTTCTCGGTGCCCTCAAGCTGTGTCTGAAGGCTCATGAAATTTTCGTTTGCCTTCAGGTCGGGATAGGCCTCGTGCACGGCGTTCACGTAGATGCTCAGGGCGCGGTTCAGCGAGCTCTGTGCCGCCGTGTACTGCTCAAATCCCTGAGCCGTGGCGCCGGCTCCGGCACGCTGGAGGCTGTCGGCCTGATTATAGGCATCGCTCAGGCCGGCACGGGCGCGGGTCACGCTTTCAAGCGTTCCGCTTTCGTGGGCGGCATAGCCCTTTACGGTCTCCACCAGGTTGGGAATAAGGTCGAGGCGGCGCTGATACTGCACCTCCACCTTGGCCCACGCGGCTTCCACTTCCTGCTGCTGGGTGACCATTCCGTTGTAGACGCTGCATCCGCCGCCCAGGACAAGGACGAGGAGCACCACTACGACTATAATGCTGACTGTTGATTTTTTCATTATTATAAAGTATTATGCGAGCTTGCGCAGGAGAGAATTGAGGCTCACGCGGTCGTGGATGAGGCGGTGGAGATCGGCGATGGCCACGCGGGTCTGCTGCATGGAGTCGCGCTCGCGCAGCGTCACGGTGCCGTCTTCAAGCGTCTGATGATCCACGGTGATGCAGAAGGGCGTGCCTATGGCATCCTGGCGACGGTAGCGCTTGCCTATGCTGTCTTTTTCGTCGTAGTGGGTGGCGAAGTCGAATTTGAGGTCGTTCACGATCTCGCGGGCTTTTTCGGGCAAGCCGTCTTTCTTCACCAGAGGCATCACGGCACACTTCACGGGGGCGAGAGCCTCGGGCAGGTGAAGCACCACGCGGGTGTCGCCGCCTTCGAGCTTCTGCTCTTCATAGCTGGAGCAGAGCACGCTCAGGAACATGCGGTCCACGCCTATGGAGGTCTCGATCACGTAGGGAGTGTAGCTTTCGTTGCGCTCGGGATCGAAATACTGTATTTTCTTGCCGGAGAATTTCTCGTGCTGCGACAGGTCGAAATTCGTGCGTGAGTGGATGCCTTCCACTTCCTTGAAGCCGAAGGGCATCTGAAACTCGATATCGGTAGCGGCATTGGCATAGTGCGCCAGTTTGTCGTGGTCGTGGTAGCGATACTTCTCGTCGCCCAGGCCCAGGGCCTTGTGCCAGCGCAGACGCTGGTCTTTCCAATAGGCGAAATACTCCATCTCGCGGCCGGGCTGCACAAAGAACTGCATCTCCATCTGCTCGAATTCGCGCATTCGGAAGATAAACTGGCGTGCCACGATCTCGTTGCGGAAGGCCTTGCCTATCTGGGCGATACCGAAGGGCAGACGCATGCGGCCGGTCTTCTGCACGTTCAGATAGTTCACGAAGATACCCTGAGCGGTCTCGGGACGCAGATACACGGTCATGGCGCCGTCGGCCGTGGAGCCCATCTCGGTCTTGAACATGAGGTTGAACTGGCGCACTTCCGTCCAGTTGCGGGTGCCGCTGATAGGACACACGATTTCCTCGTCGAGGATGATCTGGCGCAGTTCGTCAAGGTTGTTGTCGTTCATTGCAGCGGCGAAACGCTCGTGCAGGGCATCGCGCTTGGCGGCGATTTCGGCCACGCGGCCGTTGGTTTGCAGAAACATCGCCTCATCAAACGATTCGCCGAAGCGCTTGCGGGCCTTGGCCACTTCCTTGGCAATCTTGTCGTCGTACTTGGCCAGCTGCTCTTCGATGAGCACGTCGGCGCGATAGCGCTTCTTGCTGTCGCGGTTGTCGATCAGAGGATCGTTGAATGCGTCCACGTGGCCCGAAGCTTTCCAGATTGTGGGGTGCATGAAAATCGCCGAGTCGATGCCCACGATATTCTCATGGAGCAGCGTCATGGCTTCCCACCAGTAGCGCTTGATATTATTCTTGAGTTCTACGCCGTTCTGGCCGTAGTCGTACACGGCCGATAGGCCATCGTATATTTCAGAGCTTTGAAACACAAAACCGTATTCCTTGGCGTGGGAAACGATTTTCTTGAACACGTCGTCTTGTTGTGCCATGTGATTTAATTGTGTATATTCAGATTCAGACAACAAAGGTAGTAATTTTTCGCGACAGACACTTTATAAAAAGGCGTAAAATGGATTTTTCTTTAAATATAGTGCCCAAAATTTGGTCGTGAAGCAAAAAAGCACTAAATTTGCAGGCCATTACGAATAATACGCCTTACCAGCGTGCAATTCTTAAACCGCCAAAAATAACCCGTCAAGATATGAAAAAAGACATTCATCCCTCCAACTATCGCGAAGTGGTGTTCAAAGATATGTCGAACGATGAAATCTTCATCACCCGCTCGACTGTTGCCAGCCGCGAAACCATCACCGTGGACGGCGTGGAGTATCCCCTGGTAAAGCTTGAAATCACCAGCTCCTCGCACCCCTTCTTCACCGGCAAGCAGAAGCTCGTCGACACCGCTGGTCGCGTCGACAAGTTCATGAGCCGCTACGGCAACCGCAACAAGAAGTAAGCCGCACCGCAGCTACCGACGCATTAAGCGCCGCCACGGATTCTACTCCGATGGCGGCGCTTGCCGTTTGTGGTTTCCCGACGTTAATCGAGCTTGTGTATCACAAGGCCGGAACGCAGCTTGGGCTCAAACCAGGTGGTCTTGGGCGGCATGATGTTACCGGTGTCGGCAATACGCATAAGTTGCTCCATCGACACAGGGAACAGAGCCAGGGCTGCCGCCATCTCGCCGCTGTCCACGCGGCGCTTCAGTTCTTCAAGGCCGCGAATGCCGCCCACAAAGTCGATACGCTTGTCGCTGCGCAGGTCGGTGATGCCCAGAATGTCGCGCAGAATAAGGTCGCTGGACACCGTGACGTCGAGCGCGCCTATTGGATCGGCGTCGTCGTAGGTGCCGGGGCGAGCCGTGAGGGAATACCAGCGGCCTTCGAGATAGAGCGAGAAGTTGTGCAGGCGCTCGGGCGCATATGGCAAGGTGCCCTTGTCGTGAACCTCAAACTTATACTCCAGGCGCTCAAGGAATTCTTCAGGAGAGAGACCATTGAGGTCGCGCACCACGCGATTGTAGTCGATAATCTTGAGATGCGACGCCGGGAATGCCACAGCCAGGAAATAGTTATACTCCTCGTCGCCGCGATGCTCGGGATTCAGGCGCGCCTTTTCGTTGCCCACGAGCGCGGCTGCTGCCGTTCGGTGATGTCCGTCGGCGATATACAGTTCCGGAATGCGCTCGAAAGCCTTGGTGATGGCTTCAATAGTGGCGTCGTCGTCCACCACCCAGAAAGTGTGGCCGAAGCCGTCGGGTGCCACGAAGTTGTATTCGGGCTCGCCTGCCGTCACGCGGGATATTATATCGTCTATCGTCTTATTATCGGGGAAAGCGAAAAACACCGGTTCTATATTTGCATTCTGCACCCTCACGTGCTTCATGCGGTCTTCCTCCTTGTCGCGACGCGTGAGCTCGTGCTTCTTGATGCGACCCTCCATGTAGTCGTCCACGTTGGCCGCCACCACGATGCCGTACTGCGTGCGGCCATCCATCGTCTGGGCATATATATAATAGTGTTCCTTTTCGTCCTGAACCAGCCAGCCCTCACGCTGGAAAGCATTGAAATTCTCCACTGCCTTGTCGTACACCTCCGGGGCGTGTTCGTCCTGGCCCGGTTCAAAATCTATTTCGGGCTTGATTATGTGGTAGAGCGACTTGGGATTGCCTTCGGCTTCTGCGCGGGCTTCCTCGCTGTTTAGAACGTCGTAGGGGCGCGAAGCCACGTCCTCCACAAGGTGGCGTGGCGGGCGCACGCCTTTGAAAGGTTTAACTTTTGCCATGGTTATTGATTATTTGGTAATATCTGCTGATTCAACAAAAGGCGCCCCGCTCGGGTTCACGCCTTGATACGGCTCGTGATGTATGCGACCATATCGCCGGGATCTTCACACCCGAGCACGTATTTCTTTCCGCCCCGGAGCTCGACGAGGAAGCAATCGGAGGCCTTCCCGTAATAGGCGAAGTAGCGGCCGATATCGCTTTCGCGAAAAAGGCCCCAGTAGCCCATTAATCCACCGGAACCGCACGTGCGCACAGCGCCCNTCGTGGGCTGAAACAGCCCCGCCTTCGCCACTTCGCGCATAGGAATGCGGTGACGCTTTATGGCGCTCACTATCGTGATATTTTCATCGTCGGCCTCGATTGCCAGCGGAGCGTAAAACAGCACCGAAACCGCCATCATGCCCAGCAACGCCACCAGGGTCGGCAACACCCAACTCTCCCGACGGAAGTACACACTGCCGGCCACGGCCCCCACGAGCAGGAATGCCGTGAGCAACCACGAGAAACTACTGTATTTTACTTTCCTTTTCATTCGTCACCGTCTTTTTGATTATGTTGCAAATATAGCTTTTTTATTCTACATATCGAACGGCCGGCCAAAAAAACACAAAGATCCGACACCGCAGATGCGGTGTCGGATCCGTTATATGCTTCGGTATGCGCTTTCGCGCGGTTGAATCTTATTTAAGAGCGTCCTTGACAGCGTCGTTGGGCACCATCTTCTCTTCGAAGACGTAGGCACCGGTCTTGGGCGACTTCACCATTTTGATAACCTTGCTGTAGGTGCGGCCTTCACCCTTCTGGAGCGAGGCGACGGTTTTCTTTGCCATATCGTAGGGTTATTATTTGATTTCTTTGTGAACGGTTACGCGCTTAAGGATGGGATTGTACTTCTTAAGCTCCAGTCTCTCGGTGGTGTTCTTGCGGTTTTTGGTGGTGATGTAGCGGGAGGTACCGGGCATACCGCTGGCCTTGTGTTCGGTGCATTCGAGAATTACCTGCACACGATTGCCTTTTGCTTTCTTTGCCATAGTTTAGAATCCTATAACTTTAATGTCCTTATCTGTTAAATAACCCTTTTCGGCAGCCTGCATCATGGCGGCATTGAGACCGAGCTTGTTGATGGTGCGCAGACCGGCAGCGCTGACGGTGAGAGTAATCCAGATGCCCTGCTCTACCCAGTAGAACTTCTTGCTGAAGAGGTTGACGTTGAATTTGCGCTTGGTGCGGCGTTTCGAGTGCGAGACGTTGTTGCCGGTGAGCGCCTTCTTGCCCGTGATTTGACAAATCTTTGACATGGCTGTTGTGGTTTATCTTATTTCGTTTTTCCTTTTTATAGAAGCATTTGAGGCCGCCATCTCAGTTCTCATATCGCAGCAGAGCGCATCTTTCTCTGCGGCTTTTAAGGAGGAGCCACAAATTCAGAGTGCAAAGTAACTCATTTTTTGCCAATCCACCAAATATTTCCGCGTTTTTTTCAAGAATCTTTATTGGAATTTATCTGTTTTGTTTGGTTCAGTATCTTCATTGCGTTTTACGTAGGCTCTCTTATCTTTCATTTTATGACGTATCAGATCCAGCTCTTCCATCGTATCAAACTTTGGAGCGCCAAAGAGATTCTTGATTTCCGAAGTATATCCCAGCGCCATAGCGAGTTTTATCAACGACTCAAATGAAATGAGACCTTTCTGCTCAAAGCGCGCCACCGTGGATAACGGTACTCCCGAGAGCTCTGCAATTCGCTGCCTTGTGATATTCTTTTCTACTCTACGCCTGCGAAAATTCTCGGCAACCTGAATCATAATATCAGCAGCATTATCGAATACATAGCTGTCCAATACTGCCAATATACTATTACTATTGCTTAAAATATCCATAATACTGCCATTATTATATCACAAAGATAGTGATTAATCACGACACCGCCAAGTGCCGGGAGCAAAAAATGGCACGCTATAATGAATACCCATGTGCATACACCACGAGAGGTGCACCCTCGGCTATCGAAGGCGGCAGATACATGCTGTAGGTGCGCACTGTATCGCGATATGCCATTGAATATTTTTCAGGTGGNGCGGCATAAGCAGCNACCGCNAACGCAAAACCGGCCGCCAAAGTAAANAGACGCAATGTCATACGCAGGTACTTCTTCTGTTCCGGCATTAAAAAATCAACAGCGGGTCGCACGGGCGGCAAAGCGGCGGCTGAGGCTGTCGCTGAGCCAGAGACCCATCAGGATGAGACCGCAGCCGGTGTAGCCCACCACCGACACCCGCTCGCCCAGCCACACGGCGGATACCACGAGAGTGACTATGCTCTGGAGATACAGATAATTGTTGCTCTTCACGGCACCAAGGCTCTTGACGCTGCGGGCCCACATTATATATCCCACCACCGACGCGCCCACGGCCAGGAAAAGCAGATTNCCGAGCACCACGGAGCTNTCTACCACACTCGATATGGGCATTGTTTCGGGCTCGAAGAGCACAAAGGGGATAGCCGTGAGGATGCCCCAGAAGAAAGTNTTGCGGGTGATGAACCATGCGTCGTACACTACGTTCAGACGCCTGAGCACGAGCGAATATATTGCCCAGCTGAGCGCTGCGGCCAGCGAAAGAAAGTCGCCCAGAGGCCTCACTTCGAGATTAAAACTGCTGTTGAAGATCACGCAGGCCACTCCTGCAAAAGCCACCAGCGAACCTATGACGGCTCCACGGTTNGGACGCTCGGCTTTGTATAGAACAGCTACAAGAAACACCACTATCAGCGGCGAAGTGCTCGTGAGCAGCGATACATTGCTCACCAGCGTATATTCCAGCGCCGTATTCTCGGCAATNAAATATATACTTCCTGCGCAGAGACCGCACACGGCAAAGAGCATCTCATCGCGCCACGAGTGGCTCATNAGTCTTTTGTGGCAGATGCACAGCACCAGGATATAGGCCACCACAAAGCGGTATATGTAGATTTCGACCGGCGACATGCCATGGTCGAGCAGAACCTTCGTGGAGACAAACGACACNCCCCACATCACCACGGCAAGCAACGCGCCCAGATGCGCCAGCACCATTGCATGGCGCGATTTTACNTGCGAGGAGGAGCGTGTTGTGGGCGTTTCTGGCAACATATATATTTAANGGCCGTTTGTAGATTCTGTGCTATTTTANTGCAAAATTACTATAAAAAACGGCATCTTCAAAACTATTATGCCGATAAGTTTGTATATTTGTAGAGAATTAGAGCCTAAAATATTCATAACCACTAAAAAATATATCGACATGAAACTTATCAAGATTGCAGTGATAGCCCTGCTGGGCACTACTCTTCTTGCAGGCGAGACGGCCTGCTCGTCCATGACTCAGACAGGCAAGGGAGCCCTCATTGGCGGTGGCGGCGGCGCCGCCCTCGGTGCCGGCCTCGGTGCGATCATCGGCGGCGGCAAGGGNGCCGGNATAGGTAGCGCCATAGGNGCAGCCGTGGGNGCCGGCGCGGGTGCTCTGATCGGCCGCAAGATGGACAAGCAGCAGAAGGAGCTTGAAGAGCAACTGGCAAATCAGGCCAAGGTNGAGCAGACCACCGACCAGAACGGCCTGCAGGCTATCAAGGTGACCTTCGACGGCGGTATCCTNTTCCCCACCAACGGCACCACCCTGAGCGCACAGGCCCAGGCCGACCTCAGCCGATTTGCCGTGAACCTGCAGAACAACCCCGGCACCGACGTGCAGGTATATGGCTTCACGGACAACACCGGTTCGCTGGCCGCGAATGAAAAGGTATCTACCGGCCGCGCCGACGCCGTGCTCCGCTATCTCGTGAACAGCGGTATCTCCCCCACNCGCGTGCGCGCCCAGGGAATCCCCATGGCCGANTACGTGGCAAGCAACGAGACCGCTGCCGGCCGCGCCCAGAACCGCCGCGTGGAAATCTACATCACGGCTTCGCCCCAGATGGTGCAGCAGGCTCAGAACGGCACTCTGCAATAATCACGACCCNCAAAAAAGCGGCCCGCACTCNGNTNNNGAGCGCGGGCCGTNTTTTTTGTGCTAATCCGTGTGCTTTCAGCGCCCGGTGCGATANAATTCCACCACGCGCGAGCGCAGGATGCTCTCGTAGCGGGCCTGCACGAGCTCAGAGCGCGAGCGGAACCAGGCACTCTTGGCCTGCTCAAATTCTGTGGCATTGGCTCGGCCATAGCTGTATTTCTCAGTCACGGCATCGAGCGCGGCCTTTGAGGCGCGCTCGGCCACGGTGCCGCTTTCCACCTTGCGCAGGGCCGCCACAGCCTGACTGTGACTCTGGCGGATATTCTGATACAGCTGCATACGGGCATCGTCGAGCCGCAGCTCGGCCGTGATCTGCGATGCCTTGGCGCGGCGCACGGCNTTGCGNGTGCCGAACGCATCAAATATGGGCACGCTCAGNGTGAAGCCCAGCGACTTGCTGAAGTTGTCGCGCATCTGNTGGCCGAAGGTGTCGCCGGGAATACCGCTCACGGTGTAGTAGTTGCTGCCGAGACCGGCCGAGAACGACAGTGTGGGCATATACCCCGTGCGNGCCAGCGACACGTTGCCTGCCGCGGCCTGCACNTTGAGGGCNGCGGCCTGCACGCCATGGTTGCAGCGCAGGGCCGAGGCATACACATAGTCCACATCCGGCAGAGGGGCCACCTGCATGTCGATAGGTGCCANNTCGAAGCCGGCAGCGTCGTCGAGCTGCAGCAGGCGGCACATCGCCACGAGAGCCAGCTCGCGGTCGTTCATGGCATTCACCTCCGTGAGCTCGTCGCGTGCCACCTGCGCCTCTGCCTCNAGCACGTCGAGCTCCGGAATCTTGCCGGCGTCGAGCAGNGCGCGCCGGCGTTCAAGTTCGGTGCGCGAGAGTGCTGTCTGATCGGCGGCCACCTCAAGAATCTCGCCGCAATATAGCACCTGGAGATACTGGGCCATCACGTTGAGCGTGACGTCGTCCTTTGTGGCCTCGTGCTGCTCAAGCATGGTGCGCAGCGCAGCCTTGGCATATTCGAGCCGCCGCACTCCGGCCAGACCCTGAAACAAGGGCATGTTAAGCCCCACGTTCACGCCGAAGTTCTGGGTGTTGCGGTTGGCATAGGTATTGTCGGCCGTGAGACCGCGGCCGAAGGCGAAGTTATAGGAAGCTCCGNCGCCCAGCGTGGGCAGAAAACGGTCNTTCGCCTCCACGACGCCATATTCGGCGTTCAGGCATTCCACNCTGCTCATGCGCACGTTGATATTATGCTCGTGGGCATAGTTGATGCAGCTGTCGAGGCTCCACTGCCCTGCCCCGGCCGNAGCGGCCACGGAGGCGCAGCACAAAAGAATAAATGCTCTCATGATGTTCATTCGTTGATTTTTGCACCACGCAGGCGTGCCACGCTGTCGATTCCGCTCTTGATTTCAAGTGTGATACCGTCGCCCAGNCCCGGCTGCACGGCCACGCGCTCCCATTTCTGGCCCGAAGCGGTATCGGTGAGGCAATACACATAGGTGCTGTCGCCGTCGTATTCCACCACGCTTTCAGGCACCGTGAGNACATCGGTGACGCTGCGCAGCGTCACCGTGGCNTTGGCCGAATATCCCGCACGCAAGCCACTCTCGGGCAGATTCGAGAGAGCCGCCTTGATTTCAAAGGTGTTGGCGCCGTTGGCACTCGTGCCCTTGGGCGAAATATATTCTATCACGGCNTCCGGATGCTCCTCGGGCAANGCGCCTATGGATATACTCATGGGCATNCCCACGGCCAGCTGCCCCACCTCCGTTTCGTCCACATNGCCACGGAATATGAGATTGTTCATATCCGCCACGGTGGCTATAGTGGTGCCGTCGTTGAACGTATTGCTNTGGATCACGGAACTACCCACCTTCACGGGCACGTCGAGCACCAGGCCGGTGATGGTGGCACGCACCATCGTATTGCTCTCGCTGGCATTGAGTTCCGACACTCCCTCGCGCACGATGCGCACAGCGTCGCGTGCGCCNGCCAGNTCCTTCACGGCGCGGTCGTAGGTGGCCTTGGCCGTCTCGTATTCCTCCAGGGCTATCACCTTCTTTTCGTAAAGCATGCGCGAGCGCTCATACTTTGCGCGGGCGTCGTCGAGGGCGATCTGCGCCACATCCACCCGGTTNTGGGCCGACGACAGCGACGAAGCCTCGGGAATCACCTTGATGCGTGCAATCACGTCGCCCTCTNTCACCGTCTGGCCGGCCTCCACCAGCACNTCGCTGATGATGCCCGATATCTGGGGCTTGATTTCGATTTCGTCGCGTGGCTCTATGGTGCCGGTGAGCACCGTCGTGCGCACCACGTCGCCACGCCCGGGCGATACCACTGCATAGCGTTCCTCTTTGGGGCGCGAATTCATAAACAGGTAGACGAATGTGCCGACAAACAGAACGGTCACCAGTGTCCACAGCAAGAAACGGAAGATCTTTTTCATATATAGATTTGATAGATTTGACTTTTATTTATCTTTCATTGCNTCCACGGGCTTGATGTTCATTGCTTTGATTGAGGGGATGAGGCCGGCGCAGGTGCCCAGCACGAGAAATATCACCAGAATGGTCACGGCCGCGCCGAAACTGAGCTGAAAACCGGCCACCGACAGGCCGGGCACTGCCGTGATATTGTCGGCCACATAAAGCACCATACAGGCAAAGCATATTCCGGCGGTGCCAGCTACGGCCGTGAGCACCATGCTCTCCGAGAGCACCTGCACTATGATGTCGCACGGCTTGGCTCCCACGGCGCGCCGGATGCCGATCTCGCGCGTGCGTTCGCGCACGATGATCCACATGATGTTGCCCACGCCTATGATACCGGCGATTAGGGTGCCCGCTCCCACAAAGAGGGCCAGCAGATCGATGCCGGTAAAGATATTGGACGCCATTTCAAACATCTCGCTCACGTCGATAAAGAAGAAGGCCTTCTCGTCGTCGGGATTGATGGGATGATTGGCGCACACCGCACGTCGGATACCCGGAAACAAATCCTTGGGTTTCATGCCGGGCCGGGCGGTAAAGAGGAAGAAGTCCATGCGGTTGCCCATGTTGAATACCAGGCGCATCACGCTCTCGGGCACATAGGCGCTGTCTTCCACTCTGCTATTGATAGTGGCCTCGCCCTTCTGCGACGCCACTCCCACGCATTTGAAAAACATGCCGTAGATGCTCACGTAGCGCCCTATCGCCGCCTCGGGATCTGAGCCAAACAGTTCGGAGGCCTTGTTCTGGCCCAGCACCACCACCTTCTCGCCGTTGCGCACATCCGCNGCATTGAGGAGGCGTCCTGCNTGCACGTTCACGTCCTGCATCTTCCAGAAATCGTCCGACACGCCGTTGACACTTCCGGATGTGCTCTTCGTGCCATAGCCCATCGCNACGTAGCGCGATATTATGGGCGTAAGTAGCTCGATATCGTCGTTNAGCTTGAGTATCAGATTTATATCATCTGTGGTAGGACTCCAGCTCAAGCCCTTGTTGAAGCCCTTGTAGGGCATGGATGTTTCCTCGGGAATCACGCCTGCCATATTGGTGGCGAAGCCTTCAAAGGTGCGGCTCACTGTGCCNGCCAGGCCCAACGCTCCTCCATGGAGCATGGCCAGCATTGCGGTGCCCCAGAATATACCGAAGGCCGTGAGGAAGGTGCGCGTCTTGTTGCGCGACAGCGTAGCGCCTATCTCGCGCCAGTTGTCAAGGTCGAANATCGTTGATTTCATTCGTCGCGGAGGGCTTCTACGGGTTTCACTTTTGTTGCTTTTATGGCCGGGAAAAGGCCTGCGAGCGCGCCCACGACCACGAGCACTACCGTGACCTGCACGGCTATGGAGATATCCACGCGCGGATTGTAGAGNACCTCGGAGTTTCCGAATAGTTTGTCGATCACTTCCGTGACCAGTATTCCCAGAAACACGCCCGCATATCCGAAGAGGGCCGTGATGGCCACGCTCTCGGCGAGCACCTGCACCAGGATGCTGCGCGGCTTGGCTCCTATGGCGCGCCGCACTCCTATCTCGTGCGTGCGCTCGCGCACGCTCACAAACATTATATTACTCACTCCCACTATGCCCGAGAGCATCGTGAGCAATCCTATCACCCACACCACCGTGTTCAGTATTGTCGACACCGTCTGTTGTTGAATATAGTTTTCAAAACGGTTCCAGATGTGCACCGCACCCTTGTCGTCGGGATTGAATTCGTGGGACGCGGCCAGGGCTTCGCGCACTCTACGCTCGGCATCGGCAGCATCCTCGGCGTCTTCCATCCGGTGGAGTTTCACGGTGATATTGCCCAGGCGACGGTCGTTGCCGTTGAGCATCATGGCCGTTGTGAACGGCACGTAGGTGGTGCGCTGCCAGCGGTCTTCGTACANTCCCACCACCAGCCACGACAATCCCATGCACTCCACTCGCGAGCCCACGGCCTTTTCTTCCGANCCGAAGAGCAGGCGCGCGTTTTCGTCGCGGAGCACCATCACCTTGCGGCGCTCGTTGAGNTCGTTGGCNCTGATGAACCGGCCGTGCAGCATCTTCAGCCTCTCGCTCACCACCGCGCCGGGATAAACGCCTGATATGCTGGCATTGATATAATCGCGCATGCTCTTGACCTTGGAATCGGAGATGCTCACGGAGCCCATCGCGCTCTCTATATGGTCGCCGGGATGGCGGGTGATCTCGTCCATATCGCCCTCGACCATGCGTATCGACCGGCCTTCCTTGTAGCCCTTGTGGGGCATCGACGTCCAGCCGTTCCACACCGTCAGCGACGAGTTGGCCTCAAGCGAGCTGTTGCGCTGCATGCTGTTGTATAGCCCTCGGCTCACGCCCAGAAGCACTATCAGCATGAATATGCCCCACGCNACGGCAATGCCGGTGAGGGCGGTGCGCAGCTTGTTGTGGCGCAGTGTCTGGAGTATTTCGTTNATCAGATCAAGCATCGCCGCCTTCGATTATGCGTCCGTCGGAAATGCGTATCACGCGGTTGGTCTGCTCCCCCACCTTGGGGTCGTGTGTCACGATCACGATGGTCATGCCATCGGCGTTGAGGTCGCGAAACACACGCATCACCTCGTGCGACGTGTGGGAATCGAGGGCGCCCGTGGGCTCGTCGGCAAGGATTATCGACGGCTGCGTGATGAGGGCACGCGCTATGGCCACGCGCTGTTTCTGGCCGCCGGAGAGCTCGCCGGGCAGATGGTGGGCCCTGTCGGCCAGTCCCATGCGCTCCAGCTGCTCCATGGCCATGGCGTTGCGTTTGCGGCGGCCCACTCCGCGATAAAACAGCGGCAGCGCCACGTTCTCCAGCGCGTTTTTATAGCCGATAAGATTGAAGCTCTGAAACACGAAGCCGATAAGGTGGTTTCGCAGCTCGGCTGCGCGGTTTTCGCTGAGGTTGCGTATCTCCACACCATCCAGCATGTAGCGGCCGGAGTCGTATGTGTCGAGTATGCCCAGGATGTTGAGCAGGGTGGATTTACCCGAGCCTGAAGCTCCCATAATGGAGCAGAGCTCGCCCTTTTCGATGCCCATGTTGATATCCTTGAGCACGTGCAGCGGCACCGCGCCGGGATAGGTTTTGTTGATGTCGGTGAGTTCGATTATCATTTATAGATCGATTTTTATACATAAGACGCACGTACTCACATATAATTACACTCCGGCATCATTTTTTTGCAAAAAATCGATTAAATCGGCATAAACGGGGTTCAATGAGAGAATCCGGGGATTACCCACAATAATAAGATACTCGCGCGCACGCGTGAGGGCCACGTTGAGGCGNCGGTCNACNACTGTGCCGTCGGTATCGGTGATGGTGCTNTCGGTGAGAAACTCCAGTTGTGCCTCTTTGCGCACGGTGCAGCCGTANATAATGTGGTCGCGCTGGCTGCCCTGATAGCGCTCCACNGTGTCGATACTTATTGNGGCGGCCGGAGCACACACGGCCTGCAGCCGGCGGCGCACGGCGGCTATCTGGTTGCGATACGGCACTATCACGCCCACGGTGGNGGCCGGGTCNAAAGNTTCCTTGTGGCGCCGGTAAATCCCGGCCACGATATCGGCTATGGCGGCTGCCTCGGCATCGTTCACCTTGTCGTTTGCTCCGGTGTCGTCGTCATCGGGAATCACGGCCACGAAGCGCACCCGCGCATCATGAGCCGGAGCCAACTGATGGTCGAGCGGCACGGGATGCAGGTTGCCCCCATAGAAGCGCATCGCCGCAAATTCGGCCACGCCNGGATGCATCCGNCCCTGCACGTTGAGCCGCCACACCAGCGCGTCGTTGTCGTGAAAGCGCCGCATCATGCGTTCAAAGAGGGATTGGCGGCAATCGGTCACGCCTGCGGCCAATAGCACNGNATCNTCCACGGCGCTCTCTTGCGGCGANTGTCTCACCACTGCCGGCAGCTGCTTGTGGTCGCCTATCATCACAAAGCGCGCTATTGCGCTCTCGCCCCGGTGCATGGCTCCGAGCAGGCCGGCGAGCTGCGGCTCAAGAATCTGCGACGCNTCGTCTATAATNGCCAGCGAGAAGCGGCGCATCGAGAGCAGCTCTATGCGCGCGTTGATTGCAGCGGTGGTNCCCACGACCACGCGCACCGTGGCGAGGCGCTTCCTCACCTGCTCCAGCGTCTCGGCCCGCTCCACGATAGCATCNACCGTGTGCTCGCGGCAGAACGGCGCGCAAGCCGAGGCCGAGCCGAGCCGCACATAATCGGTGCCGTTTTCCTCCAGCTTTGAGCATATTTCGTCCACTGCCCTGTTGGTATAGGCCGTGAGNAGCACGGCCGCCTCGGCGTGGGAGAGCTCTTCCGTGAGTATATTCATGAGGCCGTGACTGGTCTTGCCCGTNCCGGGTGGGCCCAGAAGCAAGAACAGGTCGCGCGCTCTNATGGCCCGCTCCACCAGNTCGTTGAAATGGCCGTAATCACGGCTCAGAATATAGCGGGGCGCCACTTCCGGGGTGCGAAGCCCCAGCAGCAGCTCGCGGCGACTGCGCGGTGCCCTGAGCAAGGAATGAAGCCCGCGGTATTGCGCATCGCTGCCTGATTCGATAAAGTCGTGCTCAATGGCCCACAGATCGTCCCCCCTGCTTGCAAGCAAGCGGGCGTCGCTCTGCGGCGTGCGCAGTTCGAGCTCTACGGCATCGTCGGCAATCGCTCTCACGGTGCAGCGCAGCGGCAGGGCGCCCGGCATGTGGGGTTCTTCCCCGGGGGCATAGGGATATAGCAGCACTATATCGGCAGGCCTGAAATTCGCAGCCGCTCCGCTTCCGGCATCGTCTATGGCCAGTGCCACCCTCTCCACCTTCCCGCCGGCCCGCAACGAGCCCGGCATCAGGCGAAGGCCGCATAGCATCGAGCCTGCCGCAAGCTTCTCGGCCGTGGTGCTGAGCCATGCCGAGGCAAAGTCTTCCTTCCCCAGCACGTGCTCCCGGGCCACGAAGCGCAGCATGCGCATGAAATAGGCACGTTCGAGTTCCGTAGCCCGGGCTATGGGATCGAGCACGGCCTGGAGCTGAGGGCGCTGATAATTGGTCCATAGCCGGCCGGCAACACCGGATCTGTTCAGCTGCTCGGGCGTGATGCGCGCCAGGAAGCCGTGGCCTTTGCGCGCCCGCGTCAGTTCCGAAATCGCTATATAGTTGCGCAGCTTCATGGCATCCTGCAGCAAGGGCTCGCTATCGTCCACTTCCACCAGCGGCGAAGGATAGTGGGAATACATTAATATCGCACGCGCCTGGGCGCCGGGGTGGCCGTAGCGCAGGGCGGCCTTGTAGAGCAGCAGCTGTGCGTAATGTTCGCGGCGTATTTCGGGCATGTCGGGCGTGCGTGAGCCCCACGCGCCTTTCCCCGACTTCTGCTCCACCACCACCGACGCGTCCTCGGCCATGCAGTCTATTCGCCCCTGCAGCCCGAGGGCCTCGCAAAAGAACGACGGCTCCACCAGTGCCTCCGAGGGCTTGAAACCCGGAGCCTTGGCTTCCAGGCCATGCTCCACGGCCTGCGCGATGTGCTTTTTCTGCCGCTGTGCCTCTTGATGGAAGCTGCGGCTGTCGAAGTCGCTGCCCAGGGCCATGATGCCCAGAGCGGAAGTGCCGAAGAAATCACGCACGCTACGGGCATAGGGCTTCGTGGCGCTCTCGCCGTGAAGCGCTTCATCCAGAAGGCGACCGGCAAAATTACCCATCTGGATTGCCTGGCTGGCCGGAGCGGGTGCCAGGCGGCGTATCAGCCCCACGAGCTCGCTGTCGCCGTAGTCGGCCATGCACCCGGCCACTGCCGTGGCGTTCACGAGATAGTCCGGCTCGGCCACGATGAAGCGTGCACGGTCGTGGCGCACGTCCACGAGGTTCACTCGCATGCCCGGGCGCAGCAGCTCTGCCAGATAGCGCTGCTCCGGCATGAGCTGCACGGATGCGTGCTCGCCGCCGGGAGTGCGGCACTCCAGCGACTCAGGGCTCACGCACGCCACACGTCCGCGCACTATCTTGATTTCTTCTTTCATTTTTCAAAAAAACGCGCAGACCGCTGCCGGTCTGCGCGCCTGTTTTGGTTTGATGCGGGATTAGCACTCGGGAGCGTCGCCGAAACGGTTTGCACCTGCTTCACCACGGGTTGCGGCAAGCACGATGTACCAGATGGTGCCGATGACGGGGATCAGAGAGATGAAGAACCAGCCGCCGCCTTTGCCTATATCGTGCATGCGGCGCCAGGCAACTGCCAGCGAAGGCACGAGCACGGCCAGCTGAAACAGGCCGCCGAGGATATTGAAGAAGCTGGCAGCCTGGCCGAGAGCCGAGAAAATCACGCTGATAATACAGATGAAAAGCATGAACCACCAGTACTCGGCACGCGATGCGCGGCCGTTGAAATCAGCATACTTGCTGAAGCAACGCTTCACGGCATCACCGAAGGGCATGATGGGACCGGGAGTGATTTGAAAGTTGTCCATATTTTTATAATGAGTTAATGATTGTGTGCTGCAAAATTAGCGAAAATTTATTTTTTAACAAAATTAAATACTCTATACTATCGCAAATGCCTACTTTTGCGCAATAATTCTCGATACCATTATGAAATACTTCTTCGCAGCCCTGCTTCTGGCCACTGCGCTTTTACCTGCACGAGCCATTAAAACGGCCGACATGATTCCCCACGATATCGCCGGAATGCCCNTGCTGGGCACTCTTGCTCCCGATGCCACTAAAAGCTACTCAAGGCTCCCCGACTCTCTNGAAGCCGTGGTGCGCCCCGACCTCTGGGCGCTCGGCCTTAATTCTGCCGGCCTGTCTGTCCGCTTCCGCAGCGACGCCACCGACATAGGCGCTTCCTGGAAAGCNCTCAATCGCTTCAACATGAACCACATGACNCCCACCGGCATCCGCGGCATGGACCTCTACGTGCTCATGCCCGATTCGAGCTGGACCACCGTNGCATCGGCACGTCCCTCGCTGGGTTCCANTAAGTCCACCTGCCGCATCATGGACAATATGCCCCGGCAGATGCGTGAATACATGCTGTATCTGCCGCTCTACGATGGCGTGGACTCAATCTACATCCTCACCGATTCTGCCGCCGTAGTGGAAGCNCCGGCTGTCGACCTCCCCCGCCGGGAAAAACCCATGGTGATGTACGGCACGAGCATCCTGCAGGGCGGATGCGCGTCGCGGCCGGGAATGGTGCACACATCGATGCTTGAGCGCATTTTCAACCGCGAGGTTATCAACCTGGGATTCAGCGGCAATGCACGCCTCGACTATGAAATCGCNCGCCTCATGGCTTCGGCCGACGCCTCGCTTTACGTGCTCGACACTCTCCCCAACTGCTCGGCCGAGCAGCTGGAGGAGCGACTNGAGGAATTCGTGCGGATCCTGCGCGAGAAGCGCCCCACCACGCCCATCCTCTTCATCGAGAGCCCGATGTTTCCGGCCCACCGCTTCAGCACCGAGGTCCACGAAACGCTCACACACAAAAACGACGTGCTCCGCGAAATCTATGCCCGCATAGCCGCCGGAGACCCCAACGTGCACTACATGACGAGCGACCGTGTGCTCAACGACATGGAGGCCACCGTCGACAACTATCACCTCACCGANCTCGGCTTCGCCAAATTTGCCGAAGCCATGGAGCCCGTCGTGCGTGAGCTGATAAAGGAATAATCTACCAAGCTACCGAAACATAGAAAAGACTCGGCGCCGAATCGCACCGAGTCTTTTCNATAATCTCCCCGNGTNGGCCCGTNGGGGGATCATTTCTTTTTCTTATCCGTATCTTCGGGCGCCCAGCGGTCGGGATAAGCGATCTTGAGGCGCGGGCGACGCATGGCACGCACGATGAGCCACACGCCCAGCAGCACGAAGGGAATACTCAGGCACTGGCCCATATTGAGGGTCATGGAGGTCTCGAAAGCCACCTGTGGATTCTTGATGAACTCCACGAAGAAGCGGGANCCGAAGACGCCCACCAGGAATGTGCCGAAGAGCAGGCCGGGACGCTCGCCGGCATTGCGCTTCCAATACATCCACATCATNAGNCCGAAAATCGCGAAATACGTGAGAGCCTCGTATATCTGAGTGGGGTGGCAGGCCACGCCCTCATAGAACACATGCCACTCCTCCGACCGCGGAAACATGAATCCCCACGGCAGCGTGGTGGCGTGGCCGAATATCTCGCTGTTCATCAGATTGCCTATGCGGATAAGACCGCCCACGAGAGGAATCGCCACCGTGAGGCGGTCGAAGGTCCAGAGAGCGTTCCTGTGGGTCACGAAGCGGCTGTAGAGAAGCACCGCNATAATTATACCTATGGCNCCGCCGTGGCTGGCCAGGCCGCCCTCCCACGTGGCAAGTATCTTCAGAGGATGCTGCGAATAATAATCCCACTGATAGAACAGCACATGACCCAGACGGGCACCCACAACCGTGGCCACNGCCACATATATCAGGAGAGAGCTCATCCACTTCTCGGGNGCGCCTTCGCGGCGAAACATGCGGGCCACCACATTGAAGCCTATCCAGAAACCGATTGCAAACATCAGACCGTACCAGCGCACGGTCACGGGCCAGGTGATGATTTCGGGGCTGGCGTCCCACACGATATAATTAAGCATAACGATTATTTTTCTGATTCTTTAGCGAAATANGCCCGCGTGGCGCGCCGCACGTGGCCGCTCAGGATTATCACGGTGGTCATGGTCGCGAATGCCATGAGGGCATAGAACAGGTCGCACACNCCCACAGCNGCCTCCAGAGGAATCATGGCAAACAGCACCATGGAGAGGATAAACACCAGACGATACCACACNGCCGCACGGCTGCCGAAAAGATACGATGCGCAGGTGCTCCCGTAGAACGAATAGCTGAACATCGACGACAGCGCGAANCACGCTACCACGAGCATCAGCATATACTCGCCGCCGGGAATGGCGTTGCTGAAGGCGCCCACGGCCACCTGAAGCCCCTGCACGCCGTCCACGTCGATATTGCCGCACAGCAGGATGGCTATGGCCGTGAGGGTGCACACGAGGCCGCTGTCGATACTGGGACCGAGCATGGCNATNAGGCCCTCGCGCACGGGATTCTCGTTGCGCGAGGCTCCNTGCATGAGCGTGGCCGTGCCTATGCCGGCGTCGTTGACGAGCGCCGCGCGCCGCGCGCCTATTATGGCGATGCCTATNAACGCGCCGAAGCCGGCACGCAGGCTGAAGGCCTCGCTGAANATGCGNCCCACCACGGCCGGNACGCCGTGGATATTGGTGAGGATGATATAAAGCACCATCACGAAATAAAGGCCCACCATGAAGGGCACGAGCACCGACGCCACTGTGGCNATACGGCGGATGCCGCCGAATATCACCAGCGCCACCACCACGCACACGGCGCAGCCGAAGAGCAGCTTGAACGCCTGGTCGTTGGCCAGCCCGAGCGTGCCTCCCACGGTCGTGAGCACACCGCTCGATGCCACGCCGTCAGGCGTGGTGAATGTGCTCATGAAGGCCTCGGTGAGCTGATTGGCATTCATTATACACAGCGTGCCGAACATGCCTGCTATCGCAAAGAACTTGGCCAGAGGCGTCCATCGCGGGCCCAGCCCGCGCTCGATGATGTGCATCGTTCCGCCCTGGGGCACGCCCTTGTCGTCGCGGCCCTTGAACATCGTGGTGAGNACNCCCTCGTGATACTTCGTGCACATGCCCAGCACTGCGCTCACCCACATCCAGAAGATGGCGCCGGGGCCACCCAGCACCAGCGCTATGGCCACGCCGGCTATACTGCCGAGGCCCACCGTGGCNCCTATCGTGGAGGCAAGCGCCTGAGCCGAACTGATCTGGCCGCNGCCGTCGGGCGAACCCTTGCGACGCAGCTCACGCACGGCATGCGGCAGCCGGCGAAGCGACACCATGCCCGAACTGATAAACAGATACAGGCCGCCGCCTATCAGAAGAAAAAACAGCGGATACCCGCCGAGCGTGTCGGCTATCCGCGTGATATAGTGAGTGATTTGTTCCATGTAGAGATTTGTCGAATCTTACCGCGTAAGTTCGATGTTTCGTTCNGCAGCCATGCGGCGCATGTTCATGATGGCGTAGCGCACACGACCCAGTGCCGTGTTGATGCTCACACCCGTGGCCGCGGCTATTTCCTTGAAGCTGAGATTGCGATAATATCGCATCACGAGCACCTCACGCTGGTTTTGGGGCAATTGACGCAGAAGGAAGCGCACGTCGTCGCGTATCTGCACATCCACGATATCGTCTTCAATCGTGCCGTCGCTGAATTCGCGGCGATTGAGTATATCCACGTCCGATGCATCAGTCGACACCTTCGCCTGGCTTTTCTCCTGGCGAAACATATCGATGATCAGGTTGCGGGCTATGCGGGTGAGCCACGCCGCAAACCGGCCGCTCTCGGTGTAGCGGCCCTGCTTCACGGTGGTCACCACTTTGGCGAATGTGTCNTGGAATATGTCGTTGGCCACATCCTCGTCTTTCACCATCATCAGTATATAGTTGTAGATGCGCGTCTGGTGCCGTGCAAGCAGTTCGTCAAAAGCCTCGTTATTGCCTTGTGCGTAAGATGCGACCAGCATATCGTCGGTCAACGTCTTTAATGATAGCATTCTAATCTTGTTTTAATTGGTTTAGAGTAGCTGTGTGCAATAGGCTGATTTGTTTAGTTATGAGTTATATTTGTACCTTCGGAACACCTCGCGCCCTGCCGGGCGCTGTTTTACCGATGCAAAATTACAATAAAAAATCGGCTTACACAATATAAATATATTTTATTAACATTTTTATCTCACGCCACGCAATAAATCACGATTCCGGGCGTTAGTAATGCATAACAACGAAAAACTGTCTCCAACCCCCATCATCACATGTATTGCCTATGAGCAAAACCTCTACTCCAGGCGTCAGAGCGCACCTTAAANCCNCCACTTCTCTCCCCATGCCGTCAAGCAACCCAAGCCCCCGTCCCGACACCCTGGCCCGCCTGCGGCAATTTGCCCGCGCCTATGCGGCACCCGTAGCGGGATTTCCCGGAGTGGTCATGAATTGACCCCNAAAGAAAATCACCGATTTTTTTGGGACTTTAACNAAAAAAACGTAACTTTGCACCCGGCTTTTACAGCCAGCTACATAATATTCACCCAACATAAAGTAAACCAATGCTTTACGAAACCGTTTTCATTTTAACTCCCGTTTTGTCTGATGTTCAGATGAAGGAAGCGGTAGAAAAGTTCAGCAAAGTGCTCACCGACAACGGTGCGCAGATTGTGAACACCGAAGAATGGGGCCTGCGCAAGCTCGCTTATCCCATCCAAAAGAAGTCCACAGGCTTCTATTGCTTCCTTGAGTTCGACGGTGCCACCGACGTGGTAAAGAAACTCGAAACNGCCTATCGTCGCGACGAGCGCGTGCTCCGATTCCTCACTTTCCGTCAGGACAAGTACGCCGCCGAATACGCTGCAAAGCGTCGCAACCTCAAGGCACAGAAACCCGAAGTAGCCAACACTGAAGCAAAGGAGGACTAAATCATGGCACAAGCTCAATCCGAAATCCGCTACCTCACNCCCATGAGCGTAGACGTTAAGAAGAAAAAATACTGCCGTTTCAAGCGCAGCGGCATCAAGTACGTCGACTACAAGGATCCCGAATTCCTCAAGAAGTTCCTCAACGAGCAGGGCAAAATCCTCCCCCGCCGTATCACCGGCACCTCGCTGAAGTTCCAGCGTCGTGTGGCTCAGGCCGTAAAGCGTGCCCGCCATCTGGCTCTGCTCCCCTACGTTACCGACCTGATGAAGTAAAAACAAGCTAAAGGAATCCTGATATGAAAATCATTCTCAAAGAAGACGTACACGGCCTTGGATACAAGGACGACGTCGTGGAAGTAAAAGACGGATACGGCCGCAACTACCTCATCCCCACCGGAAAGGCCGTTGTAGCCACTCCTTCGGCTCTCAAGGTGCTCGCCGAGAACCAGCGCCAGCGCGCCCACAAGCTCGCCAAAATCAAGGCCGACGCCGAAGCTCTCGCTGCAAGCCTGGAAGGCGTTAGCCTCACCATCGGCGCCAAGACCAGCGCCACCGGCACCATCTTCGGTTCTGTCAACGCTATCCAGATCGCAGAGGCTCTCGAAAAGCTCGGCCACAACATCGACCGCAAGGCTATCGAGCTCAAGAAGGCCGTAAAGGAAGTGGGCAACTACACCGCCACTATCAACCTCCACAAGGAAGTGAGCGTAGAAATCCCCTTCGAAGTCGTTGCCGAATAAGAAGACACACNNCTTCAGAAAAATAAAAAATCCGCGCTCCGGAACTCCGGCGTGCGGATTTTAACTTTATATAACTATCTTAATTGCGTGACTATAATGCTTTTTGCCTATATTTGGCCCGATTATGAAAGAAGCATTCGACATCACGCAGTACTTTGAACAAATCCTGCAACAAGCCGGCAGCATTGATATAGCCGAAGCCGAATTCAAGCGCGCTATTGCCGACGACCGCGAGCTCCACACGCTATACCGGGAATGGTGCCGCGACAACGGAAGCACCGAGCGCCGCGGATTCCTCGACTACTGCGAGGAATATCTCGACTCGCAGAACGGCCTGCTGGACACCCTCACTGATTATGACGACGAAGCCTGAACATTCCGGCACCNCGGCTGCCACTCGGCTGCCTGCCGAATGGGAGCCNCAGGAAGCCGTGCTCATCGCATGGCCCCACGAAGCCACCGATTGGGCACCGATGCTGCCCGAAGTGCACGAGTGCTACAACGCCCTGGCGCATGCCATTGCCGCAAGAGCACGCGTGATNGTGGCNGGGCCCNGCCTCGATGATGCCCGCCGCGCACTTGCCGNCGTGCNCCACCACCGCAAGACCTTCGTGAGCATCGACACCAACGACACCTGGACGCGCGACTACGGTGCCATCACCACCCTCGACCACGCCGG
This sequence comes from Bacteroides sp., assembly GCA_014801485.1. GTDB lineage: Bacteria > Bacteroidota > Bacteroidia > Bacteroidales > Muribaculaceae > CAG-873. The sequence continues at coordinate 66,654 of JAAVEC010000002.1, forward strand.
GCNCCCCACCCTCCACGACTTCTGCTTCAACGGCTGGGGCCTGAAATTCGCCTCATGCCTCGACAACATGGCCACACGCGCACTCATCCGCGCCGGAGCCATCACGGGCACCTACGACAACCGCCTGGGCTTCGTGCTGGAGGGAGGAAGCATCGACAGCGACGGACGGGGCACGATTCTCACCACGTCGGCCTGCCTGATGTCGGCCTGCCGCAACGGCGACCTCAACCGCGCGCAGATTGAAGAACAGCTCNAGCACACGCTGGGCGCATCGCGCGTGCTCTGGCTCGACTACGGAGCCCTTGCCGGCGACGACACCGACAGCCACATCGACACNCTCGCGCGCCTGGCACCCNACGACACCATCATCTACACNGCCTGCGACGACCCTTCCGACGAGCATTTCTANCAGCTNCAGGCCATGAAGATGCAGATTCANGAACTGCGCACGTCCGACGGACAACCCTACAACCTTATAGAACTGCCGCTCCCCGACGCCATNTACGACGAAGACGGCGAGCGCCTTCCNGCCACCTATGCCAATTTCCTGCCCCTGAACGGCGCCATCCTCATGCCCGTCTACGGCCAGCCACGNAAAGACCGCCTGGCTTGCGACACCATGCGCGTTGCCTTCGATGGCTACGAAATTGTGCCCGTCGACTGCCGCGCGCTCATCCGCCAGCACGGNTCCCTGCACTGCGCCACCATGCAATTTCCACCCCAAGCAATCCCCACACATGAGTAAGATACTACGCACCGGAATCATCCAGCAGAGCAACTGNGCCGATACCGCCCTGAACCGCCTCCGCATAGCCGAGGCCGTGCGCGAGCTCGCCGCCGCCGGCGCACGCCTCATCGTCAACCGCGAGCTTCACGACTCGCTCTANTTCTGCCAGACGGAAAACGTNGACACCTGCAACCTGGCCGTCGACATCAACCCCGGCAGCGACGCCATCGAATTCTACTCGCAGCTCGCNCGCGAATGCGGCGTGGTGCTCGTGACGTCACTCTTCGAGCGCAGGGCGGCCGGGCTGTACCACAACACGGCTGTGGTGCTGGAGGCCGACGGCTCCGTGGCCGGCCGATACCGCAAGATGCACATCCCCGACGACCCGGCATATTATGAGAAATTCTACTTCACGCCCGGCGATCTGGGCTTCCGCCCCATCGACACCTCCGTGGGNCGCCTGGGCGTGCTCGTGTGCTGGGACCAGTGGTANCCCGAGGCCGCGCGCCTCATGGCACTNGCCGGCGCGCAGATTCTCATCTACCCCACGGCAATAGGNCTGGAGAGCAGCGACACGCCTCAGGANCAGGAGCGACAGCGCGAGGCATGGACCACCGTGCAGCGGGGCCACGCCGTNGCCAACGGCCTGCCCGTAGTCACCGTCAACCGCGTGGGCCACGAGCCCGACCCTTCCGGAGCCACNGGNGGTATCACCTTCTGGGGCTCAAGCTTCGTGGCNGGCCCGCAAGGCGAATTCCTCTATCGCGCCCCTGCCCNNTCCGAAGACCTCGCCATCGTCGANATCGACATGGACCGCAGCGAGCAGGTGCGCCGCTGGTGGCCCTTCCTGCGCGACCGCCGCATCGACGCCTACGGCGGCCTCACGTCCAGATTNCTCGACTGAGACCCGGTTCCCCAATATTTGTTAACGCTGAGGACGCATATCGCCGCGAGATTTTTGTCTTGTGATGAAGGAGCGNAGCCGTAGCTACGTGACTGAAGAACAAGGCAAAAAGCGCCGGCNAGATGCGGTAGTAAGGTAACTTTCTGCCCGTCACACAATAACAAGCACCTAAATTCTGTTATATGATTGTAACCCGCTATAACATGTTAGGATAAATTGGGATTTAATACTGACATGACACTTACGCAACGTAACTATATNTTAGATAATTTTCCTGAAATTTTCAAAACTAAGTCAAAGGCAGATATATTTGATATTCTCAATGCCTTGTTTTTCCTGATCAAAATAGGGTGTCAATGTCGACTGCTGCCTAATTACTTTCCCCGGTGGCGTATGGTATATAAATTTTACCGTAAATGGCTATCAACCGGATTTTTCGATTGTCTGACGCAAGAACTGAATGCGGCTGCAAGAGCTTCACAAGGTAATTTCGGCACATCGCAATTCAAACCCCTTAACGGCAGGTGNGTTGTGGAACGAACATTTTCGTGCCTTGAATCTTTCAGGCGANTAAACAGAAACTACGAACAATTCCTTCACNCTTNAAAAGNAATTGCGATGGCAGCCTGCGCAATGTTTATGTTGAGGTTTGTATAATCCAACTCGCCCCCCCGAAATCCTTACATATACATCATTATTCTTATTTATCCGTGGCATAAGTTTCCATTGCCACGGCCAATCGTCATGCAGATGCGTCCGCTTGTTTCGGTCACAATGCAACCGCATTGCTCCCTCACTGCGCGAACACATCTGCATAACGCTTGACCACCTCAGCGTTAACAAATATTGGGGAACCGGGTCTGAATACTAAGACGGCGCATCCCCGGGGGGATGCGCCGTCTTGTTATGATATGCTTGCCGCCTTATGCGGGAGGATTGATAGCGCCGGTGGGGCACACCTCAGCGCACGAGCCGCACTCGATGCAGGTATCGGGATCGATGTGGTAGATTTCGCCCTCGGAGATAGCCTCCACGGGGCAAACGGGCAGGCAGGTGCCGCAAGCAACGCAGATGTCGGTAATAACGTATGCCATAATTGTCTTTATTAGGAAATTGATTATTGGAGTTGATTAACGCTGCAAAATTAATGCTTTTTTTCAATATCCGGCTTTATCAAACCATATTTTTCGTCAAAATTTGTTTCATCGGCCGATATTATCTAATTTTGTATGTAAAATAAGAACAGATGAGCATCAATAAGAATTTTTCCGACAAAGACGGTTTTGAAATCGACGAGGTGGAAGTGCGCAAGCCACGCAGCAAGTCAAGCCTGATTGTGATGATTGCCATTATAGCCCTCGCTGTAGTGGCGCTGGGTATCGGCGGCTGGATGATATTCAATGCTGCATCCCAGAATAAGGAGCGCGAAGAACTGCGGGCCCTCGTGGAGCAGCAGCAGCTCGACATGGAGCAGATGCAGCTGGAGCAGGACTTTGAAAACCTCGACCGCGAGTTCGCGCAGTTTGAAAACTCGCGCCAGTTCATCCAGGACGACTCCGTGAAGCGTGCCCTGGCTGAGAAATACGAGGCCGCACGCCTCCAGGTGGAGCAGCTCCAGAACGAGCTCAAGAGCGAGCGACGCAAGAGCTCGGCCGAAATTGCCAAGCTGCGCAGCGAAATCGACACCCTGCGCGGACTCCTCCGCCACTACGTGGAAGAAATCGACCGCCTCAACAAGGAAAACCAGGCCCTGCGCACCGAGAACGAAGAAATCAAGTCGCAGAACCAGCGCCTCAATTCGCAGGTGGCCGAGACCTCGCGCCGAAACGAGGTGCTCAGCGAGCGCATGACGCTGGCCGAGAAACTCAACGTCACGGGACTTTCGCTCACGGCTCTCAACAAGAAGGGGCGCGCCGAAAAGAAAGTGGCGAAGGCCACGCAGCTCAAGGTGTCGTTCACCATCCCCCAGAACAACTCCACGCCCGTGGGCGAAAAGACCATCTACCTGCGCATCATCTCCCCCAGCGGCCAGCTGCTCGAAGGCGGCGGCAACTTCAGCTTTGAAGGCGGCTCCGTGCCCTGCTCGGCCAAGCGCACCATCGAATACGCAGGCGAGGAAATAGGCGGTGTCACCATCTACTGGGATGTGAACACGGCTCTCACTCCCGGAGAATACACCGTGGAGCTCTTCGCCGACAACTACCGCCTCGTGCGCCGCACCTTCACCCTGGGCTAAAACGTAGCGCCGCCATGATTGCGTTTCTCTCCGATATATATGCTGCCGTGATGAGCGACGACGTCACCACCGCAGGTGCCGTGTTCAAGCTGGTGCTGAGCATGCTCCTGGGATGCGCCGTGGGCATCCAGCGCAAGCGCAAGGGACAGCCCGCCGGAGTGCGCACTTTCTCGCTCATCTGCATGGGTGCCACNCTGGCCATGATCATAAGCATATACGTGCCCCAGGAGTATCTGGGACTCAAGAACGGCGACCCCGGCCGCATCGCCGCACAGGTGATCAGCGGCGTGGGCTTTCTGGGCGCCGGAGCCATCATTCAGATGAAAGGCTCGGTGCGAGGTCTCACCACCGCTGCAGGCATCTGGATGGTGGCAGCCATAGGCATGGGTGTGGGTGTGGGACTCTACGTCATAAGCATCGTGGCCACCGTGCTCATTCTCATAGTGCTGGTGCAGGTGGAGCGTATCGAGCACGTCACCTCCATGGGAGCCGATTCGCGCATCATCCGCATAGAATCCACGGTGATCATTCCCGATATCGAGCCTTTCCGCCTGGCCCTTAAAGACGCCGGCGCGCAGCTCAAGAGCTTCTACCTCACCTACGACTACGAGCGCCACATCACCAATCTCAACCTCGTGGTGCTCCTGCGCGAGGGCATCGACACCCTCAAGGTGCTCGACCGCCTCGAACACGTCTACCCCACCCGCAGCATCACGCTCGCCAATCAGCTCAACATCTGAAAAACAATATGCTCAAATATATTTTACCTTAAATATAAATTACGGCACACCTATCATGAAAATAATAGCCGACAGCAGCACTACACGCACTGAATGGGTATTGGTCGACGGCGACCGCGTGGTGGAACAAGCTTTCACTTCCGGCCTCAACCCCTATTTCCAGTCGCGCCGCGAAATCTCCCACAGCATCCGCCTTGAGCTGCCGGAATCTTTTTTCCGCCGCCGCTGGGATCACGTGCATTTCTACGGCGCCGGATGCGGGCCGGCCGACAAAAGCAAGATCATCAGCTCGTCGCTCGTGGCGCAGTTCAAGACGCCCGTTACCGTCGAAAGCGACCTCCTGGGAGCCGCCCGGGGTCTGCTCGTGCGCGAGCCCGGCCTTGCATGCATCCTGGGCACCGGATCCAACTCCTGCTACTACAACGGAAGTGAAATCGTGCAGAACGTGCGCCCCCTGGGCTTCATCCTGGGCGACGAAGGCTCCAACGCCTATATGGGCAAGCGCTTCATCGCCGACGCCCTCAAGGGNATNGCACCCGCACAGCTCACCAAGGCATTCTTCGAGCATTTCGCCGTGACGCCAAACGTGCTGGTAGACGAAGTGTACTCCTCGCCAATGCCCTCGCGAGCTCTGGCACGCTACTCTCGCTTCCTGGCCGAGCACACCGACAATCCCTATGTGTATCAGCTCATCTACGCCGCGTTCATGCGTTTCTTCACGCGCAATATCGCCGCCTACGACTTTCATGATATGCCCCTGTGCTTCGTGGGCTCCACATGCGTGGTCTACCGCGACATCCTCGAACGCGCCGCCGCCGATTTCGGCGTGAGCATCGCAAAGGCCGTGCGCAGCTCCATCCCCGGCCTTGTGGAGTATCACGCCACCGAGAAATAACCCCCGTCCCCTCCCCCTCGACGAAGCAAGCTACCCCTCTGCGCCCGGGCGCAGAGGGGTAGCTTGTGTATGAGTGTGTGCGTTGTTTTGCTTTTACCACATCGGGCTGAAAGGCTGCGTGGTCTGGAGCTTGTCGTTTACGCAGCCGTAGACTGCACGGTATTTCGACGTGTCGAGCTTGAGCACGGGCGAGCCGGGCGTGAGCATCAGGCGGCTCAGGTCGATCCAGAAGTTGCCCAGAGTGTCGGCGAAGCGGAAGTAGTACACCTTGTTCTTAAGATCGGCGATGCTGCGCCACTGCGTCATCGACACGTTGGGCTCGCCCTGGATATTGTAGCCGTAGGGCACGCTCACGTTGGCCATCACCGTCGACAGAGCCGATACGGCTTCCATGCCCTTGAGGTCGGTGGGTGTGTGGTGGATAAAGAANGAAGCGCGCACGAAGCGGTCCGACGAGCGCACCGTTCCCGGCAGCATATTGGTGCCGCCCACGCCTTCCCAATAGGCATTGATTGCCTGCATCTGAGGCAGCCCGGGATCGTTGGTGAGCACCTGCAGCTCGCGGCCCTTGTAGAGCTTCACGTCGCCGTGGTCGTATTCAATCACCATTGTGTTGCCGGTGGCATCGGTGATGGCCCAGTGCAGCTGCGACACGGTGCCACCGTCGAAAGTCTTTCCGGAGATTGCGAAATCATTTTTCAGNAACCAGTCGTAGGCCTCATCCACCGTAGCGAAATTGTCGAGGAAGTAGCTCACGAGCACGGCCAGGCTCATCACGGGCGTGCCCTCGGGAGCATTNGTCTCCGTGCGGTACTGGCCGGTCTTGCAGAAGAGGCCGTTCATCACCAGGCCACATTCGTTCATGCCCTCGGTCACGCCGCCGTCGTAGCTCACGGCCAGCACCGAGCCGTACTTCGACGTCCAGTTGTAGGTGGGGCCAGATGGCATTCCTTCCTTNGTGATTCCTGCGGGATACACATAAAGNTTGGTGGGGATGGGCGTGCGCCAGTCGAGGGTGCGGCCCACCATCACTTCGGTGGTATCGGCCGCCATATAGGTGACACGCGAGCAAGGGCTTGCCGANAGAGCTGCGGTCATAGCCACGCCGCATGCAAGGATAGTCTTGGAGATTCTCATAAAATAAAGCAGTTTTTTGATGAATTTTTTCTTTTCATTAATAACGAGCGAGATAGTGGTATTGTTCAACGTTTTTTATTATATTTGCGGCATGGCTCCACGACTCCTGATGTACTTCCCCGAAAACGACCTCGCGCTGGCTGCGGGCGTAGCCTCCTACACCCCTCCGCCGGCCGCGCGCGCGTTGCACCGTGCCGGCGAGGCCCTGCCTCTGTGGATGGGCCGGCCCGGCGACCGCTTCGTGTGCTCCGGGCTCCACAACGGATGGTACACCGAGATCTGCCGTCGCTTTAATATTATAGATGTAGACGTCTACGACCACTCCGACGCTTCGCTTGAAGCATCGCCCTGGGGATGGTCGGCAGCGTCGCGGCGTGCGCTTGAGAATGCCGGATACCCGCTATCTCAGATGCCCGACGACCGTGCCCTCGCCCATCTGCGGGAGCTCTCCCACCGCCGCACTGCCGCCGCACTGCACGCGGCCCTGGCACCGCTGCTGCCGTTTCCGATCACGGAAGCAGCCACGGAAGCCCGCGACGCAGCCGCCGTGGAAAACTACCTCGACAGCCGCCCCGCCGTGATAGCCAAAGCGCCATGGAGCTGCAGCGGTCGCGGCCTCGTGCGCAGCAGTTCGATGCCGCGGCACACTTTCGTGCAGCAGTGTGCCGGAATAATACGCCGCCAGGGTTCGGTGATGCTTGAGCCCGAGCACGACAAGATGCTCGACTTTGCCCTGCTCTATGAACTCGACGGGCACGGCGCAGCCTCTTTCCGCGGCATATCGGTTTTCGCCACCACGCCCCGCGGAGGCTACACATCCAACACCGTGGCCTCGCAGCAACGCCTGCACGCTATCGTGGAAGATGCGGCCGGAGCCGGGCGCGTCGACACCCTGGCCGTCGCCCTGGCGCGTGTGCTGCCGCAAGTAGTGCCGGGCTACCGCGGTGCCCTCGGAGTGGATATGCTCGTCACCTCCCGTGGCATGATCGACGCCACAGTGGAGCTCAACCTGCGCCACACCATGGGATTCGTGGCCCTGGAATTCAGCCGCTACCTCGCGCCCGACGTCATCGCCGCTCTCGACGTGATTCCATCGCCCGCATCGCCGGCAGCAGGCGCCGTGGTGCGAAACGGCCTGCTGGTATCGGGCGAGATAGACCTCACTCCTCCCTGCAAAGACTTCGCCTTTCGCGCGCGCGTATATAAACAATGATTGCATTCAGGCCCTCGCCGCACTGCAGGGCCATGAAAAAAAGCAACCTATTTCACCTATTTTCAAAAAAAAATCGATTTTTTCAAAACCTTTTTTTAATATCACTTGTTAGAATAGTACAAAAGCGAAACAACAGAAAAACAACACTCTAAATTATTCTCAATATGAAAAAAATCGCATTATTGCTTGCCATTGCTTTAGGCAGCGCCACCATGTTCGCCCAGAACGTCAACAAGAACGAGCTCAAGCAGCTCAAGGCTTTCCTCAATCAGCCCGCCGCAGAAGCCGCAACCAACGCCGAAGCTCTGAAAATCACCAACGCAAACGACCCCTCAAGCTGGGAAGGCGTCACCGTAGAGAACGGCCACGTGACCGCNATCGACTGGAAAGATAAGAAAATCGCCGGCTCGCTCGACCTCAACGGATTCTCCGCCCTCACCAAGGTAGACGTTTCCCGCAATAAGCTCACCGCCGTGAACGCTACCGGCAACGCAGCTCTCGCCGACCTCAACGTATCCCGCAACCAGCTCACCGCTTTCAGCGTGGAAGGCTGCCCCTCGATCAGCAAGCTCGCCGCCAACAACAACCGTCTCACCGACATCGATATGAGCAACATGCCCGTGCTTGAGACCCTCAACCTCGCCAACAACTACCTCGTATCGCTCGACCTGAGCAACTCCGCCACCCTGAAGACCGCCAACGTGCTGGGCAACCATCTCGAAAACCTGAGCGTGGCCAACTGCACCGAGCTCAAGAACCTCTATGCCGGCTACAACAAGCTCACCACCCTCACCCTCAGCGGTGTGCCCAACCTGGCCAACATCAACGTAGACGACAACGAAATCAGCAACATGGTTGTGAGCAACCTGCCCTCGCTCAGCACCTTCCTCTGCACCGACAACAACATGAAGGAACTGGCCGTGAACAACTGCAAGAACCTGCTCGACCTCGTTTGCTCCTACAACGACCTCACCTCGCTCACCGTGGAAAGTTGCCCGCAGCTCCTCTTCGTAGACTGCTCCTACAACGACCTCACCTCGCTCACCCTCAGCAACCAGACCTTCCTGCAGCGTCTGCTCTGCAACAACAACGAGCTCACCATGCTTGACGTAAGCTTCGACAGCAACCTCACCTACATCAACTGCCGCTTCAACATGATCACCGATTTCCGCACCATCGGTTGCAACAGCCTTCAGCAGATCGCCTGCCGCTGGGGTGGCTTCTAAACCAAGAAAAAGAAACTGACAATACATACGAAAAGCGCTCGCGCAATGCACGGGCGCTTTTCTTTGCATAATTTTCGGCTTCGCGACACAAGTTTTTAGCGCCGAAAACGTTAATTTTGTATCATGAAACTGAATCTCCTCCATATCCACATAATTTGTGCGGCCTTGGGTTGCATCTTCGCTGCGTGCGGCAACCACAACGACGAACCCCTGCCCACCTGTCCGCCGCCCACCCCCGTGGATCGCACGCTACTCGTCTACATGGTGGCCAACAACGATCTGGGCGATGAAGGCTGGGACATGGCCGACATCTCGGAGATGCGCACCGCCGCCGCTGCCGGAGCCATCACGCCGGGCCACCGCGTGCTCATCATGCACCAGGCCCCCACGGGCCGCAGCATGCTCAAGGAGCTGCACACCGATGGCTCTATCGACACCCTGCTCGTCTACGACGATTCCGAATCGCCCGTGACCATATCGCGCATGACGCAGATATTTGACGACATGGCCACCCTTGCNCCCGCCCGCAGCTACGGGCTCGTGCTCTGGAGCCACGGCACGGGATGGCTGGAGAACGGCCTGAGCGAGCGGGCACCGCTGCGCAGCTACGGCTACGACCGCGGCCGCTGCATGAACGTGACATCCCTCGCCCGGGCCCTGGAGAGCGCGAGCTTCGACTTCATCTACTTCGACTGCTGCTTCATGGCCGGCGTGGAAGTGGTATATGAGCTGCGCCACGTTGCCAAGACCATCGTGGGCAGCGCCACGGAGCTCCCCAAGAGCGGCATGCCCTACGACCTCACTCTGGGCCACCTGCTGCGCGGCGATATGGAAGCCGCTGCCGCCGCCACCTTCGGCTACTACGACGGTCTTCAGGGCAGCAAGCGCACCTGCACCATAAGCGTGATCGACACCTCGGCCCTCGACGATCTGGCCCTGGCCACGCGCCGTGTATATGCCGATGCACGCGAGCTGCCCCAGGGCGTGCTGCCTCAATCCTTTGAGCGAAGCTCCACGAGCCATTACTACGACCTGGCCCACTTCGTGACCCTCATCTCCCCCTCGGCCGAGGCCACAGCCCAATGGGAGCAGGCCGCAGCCCGGGCCGTGACCTACAAAGCAGCCACCCCTGCCATCTTCAATTCACTCACCATCAGCACCCACTGCGGCCTGAGCACGCGCATCCCAGCCTCGGAAGCGTCCATTTCAAGCAGCGGCTACGACCAATTGCAATGGACCACCGACGTTGCCTCCATGCTCCCCTGGCATTAAACCATAAATAAGATGATTTTTCTTCAAAATATAGCGCCGGCCGCGTTGCCGGATTCAGTGCCCAGCGTCAAGGAAGAGCTGGGCATGCTCAAGTCGATGCCCGTAGACGAACTCCTGAACGCCGTCGTGAGCGGCCTCGTGAAGCTGGCCATCAACCTGGCCATCGCCATCCTGGTGTTCTACGTGGGACGGTTCATCATCAACAGGCTCCACCGCCTGCTCACATCCATCTTCATACGCCGCCACATCGACCAGTCGCTGGGCACCTTCCTGCTCAGCCTCGTGAGCATGCTTCTTTACTTCATCCTCATCGTCACGGTGATAGGTATTCTGGGCATAGAGACGTCGTCGTTCATCGCCATCTTCGCCTCGGCCGGCGTGGCCATAGGCATGGCTCTGAGCGGCACCCTGCAGAACTTTGCCGGCGGCGTGCTCATCCTGCTGCTCAAGCCCTATCGCGTGGGCGACTATATCGAAACCCAGGGCTATGCCGGCACCGTGAAGGAGATACAGATTTTCCACACCATCATCAACACCTTCGACAACAAAAGCCTGATCCTGCCCAACGGCTCGCTGAGCACCGGCAACATATCCAACTGGAACCGCGAAGACTACCGCCGCGTGGATTGGCCCGTGAGCATCAGCTACGGCGACAGCGTGGACACCGCCCGCAATGCCATCTTGGAAATCCTGCGCTCCGATTCGCGCATCGTGAAGCAATACGTGGAAGACGCACGCATGGAGCGCGCGGCCAAGGAAGAAGAAAAAGCCGTGGAAGAAGGCTCCGACCCGGCCGCCGCCGACAAAAAGCCCGGATGGCTTGGACGCATCTTCACGAAGAAAAAACGCCCCGAAGTGATATGGGCGAATGCCTCCATCGACCCCAAAATCATTGCCAAGCTGCCCAAAGTGGACCGCTCGCCCTCGATCGTAGTGACTGAGCTGGCCGATAGCAGCGTGAACCTCAAGGCAAGGGCATGGGTGCACCGCGACGACTACTGGAGCGTGTTCTACCAGATCAACGAGCGCATCTACACCGAGCTCCCCGCATCGGGCGTGAGCTTCCCCTTCCCCCAGATGGACGTGCACCTCGACCGCCCGTAATAAAGCGGCCGCCCACTACGCGGCCTACGAAAGAACCACAAAAGAGCAAGCACGGCCTGTCCGTGCTTGCTCTTTTGTGGAGAAGCCTTTATACTATTTTCATAAGTGCGGCAGCGCCCATGGCACACTGCCGCATATTGTAGAGAATATGGCGTTAAGCTTTTNGGGGTGTGGGGCGTTTTCCGTAGCTTCGAGGAAGCGCTATTGTCGGAACTTGCGGAAGCGGCCCGGTGCTGAAGGGTTCGTCGCGCGGACGATGGGATGAATGATGAAACATGCGGATAGNAAAGTAGATTAAANGGTTAACTAATAGGGTTGATAATCTCGGTGCGTGTGTGTGTAAAATCCCGGCCGGGGAACGCCCTGAGCTCACGGGGCGTTTGTGATTCTACACTGCAAAGTTACGATGCCCTCATGCAATAAACTACCACATTTTCGCCTTCACCGGCTCGAATGTGGNAGAAGTGCGCGCACTGCACTGATTAGCAGCNCAGTGCAGAAGCACGATTGTAGGAGCGATTTTTGAGCCCATAGAAAATCGTGGAAAAAGAAACTCGCCCCGCCGAAAGTGAATCGACGGGGCGAGCTATGGTTTGGGACAACGCGAATCAATGATCGCACAAGCCGGGACGGTGCGACACGGTGTAGCCGGAGAGGCNCGTGCCCACCCAATCCGTTGCATTTATATCCTTCACCCAGTCGGCAAAGCCGGGATAAGCCCTCTTGATATCGCGGCGTTCTTCAGGCCATCGCCAGCCACCCGGGAGCAGAAGCATCTGCGGCACGGTGGTGCCGGTCACCTCNGTATATGCCTTTACTTCCTTGGCATCGGAATATTTCTGATCAAATCCGCGGGTAGTAATCTTGATGCGCGCCATGAAGCCATTTACGGGNTCGGTGAAATCAAAGTCGGCAGGAACGGACACCGTTATGGATTTCACCGTGGCAGGATCCACCTCGTGACTATCCCTCAGTGTGTTGAGCATGGGCTGCTGCTCTGCGGGAGTGGAGGAGTACACNTTGGAGAGCATGTTGTGAATCTCGCCCAGGAATGTATAATCACTGTCGCTGCCCTTGCGGAAATGAATATCCGTGACCAGCACACCGCCGGCAGCCCGGGGCGTGATTGAGAGGAATGGCATGCCGCTCACGTAGGTGACGTCGAGCACCACGTCGTTGAAGTCAATATCATCGGCGTTGCCAAGGTCTTCACATGCGAGAGTCCACACCTGTGCCTCGGGATCCTCGTCCTTAAGTTCGGGAGGAGTGATGTCGACGGGGTCGGGATAAACGTTCTCGGCTATGAATACGATATCATTCAGGTCGCAGTCGCCGGATTCGTCACCGAAACCCACATACGTGCGGTTGTTCATACGGAACTTTGCGGCAAAGGGACGCAATAACGGACCTTCTTCCTGAACNNNATTTCCCCNATATAACGGTCGACNAATTTCGTAATTCTTTTTNCAGTCAGAAAAATAAATCNTACTATTCTCCNNANNCTCGCGAANCAGGAAATAACCGATTTTCACACCTTTCGGGAAAACATACGATGCAGGTTCGTCATAATTCTTGCCGTAATATGCCAGATAGTATTTACGCCCCCTAAGCATCACATCGTTGTCTCCATCAGTCGGATAATTATAATGTAGATTCGGGCATTCCATTCCGTTCATATCAGTCCATCCCGTCTCATCGTCGGGATACTCTCTGCCGGCNTCTCTTATCTGCGTGAGATTCGACTTCTCTTTGACTGTCTCGCCATCGGCAAAAATAAATTTGGGGATATTATTCCAGATATCCTCCGAAGTGATATCATCCTCATCTGAATAATAATAATATCCGAAGGAATCTTCCAATTGTGTTCCTCGCCAGGTGCACTGCATGGTGACGGGACCTTCTTCGTTAACCCAGAAAGTAACGTCGGGGTCCAGCACATTACCATGCAAATGATGATGGTAATATCGCTCAAGATTATTTACACCTTCCTTGAACACACCATCTTCNGCCTCTTTCGTCTCCGGATTAACATATTCCTGGAATATCGGCATCAGGGTTTTTCTATACGACAAGGGCGTGCCCATTTCGAAGTACAGATTGTCCAGGTGGTATAGATTAGGAACCGTTTGNNGNACGGGCCATANANTNNNNTNTATACCCTTNTNTGATAAANATTNACCCAATTCCANGTAAGTTTCATTCGGCAGCTCGCTTAAATACTCGTGATATGCACTTCGCGTGTCGGGGTGTACAGCCAGCACCGTTTGAACAATCTCCCTTTTGGTGGGAGCATACTCNTCGCCGGGCACGGGATTAACCGTGATCTGCTCATCTATTTTCTTCTGGGCAGAGAGGATGGAGGCATAGTCGCCGATGATAGTATTGTGGGCATCGAATACGCGCATAACCACTTTTTCCGTGCCTGCAAGCAGAGGCACGCGGGCTTGCACTTTTCCGCCCGCGATGGGCAGACGGGCCACGAGGCGGGCACCGGGCAGCTCGGGATTGCAGGTATATACTTCGAGGGTGCCGTTGTCCACGCCCTCAATGCTCACAGAGGTTTCCACGCCTTGCGCCATGCTCCAGGTGTGGCCGGCTTCGGGCAAGCCGTAATTCTTGATAAACTCGCGGGCGAAGAGCTCTTCCGAGGGGATTTCGGGACTATCGTCCGAGCATCCTCCCAGGGCAGCCATGCAACCCGCAAGCACCAATAGGGAAATAATGCCGTGTGTTTTTGTCATAGCGTTTATTTATAGCCGATATTGATTATTGTTTCAAAAAATATTCGATAAATGTGGGACCATGCACTCACGTGCGCGCACATATAATGTGCAAAGTTAATACATTTTTTTGTATTTCGCTCATTATGCTTGTGATTTTGTTTATCATTAACTTTTCTTTTTCAATTTGCGAAAAAATCACTACCTTTGTGCATTATGGACAACTACATTGTTTCGGCCCGAAAATACCGCCCCGGCACATTCTCGTCGGTGGTGGGACAGACGGCCCTCACAGATACATTGAAAAACGCCGTGGCCACCGACAGGCTGGCCCACGCCTACCTTTTCTGCGGCCCGCGCGGAGTGGGTAAAACCTCATGCGCACGCATCTTTGCCAAGGCCATCAACTGCACCCGGCGCACGCCCGACGGCGAGCCGTGCAACGAGTGTGAATCCTGCCGCGCCTTCAACGAAAACCGTTCGTTCAACATAATGGAGCTGGACGCCGCCAGCAACAACGGCGTGGACCAGATGCGCGAGCTCACGGAGCAGACCCGCATCCCGCCATCCGAGGGCCGCTATCGCGTGTGCATCGTCGACGAGGTGCACATGCTCTCCAATCAGGCCTTCAATGCCTTCCTCAAGACCCTTGAAGAGCCGCCGTCTCATGCCATTTTCATCCTGGCCACCACCGAGAAGCACAAGATTATACCCACCATCCTGTCGCGCTGCCAGATCTACGACTTCAGCCGTATCACCACCGGCGATATCGTGCAGCACCTTGCATCAGTGGCCCGCCACGAGGGCTACACCGCCGAGGCGCCCGCGCTGGGCGTGATAGCGCGCAAGGCCGACGGCGCACTGCGCGACGCCCTATCCATCTTCGACCAGGTGGCGGCATCGTCGCGCGGCAATATCACCTATCGCCACACAATCGAGAACCTCAACGAGCTCGACCATTCCTACTACTCGCGCCTGGTGGATGCCTTCGCANCGGGTGATGTGCCGGCGGCGCTGCTCATCTACAAAGAAGTGCGCGACAAGGGCTTCGACTCGCTATTCTTCATCGACGGGCTGGCAGCCTACCTGCGCGACCTCATGGTGGCGGCCAAGCCCGAAACCGCCTCGCTGCTCGAAACCGACGACGAGACGCGCACGGCCATGGCCCGTGTGGCGGCCAAGTGCACCACCGAGTTCTACTACCGGGCGCTCGACCTGCTCAACACCGCCGACCTCACCTACCGCACCTCGGGCATGAAGCAGATGCTCGTGGAACTCACGCTGATCAAACTGTGCCAACAATTTAGCCCCTCGCCGGCAAAGAGCACCGGAAACGGTAGCGAGGGGCGCCTGAAGGCTCTTTCTCCGGCCGCTGCGCCTGCTGCGGCTCCGGCTCCGGCTNCGGCTCCTAAAGCCGCTCCGGCAGCAACCCAGGCTCCACCTCCACCGGCCGCTCATCGCCCCGCCGCACCGGCACCGGCACCACGCACGGCACCACGCACAGAAAAACGCGTGGTGGGCCACACGCTATCGCTGCGAGGCCTGGGCCGNCCCGGCCAGGCCGAGGCTCCGGCCCCTGCCCGCGAGATACGCACGAGCAGCTACACCCCGGCCGCCGTGGAAAACTTCTGGAACTGCTACATCACCCAGAACTCGGCCGCACGCATCGTGTGCGCGGCCATGAGCGCCGCAAAGCCCACCCACATCGAGGCCCACAGATGGCTGATGACCCTGAGCAGCGGTGCCCTCTTCGACGTGATGAACGAGGCCATGCCCCGCGTGGTGGAGTATATGCGCGACAAGCTCATGAACGACCACTTCACCGTGGAACTGCGAGTGGACGAGGGCGAGCCCTCGCCCGAAATCTGGAACCGCACCGAGCTGCTGCGCCACATGGTGGACGACAGCGAGCAGTTCCGCGACTTCATTAAAGAATTCAATCTCGTGCTTGACTGATGAGAGTAACCGTAAAAATAGGCAGCAACGTGCTCACGCGCCGCGACGGCACGCTCGACTTCACGCGCATGAGCGCCATCGTAGACCAGGTGGCCGCCCTGCGCCACGCCGGTATCGAGGTGGTGGTGATATCGTCGGGCGCCGTGGCTTCCGGACGCAGCGAGCTGCGCCACACCACAGATGCNGCCGGCCTCGACGACGTTTCGGCCCGCCAGCTCTTCAGCGCCGTGGGCCAGGCCAANCTTATAAACCGATATTTCGAGCTGTTCCGCGACCACAGCATGGTGTGCGGCCAGGTGCTCACGACAAAGGAAAACCTCGCCACTCGGCGCCACTACCTCAACCAGCAGCACTGCATCTCGGTGATGATGCGCAGCGGCGTGGTGCCCATCGTGAANGAAAACGACACCGTGAGCGTCACCGAGCTGATGTTCACCGACAACGACGAGCTCTCGGGCCTGATAGCCACCATGACCAACTCCGACGCGCTCATCATCCTGAGCAACATCGACGGCATATACACCGGCGACCCGTCGCAGCAGGGCTCGGAGCTCATAGCAGCCGTGGAGCACGGAACCGACCTGAGCGAATACATCAGCACCGCACGCTCCTCGATGGGCCGCGGGGGCATGACCACGAAATACCGCATAGCACGCAAGGTGGCGGCCGAGGGAATAGCCGTGGTCATTGCCAACGGCAAGCGCGACGGTGTGCTCACGGGACTACTGCTGCCCGACGTGCCCACGCCGCCCCACACCCTNTTCAAGCCGGCGAAGGCACGCCCCAGCGGATTGCGCAAATGGATTGCCCACAGCGACACCTTCGCCAAGGGCTCGATGCACGTGGATGAAGGCGCTGCGGCAGCCGTGCGCTGCGGTGGCACATCGCTGCTGGCCGTGGGGCTCACCGACGTGGAGGGCGACTTTGACCGCGACGACATCGTGAGCGTGATAGCACCCGACGGCAGCACCGTGGCATGGGGACGCACGGCCTACAGCGCCGCCGAAGCACGACTTGCGGCAGGACGCACGGGCGTGGCGCCGCTGATNCATGCCGATTACCTTTATGTGGACGAAAACGACCTTTTCAGAGACCGATGAAAGAAACTTTTGAACTCGCACGCCGTGCCGCAGCCCAGCTGCAGGCCGTGCCCGCCGATAGAATAGACGCCGCGCTCAAAGCACTGGCGACCAATATAGAAGCCGCTTCCGCCGCGCTGCTGGAGGCCAACGCCCTCGACCTCCGGGCGATGGACCCCGACAATCCCAAGCGCGACCGCCTGGAGCTCACCCCCTCGCGCATAGCCGACATAGCAGCCGGGGTGGCCGACGTGGCCGCCCTGCCCTCCCCCACGGGCAAGGTGCTGGCGCAATGGACGCGGCCCAACGGCATGACCATTACAAAAATTTCAGTGCCCTTCGGCGTGATAGGGGTGATCTACGAGGCGCGNCCNAACGTGACCTTCGACGTATTCGCCCTCTGCCTCAAGGCCGGCAGCGCGGTGCTGCTCAAGGGCGGCCATGAAGCCTCCCGCACCAACAGCGCCGCAATCGAAATAATCCGCACCACCCTGGAGCAGGCCGGAATCAACCCCGATGCGGCCATCCTGCTGCCCGACGGCCGCGAGGCCACCGCGCAGCTGCTCAACGCCCGCGACATGGTGGACCTGATAATCCCGCGCGGCAGCCGTGCGCTCATCGACTACGTGCGCGACAACNCCCGCGTGCCCGTGATCGAAACCGGGGCCGGCGTGTGCCACACCTATTTCCATAGCAGCGGCGACCTGGCCACGGCGCGCGACATCGTGAGAAACGCCAAAACGCGCCGCGTGAGCGTGTGCAACGCCCTCGACTGCCTCATCATCGACCGCGACCGCCTGCACGCTCTGCCTGCGCTGTGCTACGAGCTCTCCGACCTGGGCGTCGACATCTATGCCGACGACGAAGCCTACAACGCCCTCGACGGGGCCTATCCGCGCCTGCACCACGCCGAGGCAGCCGACTTCGGACGCGAATGGCTCGACTATAAAATGAGCATAGCCACCGTGGACGGCATAGACCGGGCTATCGACTTCATCGCCCGCCACGGCTCGCACCACAGCGAGTGCATAGTGGCCGAAAACCGCGAGGCCATAGCACGATTCCAGCGCGACGTAGACGCTGCTTGCGTGTATGCCAACGTGTCGACGGCCTTCACCGACGGCGCACAGTTCGGCTTCGGTGCCGAAATCGGCATCAGCACCCAGAAGCTCCATGCCCGAGGCCCCATGGCACTCCCCGAAATCACCACCTATAAATATCTTATCACCGGCTCAGGCCAGACACGACCCTAATCATGATAAAGACATTAACCTGCATCCTCGCCGGCGCCGCTCTGCTCGGAGCAAGCGCATGCANCAGCAAGCCGGCAGCCGCTCCCGCCGGGGACGGCATCTCCGGAGCCACTGCCGCTACGGATACCGCCACCGTCTACTTCGTCAAGGACATCACACCCGAGAATCTGATCAAAATCTATGAGGCCCTGGGCCGCCCCGCCGAGGGCAAAGTGGCCGTAAANCTCTCCACCGGCGAACCCGGCAACAACCACCATCTGGCTCCCGCCCTCATCGCCCCGCTGGTGCAGAAACTCAACGGCACCATCGTGGAGTGCAACACCGCCTACAACGGCGGACGCGACCGCACGGCCGACCACCTCAAGGCCGCTGCCGACCATGGTTTCACAGCCATCGCCCCCGTGGTGATTCTTGATGCCGGCGGCGAGGACACCCTGGCCGTGACCGGAGGCAAGCACCTGAAGGAAAACTACGTGGGCAAAGACTGGAAAGACTACGACTTCACCGTGGTGCTCTCCCACTTCAAGGGCCATCCCATGGCCGGATTCGGCGGTGCCATGAAGAATATATCCATAGGCCTCGCATCCTCGCGCGGCAAATGCTGGATTCACTCCGCCGGACAATACACCGACAAGGCACAGGTGTGGACCCACGTGCCCGCCGATTCCATTTTCCAGGAATCCATGGCCGAGGCGTCGAAATCGGTGATTGATGCCGCCGGCGACAAAATCCTATATATCAACGTGGCCAACAATCTCTCGGTNGACTGCGACTGCGTGGCCAAGCCCGCCAAGCCCGAAATGGGCGACCTGGGTATCTTCGCNTCCCTCGATCCCGTGGCCCTTGACCGCGCATGCATCGATGCTGTGTTCGGCAGCTCCGACCACGGCAAGATCCACCTCATGGAGCGCATCAACTCCAAGAGCGGNCCCTGGAACCTCGAATANGCCGAAAAAATTGGTGCCGGAACACGCAACTACAAGCTTGTGACACTCGAATAGNAGNGTTCGGCGAATCATGGCGCGCCCCGGGTCGAGACTCCTCGATCCGGGGCGCATGCATGAATGCAACACGGTTGCACGCACAATTCCTTACTTTTGCAAAAAATTCCTCCCACATGAACAGACAAGCCATAATACTCCTGTGCTGCTCGGCGCTGCTCGCCGGCTGCCACAAGCACGATGCCGCCGACGACGAGCTGAAGCATCACCACCATCACCACCACGATCACNCCGAGGGTGCCCACCATCATCACGACGACGGAGACNACCACGGAGAAGAAGCCGAAGAACATGCCGACGGCGAAATCGTGCTGGCTCCGGCCATGGCCGAACGCTTCGGCGTGAAGGTGCAGAAAGTGGAGGCCGCGCCGCTGGGCACCACGCTGCGCGCCACGGGCGTGGTGGCCGATGCCGCCGACGGCGCCGCCCTGGTTTCGGCACCCGTGGCCGGCACCGTGCGCTTCGCCCCGGGCATCATGCCCGGAGTGCGCCTCGCAGCCGGAGCCACCGTGGCCACCATCAACACGGCCGGTGTGGCCGGCGGCGACAGCAACGCAGCCGCCAAGGCAGCCCTCGATGCCGCCAAGCGNGAGCTCGACCGCCTGGAGCCGCTGCATGCCGATAGGCTCGTGACCGACGACGTCTACAATGCCGCACGCGCCGCCTACGACAGCGCACGCGCCGCATATAGCGCCGGNGCTTCAGGAGGCCGCGCCACTGCGCCCATAGCCGGAGCTCTCACGGAGCTACTTGTGGCTCAGGGAGCCTACGTGGAAGCCGGAGCACCCCTCGCCAGGATATCCGCCGCCCGCAACCTCGTGCTGCGCGTAGACGTGCCCGAGCGACAGCGCGCCGGCGTGGCAGGGGTCAAGGGCGTGAACGTGCGCGTGCCCGGCAGCGAGGCCGTGGTGGCCCTCGACGCCCGGCGCGTGCAGGCCGCTCCGGCAGTGGCTGCCGCCATGCCCGGCTACGTGCCCGTATATTTTGAAATCGTGAACGACGGCACCCTGGCCCCCGGCGCCACCGTGGATGCCTGGCTCACCTCCGATGCCGGCGGCGCTCCCGTGCTGAGCGTGCCCCGCACGGCCATCGCCGAGCAGCAGGGCAACTACTACGTGTATCGCCGCCTCGACGAAGACTGCTACATGAAGCTGCCCGTGACCACCGGCGCCTCCGACGGCGTGCGCGTGGTGATCACCTCCGGCCTCGAAGGCGGCGAAGAAATAGTGGCGGAAGGCGTCACCGCCATCCGCCTGGCCGAAACGGCTGGCGTAGTTCCCGAAGGTCACAGCCATAACCACTGATTGCCATGCTCAACAAGATTATACACTGGTCGCTCCACAACCGCCTGGTGGTGGTGATGCTCGCTATCGCGGTTCTGATAGGCGGCACAATCACGCTGCTGCGCACTGAAGTAGACATCTTCCCCGACCTCAACGCACCCACCGTGGTGGTGATGACCGAAGCCCCCGGCTACGCTCCCGAGGAGGTGGAAATGATGGTGACGTATCCCATCGAGACAGCCGTGAACGGTGCTTCCGGCGTGCGGCGCGTGCGCTCCACTTCCACCACGGGATTCTCCGTGGTATGGGTGGAATTCGACTGGGACACCGATGTTTACACCGCCAGGCAGATCGTGACCGAGCGCCTCGGCACCGTGGCGGAAGCATTGCCTGCCGGCGTGGCCACCCCCGTGCTTGGCCCCCGCTCGTCGATTCTGGGCGAAATGCTCATAGTGGGACTCACGGCCGACAGCACCTCGCTGCTTGAGCTGCGCAGCCTGGCCGAAAAGGTGATTCGCCCGCGCCTGCTGGCAATGGGCGGCGTGAGCCAGGTGAGCGTCATTGGCGGCGACATGAAGGAATTCCGCATCCAGATGCTGCCCGAGCGCATGGGAGCGCTGGGCGTGTCGCTGGCCGAGGTGGAGGAGGCCGTGGAAGCCATGAACGACAACGCATCCGGCGGCATCGTGAACGACTTCGGCAACGAATACATCATCAAGGGCGAGCTGCGCACCGCCGATGTGGAGCAGCTGGGGCTGGCCGTGGTGCGCGCCGACGAGCGCGGAATCGTGACGCTGGCAGATGTGGCCCGCGTGGAGATAGCCGGTGCGCAGCCCCGCTTCGGCGCGGCATCCGTGAAGACGCAGCCCGCAGTGATCGTGACCGTGGCCAAGCAGCCCGACGAAGGCACGATAGCACTCACCGAGCGCATCGAGGCCGAGCTGGAGAGCATGCGCCCCACCCTGCCGCCCGACCTGCACATAGCCACCGACATCTTCCGCCAGAGCGACTTCATCTCGCGCTCCATCGGCAACCTGCAGGAGGCGCTTCTGGAAGGCGCGCTCTTCGTGGTGGTGGTGCTCTTCTTCTTCCTTATGAATCTGCGCACCACGGTCGTGAGCCTCGTGGCGCTCCCCCTGTCGATAATCACCTCGGTGGTGATACTCCACTTCCTGGGCTTCGGCATCAACACCATGAGCCTGGGCGGCATAGCCATCGCGATAGGCTCGCTCGTGGACGACGCTATCGTGGACGTCGAGAACGTCTACAAACGCCTGCGGCAGAACCGCGCGCTGCCCCCCGAAGAGCGCAAATCGGTGATCGACACCGTATATCACGCCTCCGCCGAGGTGCGCATGCCCATCCTCAACTCCACCCTCATCATCGTGGCCGCCTTCCTGCCGCTCTTTTTCCTGAGCGGCATCGAGGGACGCATGCTCATCCCCCTGGGTGTGGCCTTCATCGTGGCCCTCGTGGCCTCCACGATCGTGGCCCTCACGCTCACCCCCGTGCTATGCGCATGGCTGCTGGGCACACCGCGGCAAAACAAAGAACTGACCGCCGAACCCCGCACGGCCGCATGGCTCAAGCGCGTGTATGGCCGCTCGCTGGAGAGCGCCCTGCGCAGCCCGCGCATCGTTCTGGGCATCACGGCGCTGCTCTTCGTCGTGGCCGGAGGCCTTTTCTTCACCCTGGGACGCAGCTTCCTGCCATCGTTCAACGAAGGCTCCTTCACCATCAACGTATCCACGCTGCCCGGCATTTCGCTGGAAGAAAGCGATCGCCTGGGGCGCGAAGCCGAGAAGATAATACTGAGCGTGCCCGAAATACGCACCGTGGCCCGCAAGACGGGCCGTGCCGAGCTCGACGAGCACTCGCTGGGTGTGAACGTGAGCGAGATAGAGGCGCCCTACAGCCTCGAAGGCAGCGGCCGCACGCGCGGACAAGTGGCCCGCGAGCTGCGGCAGAAGCTGGGACAACTGCCCGGAGTGAACGTGGAAATAGGCCAGCCCATCAGTCACCGCATCGATGCCATGATGAGCGGTACCGAGGCCCAGATAGCAATTAAAATCTTCGGCGACGACCTTCAGCGCCTTCACGCGCTGGGAACGCAGCTCAAGGGACTGGCCGCCGGCGTGGACGGCATCGTGGACGTGAACGTGGAGCAGCTCGTGGAAAGGCCCGAGCTCTCGATAAAGCCCCGTCGCGAGATGATGGCACGCATGGGCCTGCGCATGCCCGACCTGCGCCGCGTGGTGCAGGTGGCCCTGGGCGGCGAGGCCGTGTCGCAGGTGTATGAGGGCGGCGTGCCCTATGATGTGGTGCTGGTGCTGGCTCCGGAATACCGCGGAGACCTCGCCGCCATTGCCGACCTGATGATCGACACCCCGGCCGGGCGCGTGCCACTGAGCGCCGTGGCCGAGATACGCTCCACCACCGGCCCCGGCACGGTGAACCGCGAGAACGTGCAGCGCCGCATCATCGTGAGCGCCAACGTGGAAGGACGCGACCTGCGCGGCGCCGTCGACGAGCTGCGCGGCCTTGTGGACGAAAATCTCAAGTTGCCGCAAGGCTACGCCATCAGCTACGGCGGCCAGTTTGAAAGCGAGGCGCGGGCATCGGCCACGCTGCTGTGGACCTCTCTCCTTGCCCTGGTGATTATCTTCATGCTGCTCTACGGCGAGTTCCACGACGTGCGCCAGTCGCTTGTGATTCTCATCAACATGCCCCTGGCCCTCATCGGAGCCGTGCTCATCCTTGTGCTCACGGGCTCGGAACTCAACATCCCTGCCATCATCGGATTCATTTCCCTCATGGGCATAGCCACCCGCAACGGTATGCTGCTGATAAGCCGCTACAACAGCCTTGAGGCCGAGGGCATGGACGTGGCACGACGCGTGCGCGCAGGCTCCACCGACCGCCTCCTGCCCATCATCATGACGGCCCTCACATCTGCCCTGGCCCTCATCCCTCTGGCCGTGAACGCCGACGCTCCCGGCAACGAAATCCAGGCTCCCCTGGCCATCGTGATTCTGGGCGGCCTTGCCTCCTCCACGGTGCTCAACGCCTATGTGGTGCCCGTGCTTTATCAACTCCTTAACAGAAAATCGAAATGAAAAAAGCACTTCTGTATATAGCGCTCGCCGCGGCCGGATGCAGCACTTCCGCAGCCGCCACCGGCATCGACGAGCTGGCCGCAAGCATTGCGCGCCGCAATCCCGACTACGTGCAGGCACTGAGCCGGCGCGAGGCAAGCCTGCTGTCGATGCGTGCCTCCGACGCTCTGCCCGCTCCCGAAATCGAGGGCGAATACCTCTGGGGGCCGGCCGGCGACAACCGCTGGGGTGCCGGAGTGAGTCAGTCATTCGACTGGCCCGGAGTGTACGGTGCGCGCGCCCGTGCCCGCCAAGCCGAGAGCAACGCTTTCGAGCAACTGAGCGCCACCGAGCTGCGCGAGCTCACCCTCGCCGCCAAGCAGGCGCTCATCGACCTCGTGGCTGCCCGCAGGCAGGCAGCCGTGATTGCCTTGATATATAATAATGTGTGTGCGCTCAACGAATTCATGCAGAATGCCTTCGACCACGGGCAGGCCACCGTGCTCGACCTGCGCAAGGTGCAGCTCGAAAAACTTGAGCTCGAAAACCGCATCGAGGAGGTGGAGCAGGCACGCACCCAAGCCATTGCGGCACTCCGCGCTATGGGCCACAACGACACGGTGCCGGGCACCCTCGACTATCCTGCCGAGCGGCCTCTCTACAGCAACGCCGCCGAGCGGTGGCGCAGGTCGCCCGCCGTGATGGCTGCCGAAGCCGCCACCCGCGCGGCCATGGCACGCGAGCAGGAGGCGCGACGCAGCTCGCTGCCAGGATTCTCGCTGGGATATCGCCATCAGTATGAGGGTGGCAACCACTTCAACGGTATCACCGCCGGTATCACCCTGCCGGCATGGGGCTCGCGCTCGGGCAGGCGTGCGGCCGCAGCCGAGGCGCAGGCCGCAGCCCTGGCCGCCCAATCCGTAGAGGCTGCTTCCGACGCCCGCTACCGCGCCGCCCTTGAGCAACTGCAGCGACTTGAACAACGTCGCCGGGCCTACAGCGAGGTGGTGGAAGCCTCCGACTATCCCACCCTGCTCATGAAAATGCTCGACGGCGGCCAGATGACCGTGCTCACCTATATCCAGGAACTCAACTTCTACATCGAAACCACTCTGGCGCGCGAGGAGACCGAGCGACGGTATCAGCTGGCTTTGGCCGAATTTAACATTTGGGATTAGCATAGGTTAAAAAAAGTCTATAAACGAACTCTAATCCGCGGTAGGTGTTTTATTGGTATACAAACCGATAAAACACCTACTCCTTATGAAATACGAACAACCCGCTCTCCCCTACGCCGAAAATGCACTTGAGCCCGTGATCAGCGCCGAAACCATCCGCTACCACTACGGCAAGCACGAAAAGGCATATATCGACAACCTCAACCGCCTGATCAAGGGCACCGAATATGAGGATGCCGAGCTCGAAGACATTATCGAACAGGCTAAAGGCCCGCTGTTCAACAACGCCTCGCAGGCGTGGAACCATATCTTCTACTTCTTCTCATTCTCGCCCGACGGCAGCCGCGAACCCGGCGGCGAGCTGCGCAAGGCCATCGACCGTGATTTCGGCTCGTTCGAGAAATTCAAGGAAGAATTCGTGGAAGCCGGCGCCGGACTCTTCGGCTCGGGCTGGGTGTGGCTCTCCCGCGACGCCGACGGCAAGCTCCTCATCACCCAGGGCAGCAATGCGCAGAATCCCCTCACCGACGGTCTCACCCCGCTGCTCACCTTCGACGTGTGGGAGCATGCCTACTACATCGACTACAAGAACCTGCGTGCCGACTATCTCCGCAATCTCTGGAACATTGTGGACTGGGACGTAGTGGAATCAAGATATTGAACTCAAGCAACCACATATAGCCCGCCCCACCCGCGGGCAGGCTGAAAAGTACTCAAAACTAAGCATAATGTGATGAATGGGAAAGGAGGCACTCGTGAGAGCACCTCTTTTTCTTTTTTTATTGCCTTGAAGTAGAAAAAAAGGTGTAACTTTGCGAAAAGTTCAACCTCTACACTATGAAATACGGATATTTCGACGATAAAGCCCGCGAATACGTGATCACCGAGCCGCGCACGCCGTGGCCCTGGATAAACTACCTGGGCAACAAGGATTTCTTTTCCCTCATCAGCAACACCGCCGGCGGCTACAGCTTCTACAAGGACGCAAAATTCCGCCGCCTCACACGCTACCGCTACAACGGCGTGCCCATGGATGCCGGCGGCCGNTACTTTTATATCAACGACGGGGGCACCGTGTGGAGTCCCGGATGGAANCCCGTAAAGACCCCTCTCGACGCCTACGAGTGCCGCCACGGCATGAACTATACCATAATCAAGGGCGAGAAAAACGGCCTGGAGGCACGCGCCCTCTTCTTCGTGCCCCTCGACGAGCACTGCGAGATCACCAAGCTCACGCTCACCAACAAAACCGATGCCCCCAAGACCTTCAAGCTCTTCTCGTTCATCGAATGGTGCCTGTGGAACGCCGCCACCGACATGGAGAACTTCCAGCGCAACTTCTCCACAGGCGAAGTGGAAATAGACGGATCTGCCATCTACCACAAAACCGAATATAAGGAGCGCCGCGACCACTACGCCTTCTACTCCGTGAACGCGCCTATCGACGGCTTCGACACCGACCGCGAGACATTCATCGGACTATACAACGGATTCGACGAGCCGGATGCCGTGATGGAAGGACGGCCCCGCAATTCCGTGGCCCACGGATGGTCGCCCATCGCCTCACACTACATGGAAATAACCCTCGCACCCGGCCAGAGCCGAGACCTCATCTTCATGCTGGGCTACGTGGAGAATGCCCTCGAAGAAAAGTGGGAGAGCAAGGGCGTGNTCAACAAGACCAAGGCACGCGAAATGATGGCACGCTTCGACACCCCCGAGAAGGTGGACAAAGCATTCGACCGGCTGCGCGCCTACTGGGACAACCTGCTCGACCGCTTCTGCGTGAACACCGGCGACGAACGCCTCGACCGCATGGTCAACATCTGGAACCAATACCAGTGCATGATCACCTTCTGCTTCTCGCGCTCAGCCTCTTTCTTCGAGAGCGGCATNGGCCGCGGCATGGGCTTCCGCGACAGCAATCAGGACCTCGTGGGCTTCGTGCACCAGATTCCCGAGCGCGCACGCGAGCGAATCATCGACATCGCCTCCACGCAGTTTCCCGACGGCGGCTGCTACCACCAGTATCAGCCCCTCACCAAGCGAGGCAACAACGACATCGGCGGCGGCTTCAACGACGACCCCATGTGGCTNATCTTCGGCACCATCGCTTATATCAAGGAGACCGGCGACTTCTCCATCCTCGACGAGCCCGTGCCATTCGACAACCAGCCCGGCAGCGAGGTGAGCCTCATGGAGCATCTGCGCGTGAGCTTCAACCACGTGATCGAAAACCTGGGCCCCCACGGCCTGCCGCTGATAGGCCGCGCCGACTGGAACGACTGCCTCAACCTCAACTGCTTCTCGATGGACCCCAACGAATCATATCAGACCACCGAAAACAAAACCGAGGGCAGCCGCGCCGAGTCGCTCATGATCGCCGGCCAGTTTGTGATCTACGGCCGCGACTATGCCGACCTGTGCCGCCATCTGGGCATGGACGAGGAAGCCGACCGCGCCATGAAGCACGTCGACGAAATGACCGAAGCCGTCAAGGCCCACGGCTGGGACGGCGAATGGTTCCTGCGCGCCTACGACTTCTACGGACGCCCCGTGGGCTCACACACCAACAAGGAAGGCCAGATCTTCATCGAGAGCCAGGGCTGGTGCACCATGGCAGGCATAGGCCTTGAAGAAGGGCTCGTGGAGAANTCGCTCAACAGCGTGAAAGAACGTCTCGACTGCGAGCACGGCATCGTGCTCAACAACCCGGCCTTCACCGAATACGTGATGGAATACGGCGAAATATCGTCCTACCCCGCCGGATATAAGGAAAACGCCGGNATNTTCGCCCACAACAANCCCTGGGTGATCATAGGCGAGACCGTGCTGGGCCGTGGCGACCGCGCATGGGAATACTACCGGAAGATATGCCCGGCCTACCTCGAAGACCGCAGCGACCTGCACAAGGTGGAGCCCTACGTCTACTGCCAGATGACCGCCGGCAAGGACGCCGCCCGCCCNGGCGAAGCCAAGAACTCGTGGCTCACGGGCACAGCCGCCTGGAACTGGTATGCCATCACCCAGTTTATCTTCGGTATCAAGCCCGGCTACACCGGCCTCACCATCGACCCCTGCGTGCCCGCCNAGTGGGACGGCTACGAAGTGCGCCGCCGCTTCCGCGGAGCCCNGTACCACATCAAGGTCACCAACCCCGACCACGTATCCAAGGGCGTGAAATCAATCTCCATCAACGGAGTGCCTTTCCCGGGCAACGTAGTGCCCGCACAGCCCGAGGGNAGCGAGAACCTCGTGGAAGTGGTGATGGGCTAAGGCCCCGTCTTCGTCAAAAACATCCGNTGCGGAACGCTCCGCAGCGGATGTTTTTGTCTTTGGTAGAGCGCCACTTACGATTCGATGGCTTACAATTAGGCACTTACAATCCGTAATTACCTATTTGTCGGTATTTTTATCCAATTTTGGCCGAAATTATTATGTTTTACAACATAGTTTTAAAATACAGCAAGAAAAATGATAAAATTTCCACTTTCAATTAGTAATTTTCAGAGCTCGAAATCTATGAGTTTGTAAAATTATTAACTTAAAGTAAGAAAATTTTGAAATATGTAAGCACAAAAGACCATCGNGGTGATTNAAAGAGGCNGAAAGCGTGTGTTCATGCGGTATTGCATGGTATAATATTTTTTCATAACTTTGCAGTGGGAAATAAAAAAATAAAGATTGCTTTCTTTTCATGAGTAATATGGAATAGACATTTATCAATATCTGCACTATTGTGTACGACGCAAGGAGGATTCGGGAGAACCCTCCTTGCTCGCGTTTTATAGACATCCCNCANTTGCCTCCGGGTGTGTGTATGCAGCCTCTGAATAATTGGGGTATACNACGCACCGGAGAGCGCGTCCCGATAATAGCCGTGGCGGTAGGCGGCTAAAGGCCGCACACCCCGCGGATGCGAGCGCTCTACGAGGGTGTAAGCCGAAGGTGGGCATTCAGACCCTGTATATGTGGAGACAAAGTAGCAAAATGTCAACATTTTTTGTACCTTTGCAGTCACTATGGGACGAAAAGCCATTACATTAGATGAACAGATAAAGTTGCTCTCCGAAAGAGGAATGATAATCTCCAATGTCGAAAAAGCGAAAGAGGTGCTATACGACGTCGGTTATTATCGGTTAGGGTATTATTGGTTCCCTTTTGAGAAGTCATATCCGAATAAGGATAATAGGACTCACGAATTTGTGCCTGAAACAAAATTTGACAGTGCTGTAAAATTATACTACTTTGACTTCTATCTGAGAAGTCTATTGCTTCGGGCATTAAGTAGAATTGAAATATCATTTAGGACAAAAGTAATCTACTTGGTGTCCAATGAATATGTTGATATTCCCTCATGGTTCGCGGATAATAGTGTTGTATCAAATAAGCAGGTAAAGCACTATGAGGATGGNGGATACAAAGCNNTACGGGATAAAAACGCNACACTNCGATTACATCATTCGCATTATCCTGATGATGATTATGCTCCGGCTTGGAAAACTATCGAATATATGACTCTTGGAGAGGTGTTTCATTTATTCAAGACTATTCGAGATGAAAATATCAAGAAGAAAATAGCATCTGAGTTCGGAATAAGAACNTTGGTAACNCTGGAAAGCTATTTGGAAGTGATAAAGAACATACGAAATGTATGTGCCCATAGCAATGTTCTATACGACTTCACTCCTGAGAAATCAATAAGAAAAGGTCCTGCAATGATGAAAGGCATTTCCGACAATCAGAATCTTAATGGTGCGGTGCGAGTCATCTTGTATATGTTGAAGCAAATATCAAGCAAGAGATACTTGGAACTATTGAAGGAGATAGANGACCTNATAACNAAATATGCAGTTAATGAAGATGTTCGTNATATACTTCTTAATATCAGTGGTTTTAAGGATCTTCATAGGAGTTGAGAAACTTTTTCGCAAAAAGTTTTGTTTAGAAATAAAAAGGTAGTACCTTTGCAGACATAAATAGTGCCGGTATTGACTTTAGGCTCAATGCCAACACTCTAAAAAGGGAAAAATGAGGTCGTGCATTTCGCTGTACGACCTCTTTTATAATGAAATATCCATAGCAAAATAACAAGCCTCTCAGGCGCGCCTTTGGCAGCATACTTGAGGGGCGTTCTTTTTTGTCCGACTTGTTTTATGGGCTCATGCCGTAAATATGCGTATAGCTTAAAAGAAATGTGGCTTAGCGCTAATTTTTCAGATGCGCTGAATAGCACGTCCCGAGAATTGCACTTCGATTTAGAATCTACAATATCTGCGGACGAAGTTGTGGTTTGAGTGCGCTCTGAATNAATCGACGCNCCGTAGTGCGCTACGTTGTTTTCCACAACTCTCTACCGAGCAGTTAAGNCTCATGAGATAATCGGCACCTCTCCGAGGCGCCCTGCTTTATTTGTGGCTTTNACCCCGGGCCTCGGTAGCGCCACGGGCGCTCCCTCGTGCCGGGGTTTCCAACAATCACGCGTCTCCGACGCTCCGATGACNCCCGCGCCCTGGATNGCCCTCAGAGCTCTTGAGCCTCNTGNCNGTGCCTCAGGATGTAACAAACCCCGGGCCTCGGTAGGCGCCGCGGGCGCTCCCTCGTGCCGGGGTTTCCAACAATCACGCGTCTCNGACGCTCCGATGACGCCCGCGCCCTTAATTCTTNTGNTCCTTTTGTCGCTTTTGTCCTTTTGTATCTCATGCCGNAAACCCNTTTTTNAAGAACCAAAAAATCGCTCCTACAATCGTGNTTCTGCACNNCNCTGNTAATCAATGCAGTGCGGNCNNNTCTGCCACANTCGAGCCGGTGAAGGCGAAAATGTGGTAGTTTCTTGCATGANGGCATCGTAACTTTGCAGTGTAGAATCACACACGCCCCGTGAGCTCAGGGCGTCCCCGGCCGGGATTTTACACACACCCANCGAGATTATCAACCCTATTAGTTAACCATTTAATCTACTTTCNTATCCGCATGTTTCATCATTGTTCCCATCGTCCGCGCGACGAACCCTNCANNAAGGGGCNGCTTCCGCAAGTTCCGACAATAGCGCTTNCTCGAAGCTACGGAAAACNCCCCACTCCACAACACTGATAAACACTTAGTTATCGGCAATATACAGCGGCGTGCCATGGGCGTCGCTGCTNAAAGNCGCACCATAAANANNNGGACGCACCATGGNGCGTCCCTACTTTTTTTTATTGTTAATCAGGGNGTTATGCCCATTTATTTATGATAAAGGGCACTCGCAGGAGCATCAGAAGGAGAACTGGCACATGGCNCCCACGCGGCGTGANGAGCGCGCGTGGCCATCGAAGTTGCAGCGAAGNCCCCAGTCGAATTCTACGCCGGCCTGGATGCGTGGCGTGAGGTTCCAGAAGAGGTTGCCGCAAGCCCAGAGNCCGTATTTGTATTCAGTGCCGGCCACGGGATGATCNACGTANAGGCGCGACTGGCTGAAGGCNGCGCTCACGAAGAGATTNGGGCGGAAGTTGTATTGCAGTCCCAGCTGATAGCCGAGGGCGGCCGGGGCATACATGGTGCCCGGCTTATCGCTGTTGTCGATCAGGTCGTAGTTGCCGCAGAGGAGGTCGCCNCCCAGGCTCGCAGTGCCCCGGCCGTAGTTGAGGGTGGCATATACCGTGAGTGGCTCGGCCGGNTGCCCGGTGCCGCTCAGGAGCAGACCCCANCCGGCCTGCCGGTGATTGCGGCCCGTGAGCAGGTCGCGATAGCCCAGCGAGCGCACGGTGCCGCTCAGGCGCACATGCGACGTGGGNCCCCAGGCGTATTGCAGGAAAGCGGCACCATCGGGACACACGTTGTTGATTGTGCCGGTGTTGNTGCCGTCGGCTCCGATCTGCGGCGAGGGTTGCTCCACGGATGCCGCCAGGGTGAGGCCCGGCGCCACGNTGNGCATGTAGCGCAGGAGCACGGCGGTGTTGGAAATCTTGTTGTTGGCACCCTGCGCGTCGATCACCGGCGACTGCGCGGCCGGGTCGCCGAAGGTGGANGGAGCGTAGCCTATGGTGAAATCGCGCACCACGGCATAGGCCTTCTTGAGCTGAAANCCGGTGCCCTTATAGCCATTGAAATTGCCTTCGATATAGAGCTGATAGTGGCCCAGCATCTTGTTGCGGCCCAGCACGCGGAAGTAGAGNGCNGTGCCGGCCGGTGTGCTGCCCAGGCGTTTGTCGTCNATGCGACCCTCGCCCATGGGAATGAGATAGGGCGCGAAGCCGTTGGCCGGTACCACGTTNCCTATATCGTACCATCCGCGCATGCGCACCACGCCGCCTATGCCCATGGCCAGCTGCGAATCTTTGCTGAGAAAGAGGAAGTACGGGGCCTCCGGATCCTGGAAGCTGCGGAACTGGTCGTAGTAGTATTGCGCAATTATGCGGTTGATGCTGTCGACTTGCTCGGGGGTGTACTTTGTGCCACCCAGTTCAAACATGGCCGTATTTGCGGCCACGGCTGCGCGCTGCTTGTCGACGTGGCTCTGAGCTGCCGCCGGCAGCATGGCCGCGAGGGCCAGAGCGAAGACGGATAGGATTTTTTTCATCTGATGCGTAGAAAAGAGTAAGCATTTGAGGTTGTGGCACCGGCAAGGGCATCGGGAGACATGCCGAGGGCGTCGGCCACGCGGGCGGCCGTGCGCACGATATAGGCGCTCTCGTTGCGCTTGCCGCGATGTGGCACCGGAGCGAGATAGGGCGAATCGGTCTCAAGCAGCAGGCGCGACACGGTGATGGCAGGGATAGCCTCGGCCACGCGGCAGTTTTTGAAAGTGACGATGCCGTTGATGCCGAAAAACCAGTCGTCGCCCAGGGCGCGGCGCACGGCGTCCACATCGGCTTCCGTGCCGCCGAAGCTGTGCATCACACCTCGCGCACCGCGCACTCCGGAGAGCACCTCAAGTGTCTCCGGCAGCGCCTCGCGGCAATGAATCACCAGCGGCAGGTCGTGCTCCACGGCATATTGCGCCTGCATTTCGAGCGCCTGCATCTGCTGGTCGCGGAAGGTGCGGTCCCAGTAGAGATCCATCCCCACCTCTCCCACGGCCACATCGCCCGGCTGCACCGCAGCGAGCGCCTCGGCCACATCCCGGCGCCAGGATTCCTTCACCTCGGTGGGGTGCAGCCCCATGGCGGCATATACGCGCCCTGGGCAGGCGGCCTGCAGCTTCCTGAGCGGCGCGATGGTGGAGAGATCCACATTGGGCATGAGCATGGCTTCCACCCCGGCCTCCACGGCGCGGGCCACGGCGGCCTCGCCGCCGCCGTCGGCATCAAACTCAGGCAGATACAGGTGTGTGTGGGTATCAAACAGCTTCATATCTTGCGCGAGGCCATGCGGTCGACGGTTTCGACAAAGAATTCCTTATATTCCGGACACTTGAGGACTGCGCGGTCGAGAGCTTCCAGTGCCTTGGCATGATGGGCTGCGGCTGCGGCGTCGCATCGCTCGCCCACCTCCAGGCGGTTGAAGAGGCGCGTCACCTGCATGATTTTTTCCTCGGGCTCAAGGTCTTCCGCAAGGATGGCGTCGAGCTCGCCGTAGCTGTCGCGACGTGCCGTGATCAGCATCCAGGTTTCCTTTTCGTTGATGATATCGCCGCCTATGGGCTTTCCGAAGGTGCCGGCATCGCCGAAGGTGTCGAGCCAGTCGTCGCGCAGCTGGAAGGCAAGGCCCAGTTCCATACCATAGTCGTAGAGAGCGCTGCACGTCTCCTCCGGCGCCCCGGCGATCATCGCGCCTATGCGGCATGCGGCGGCCAGGAGCGCGCCGGTCTTGAGACTGATCATCTCGAAGTATTCTTCCACCTCCACATCCTTGCGGTGCTCAAACTCGGTGTCGAGCTGCTGGCCCTCGTAGACGCGCAGAGCCATCTCGTTGAACTCGACGGCCACGGGGGCAGCGACAGCTGCCGGCACACGGGCAATGAGGCGCGCGGCCAGGGTGAGCATGGCGTCGCCGCTCAGGATGGCCTGATTGCTGCCGTAGCGGGCCGCCACGCTCGGGCGCCCGCGGCGCGTGTCGCTGCCGTCCATGATATCGTCGTGCACCAGCGTGAAATTGTGGAACATCTCCAGCGCCAGCGCCGCGCTCATGGCATCGGCGGTGCTTCCGCCGCAGGCGAGGCAGGCCTGAAGGCACAGGAGCGGACGCAGCCGCTTGCCTCCNGCCTCAAGGGCGTAGCGCACGGGTTCGTACAATCCCGAGGGGCGCTCGGGCAGCGGCAGCGTGGCGATGTGCTGCTCTATCTCTTGCGAAAGTTGTTTTGTGGACGGCATAATGCGATGGTTTTCAAGTGTAGCACAAAGTTAATGATTTTTTGTGGCGCAAGCCTCCTTATCCGCAGGAAAATTCGTAAATTTGCAATATGAACGAACTACCCTCCGATCCCGCCATGCTGCTCAGCTTCCTGAATATGAAGCTGCGCGACAGCTATGCATCGCTCGAAGAGCTGTGCGACGACCTCGATATCGACCGCGACGCGCTGATCAAGCGCATGGCCGATGCCGGATTTGAATACTCCGCCGAAAACAAACGCTTCTGGTAAATGACCCACGCCGAGCCCGCTTATCTCAAAGGCCTCAACGAGGCACAACGCGCCGCCGTGCTCTACACTGACGGCCCCGAGCTGGTGATAGCCGGTGCCGGGTCGGGCAAGACGCGCGTGATCACCTGCAAGATCGCCCACCTGCTGGCGCAGGGCGTGGAGCCGTGGCGCATCATGGCCCTCACCTTCACCAATAAGGCGGCACGCGAGATGCGCGAGCGCATCGGCGCCATGGCCGGCGAGGAGACGGCGTCGCGCCTGTGGATGGGCACATTCCACAGTATCTTCGCGCGCCTGCTGCGCCGCCATGCCGA
Source organism: Bacteroides sp. (assembly GCA_014801485.1). Lineage (GTDB taxonomy): Bacteria > Bacteroidota > Bacteroidia > Bacteroidales > Muribaculaceae > CAG-873. The sequence goes on from JAAVEC010000002.1 coordinate 101,549, forward strand.
GCTTCTGGGATTCAAAAGCAGCTACACCATATACGACACCGCCGACTCCCGCGCGCTGGTGAAAAGCATCGTGCGCGCCATGGACCTGGACGAGAAAATCTACAAGCCTGCCGCCGTGGCCGCCGATATATCCACAGCCAAGAACGCCCTGATATCTCCCGAGGCCTACGAGCAGGACCGTGAACTGATGGAGGCCGACCGCCGCGCGCGCCGGCCACGCACCGCCGAGATATACCGCGCCTACCGCGACCGGTGCCACACGGCCGACGCCATGGACTTCGACGACCTGCTATATTATACTAATGTGCTGCTGCGCGACAATCCCGAGGTGCTACGCCACTATCAGGAATTTTTCAGCTACGTGCTGGTGGACGAGTATCAGGACACCAACTTCGCCCAGCACCTGATAGTGTCGCAGCTCACGTCGCAGAGCCAGCGCCTGTGTGTGGTGGGCGACGACGCCCAGAGCATCTACAGCTTCCGCGGCGCCAATATCCGCAACATCCTGAACCTGCGCAAAGCCTATCCCACCCTCGAAATCTTCAAACTTGAGCAGAACTATCGCTCCACGGGCAACATCCTGGGAGCGGCCAATACGCTGATAGCCAAGAATAGCGAGGGCATCCGCAAGGAAGTGTTCACTACCGGCGGCGAGGGCAACCGCATCGAGGTGGTGCGGGCCTACAGCGACTACGAGGAAGGCTTCCTCGTGGCCAATCGCCTGAGCCAGTTGCGCATGAACACCGGCGACAACTACGAGGAATTCGCGATCCTTTACCGCACCAACGCCCAGAGCCGCATCCTGGAGGAAGCCCTGCGCAAGCGCAACGTGCCCTACCGCATCTACGGAGGCCTGGCCTTCTATCAGCGCAAGGAAATCAAGGACGCCGTGGCATATCTGCGCCTGAGCGTTAACCCCGACGACGACGAGGCCCTGCGCCGCATCATCAACACGCCGGCACGAGGCATAGGCGACACCACCGTGAAGAAGCTCACGGCNGCCGCGATGCGCGACGGGTGCAGCATGTGGGACGTGCTCGCGCGGCCCGACGAGCATCCGCTGGACGTGAACCGCGGCACGCGCGCCAAGCTCGAAGCCTTCCACGACCTGATATTCGACTTCGCCGAGCGTGCCGCCACCATGCCTGCCGACGAGCTGGCCGAATACATCATCGAGCGCACGCGCCTCGTGAGCAATCTCCTTCACGACAAGACGCCCGAGAGCATATCGCAGATCGAAAACCTGCAGGAACTCATGAGCGGCGTGCACCAGTTTGTGGACGAGAAGCGCGAGGGTGGCGGCGACGAGAGCGACTCGTCGATGGCTGCATTCCTCACGGAAGTGTCGCTTGCCACCGATCAGGACAACGACGACCCCGACGACGGCGCCCCGCAGCGCGTCACGCTCATGACCATCCATGCCGCCAAGGGCCTGGAATTCGGCAACGTGTTCATCGTGGGCGCCGAGGAAGAACTGCTGCCGTCGATGATGAGCATGGACTCGGCGCGGGGCGTGGAGGAAGAAAGGCGCCTGATGTATGTGGCCCTCACGCGCGCCAAGCGCTTCTGCATGATCAGCTATGCGGCGTCGCGCTTCATCAACGGCCAGACCAAGATATGCCAGCCCTCGCGATTCCTGCGCGATATCGATCCCAGATACCTGCGCCTCACTTCCGGAGCCACCATCGCCGGTCCATCGCGCAGCACCGAGAGCTTCCGCAGCAGCTACCACTCGCCGGCATCCGCTACTCCCCGCCGCCCCGAGCCGCAGGAGCGCCGCAACTCACCGCCGGCTCAGGCTCCGGCACCGGCCTCGCAAGACACCGGCGACTACACGCTACACTCCTCATCCGAGCTCAGCCCCGGCACCATCATCGAGCACAAGACCTTCGGCCGCGGCACGGTGCTGGAAGTGGACACCGCGGCGCTCGACCACCGCATGCGGGTGCAGTTCGACCAGGTGGACCCACGCGTGCTTCTGCTCAAATTCGCACGATTCAAAATCATCAAATAATGAACCGCAATACGATTCCCACCCCCGTGTATCTGGTGCGGGAAAGCGCCCTGCGCCGCAATCTCGAACTGATATCCGACGTGCAGCGCCGTGCCGGCGTGAAGATTATCATGGCATTCAAGGCCAACGCCCTGTGGCGCACCTTCGACATCGTGAAGGAATACGGCTTCAGCTGCACGGCGAGCTCCCTGAACGAGATGGAGCTGGGCCTGGAATTCCTCACCCCGGCCGTGCACACCTACACCCCGGCCTATACCCCGGCCACGATAGAGCGCTTCCTGGCCGGCAGCTCCCACATCACGTTCAACTCGCTGGGGCAGTGGGAGCGCTTCGGCGCCCACGTGGCGCGGTGGAACGAGCAGCACCCCGGGCGGCACGTTTCGGCCGGGCTGCGCGTGAATCCACGCTGCTCCGTGGTGGAGACCGACCTCTACAACCCAGCGCTGCCCGGATCACGCTTCGGCGAGCAGGCCGAGGCCCTGGCCCAAGGGCTGCCCGAGGGCATTGAAGGGCTGCATTTCCACGCCCTGTGCGAGGGCACGGCCGAGCAGCTGGCACGAGTGCTCGAAGCCTTTGAGGCACAATTCGGCCATCTGCTCGACAGCGGGCGAGTGAAGTGGGTGAATATGGGCGGTGGCCACCTCATGACCCGTGAAGGCTACGACGTGGACGGCCTCGTGGAGCTGCTTCGCGCCTTCCGGAATCGCCATCCCGGCGTGGAGGTGATCCTGGAGCCCGGGAGCGCCTTCACATGGCGCACGGGCGACCTCATCACCTCCGTGGTGGACGTGGTGGAAAACGACGGCGTGCGCACGGCTATCATAGACGCGTCCTTCGCCTGCCACATGCCCGACACTCTCGAAATGCCCTACCAGCCGGCCATCACCGAGGCCGTGGAGGCTGCTCCCGGCACGCTTCCCTATCGCCTGGGGGGCAACTCATGCCTGAGCGGCGACTACATGGGCGACTGGCACTTCAATGCACCGCTCCGGGCCGGCGACCGTCTCACGCTGGAAGATATGAACCATTACACGACGGTGAAAACCACCATGTTCAACGGCCTGCAGCACCCCGACATCGCCCTGGAGCGCCCAGACGGAAGCATCGAGCTGCTGCGCCGCTACACCTACGAAGACTACCGTTCAAGAATGAGCTGAGCCATGCCACGATTTTCAATTATCATACCCGTCTACAACAGGCCCGACGAAGTGGCCGACCTCCTCGAAAGCCTTGAGGCCCAGACCGTGCGAAACTTTGAAGTGGTGCTGGTGGAAGACGGCTCCACCGTGCCCTGCCGCGAGCAGGCGGAGCGTGCCGCAGCCGCAGGGCTGGACGTGAAATACTTTGCCAAGGACAACGAAGGACGCTCCATAGCCCGCAACCACGGCATGGAACGCGCCACGGGCGACTACTTCGTATTCTTCGATTCCGACTGCGTGATTCCGCCCACGTATTTCGAGACCCTCGCCCGCGAGCTGGACGCTGCGCCCACCGACTGCTTCGGAGGCCCTGACGCAGCCCACGAATCATTCACTACCACGCAGAAGGCCATCAACTTCGCCATGACCTCCTTCCTCACCACCGGCGGCATCCGCGGCGGCAAGGTGCAGCTGGAGAAATTCGTGCCGCGCACGTTCAACATGGGCTTCTCGCGCCGGGTCTACGACCGCGTGGGCGGCTTCCGGGAGATGTTTTCGGAAGACATAGACATGAGCACACGCATCCGCCGCGAGGGCTTTTCGATATCGCTGATCCGCAGCGTGCCCGTGTGGCACAAGCGCCGCGGCAACCTGCGCAAATTCTTCCGGCAGGTCTACGTCTTCGGCATGAGCCGCATCACGCTCCACCTGCTCTACCCCGGCTCGCTCAAGGCCGTGCACACTCTGCCGGCCCTCTTTGTGCTGGGCTGCGTGGCTCTGATAGCGCTGGGCATCTTCGCCTCGCCGTGGTGGCTGCTGCCACTGGCCCTGTGGCTCGTGGCCATATTCATTGCCGCGCTGGTGCAGAGCCGCAGCCTCGCCGTGGCCCTGAAAGCCGTGCCGGCCAGCTGCATCCAGCTGTGGGGCTACGGCCTGGGATTCATCAAGGCCTTCACCATCAAGATACTTATGGGACGTGGCCGGGATATTGATGAAGAAATAAGACTGAGAAAAGGAAAATGACCCACCAATCCGCCACCACCGCCACCGACAATCCGCGGCTCATCCGCGACCTCGACCCGGAGCTGCGTCCGCGCGAGAAAGCGCTGCGCCACGGCATCGACTCGCTGTCGAATGCCGAGCTCATGGCCATCATCTTTGCCACCGGCCTGCGCGGCAAGAGCGTGATAGAGCTGAGCGAAGATATACTGCACGACAACCGCGACCATCTCTCGCGCGTGGTGCGCATGACACCCAAGGAGCTGTGCTCCCGCTACAAAGGCATAGGGCAGGCCAAGGCCCTGACGCTGCTCGCAGCGCTGAAGCTGGGCGAACGGAGCGTGGCGGATGCCCTCCGCGACAGCGACGAAGCCATCACTTCCGCCGCGACGGCCTACCGCTATATGGCCCACAGGCTGGCAAATCTGCCCCACGAGGAATTCTGGGTGATGTATCTCAACCGTGCCGCGCGTGTGATATGCGAGCGCCGCATCAGCCAGGGCGGCCTGGCAGGTACGGTGGTGGATGTGCGCATAGTCGTGAAAGGCGCGCTGGAAGAGCAGGCTTCGTCGATGATTCTATTCCACAACCATCCCTCCGGCAACGTAAAGCCCAGCCCGCAGGACGAAGCTCTCACCCGAAAGATACGCGATGCCGCCGCGCTTTTCGACATCCGCGTGAACGACCACATAATCGTGACGCCCGGAAAATACTACTCATTCCACGACGAAGGGGTGATTTAACAATTTTAAACAGGCGTGTGAGGCAATCCTGCCCATCGCCGGCCCTACCTTTGCAGCGTAAACCTCAAAACCATTTACCTGCAATGTCTGTAAATCTCGCTCCCCGCACCATCCGCACTCTCCGCAGCCTTCCCCGTCGCGACCGCCGCACCATGGCATGGGCTCTCGCCGGCCACATCGCCGAGCGCCACCTCAGCCCACTGCAACTCATGACATTAGGCGTGCTCAGGCGCTACCAGATGCAGGCCACCTGAAGCCGCCGATTTCTAAAAAACATTAACGCGCGCGTGCAGGTGCATATTTTTTTGTAACTTTGGGGAGTTTTAGACCAATCGCAATGACCCCCTTCATACATCTACACGTACACTCGCAGTACTCTCTTCTCGACGGTCAGGCATCTGTCTCGGGTATCGTAGACAAAGCCATGGCCGACGGCATGCCCGGCGTGGCTCTCACGGACCACGGCACCATGTACGGCGTGAAGGAGTTCACAAACTACATCAAGAAGAAAAACGGCAAGACCAAGGACGCCATCAAGGAGGCGCAGAAGGAAGCCGACGAAGCGCGCAAAAACGGCGACGAAGCCGCTGCCGCCGAGGCGCAGGCACGCGCCGACGCCCTGGCCAAGAAGATTTTCAAGCCCATAATAGGCTGCGAAATGTATGTGGCCGAGAAAGACCTTCACGACCACGTGGACAAGCGCGACACCGGCCGCCACCTCATAGTGCTGGCCAAGAACGAGAAGGGCTACCACAACCTGATCAAGCTCGTGAGCCAGGCCTGGACCGAGGGCTTCTACTCGCATCCGCGCACCGACAAACCCACCATCGCCGCCCACCGCGAGGGCCTGATCATCTGCTCGGCATGCCTGGGCGGAGAGCTACCCAAGCTGCTCACAGCCGGCGACGACGAGGGGGCCGACCGCTGCGTGGCCTGGTGGAAAGAGACCTTCGGCGACGACTACTACATCGAGCTGCAGCGCCACAAGGCCACCGTGACCCGCGCCAACCACGAAGCCTACGAGCTGCAGAAGCGTATCGAGCCCAAGCTCATAGAACTGGCGCGCAAATACGGCGTGAAGCTCGTGGCCACCAACGACGTGCACTTCACCAACGAAGAAGACGCCGAGGCCCACGACCGCCTGATATGCCTGAGCACCAATAAATTCCTCGACGACCCCGACCGCATGCTCTACTCCAAGCAGGAGTGGCTGAAGACGCAGGCCGAGATGAACGAGGTCTTCGGCGATATCCCCGAGGCCCTCTCCAACACGCTTGAAATCCTCGACAAGGTGGAGGTCTATTCCATCGACCACTCCCCCATCATGCCCAACTTCGCCATTCCCGAGAGTTTCGGCACCGAGGAGGAATATCGCAGCCGCATCACCGAGCAGGAGCTCTTCGACGAGTTCACGCGCGACGAAAACGGCAACGTGGTGCTCTCGCAGGAGGCCGCCGAGGCCAAAATCAAGAAACTGGGCGGCTACGACAAGCTCTACCGCATCAAATTCGAGGCCGANTANCTGCGCAAGCTCGCCTACGACGGCGCGGCCAAGCGNTACGGCCTGCCGCTCTCGCCGGAGGTGGACGAGCGCATCAACTTCGAGCTCCACATCATGAAGACCATGGGCTTCCCGGGCTACTTCCTGATCGTGGANGACTTNATCCGCGCAGGCCGCGAGCAATTGGGCGTGAAGATNGGCCCCGGCCGTGGCTCGGCAGCCGGATCGGTAGTGGCCTATTGCCTGGGTATCACGCAGATCGACCCCCTCAAATACGACCTCCTGTTCGAGCGTTTCCTCAACCCCGACCGTATATCGCTGCCCGATATCGATATNGACTTCGACGACGACGGCCGCGAGGACGTGCTGCACTACGTGACGCAGAAATACGGCGAGGAAAAGGTGGCCCACATCATCACCTACGGCACTATGGCCGCCAAATCGGCCATCAAAGACGTGGCGCGTGTGATCCAGCTGCCGCTGCCCGAGAGCAACCGCCTGGCCGGCATGGTGCCCAAGCGAATGCCCGAGGTGAACGGCAAGGAACTGAAGCCCACGCTCAAGAACTGCTACGAATACGTAGACGATTTCAAGAACGAGCTTTCGCAGGGCTCGGCGCTCGTGAAAGACACGCTGCGCTACGCCCTGGCCCTGGAAGGCAACGTGCGCAACACCGGCGTGCACGCATGCGGCGTGATTATCTGCCGCGACGACGTCACGGACTGGGTGCCCGTGAGCACCGCCGTCGACAAGAAAGACGGCAAGGTGCTGGTGACACAGTACGAAGGCTCCGTAATCGAAGAGACCGGCCTCATCAAGATGGACTTCCTGGGCCTCAAGACCCTCTCCATAATCAAGGAAGCCATCGCCAATATAAAGCTCACCCGGGGCGAGGACGTGGACATCGACAACATCCCGCTGGACGACCCCAAGACCTACGCCCTCTACTGCGCGGGTCGCACCATAGGCACGTTCCAGTTTGAGTCGACGGGCATGCAGCGCTACCTGCGCGAGCTCCAGCCCTCCACCTTCGAGGATCTCATAGCCATGAACGCCCTTTATCGTCCGGGCCCCATGCAGTACATCCCCGACTTTATCGCCCGCAAGCACGGCCGTGCGCCCATCGTCTACGACATTCCGGAGATGGAGATGTATCTCAAGGACACATACGGCGTGACGGTGTATCAGGAGCAGGTGATGCTACTGAGCCGCCTGCTGGCCGGCTTCACCCGAGGCCAGAGCGACACGCTGCGCAAGGCCATGGGTAAAAAGCTCATATCCAAGATGGAAGAGCTGCGCGAGGTGTTCTTCAAGGGAGGCCAGGAGCGCGGCCACAAGGTGGAGGTGCTGGCCAAGATCTGGGAAGACTGGAAGCAATTCGCATCCTATGCCTTCAACAAGAGCCACGCAACGTGCTACAGCTGGGTGGCTTTTCAGACGGCCTACCTGAAGGCCAACTACCCCTCGGAATACATGGCTGCTGTGCTGAGCCGCAACCTCAGCGACATCACCAAGCTCGTGGGATTCATGGACGAATGCAAAGCCATGAAGATACGCGTATTGGGCCCTGATATCAACGAATCGCGCATCAGCTTCAGCGTGAACAGCGCAGGCGACATCCGCTTCGGCCTCATGGCCATCAAGGGCGTGGGCGAAGGCGTGGCCAAGGCCATCATAGCCGAGCGCGACGCCAACGGCCCCTACCGCGACATCTACGACGTGGTGGAGCGCGTGCCCTGCGGCGCCATCAACCGCAAGGCCCTTGAGAATCTGGCCCTTGCCGGAGCCTTCGACTCATTCACGGAAATCGAGCGCGAAGACTTCTTTGCCGAGGGCAACAAAGGCACCCTGGGCGACACGCTCATCCGCTACGGGGCCCAGACCCAGAACTCGCGCAACACCACGCAGGCGTCGCTCTTCGGCGACGACGACGAAGTGGTCAATGCCGCGAGCCGTCCGCCCATCGAGCATGCCCTGCCCTGGACTCCCACGGCGCGCCTTGAAAAGGAGCGCGAGCTCGTGGGCATCTACCTGTCGGCTCATCCTCTCGACCCCTATTATATCGAGCTCAACTATGGCGTGAAGTGCACTCTGGCACAGCGCGAAGAGCTCACCCCCGCCGACGGCATGGAGGTGAACTTCGGCGGCCTCGTGCTCAGCAACACCGCCAAGACCACCCGCAAGGGCGAGCCCATGCAGATAGTGAAGATCGAAGACTTCACGGGCACCACGGAGATAGTGCTCTTCGGGCGCAACATATATGAATACGGCCACCTGTGCCAGCCCGGCACGCCGGTGTTCGTGACCGGCACCTATTCCAAGGGGCGCTACGGCGGCGACGAGGTGCGTTTCCGGCTCGACTCCGTGCGGCTGCTCGACGACATCAAGGGCTCGATGGTGGACGGCGTGGTGCTCAAGGTGGCCGACGATATGCTCACTCCGCAATTCGCCGGCATCCTCAACGATATCGCCTCCCACTCGCAGGAAAATCCCGGGACTCTCACCTTCGACATCTTCTCGCCCCGCTACAACCGCCACCTCGTGATGCGCTCCAACCGGCGCATCCCTCTCACGCGCGCCACACTTCAGGCGTTTGACAACAACGATATCGAATACGAGGTGCACCGCATACATTAATAATATAAATCAAAAAAATATCACAACACAATGGCACAAACTTTCACCGACGAGAACGTACACGACATCATTGCCACCGGCAAGCCCGTGGTGGTAGACTTCTGGGCCACCTGGTGCGGCCCCTGCATGGCCATGGCTCCCACCATCGACCGCCTGGCCGAGGAATATGCCGGCACCGTGGAGATAGGCAAGTACAACATGGACGAGCAGAACGACCTGGCAGTGGAGTGCCGCGTGATGGCTCTCCCCACCATCCTCTTCTTCAAGGACGGCAAGAAGACCTCGCTGAGGCTGGCCGGCTCGCAGAGCTACGAGTCGCTCAAGGAAAAAATCGAAGAACTGCTCAAGCTCTGATTGCTATGAAGCGCATTATCATCGGCATCCTTGCGGCAGCAGCGGCGCTGCTGCCCGCGACGGCTGCCGGGCAGGCGGCAGGGCGCCCCGAGCTCTTTCCCTATCCCACTCCGCCCGAGGGACTCACGCTGCTGCGAGAGCGGTGCAACTTCCTGGTGTATCACTTCTGGGACCGCGCGGATATGAAGAAGGTGTTTGACCGCCCCGAGGGGCTGCAGGCAGCCTTCGGCGACTGGGTGTCGTTCATGCCCTACTGCGCTGCCGACACTGCCAAGATCGCCATCCGCAACCTGCTGCAGACCGTGGGCAAAGACGGCAAGAAGCTGGCCAAGGTGGCCGAGCTGGCCGAGTACTGGACCGACGGCGACAGTGCCGAAATCGTGAGCGAGGAACTCTTCGCCCCCTTCGCAGCCGCCGCAGCCACNAATAAGAAAGTGCCCGAGGCCACCCGCCGCCACTTTGCCCGCCAGCTCCACCGCATCAACAGCTCGGCCATGGGCCAGATGGTGCCGGCATTGCCCTACACCGCCCCCGACGGCACNNAGCGCGTGCTGGAGCAAGACAGCATCAACACCATGATCGTGGTGGCCGATCCCGCAGCCACCGAGAGCACAACGGCCTCGATCCGCTTCAGCATCGACCCGGCCACGCGCACCCTGGTGGACGAGGGGCTGCTGCGCATTGCCTGGTTCTATCCGGGAGAGCTCACAGAGACGGCGAGTGCCGCTCTGGCCAAGCTGCCCGAAANCTGGATATCGGGAGCTCTGCCCGAGGTGGAGGAATACTTCCGCCCGCGCATGATTCCGGCCGTGTATCTGCTCGATCCCTCCGGGCGCGTGATTCTCAAAGACAGGCCNTATACGATGGCCCTGCAGGTGTTCAACGTAATGGCAGCCGGCGAATGAACGTAGCCGTACTGATATCCGGCGGCGTCGACAGCGCCATTGCGGTGCACCGCCTTCTTGAGCAGGGCCACACGCTGCACCTCTTTTATATACGCATAGCCAACGACCTGGGCGACTGCTCGGCCGAGGAAGATATAGAAATGTGCAGCTACATCGCGCGCAAGTACGGGCTGCCCTTCGATGTGGTGTCGCTGCACGAGGAATACTGGGACAACGTGATGAACTACGCCCTCGAAACGGTGCGCNGCGGCCTCACGCCCAACCCCGATATCATGTGCAACCGCATCATCAAATTCGGCTACTTCGAGGAGCGCTGGGGGCACGAATTCGACCGCACGGCCACGGGCCACTACGCNACGCGCGTGGAGCGCGACGGCCTCGTGTGGCTGGGCACGGCCGTCGACCCCGTGAAGGACCAGACCGACTTCCTGGCCCGCATCCGCTACGACCAGCTCCGGCATCTGCTCTTTCCCATCGGCGACCTACCCAAAGCCCGCGTGCGCGAGCTGGCTATCGAGTGCAAGATGCCCAACGCCTTCCGCAAGGATTCGCAGGGTATCTGCTTCCTGGGCAAAATCAACTACAACGACTTCATCCGCCGCCACCTGGGCGAGCGTCCCGGCGCTATNGTGGAGCTTGAGACCGGCCGCAAGCTGGGAGAGCACCGCGGCTACTGGTTTCACACCATCGGCCAGCGCAAGGGNCTGGGCCTGAGCGGCGGTCCGTGGTATGTGGTGCGCAAAAACATTCACGACAACGTGATATACGTGTCGCAGGGCTACGACACCGCCAAGCAATACGGCTACACGCTCCACCTCTCGGAAATGCACTTCATCACGGCCGATCCGTGGGGCGACGCCTGCGACGGAGTGGAGGTGAGCTTCAAGAACCGCCACACGCCACAGTTCACCGCCGGGCGCCTCACACGCCTCGACAGCCCGGGCGAATACGTGCTCAAGAGCGCCCTGCCGGTNCAGGGCATAGCTCCCGGGCAGTTTGCAGTTATCTACGACAAAGACCACACGGTGTGCCTCGGCTCCGGCATAATATCCGGCGGCGCCGTGCAAATCTGACAATATGGACAACCNGAACCTCATACCCCTGCGCGTCATGGGCCTCAGCTACAACCAGCTGCAGAACGGTGCCTACGCCCTGCTGCTGGCGCAGGAAGACGGCCCCTACCGNATCCCCGTGGTGATAGGTGCCCCGGAGGCACAATCTATAGCCATCTCGCTGGAGCGTATNGTGACGCCGAGGCCGCTCACCCACGACCTCTTCGCCACCTTCGCCCATGCCTTCGGCGTGAGGCTTGAGCGGGTGTATATCTACCGCTTTGAAGACGGCATCTTCAGCAGCGAGCTCACCTTCACGGACGGGCAGCGCACCGTGACCCTCGATGCCCGCACATCCGACGCCATAGCTCTGGCCATGCGCTCCCATGCTCCCATATTCACCAATCAGGAGGTGCTGGACGAGACCGGATTCATCATCGAGGANCCCACCGACATAGCCGCNCCCGAGGGATACGACGCGGACGACGACGATACCGCGGCCGAGCAGCCGGCCGGCAGCGATGGCAGGGCCACGCAGAGCATCGACGAAATGGANCGGGAGCTTCAGCGGCTGATCGACGCCGAGGCCTACGAAGAGGCCGCCCTGCTCAAGAAACGCATCGAAGAGCGAAAAGGGCTCGCCGACAACACGGAAATTGATTAAAAAGCATTAACTTTGCAGCAAAACCACAAAAAACATACCTGAAACCATCATGAAAGCAATTAAAACACGCCTTGCGGCCATGGGATTCCTGGAATTCGCCGTATGGGGCTCCTACCTCACCTCAATGGGCGCCTTCCTGGCCATCAACGGCCTGGGCGAGAACATCGGCTGGTTCTATGCCATGCAGGGTGTCGTGTCAATCTTTATGCCCGCGCTCGTGGGAATATGCGCCGACCGCTGGATACCGGCCCAGAAGATGCTGAGCCTGTGCCACCTNATCGCGGGCGCCTTCATGCTGGCGGCAGGCGTGTATGCCATGGANGCCGGCGACAACCTGGCCTTCGGCCCCTTGTTCACGCTCTACAGCGTGTCNGTGGCCTTCTTCATGCCCACCATCGGCCTCAGCAATTCCGTGGCCTATACGGCACTGGGCAAGGCCGGCCTCGANATCATCAAGCATTTTCCNCCCATCCGCGTATTCGGCACCGTGGGCTTCATCTGCGCNATGCTTTTCGTGAACTTCACCGGCTATCAGAACACCTACGCNCAGTTCATCACCTCCGGCATCNTCAGCTTCGTACTGGCNGCCTACTCCCTGTCGATGCCTGCATGCCCGCTGAACAAAGCCGCGTCCAAGTCGATGGCCGATGCGCTGGGGCTGAAGGCGTTCCTGCTGTTCAAAGACCCCAAGATGGCCACGTTCTTCATCTTCTCGATGCTCCTGGGCGTGTCGCTTCAGATCACCAACGGCTTTGCCAATCCCTTCATCCAGAGCTTCGGCAGCCTGCCTGAATTTGCCGATGCCTGGGGCGTGCACAATGCNAATGCCCTGATTTCGCTGTCGCAGATGAGCGAGACGCTGTGCATCCTGCTCATCCCCTTCTTCCTGCGCCGCTTCGGCATCAAGACGGTGATGCTCATGGCCATGCTGGCGTGGGTGTTTCGCTTCGGCTTCTTCGGCGTGGGCGACCCCGGCTCGGGCGTGTGGCTCTTCGTGCTGTCGATGATTGTNTATGGNATCGCATTTGACTTCTTCAACGTGAGCGGCTCGCTCTACGTAGACCAGCAGACGTCGCCCGAGATCCGCTCGTCGGCCCAGGGCCTGTTCATGATCATGACCAACGGCCTGGGCGCCACNATCGGCACTCTCGCCGCNCAGCAGGTGATCAACCACTTTGTATATTCCTGCCCGGCCGGCAGCATCGAGCAGGCTGAAGGCTGGAGCCAGGCGTGGATGATCTTCGCCGCGTATGCCCTGGTGGTGGCCGTGCTCTTCTTCTTCATCTTCAAGAATCCCAAAAAGCAAATCGACAACAAGAGCGTGCGCGAGGCAGAAGCCGCCGATCCCGCCGAGCTNGTGTGACGACTGCTTATACATTAATAAATGATACAGTTCTACGCCCCTGATATCGCCACCACGCCTGTGCTGCCCGAGACCGACTCGCAGCACTGCGTGCGCGTGCTGCGCATGCGCGAGGGCGACAAGGTGCAGGTNGTGGACGGCATGGGTCGNCGCTANNTCTGCTCCATCGCCATCGCCCACAGCAAGCACACGGCGCTGCAGGTGGAGAGCGTGGAGGANCANCCGCGCGTGTGGCCCTGCGACATCAGCGTGGCCGTGGCGCCCACCAAGCACACCGACCGCATGGAGTGGCTCGTGGANAAGCTGGTGGAGATAGGCGTGGACCGCATCACACCGCTGCGCTGCGCGCGCTCCGAGCGCAAGGANATCAACTGCGAGCGCCTGCGCAAGATAGCCGTGGCCGCCATGAAGCAATCGCTCAAGGCGGTGCTGCCGCGCATCGACGACACCATGCNCCTGGATGCGTATCTGGCCGAGGCNCCGGCAGCCGACGAACAGCGCTTCGTGGGCTACTGCGACGAAGACGTGGTGGAGCGCCGCCTGCTGGCCCGCAGCTGCCGCGCCGGACGCGCCGTGAGGATTCTCATCGGCCCGGAGGGCGACTTCAGCCCCGAGGAGATCACNCGCACCCTGGCTGCCGGCTACACGCCCGTGACCATGGGCGACAACCGCCTGCGCACCGAGACCGCCGCTCTCGTGGCCTGCGACACGGTGCACATAATCAATCAGATAAATCAGCTATGAACACCCTGCAATATCTTGAGTCGTCGGAATCCGGNAACTTNTTTCTGCTTGCCGGCCCTTGCGTGATAGAGGGCGAGCAGATGGCACTCGACATAGCNCGCGCNATCGCTCCCGTGTGNAAGGCCCTCGACATCCCCTACGTGTTCAAAGGATCCTACCGCAAGGCCAACCGCTCGCGCCGCGACTCGTTTCAGGGCATAGGCGACCTGCGCGCCCTTGAGGTGCTGGCCCGCGTGCGCTCGGAAGTGGGCGTGCCCGTGGTCACNGATATCCACAGTGCCGCCGAGGCCGAAATGGCCGCGCCATACGTGGACATCCTTCAGATTCCCGCCTTCCTGTGCCGACAGACCGACCTGCTTGAGGCAGCCGCCTCCACGGGCCGCATGGTGAATATAAAGAAAGGACAGTTTCTGGCTCCCGAGGCCATGAAATTCGCCGTGGAAAAGGTGAAGGCCTGCGGCAACGACCAGGTGGCCGTGACCGAGCGCGGAACCACCTTCGGCTACACCGACCTGGTGGTGGACTACCGCGGNATCCCGGCCATGAAGGCCGGGGGCGTGCCCGTGGTGCTCGACTGCACGCACTCGCTGCAGCAGCCCAACCANGNCTCCGGCGTCACCGGCGGCCGCCCNGCCCTGATCGAGACCATCGCCCGATGCGGTATCGCCGCCGGCGCCGACGGCATATTCATCGAGACCCACCCCACCCCGGCAACCGCCCTGAGCGACGGCGCCAACATGCTCGCCCTCGACCTGCTGCCCGGCCTGCTTGAGCGCCTCACAAGACTAAGAGAAACAATAAACTCCATCAATAAGGAATGAACCACTCCATCCGCAAGATCATCGCTGCAGCACTCATTGCCGCTGCAGCCGTGGCACCGGCCGATGCCCAGCGCCAGCGCAAAACCATAAACAACCCCGTGACGCAGGCTGTGTTTCGCGTCTACGCCGAGCAGCTGAGCCAGAACCCCAAGAACTACGACACGCTGCTGCGCCGCGCCAACGACTACTACCACTTCGACGAGATGCGCCAGGCGCTCGAAGACGTGACGCGCGCCATCGAATGCACGCCCGCCAAGGAAGAAGACCACCTCTTCCGCGAGTATCTGCTGCGCGCTTCCATCTATGCCAAGACCGGACGCCGCGAGCTCGCCATCCCCGACCTCCAGAAAGCCTGCGCCCTGCAGCCCACGTCGCAGCAGGCCCTCTCGATGAAGGCCCACGACGAGCTGGAGGTGGGACAGCTGGCCGAGGCTAAGGCCGACTTCCTGCGCCTGCGCCGCATGAACTCGCGCAACCCCGATGCCGCGCTGGGACTGGCGCGCATCGCGATGCAAGAGAACAACCTGGGCATGGCCAACGACTACCTTGAAGAAGCCGTGGCCATCGATCCCACGAATCCCGATATCTACGTGCGCCGCGCGCGAGTGCGCCAGCAGATGGGCCAGCCCCAGGCCGCCGTGGACGACCTGCTGCTCGCCCTGGGCACGAAGGGCGACACCCAGGGCGTGATAGACGCGCTCATGGAATTCAGCCGCAACGACTATCCCGCCACCATCGCCTCGCTGAGCAATGCCGTGACACAGGTGCCCGACAACGGCATGTATCGCTACCTGCGTGCTTCCATCGAGAAAGAGCACAACCACTATATCGACGCGCTGACCGACTATCAGTATATCATCGACAACCACCTGGACGACTATCGCGGCATTTATGGCTCGATTGCCGAGTGCCAGTATGCCCTGGCCGATCTCGACAATGCCCAGAACAACGTGGAATACGCCCTGGCCTCGGCCCACGGCAACGGTCCGTATCACCTGCTGCGCGCCCGCATCCTGCGCCACAAGGGCAACGTGCCCATGGCCCTCTCGGCCGTGGCCGACGCTCTCGCAGCGATGCCCAACAACGGCGACGCACTGGCCGAAATGGCTCTGTGCTATTCCGAGCAGGGCAACAACGACGAAGCCATGAACCTGCTGGGAGAAGCATCCATGAACTATGCCGAAGTGCCCGACTACTACATGCTGCGCGCGGCCCTGCTGGAGCAGAAGATGAACCAGCCCTCGGCAGCCCGGGCGATCTACCAGCGCGTGGCAGGCATGGATGGTGCGTCGAAGAGCGTGCTGCGCTCGCAAGCCGCCTTCGCCCGCCTCTTCGCCGGCGAGAACGCGGCCGATATCACAGCCGACGTGGAGAAAGAGCTGGCCACTGCCAACGACACCGACGGCTCGCTGAACTATCTGGCAGCATGCTACTTCGCCCAGGCCGGCGACAACGACCGCGCCCTCACGGCCGCCGAAAAAGCCCTGAAATCAGGCTACGCCAACTACTTCAACTGGACGGAATACAACGACGGCCGCGTGAACTGCGCACCCCTGCGCGACGACCTGCGCTTCCTCAACCTGCTGCACCGCAACAAATCGCTCTTCAGCAACGACTGACCTTTTTTGCGCTGCAAATTCTGCGTTTTCAAGGAAAAAATTGTAACTTTGCAGGCTGAAAAAATTTCTTTAAGAAAAATGGAAATACTCCGTACAGTCGAGCAATTGCGCAGCGCCGTGGCCCGAGCCAAGGCCGAAGGCCTCTCCATCGGCCTCGTGCCCACGATGGGCGCCCTGCACAAGGGGCATCTCTCGCTCGTAGAGAAGGCCCGCGACGAGAACGATGTGGTGGTGGTGAGCGTATTCGTGAACCCCACGCAATTCAACAATCCCGACGACCTGCGCACCTATCCGCGCACCGAAGAAGCCGACTGCGCCCTGCTGCGTGCTGCCGGCGTGGACTATGCGTTCATCCCGTCGGTGGAAGAGATCTATCCCGAGCCCGATACGCGCGTGTTTGACCTGGGCCCGGTGGCTGAGGTGATGGAAGGCGCCATGCGCCCCGGCCATTTCAACGGCGTGGCCCAGATCGTGAGCAAGCTCTTCGCCTGGGCAGAGCCCACGCGGGCATATTTCGGCCGCAAGGATATCCAGCAGATAGCCGTGATACGCCGCATGGCCGAGCTCGAAGGCTTCAAGGGCACCATCGTGCCCTGCCCCATCCTGCGCGAAGACGACGGCCTGGCCATGAGCTCGCGCAACACCCGGCTCACTCCCGAGCAGCGTGCCATAGCTCCGGCAATCCACCACGCCCTCACGGCTGCCGTAGAAGCATGCGCCTCCGGAGGCAGCGTGCAGCAGGTGCATGATGCCACTGTGGAGGCCGTCAACGCCGTGCCCGGCCTGGAGGTGGAATACTTCGCAATCGTCCATCCCGAGACCATGCAGCCCGTGCAGGCCTGGGACGAAGCACCCGAGGGTGCCATAGGATGCATCACCGTGTATTGCGGCGATGTGCGACTCATCGACAACATCAGTTTTCCGGCACTCTCATGACTATCGAAGTACTTAAATCGAAGATACACCGCGTGACGGTGACAGAAGCCCGCCTGGACTACATAGGCAGCATCACCATCGACCGCGACCTCATGGACGCCGCCGGCATCCTGCCCGGCGAGCGCGTCTACATCGTGAACAACAACAACGGGGCCCGCCTCGACACCTACGCCATCGAGGGTGAGCGCGGCAGCGGAGTGATATGCCTCAACGGAGCCGCCGCACGCATGGTTCAGCCCGGCGACATCGTGATAATCATGGCCTATGCCTCCATGACGCCCGAAGAAGCCCGCGACTTCAAGCCCTCCGTGATATTCCCCGACACTGCAACAAATAAACTCATCGACTAATATATGTTTGAACGACTAAGCGACCGCCTCGAACGCAGCTTCAAGCTGCTCAAGGGCCAAGGCAAAATCACCGAAATCAATGTTGCCGACACTCTGAAGGATGTGCGCCGCGCCCTCATCGACGCCGACGTGAACTTTGCCACGGCCAAGGCGTTCACTGATGCCGTCAAGCAGAAGGCTCTGGGCCAGAACGTGATCAACGCCGTCAAGCCCGAGCAGCTGATGGTGAAGATTGTGAACGACGAGCTGGCCGCCCTGATGGGTGGCGACGTGGCTCCGCTCACGCTCAAGGGCAACCCGGCCATCATTCTGATGTCGGGCCTGCAGGGCTCCGGTAAAACCACATTCACCGGCAAGCTGGCCAAGAAACTCAAGGCCGAGAAAAACATGCGTCCGCTGCTCATCGCCGGCGACGTGTATCGCCCGGCGGCCATCGACCAGCTGAAAGTGCTGGGCGAGAGCATCGGCGCCGAGGTATATACCGAGCCCGACGTGAAAGACCCCGTGGGAATCGCCACCCGTGGTGTAGCCTACGCGAAAGCCCACAACTTCGACCTTGTGATTGTCGACACCGCCGGTCGCCTGGCCGTGGACGAGCAGATGATGGACGAAATCGAAGCCATCAAGAAAGCCGTGAATCCCGGCGAAATCCTCTTCGTGGTAGATTCGATGACGGGCCAGGATGCCGTGAACACCGCCAAGACCTTCAACGAGCGTCTCGACTTTGACGGCGTGGTGCTCACGAAGCTCGACGGCGACACCCGCGGCGGTGCGGCCCTCTCCATCCGCAGCGTGGTGAAGAAGCCTATCAAGTTCATAGGCACCGGCGAAACCCTCGACGGTATCGACACCTTCCACCCCGACCGCATGGCCAACCGCATCCTGGGCATGGGCGACATCGTTTCGCTCGTGGAAAAAGCCCAGCAGCAGTTTGACGAGAAGGAGGCCGAGGAAATGGCCAAGAAGTTTCGCCGCAACCAATTCACCTTCGACGACTTCCTGAAGCAGATCCAGCAGGTGAAGAAGATGGGCAATATCAAGGACCTCGCAGCCATGATTCCCGGAGTGGGCAAAGCCCTCAAGGATATCGATATCGACGACAACGCCTTCAAGAGCGTGGAGGCCATCATCACCTCCATGACGCCCTATGAACGCGAGCATCC
The DNA here is from genome assembly GCA_014801485.1 of Bacteroides sp. GTDB lineage: Bacteria > Bacteroidota > Bacteroidia > Bacteroidales > Muribaculaceae > CAG-873. Next base: position 120,553 of record JAAVEC010000002.1, read on the forward strand.
CGAGGTGCTCAATGCAGGCTCGCGGCGCCAGCGCATCGCCCGCGGCTCCGGCACCACGCCCGCCGAGGTGAACCGCCTNATCAAGCAGTTTGACCAGATGCGCAAGATGATGCAGCAGGTAACTTCCATGAAGAATCCCATGGGCATGATGCGCCAGATGCGCGGCATGCGCCGATAATCCGATAAATGACGATACTGGACGGCAAAAAAGCGGCAGCCGACTGGCGTGCCGATATNGCGCAGCGCGTGGATGAGCTCCGGNAGGCCGGNCGGCCCACGCCGCGGCTGGCNGCTGTGCTGGTGGGCGATGATCCCGCCAGCGCCACATACGTGCGTCTCAAGGCCAAGGCCTGCGACGAGTGCGGAATACGCTCCAAAATCGTGCATCTGAGCNCCGATGCCACCCAGCAGGAGCTCCACGACACCGTGCTGGCACTCAANGCCAACAGCGACATCGACGGCATCATCGTGCAGCTNCCGCTGCCCGGCGCCCTCGACTANAAGGCCGTGCTCAAGGTGATAAGCCGCAAAAAAGACGTGGACGGATTCACGCCCGAAAATATCGGCCGTATGGCCCTGGGGATGCCCTGCCTCCCCCCTGCAACTCCGGCCGGAATCATNGAGCTGATGCGCCGCAACGGCATCACCACCCGCGGCAAGCGAGTGGCTATCGTGGGNCGCAGCAATATAGTGGGCCGCCCCATGGCNTCGCTGCTGATGCAGAAATCNGAGATGGGCGATGCCACCGTGACCGTGTGTCACAGCGCCACGGAGGGGCTCACTGAAATTTTGCGGGAGGCCGATATCATCATCAGCGCCGCCGGACGCCCCGGGCTGGTGACGGCGCCGATGGTGCGACAGGGCGCCGTGGTGATCGANGTGGGCACATCGCGCATCGACGACCCGAGCCGCCGCAGCGGCTACCGCCTGGCCGGCGATGTGGACTTCGACGCCGTGGCTCCGCTGTGCAGCTACATCACGCCCGTGCCCGGAGGTGTGGGTCCCATGACAATCGCTTCGCTGCTCCATAACACCNTCACCGCCTACACCCGCCGCCGTGTGCAACGGTAGCATGCNCCTATGGCTCTCCTGCCGCTTCTTTCCCTGCTCTCCCTGCTATTCGGCCTCAACGAGGCCGAACTCGTTTTTGCCGGCGACGCCATGCAGCATCAGGCGCAACTCGAAGCCGCTGCGCTCCCCGGCGGTGGCTGGGACTACTCCGAATGCTTCGCCGNCGTGGCTCCGTGGATAAAGACCGCCGACCTGGCCGTGGTGAACCTNGAAACGCCCATAGGCCCGGCNCCCCANAGCGGCTACCCGTGCTTCAACGCCCCGGATGCTTTNCTGCANGCGCTGCGCGATGCCGGATTCGATCTCTTCCTCACGGCCAACAATCACACCCTCGACCGCCGCGACCGCGGAGTGCGCTCCACCATCGAAGCTCTTGACGCCTGCGGGCTGCCCCATATNGGCACCTACCGGAATGCCGCCGNCCGCGACAGCCTCGTGCCCCATATCCGCACCGTGGCCGGAATGCGCATCGGCNTCCTGAACTANACCTACGGCACCAACGGTATAGAAGCCCGNGACGGCGCAGCCGTGGACTATATCGACCGCGNAAAAATAGCANCCGACATAGCTGCCACCAAGAAGGCCGGGGCCGAAATCATCTGCGCCTGCGTGCACTGGGGCGATGAATATCAGCTGNTGCCCAACGCCGGGCAGCGCTCGCTGGCCGACTGGCTCCAGGAGCAGNGCGTGCAGCTCATAATAGGCAGCCATCCCCACGTGNTCCAGCCGATGGAGNTGCGCGAAAACACTGACGGCACCAAATGCCTCGTGGTCTACTCCCTGGGCAACTTCATATCCAATATGCGCACGCGCGACACCCGCGGAGGGGCGCTGGCCGTGGTGCGTCTTGAGCGGCGCACCGACGGCCGCGTGGATGTGGCTTCGGCCGGCTGGCGCCTGCACTTCACCGAGCCCGCAGAGGGCAAGCGCAATTATCGCGTGGTGGACGCCTACGAGAGCGCCGATCCGCGCGCGGCTGCCTTCCGCACGGCTGCCGAGAAAATCTTCCGGGCCCACAACCTGAACGTGCCCGACGCAAGGCCTGCGACAGCCGCCCGATAAANCCGCNGNACAGGNGGNGGCGGGTTGTTATATAATGTTATTAACNNCCTGAAATTTGCACATATTGCAGATAATCACTACCTTTGCCNTAATTTACGAAAGCAATCCAATCATTCTATTCCCAAAATTACACAATAAGCAGATGAAAAAAATCTTGTTTTTGACGGCAGCCGCGAGCCTCTCTATCGCTGCGGCCGCCGCTCCGGCCCACACCTGGCGCCCGGGCGTGACNGCGGAAAATGCCTTCCGCTACGCCCCCAAAGCCAAGGCCGAGCAGAAACACACCGCAGCCGGAAAAGCTGCGGCGGAAAAAATCAAGGCCGGAAAGCGGGCCGCCGAGACTCAGATCGACAGCTATCAGCTGCCGGCAGCCAGCCAGACCGGCTACCTTGATTCGCCCACGGGCGAAACGTGGTTCTACACGATGGACCACATCAGCACCTTCGTTCAGCACGAATACTACACCGAAGAGCGCATCACCGGTTACGACATCACCGTCTACGACGCAGCTTTCCAGAAGGTGGGCGAAATCCACGACGAGATCGAAATGAGCGAAGAGTACACGGGCGTGGCCCAGGTGCAGGTGGGCTCCCAGGTGACCAAGAAATTCTTCAACACCGACAACAACTGCGAGCTCATGGTGTTTGTGAGCTTCAACACGGCCGAGTATGTGAACGTGAACCGCACGTTTGCCTACACGCTCGACAGTTCCAAGACCACCACAGAGACCTGCGCCGTGATGAACGGCTACTACGTGGACGCCATCAACACCGCCACCGACTCCTGGAGCGAGAAATTCTGGATCACCTTCTATGAGGAAACCGATACGGAGACTCCCGAAGTGGGCAGCGTAATCAACATGGCCGACATGGTGCTGAGCATCTATAAGCCGGCTTCCTACAGCGGCATGGAGGATGCCAAGCTGCAGGTGCGCATCCCCATGATCGTGGCCACGGGCGAAGACTACATCCCGATGCTCTCGACCGTAAAGGACGGCACGCCCTACTTCGCCGTCAACCGCCTGAAATACAGCTGGTATGAAGACCCGTTTGACTACTCGAACGAGAATCCTACGGCAGGCAACAGCCTGATTATCGACGTGTATTCGACGCCCACGTCGTGGAGCAGCGAGCTTGAGAAGTTCTCCACCACCACCGTGGCCATGGATCTTTCGCCCGAGAATCTCTACTTCCTCTCCCACGGCAACTTCTCCTACAACGACGACCTGAGCCTCGACCGCTACACCGACGACGGCACCCCGGCGTTCATCCTCACCAAGGCCAACCTGGCAGGCATGGACACCTACAGCTACGACTTCGATGTATATAAGGGCGCAGCCCGCGGCGAGGAAGCCGAGGGCGAGCACCTGTTTAACCTGGGCAAGGAAACGCAGGGTGGCGTGTTTATGAGCGACGTTGCCGGCTTCGCTCCCCAGGTGATGCTCATCACCAGCGACGGCAGCAACTACACTATGGTGTTTGCCAACGTGATCACGGGCGAGGTGGAGCACAGCATCCGGGTGAACACCTCGGGCATGTCGCTTTCGTCGGAGACCGACCGCGTGGCCCATGGCGACAGCTACCTCTACGTATCGTCGCAGACGCACGGCGAGTCGCAGCCCAACGGCGACACCTACTCCTACATGGCCTACTTCAACCCCGACGGCTCGCTGCACCACACCGACCGCATCAACCTGGGTCCTCTCGTGGATTATGCCGTGATCTACACCGCCGCCGAGGCATTCAACCCCTTCATTTTCAATCTTGATTCCAAGCGCGAGTATATGGCACTCGTGAAGCGCCGCGACTCGGCCGATACCGCCGGCAACCACGAGGAGCTCATAATCGTGAGCGAAGACCCCGAGGATGCTCCCCTCTACAGCTTCGTGCCCACGGAGGAAAACGGCGTACTCGTTACGGTGTATTTCGCCAATCTCGACAGCGACAATCCCAAGCTGGTGATCGTGACCGAGAAAGACGGCAAGTACGTGTCCACCGCCCACAGCCTGCCCTTTCAGCTCTTTGAAGAGGGCGACGGCACCGCCGACAACCCCTACGTGATCACCACTGCAGGCGGTCTTGAGCAGCTGAGCGCACAACCCGCCGCCCACTACGTGCTGGGTAACGACATCGACGCCTCCGGCCTGGTGATGAAGACGCGCCAGTTTGAATTCAAGGGCACGCTCGACGGCCGCGGCCACACCATCAGCAATCTCCACATTCAGGGCACCGCCCTCATAGGCGAGATGAACATCGGGCAGAACACCGCATCGGGCGCCGAGGCATGCGTGATCAGCAACATCAACTTCATCGACCCCGTGTTTGAGGCCACCAAGGACGAGAGCGCCCTGCTCGTGGGCGAGATGATCGGTGGCACCGTGCGCAACGTACACATCTACGGCGGCACCATCACCGGCACCGGCGACGTTGCCGGNCTCGTGGGACGCGCCTATCTCCACTCCACCATCGAGAATTGCTCCGTGAACGCCACCATCACCGGCGGCGAGGANGCAGCCGNNGGNGGTATTGCCCTGCGCACCCGCACCGGCTCGGCCATCCGCGCCTGCGCTTTCTCCGGCAGCATCAACGGCGGCGCTGAGCTGGGTGGTATCGTGGCCAATATGGACCACGCCGACGACGTGATCGAAAACTGCCACGTGAATGCCACCATCACCGGCAAGAACAACATCGGCGGCGTGGCCGGNACCTCGTCGCACGGCGCTATCCGCTACTGCCACGTGGAAGGTTCGCTCACCGCCACCGAGGCACCCCGCTGGGGCGGCGGTGCGAGCATGGGCGGCATCGTGGGCAGCCTGAGCGCCGGCGGCCTCTCCTCCGACGATGAAGGCGAATCAGAGCCCGTATATGCCGTGGAAGGCTGCTACGTCAACCTCAGCTCCATGGTATTCACCGGCACGCCCGGCACCGAGATGTATCCCGGCCGCAACGACAGCATGCACCGCATCGTGGGCTTCAGCGTGGCCAATGAAGAGCCTGAAGTGACCGGCTACGACCAGGATTGGGAACCCATCTACGGCGACCCCGTGGCTCCTGAAAAGTGGCTGCGCAACAACTACGCCGTGAACACCCTCGAAATCACCGGCAACGTGGCCGATGCACACGACTCCACCGAGGGCCAGAGCATCGCCGCCGATGAGCCCGGCCTCTCCTTCTTCTCCGAGCTGGGCTGGAACCACGGCTTCGACAGCGAGAACCCCTGGAGCTACACCGGCGACGCCACCCGTCCCTCGCTCTACTTTGAGGGCGGCGTGCTCGTGGCCGATCCCGCCGAGACCACGGTGGAAGTGGACGAAGAGTTCACGATCAACCTGCTGTGCAAGGGCGGCACCATCGCCGAGGACGACCTTGAAGGCTTCATTCTAGACATGGACGACGAGAGCGTGATCGAAATCCTCGACATGGGCACCAACGGCACCGATGCCATCGAGAGCGTGTATGTGACATTCTACGCCGCCAAAGCCGGCAAATGCAACATCACGCTGGGCCTGAAGGGCAAGAGCGCCCTGTCGTGCGTGACCGTGAAAGAAAGCACGGGCATCAGCGATGCCACCACCGACGCCGGCGTGGCCATAGGCTTCGACGGCACCACCGTGAGCGCCGCCGGCTGCACGATCNACATCTANACCACCACCGGCATGCACGTGCTCAATGCCACCGACAGCGCCAGCCTCAGCCAGCTGGGCCAGGGTATCTACATCGTGAGCGCACGCAACGCCGAGGGCGTAACCTCCACCCTTAAGGTGCGCGTGAAATAAAATATCCCCCACTCTATAAAAAATCGGCCCTCGCAATCGCCAGGGCCGATTTTTTTATTTGATTTGCTGAACAAGAATACAGCGCAAATCCTTATATTTGCATCAATAATTCACNCACACAAGCTTTCCGGATATGACAACTATAATCTACGCCCATCCCTACGACAAGAGCTTCAACCATGCCATTCTTGAGACCCTCAAGGGCNNGCTTGAGGCAAANGGCAAGGAATACNAGCTGATCGACCTCTATGCCGACGGCTTCAACCCCGTGGTGGAGGCAGCCGATCTGGCCCTTTACAGCCGCGGCGAGACCAACGATCCGCTGGTGGACAAATATCTCGACATTCTCATGAAGTCGAGCGAGGTGTTCTTTATCGCACCCGTGTGGTGGGCCGAGATGCCGGCCATCGTAAAAGGCTTTTTCGACAAGGCCATGCTCGCCGGCCGCGCCTACAAATACGCCGAAACCGGCCTTGTGCCCGACAAAATCCATATAGACCGCACTGTGATATTCACCACCACGGAATCGCCCACGGAGGTGTTTGCGCCCTATTTCCTCAACTACCTGAAGCCCCATGTGCTCGACACCGTGGGGATGCTCAATATGGAATGGTACAACTGCCCCGGCACCTCTCACGGCCCCGAGCAGAACCGCCTCGACTTCCTCAAACTCGTGCAGGACAAGGCCTGAGGAATGGAACGTGACCATATCGAGGTGCGCGGCGCACGCGTGCACAACCTCAAGGATATCAACGTGGATATCCCGCTCGGTAAAATAGTGGGCATCGCCGGCGTCTCCGGCTCGGGAAAGTCGTCTCTGGCTCTGGGCGTGCTCTACGCCGAGGGTTCGCGCCGCTATCTGGAGTCTTTGTCGACCTACACGCGCCGACGCATGACGCAGGCAGCCAAGGCCGACGTGGACGAGCTGCGGTATATCCCATCGGCAATAGCCCTGCATCAGCGGCCGGGCGTGCCTGGAATGAGAAGCACCTTCGGTACCGGCACGGAATTGCTCAACAATCTGCGCATCCTCTTTTCGCGAGTGGCCAGCCACCGCTGCCCCAATTGCGGCACCTATCATGAACCCACGATCGACATTGCCGCCGAAGATCGTCCGCTGATATGCGCAGCCTGCGGCACGTCGTTCCATGCTCCGGGGGCCGAGCAGCTGGCCTTCAACAGCGAAGGCGCATGCGGGAAATGCGGTGGCACCGGAGTGGCTATGACCATTGACCGCTCCACGCTCGTGCCCGACGAATCGCTCACGATCGACCAGGGTGCCGTGGTGCCGTGGAAAACCCTGATGTGGTCGCTCATGACCGACGTGGTGCGCGAGCTGGGCGTGCGCACCGATGTGCCCTTCAACCAACTCACGGCCAAGGAACGCGACATAGTGTTTGACGGAGCCGCCGAGAAAGTCAAGATACTGTATAAGGCCAAGAAGACCGACACGGCCGCAAAACTTGACTTCACCTACTACAACGCCGTCTACACCGTGGAAAACGCCCTCGCTAAGGTGACCGACGAAAAAGGCATGAAGCGCGTGGAGAAATTCCTGAAGAGCGAAGTGTGCCCTGCGTGCCACGGCACACGCCTCTCGGAGAAGGCTCGCGCGCCCCGTATCATGGATGTAAACCTGGCAGAGGTGACGGCAATGCCTCTCCACCGCGTGATCGACTGGCTCCGGCAGGTGCCGGCATGGCTACCGGCCGAGATGCGCCCCATGGCAAAGAGCATAATTGACTCCTTCATGCTCACGGCCAATCGCCTGATGGAGCTGGGGCTGGGGTATCTNACGCTTGACCGTGCGGCCTCCACGCTCTCCACCGGCGAGCGCCAGCGCATGCAGCTGGCCCGTGTGGTGCGCAACCGCACCACGGGGGTGCTCTACGTGCTGGACGAGCCATCCATAGGCTTGCATCCGGCCAATATCAAGGGCCTCGCGGGAGTGATGCACGACCTCGTGGCCGACGGCAACTCGGTGGTGCTCGTGGATCACGACACTCAGATTCTAAAGGAGGCCGACCACGTGGTGGAACTTGGACCCGAAGCCGGAGCCAAGGGTGGCCACATCATCGCCCAGGGCTCAATCGCTCAGATTGAAGCCGATCCCGCATCAATGATAGGTCCCTTCCTGGCCGGCCAGGAAGACGGCCGCGTGCGCCCCACGATACCCTCGGCAGAGATTTTCAGCCACGGCAGCATAGAGATGGAGATGAAGGGGCTGCACACCGTGAAGCCCCTCACCCTGACAATCCCCCGAGGGCGGCTCACGGTGGTGACGGGAATGTCGGGTTCCGGCAAGACCACGATGATTCTTGAGAGCCTCGTGCCGGCACTCACAGCCAAAATCAACGGCGGAAAAATGCCGCCCCACGTGGTGGCCGTATCGGCCGAAGGCATCGCAGCCGTGAAGCTGATCGATTCGACGCCAATCGGGGCCAACGTGCGCTCCACCGTTGCCACCTACGCCAACGTTCACGACGAACTGCGCAAAATCTATGCGCGCCAGCCCCTGGCCAAGGAGCGCGGCTACAAGGCCGGCGACTTCTCCTACAACACCGGGCGGCTGCGCTGCCCGGAATGCGACGGCACGGGCGAGATCAGCCTCGACGTTCAGTTCCTGCCCGACGTGGATATACCATGCCCTCTGTGTGGTGGAGCTCGCTACGCCCGCAGCGCCTGGGACGTGGAGTGCGAGACCCGTGCTGGGCGCCTGCTGTCGCTACCGCAGCTCATGGAGCAGGACGTGGCAAGCGCCATAGGCAGCTGCGAGGGATGGAAGACAATCCGGCAGCGCCTCGAAACGCTCAGAGACCTGGGCCTGGGCTATCTCACGCTGGGCGAGGCCACACCGGGCCTCTCCGGTGGAGAAGCCCAGCGGCTGAAACTCGCATTGGAAATGGGGCGGGAACAGGGCGACACTCTCTTCGTCTTCGACGAACCCACGATAGGGCTGCATCCGCTCGATGTGCGCACTCTGCTCAGGGTATTCGAGCGCCTGATCGACCTGGGTGCCACGGTTGTGGTGATCGAGCACGACCTCGACGTGATGCGCAATGCCGACTATATAGTGGATATGGGACCCGGCGGTGGCGAAGACGGTGGCCAAATCGTGGCCACCGGCACTCCCGAAGAAGTGGCTGCAAATCCGGTCGGAGTCACCGGCCGCTACATAGCGCAGCACATACATTCCAACTGATTACCCTACAGCGAATAAAGCCATGCACGACATCTGGAATCCCTGGCACGGATGCATAAAAATCAGCGAGGGGTGCGAGCATTGCTACATGTACTTCCTCGACCGCCTGAGAGGCGGCGACGGCAGGCGAATCTATAAGACACAGGGATTTGACTATCCGCTGCAACGCAAGCGTGGCGGCGGCTATAAAATCAAGAGCGGCGAGCAGATACGGGTGTGCATGACGTCGGATTTCTTTCTTGAGGAAGCCGACATCTGGCGCCCCGAGGCCTGGCAAATGATGAAGGAACGCTGCGACGTGCGGTTCTTCCTCCTCACCAAGCGGCCCGAAAGAGTGGCCGATTGCCTGCCGCCCGACTGGGGAGAAGGCCGAGACAACGTATTCTTCAACGTGACCTGCGAGAACCAGCGGAGAGCCGATGAAAGGCTGCCTATCCTATTGTCTCTGCCGTTCAAGCACAAAGGGGTGATGGCGGCGCCGCTAATCGGAGGTCTTGATATCGAACAATACCTTGCCACCGGCATGATTGAGCAAGTGATAGCCGGTGGAGAAAACTACGACGGCGCCCGTCCATGCCATTTCGAATGGGTGCAATCATTATCCTCCCAGTGCAAGAAGCACGACGTGACGTTCTGCTTTATAGAAACGGGCTCTACTTTTGTGAAAGACGGCAAGACATATNGGATGCCCGATAAACGCGTGCAGTCGGAAATGGCGCTGAAGGCCGGAGTGAACCACACGGGNCGTCCAATCAAGTTTCGCCTCTNCGATCCTTTAGGTTTTGAGATTGATAAGGAAAACCTTTATTCTCCATATTTCGGCTCCAGATGCGCAGCATGCGGCAGCAGGCCCATTTGCAATGGCTGCAGCCGCTGCGGAAAATGTGGCTAAGAGAAGGAAATGCGGAGACGAGACTCTGCTACAGTCGCGGATGATTTCTCTCAACGCATGCCTTCCGATAATATGGCATTACACCTGCCTATCAGGGCGTAAAGGGCCATAAAAGAACGATGCCGTAGCGCCCCCGTCGATCAGAAAAATCGGCTCCAGCCATGACGGACCCCCATGACCAGGTACCTAATGCTATAGGGGGGAGTTTTGTTTTTTTCATAATATGTTATTATTTTGTTTATCAATGCATTTTCATACACTTACCAATCACCGGACCCATTTCAAGATATGAGTAGGTAGGCATCTCAAAAAGGACGAGATTGAGTTTCGTGTAGTCAATGTGGCCGTTCTCGTCAAGTGCGTCGTCTGAGACGTATGTGTTTGATATGGAGCAGATGAAGTTGTCAAAACCTTCCATCTCGAACATCTCCACGACATCACACTCCATCGTCAGGGGGGACGCCTCTATCACGGGAGTGCCACCTTCTCCAATATGAAAATCGAATACCTCTGATTTA
>JAAVEC010000003.1 GCA_014801485.1 Bacteroides sp.
TATCAACCTGATATTCTTTGGCGACTTTCTGTACCAGTCGTGCAACCATATCCACTTCATCGGTGTGTTCGTAAGCGTCATTCACTGCCACACCGGAATATTGTGGCACAAGGACATAGCATGGGTGTTCTGCCTGCCATTGATCGGTAGCCCACACCAACGCTCCGTATCCTTGTGTCAGTGGGCGAGTAACATCTGTGCCGGGCGTACTTGCGTCTGCCATGAATAAAACAAGTGGATAAGTCTTTCCTTCTTCAAGTGTTTTGGGAGAAAAGAGATTATACTTCATTGATTTTCCGGTCTCGGAATCAGTGTATTCCATTTGCTTGAAGAAGGGCAGTTCATCCTTAATCATAGCTTGTAATGTCTCGTCTCCGGTCTTGTCGATAACCGGGCCTCCTCCGGGAGTGCCTAATTGTGGACCTTCGGGGCGTCCACCACCACGCTTCATGCGTGAATCGTTGCTCACAGTGTTTTCCGTTGATTGTTTATCAGATTTCTGGGCGCAACCAGTCAACGGAATGCTTACCGCGACGAGACATAACCCAACGGTAATGCCACTAAATAAATGCTTGAAGTTCATATTTTCCAGTTTTGTTTCTATTTCTATTAATAAGACCGTTTTGAAGACAAAAGTTTATTTTCAATGGTGAATGGCATNTNTTTGATGGCAAANCGAATATAGGGTAAAATGACTTNGGCTGACGCATCTTAAAACCACATCACATCGACCAGCTATCCGCTCACATGGTATACTCATCACAGATCATGTCTAAGGCAAATACATTACGCTTCCAAATCTAATGTTTTATTTGGCACCGTCGTGGATAGTAGAAGTCAGTTTGGNTTGGGTCGGGCTTTATATATGCCCGATGNACTAAACCTACATATCGGGNCNGGTGAAAAGAAAAAGGTTAGTCCTCGTCATTTTCCGACAGTGGTTCCAGAGAGATAGCGAGCGGGNTGTGATTAAGGGGTATGGCCNCCCTGCANGGTNTTNCTGACTGGAAGCATCCCGTTGTCCANAATATCTTNAGCCTACATCGACNACGGAAGATGCCTATGATGTGGCGATATTTTTATGACGGCGGCGTGGAGAGAGAAATCGCGGGCTGAAAAACGGNCGGAATATTACAATGTGGTGTCAAGTTGAATTTATTTGATNTTGTTTTGCTATACATTGATGAATTTTTTCTAATTTTGTGCTCAAACACCTCACTCTCATAACCAAAATTCAAGAAAAACACATCATGAATCGAATTCAATTCGTTATCGTTGCATTGTTTGCCATTTTGCTCCCGTGCAATATAGTGGCGGCAGAATATGAATCCAAAACGATAACGGTGTTTCCGGCCGACTCGTTTTCGGAAACGGTAGAAAACCAAAACGAGATTTCTTTCAGCAGCCAGGGATTCGATTTTGTGGCNTCGNTNGGAACTTCTGTCGATCTTCCCGTTCTTAGTAAAGTTCAGAATTTCATCAGACTCTTCAATGAAAATTCCCTCAAAATATCAAATTCGGAGGGCCTGAACATTACCGAAGTGAAATTCAACATCTCGGCCTACCGATGGGGTTGGGATGAGATTTCCGGCATGGCTTCCGGNTGGNTGCAGAATGAGGACGACTTGTCGGTGTGGACCGGTAATAGCCCGGAATTCACTATGGTTGTTTTTTATGAGTATAAGAACGAACTTAATGATGATTACGAGCTGATGGAGATCAACTACGTAAACATCGAATCAATCAGCATTACTTATCTTGCTGAGGTGCAGCCTGAGCCCGAACCTGAACCCGAGCCTGAGCCCGAACCTGAACCCGAGCCCGAATACGGCGCCGTGGAGCTGGCTTTTACAGANTTGCGAGTATCCAACAGTGGAACTACGGGATTAGTGTCCTTTACCCTGAATGTGGCGAACGACGACGGTGTNGAGAAATTCACAGTCACGGCCAGCGACTNCGAAACGGGCGCTGAATATGGCCGGGCCGACTTTGANCCAGTGGCCATGGAAGANCCTCAGGGTGCCCCGATTATGCACGTAGCCACCGCCGACAAGAGCTATTCGATCCGCGGCACATTGCCTTTGGAGGGCTACGCCGNCGACGCTCGGCCAACGCTGCGCCTATCGGCNTTCGCCACCTATCCCGACGGCACGNAGAGNCATATCGACGAAAGCAACGAGCCAAGCATCAGCCTCCCCGACCCTGAGGGTACGACCNCCATCAACGAAGTGNAGGCAACCGACGGCTCCACACTTGAATACTACGACCTTCATGGCCGCCGCCTCGCTAGCACCCGTTCATGGCGTGGTAATTGTGAAAGAGGGCNAGAAAGTGACNAAGCGCAAGCTTTAGTCCCTACNCTTGAGCAAGGAAAAGAGCCACNNCCTTGCGCNCAAAATCCCGGNCTCANACAACTTTCGCACAGCCNATCCAACAATATTAAGCGCNTTACACACTTAGGGCCGACTCCGGCAAATGGAGNCGGCCCTAAGTGATTGCACTTTATTTCAATGGTTGCGGCNCCGGTATAGATATAATAGTGTCAATCTGCANAAAGTCGGCTNCTTCATTTCTCACATCACTAAACTTAATATGTACAAATCCATTAGAATTTCCTTTTGAGACAAGATCTGCGGCGTAACGANAATACCGGCCACTTTCAAAATCTTTAATTTCTATGTGAGGAAGGTAAACTGAGAATGAGGGAATAAATTCGGCCCAGCAGCCATCACAAAAAGTGAAAGTATTATAAAGCATCCACATAGATGTGGGCCATTCTGTAACATAACCCCACTCATCGGTACCATCTCCGTTAAGGTCTCCCTCTTTAACAAAACGGATACCTACTGTGTGATGATCTAAAGTCAATTCATTNACAGTTCCGCCNGTAGTAAATACTCGCCAATTCCAATACCATCCAGTGCAGCCTTTAATCNGGTAATCCNGATCTTCTTTTTCGCCAATAGGTTCTGCTACCAAGGTATCGGTGTGCACTCCATCAAACTTGCCGATCAAGGTGTCTCGATAAAACTCTAATGACTTACGANCGAATTCGACAGAGTCGGCAATCGCCTCATCCTCAGGGNNATTCTGTGAAGACTTATTTNGATNGCATGAAATCAANATTGATACGACNGCGAAAAGTATANCGGTAAGAATGATTTTATTCATGGGAAAACGGGTTAATTGGAAAATCAGTAACACNTGATATCAATACTGTCGGCCTTATTTTGCCATACGGGATTTGNNGGTTCTATTCGGCACATCTCTGAAATAGCTTCANGACAATTCATAATTGCAGCANGGCGCATTACCTCAATAGCTTTATCACGATTGGGTTCAGTTCCTATTCCAGCCGAATAGCATATTGCAAGATGCCAGCCTGCNCTGGGTGCACCTAATTTGTAAGCCATCGAAAGATATTTGAATGCCTCATTTNCTTTNCTTTGATTTAGGCAAGCNGAGCCACAAAACAATGCGGCTTGGGCGTTTCCGGAATCAGCTGCCTTGGAAAGATAGTCTATTGCTTTAGTCTCATCTTCATAATACAACCTCATTCCNTTTGTCAAAATAGCAATCGGGTCNTTCTCCAGAATGCCCTTATTAAGCCAATATTCCAGACGTGCAGCATATTGNTNGGACATTTCTGCATTANTGTTATTAACCCTATTGACACTGTCAATTTCAGCAGCAGTCCATTNATAGCCATCGGCTTCNATGACTTCTGCCACCTCTACAAAAATTGAAGTGTTTGCGTCGTAAAACTCAATCAGCCGGTGCATGGCGGCAGTATCACCTCTTTCTGCAAGTTGCTCCCATTTTTGTAGTTGCTTGTCTGCTGGAGAAGATGATTCTCTGTTTTGCGCATAAATAGTTATTCCGATGACAGCAACAATGACAATGGATAACGCGATAACCTTTTTCATTTGTCCTCTGTGATTAGTGATTTATGTGTTGTAGTGAAACCAACAGGACGTCGGTTTTTCTGTCGTTCCATTTGCTTTGCGTTGATCTGCTGATAGTTGCTACGTACCTGCTCCTTTGCGTCAAAGAATGAGTCAAGAACGGCCTTTACATAAGGGACGTTATCAGGACATGCCGGGTGGAGTAGGATGTCTCGGCGACTGTGGAATCCAATTACTCCTTCTTCATCAGGCGCAGTCAAGACAACGGTGGGCCCGAAGTTATAATTAGCGGCATTTATTGCTTCACGTACCTTGGGCAATTCCGGATCATCGGCCTTGATACCTGCCCACATCGGATCCCATACGCGGGCGTACATACCCCCGAACTCCATATGAAAGTTCTCTCCTTGATACTGAACCGAGATAGTTCCATCGTCATTTGCTGTAGGCTGACAACCCAATCGACTTAGAGTGTCAAACATCAGTCCTTGAGTATCAGGTGTCGGTGTGCCATTGTCCTGTTTCATTTCATCGTTGTTTTTAGTATCATACATGTTGGCCACAACCTCGTCATAGCGATGGTTTACTGATTCTTCTTCACTCTTCTTATTTAGTCTATTCGCCAGGAATCCGAGGAGGAAAACCACGCCTATAATTAGAAATATTGATCCCATCTTTCTTCTAATAGTATTTCTTGACCTCCTTCACATTTCCGGTTACTCCAAGGTGTACCTTGAATGCTTCATGACAATCTGACCAACAGAACTGATGCCAAGTTTTACCATATCCGAGATTTGCTCCGAGTATTCCGGGGACACCAGTCACCATTTGAAGAAGCGCGCCACCAACAACGGCTCCGGTCTTGGCGAGTACATCACTCACTTTGCCATTGGTCGTTTTAGATGTCTGATAGCTGCCACAATGCGGGCATTGAACGAGAGTTGCCATTATTATCAAGTATTATAAGCTTCACATCTAATAATATCCGTGCGTATAAAAAGGTAAACGCAACTTCAATTCTTTTTCAATTTCGTTTTTCAGAGAAATTAGTGCGGAGTAGTTATGTTTATTAGCCAAAATCTGTTGCTTCAGTTTTCTACAACGTGTTTTTTGGAAAGATGCTTATCCGGGTGTACGGCAATACTTAGTTCTTTTTACAATTCAACCAGGTTTTGCATCTGACCCGGAATAACTTTGTCATCGCCTTCTTTCAGAGGTGAAGTACAAGATGATCAACGTTTTGCCTCTGGCGATGGTATATCCGATGATTTCAAACGATGGTTGAACCGTCATCCCGGTCTCAGTATTGATGAAGCCCTTCACCGTTACCGCGACGAACAAAAAGCCAAACGCCGAAGACAAGGACCAAACTATAAATCCCGCATCTAAAAAATCAATTTTCAGCCTTTCAAAGGCTAATTTAATTAGATTTCACCTATATCGTAAATGTTCTATTGACACACATGAGAAATTTTTGTAATTTTGTATCTATGATAGAGCATTATTCGTCACGTATACAAAACGCTATTCAGCGTGAACTCTTTAAAGCGACTCAATCTATAAAATTGGCGGTCGCTTGGTTTACTAATGATTTATTATTCCAACCACTTCTACTAAAGTTAGCGCAAGGAGTCTCAGTTGAGGTCATCTTAAATGATGATGTGATCAATAGGACTGGCGAGAATAGCTTGGACTTCTCAGTTTTTGTGCAAAATGGTGGAATATTAAGATGGAATTCCTCAGATCGCTTAATGCATGATAAATTTTGCATAATTGATGATGAGATTGTAATTTTTGGATCATACAATTGGACGTTTAAAGCAGAATTCAACGAAGAAAGTATTACAATTGCAAAAAATGAACGTTCAACGTTAGATTTTTATCAAAAGAAATTCTCCAAACTCTCACTACGCTATTCTTCTGAGGAACAAGAGATAAATCAGAGGCAGTTCTCCCAGGAGCGGGCAAATGGATGTGAACAAGAGCGCAGTCTTCAAGCATCTAAGTTTGTTCCCTATCATTCTCTTAATTTCTATGATCATCTGGAACTCCCAACTGCCGTTCCTGATGAAATAAGATATTATTTCGCTTGGGTAGGTGAATGGAATTATAGAAAATATTATATTTTAGATGAAATTTCTTTCTTGCCAATTAAGGGGATTCAGTTTGAAGAATACTGCCTAATCAAACGAGATAATCAAAAACGGAATATTTGGATAAAAGTTGATGGGAAATGGGGATTATACAATATTCCCCATAGTGAATTCGTCATTAAGCCTCAATATGAATCCGTTTCGCCTGGCCGCTATGATCAAAATACAATGTTTGCAGTTAAGAAAAGCGGATTCATGGGAGTTGTTGATGGAAATGGTAGAGAATGTATCCCATGTGTATATTCTAAGGCCTATGTATGTACAGAGAGTTGGATTGAATTAGAAAAGAAAGGGAAAAAAGGTATCTGGAGCAATGGTCGCATGGTATTTGAATGTAAATATGATGAACTTTGGACAGATGGAGAACTCCCGTCTAAGCTTAATGGGAAATTTGGATTGGTACATGGCTCAAAGGTCATCTTGCCATTTGAGTATGATGAAATCAAATATATTGAGCCATTTGGAATTAAAATTCACTACATGCGAAAAAATGGCAAATGGGGTGGCCATCTGACAGCAGATCTTCACAGAAAAGAAAAATTTGTGCCGTGTGAATATTATTCTAAAGATGAAGTTGACAAACTATTAGATTGGTAATATGGGTGAATTTGTAATTATAACAGATGATGACCCCCGATACTTCTACAAAGATTATCGAATATTTAGAAATGAGGTCAATCGAAATCTCTGGGGAATAAAGTCTCCAGAGGGGGTGATTCTTGTTGATCCGATATTTCAAGAAATCAACTGGATTGAAGGTTTAGAATGGGCAAACAAGCCGACACTTGTTAGGTTTAAACTCAATGACAAAGAGGCCATTTGTACGTTCGAACAAATGTTAAAATTAAAGTCCCAAAAACGTTGATGACCAATAACCTTACAGAGATTATGATAATACGGTGGTTGAGCAGCAACTGCCAATATCTGGAGAGCCGTAACTCCATTAATCTTTAAATATTTATCTTATGAATAAGCTTTACAAACTTGAGTAGTAGGATGAGTACAGAAGTTGTGCTCATCCCGAGAAACTCCCTCGCGGAGTAAGAATCGCGTTTGATGTGGTTCAGATTGGATTATGTATCCTGAGTTTTGTAAACCCATTAGCAGGAGTAGTTGGATTCATCCTTGCTTTGTGGTGGCTAATGTTGTTACTCCTAACGGCGTAGCCTGTTTCGGATATATTGCTGCATATCGCTGGAATGGCTTTGACCGTCGTTGGACTGAAATCACTAGTTGCCTCTTTTGCTTCTCTTATCCTTTCAGAAGGATAGTGCATAATGGATATAGAAGAAGGAACATGACTCGTCGGCACATTTCAACGGCAGCTATCGCCCTTAATAAGCATAGCCGTCTCTCCAACTTTCGTTGGTGAGACGTTAATTTTTGGCGTATAGGTCAATTTTTAACAAAAAGGGTGGTGACCTAAGAGAGATTTTGGCTGAGGTCACCACATTTTTACCCTTCGATATAGTTAAAGTGTGTTAAAACTATCTATTATTGGAAGATATAAGGGCGCATAGTAAAAAAGCTGTGTTTTAGTTAGAACTTCTTATCTTTGCAAAAAAATAGTTTGCAATGAAGAAGAACCCATACATAGAGCTGGCAGAATGTCTGCTACCGGAAGAAATGA
>JAAVEC010000004.1 GCA_014801485.1 Bacteroides sp.
CTGCCGCAGGAGGGGAATCCGGGTCGGCCGTAGTAGTCCACCCCCTCCGGGTCGTTGTCAATGGCGGCGACTCGTCCGGCCTGGTCGTAGCTGTATTGCAGGATATCGAGGTCTCCGAACTTCTCATTGCCGTCGGCGTCCACGTCCATGATGCCGCTGCGGCGCACGCGGGTGGGCCGTGCCATGGCGTCGTANCTGTANACNNCNGAGAAGTCCTCCCCTTTCGCGGCGCCCGCTCCCGGGGTGTAGTCGGCCTGAACAAGGCGGTCGTGTGCGTCAAATCGGTAGTCGTAGCGTCCGCCCGTGATGTTGACGCGTGCCGAAGGGCAACCCGTATAGCGTGGCGAGGCACCATCGGCGTAGAGCAGCCGCTCGGTGTAGGTCTCGACGGTGGGTGCAGGCTTTACGGGGATGATGGTCCTGCCGCTGTCGGGCCGCAGGGCACCGTAGTATTGCGGCGTGATGGGACGTATGGGGACAATCGGCCCGATGATGAGCTTGATCGGTACATCGGTCTCGGTGCTCACGGGCCAGTTGTGGATGTCGTAGCTGTAGCGGCGCTTCACCCTGTTGCCGAAGGTCTCGGAGGCCAGGTTGCCGCGCAGGTCGTAGGTGTAGGCGGTCTCGGCGGTGGTGCCGTTCTCGGTGATGCGGCGGCGGGTGATTCGTCCGCCGGCGTCGTAGGTGTTGGCGGTGACGCGTCGTATCTTCGAGCCTGCCTGGGGCGTGAAGTCCTCGGTCTCGGTGAGCACGGCGCCCTGCCGGTCGCGGGTGTAGCTCTTGTGGAGGGTGCCGAAGGGCGTCTGGGCAGCTTCCTCGGCCACGAAGCCGTCGGCATCGTAGCTCAGGGCAGTGGTCAGGCCGGAAGTCGAGGCCACATAGTCGCGGCTGCCGGCCGGCAAGCCCAGTGGTCGCACGGTGCGCCCCACGGCAGGCATGGAAGATGCCGAGCCGAGGAAGTCGTAATTGTCGTAGAACACAGCCTTTTGGGGCGTACCCACATCCATAGGCAATGCCGGCGAAAAGCCGTAGGCNCCCTTGGCCGCGGCATCGTAGGTGGCCACGGGCAGGGCGGCGCCCACGGTGCGCAGCTGCTGCTCCGTGGCGGAGGCGATGGTGGTGAGCACCTCGCGCCCGCAGGCGTCGTAGTGGTGCATGAGCCACTTGCCCGCGTCCATCCCCGGCGTGTGCTCGGCNATCACCCGGCCGGCGCGCGAGTAGCGCGTGAGCGACGGCTCGCATCCNGGCACCTTTGCCGANGTGCACCGCCCGTACTCGTCGTAGGTGTATATATATGCCTTGTTCTGCATGGCCGCATCAGAATATGGGCAGCTGAAGGCACCCATTACGGGCGGGAGCACTACGCAGAGGCGTCCGTAGGCATCATAGGCGTAGCGGGTGTGCAGCCAGTCGCCGGCGCGCCCCTCGCTGGTCTGCACCACGCGTCCGTCGAGCGTGCGGTACTCGCGCACGGTGTGGCCGTCCTCGTCGGTGCTCTCGGTCACGCGCAGGCGCCCGGGGGCGTAGACGCCCACCATCTGGAGACCCGAGGCCGTGGCGTTGAAACGGAAACACTGATACTCGCCCTCGGGCGTGTTGGTGAGATGCTTCACCGTGGAGCGGCGTCCCTCTCCGGCCCACTCATTGCCCGGGCGCATGGCCCATTCCACGATGCCGCGGGGCGATGCCTCGAATCCCGTGACGCTCCAGTCGGTAGCTCCCGGCACGGAGCCGGCGCTCAGGGGCACCGACGTGCGGAAGGCTCGGCCCATGGCATCGTAGCGCGTGGTCACCACCGCGTCGCTNAGATTGTCGGAGCTGCGGGTGATGCGCCCGAAGCCGTCGAAATCCGAGGTCTTCACGTGGATGCGTTCATCGTCGTAAAGCACGCCATCTTCCAGGCGGTTGAGCATTGCCGTCCCCTCCTTAATATAGAAATCGTGATACTCGGTGAGATTGCCGTTCCGCTCCACCTCGCTGAGCTGATTGCGCCAGCCGTAGCTATAGCGCGTGTCGGTGCCCCATGGTGCCAGCACCCCGGTGAGGAATGCAAGCGGTCGGAAAGTGTAGCGCCACACGGGGCGGTCCGTTATGGTCAGCGCCAGATTCTCGGCACGGTCGTTATTGCCTGCCACGCGGCTGTCGCGGGCGCAGAGCTGCGCGTAGGTCATGCCCTCCACCTTGAGCACCGGGTGCAGATTGCCGTAGCCCCAGAGCCACGCGGTGGAGCGGCCGTCGGCGTCGGTAGATTGCACGGGGCGACCGCCGGCGTTGTAGGTCATCACCGGCGACGACAGCGTGGCGCCTGTGCCCAGGGTCGTTGTCACCTGGCGCGGCACGAAGGCACCCGACGAAGCGCGCACATAATCNGCGCGATACTCCACCGACGCCNCGCCGCAAGTGGAAAGCTCTCGCACGGGCACGCCCGANACATNGGCTGCCACCATCTGNGCCTGCACGCCGCCNTTCGCTGCATCGGCATACTCGATAGCCGTGGTCTTGGCGACGCCCTCCGAGGTGGTGGTGCTCACCGACTCAAGCAGCGACGTNCCCGCCTTGTATTTATAAGTCTCCGTGGTGGTGATATTGCCGTTCTCAGTGTATTCCGTGTGGATTTTGGATGTGAGGCGCTCTTTCTGCTCGACTACGGAATATCCGATTACTTCATATATAGGGCGCCCGCTCACTTTCATATTCGGCGGCGTTGTTTCTGCCACTTCATTGATATTGTCAAAATCAGGGGCAGCCATGGACGAAGTACGCACGTGGATAAGCGACCTTCCCACAAAACTGCATGAGGTTTGTGCTCCATATACAGTGGTATAATGCATGGAGTCGCGTTCAACCAGCGTTTCACGCCCGTTTTTTAAAGCGTAGGTCTCTTTGGCCACAAGTTGAGGTCCCTTGCTGAATACTTTGTGCAGCCCCTGATGCGCGCGGTAGCCATATTTCCGCGCAATCATGTTTCCATTCTTTATAAGATCCTCATGCCTGTAGACCTCACAACCTTCGGCATAACGCGCACGCACAGTCTCGTACCATATCGGTGTTTCGCCAATATCGTAGCGCATATAGTCTGAAAACGGCCGAATATTGACGGAACGCACATAATCAATGCCCCATCCAGAATCATCCACGCCGGCCAGTCCGATGGCGGCTTCGCACACATCTACGAATGTGGCGGCCGATGGCACAGCTCTTACGCGCGCCGTACCGTACTCATAATTTACAACCCGTTCCGGCATATCCGAGCCACTTCTGGCCGTGATACGCTTTACCCTTACTCCTCCTCCATAAGACAGATAAGGGTTGGTGTTTTCCGATAATTGGTCCTTTGCGCTCTCGTCGCGCATGCGATTGAACTTGTGCGGTTCGTATTCAAAATCACAACGGCCTCCGGTGGGATAGGTGATGGAAGTGAGCATGTTGTTCATCATCGCCAAAGTATCGACCGAGCGGTCGGCTTCTCCACATTCGCGGTACACTCCATCGGAGTTCTGCCTTGAATGATATCGTTTTATCTCAAGTTTCGGTGTGAGCGATGAATTGTTCTTGTTGTTGAAAAATCCCCACCAGTCCTGAGCGTGAATAGGTGGATTCACGTTTGACCCNGGCATGTATCCGAAACGGTAGTCTCCCTCGTTGCTCAGAGTGATTTTTTCAAGCCTGCGCGCAAGGCCGTCGTAACAGAATACGGCAGTTACGATATTGTCGCTCCCGTTAGAGGCGGTAATGCGCGTGAGCATTTCNGGATGGGCGGTGTTCTCGTATGCGAAAGTCACCTTACCTCCCGGAAATTCTATGCTGCTGATGGTCAGGAAAGAGAAGGTGCCACCGGAGAGCTGAAAGGCAGCTTCTTCAGCGGAATTACTATCGAATTCATCAATATTTATGCCGGAGTTCCACCATAATGTGAGATCGAAAGAGTCAAGAAAGGAATATCCGCCGAGGTATCTTCTGTTGGCATACGTGTGGGCTGCGAGATGCCAGTTGATTTTTATTGTTTCTCCTCCTGGTGTCGTAATTTTGTTAAGAGCCCAGCATGTACGGCAATCGGTAATATCGACGCCGGATTGTGTTTCGTATGGACTACCGAAATAATATTTAATCCCACGGGGATCTGTGACCGTGATAACATCAAGGTTGGAATCGGAACTTACGTGGTATTCACTATCGCACGCTCCCCGAAATTCCGGAATTCCTTTGCTGAAATCAATAATTCGGGTCAACGTATAGTCCGGTAAGGCTATGGAGATGATGTCGTGCTGGCTGTCCAGTTTATCATTATAGTTCAATGTATAAGCGGCAGCGTTGACCATGCATTGGTGGGCGACAATATCCTGGTCGGGAGAAAAGTTGTTTGTGAATTTGTATCGTTCGTCCGGCCTGCCCAGGATGGTGCGTGTGGCGCGGAGGGCGGGCATGAGCGCCCAGCCNTAGCCGCATGGGGCGGGNTCGTCCATCACCTTGATGCCGTTGCTGTGGTACTGCATGTAGATCGGCAGCGAGTAGTCGCCGCACGGAATGGTGAAGATGGGCACGGAAAGGTCCACNGCACCCGTGAGCATCGCCGGCTGCGGCATCTGATACTCCATGATNTGTGCCGACTGCGGAGTGGGAGGTGTGAGGTCGGCGGTCATGGGCGTGATGTAGTTCTGTGCTCCCCCTGCAAGGGAAGTCNCTNCCATCAGGACCGCTATNGTGAATCTCCTCATCATATCCCGGCGAAGAATTTGTAGCTGAGCTGAGGATTATCGGCGTAAATAACCGCCACGAAAAGGTTGCCGNTCCACACCGTCGGCAGCTTCAGGGTGCACGTGCCGTCGCTCCACAGGGTGCCTGATGCATACAGGTTGCCGGCGGTGTCTATAAGGTGGACATTCACCTGGAACGGCGTGTCGGCATGTTGGCNAAAGGATATTTCAAGCCCATCGCCTGTGCGNGTNGCGGTTGCCGATTCAAGCACGNCCATGATTTCTTGATCACGTGCTTCGTCGCNCTGTAGAAAACTGCTGTTCTCTCCATTATCATCTGAGAGGCTCCACATGGAAAAGAGCCTCGCAGGCAGCGAATCGGTCTCGATCTGCACCGCCACGGGGTGAATCATCCCCGGCCTTAGCCAGCGGTGAATCACCGTTCTTTGTTCCAGCGCGGTGCTGTCGCCGTCGTAGTATTTAGNGGTCACGATATCCTCGCGCTGGAGCACCACGGCAATTGTGTCGGCTCCCAGCACGATATGCCCGGCTACGGGNGCCGAAGCGTGCAGCGTGCCGCACTCGCGGGTGTGGAAACGGTCGTAGAGAAGTCCGCGCGCGGTGAATTTCGAGAAAAGCTCATCTCCATGTGCGGCATGCACAGCGCGTGAAGGAGCCCGGTTTTCAAGAATCATTCGCTCGTATCGCCCGGCATTATATCCTCGATACACGAGCGTGTCGCCAAGCAACGCGTATGAACGGCAGCGGTCGGGCATCCATTCGTAATAAACGCCGGCAGCCATCCGTGTAAACACGGTTGCGTGGTCGTCGAGCGTGGAGCGCTTGTCGAGATTCCACAGCGGCTGCTTTAGTTCGTCTTGTTCAAATGGCGCAACTTCACGGTCAAGCTTCACCCGGTTATCGGCCGCTGCCGATAGCCACATGATGATGAACATGACAAAAAACAGGCATGCACGCATAGGCTGCTATATTTGGACGNCCAAATATAGGCATTTTTTTCTGCGCCTGCAAGTTTTTGATGCTCAATTGCTATTGAGCCTTGGGATTGTCGATTTCCTGCATGAGTTTTACGGCGTCGAGGTAGCGCAGCATGCCTTCGGCCACGCGGCGTGCGTCCTGCATGGCNTGGACCACGCTGGCGGGGCGTGCGGTGACGTCGCCGCCGGCAAAGACGCCTCGGCGAGTGGTCATGCCGTAGGGGGTGTCGCGGGTGATCACGTATCCTTTATCGTCCACCTCGATGCCGTCGGTGGTGCTCACGATGCGGCTTGCGGGCGAGCTGCCCACNGCCATGATCACCTTCTGCGCTTCCACGCGCCGCTCGCCCTCCGGGGTGGAGAGCACGAGGGCACAGAGGTGGCCGTTGGCATCGGTGAGTATTTCCTTGATGGAGGTGTTCCAGCAAAATTGCACGCCCTCGGCCAGTGCATCGTCGTATTCCGAGCGCAGGGCGCTCATGTGGTCGATGTCGCGGTGGTAGAGCACNGTGACTGCGCCGGCGCCCAGGCGCACGGATGTGCGCGCAGCGTCCATCGCGGTGTTGCCGCAGCCCACCACGTAGACCTTGTCGCCATCTGCCACGGGCACCTCTTCGCGGCTGATATAGCCCTCGCGCCATAGCCCCACGCGGCGCAGGAAGTAGAGAGCATAGCGCACGCCGGGATTGTCGGCGCCCGGGATATCCAGGCGGCGGGGCTTGCCGGTGCCGGTGCCCATGAATATNGCATCAAAGCCGCGGTCAAAGAGGTCGTCGATGGTGAGGTCGCGACCTATGGTCACGGAGCAGTGGATGGCAACGCCCAAACGGGCTATCTTGCGTATCTCGTTGCGCACCACGCCTTTGGGCAGGCGGTATTCGGGGATGCCAAACATGAGCACGCCGCCCGTCTCGGGCTCCATCTCGAAAATCTCCACGGCCACGCCTTTGCGTGCCAGCTCGCCGGCGATAGTGAGGCCGGCAGGGCCGCTGCCTATCACAGCCACTCGGCCGCGGTCTTTCTGCACTATGGCCGGGCCGGAGAGGTTCATCATGGAGTCGAAGTCGGCCACGAAACGCTCAAGGCGCCCGATATTGATATGTTGTCCTTTCTTGTTGAGCACGCAGTGACCCTCGCATTGGCGCTCGTGGGCACACACGCGGCCACACACGGCCGGGAGATTGCTGCGCAGGTTGATGATTGCCATGGCGTTGCCCATATTACCCATGGATAGTTCATGAATCCATGCCGGGATGTCGTTTTCCACGGGGCATCCCTTGCGGCACTGAGGCACCTTGCACCCGAGGCATCGCTTGGCCTCGCTGATGGCTTCGGCCATCGTGTAGTCTTTGTTTTCCATTGCGGCTGCAAAGGTAGTAATTTTTGCCGAAAAGCAAAACAAAAGTGGGCCGCGCATCGTGCGCGGCCCACTCTGATGATGACGGTGGAGGCCGGGGGCCTTATTCGGCGGCTTCGAGAAGCACCACGCGGTAGTTGCCCTGGTCGAGCAGGTTGCGCATGAAGTTCTGAACGTCGGCCACGGTGGTGGCGTTGATGGCTTCGATGTTGCCGTTGAAGGAGTCAACGCCGTTGATGAGGCTNCCTGCGATGGCGCCGTTCCAGCCATCGTTCTTCTCACGGGCTTCCACGGCGTTCTTCACCATGTATTCCTTGATGGGATCGAGTTCTTCTGCGGTCACGTCGGAGGCCATGTTGTCGAAGTAGGTCTTGATGATTTCGAGCACTTCCTCGCGGGTCTCGGGCTTGACGGGCACGGGCACCTGGATGATGGCGTTGGTGCCTCCAAGGCGTTNCAGCTGGCCGTAGGCACCGATGCTGTAGGTGGCGCCCATTTCCTCACGCACCTTCTTGAGCAGGCGGTTGGAGAGAATCTGCGAAGCCATGCTCAGGAGGTTGCGGTTCTTGGCGTCGTACTGCTCGTTGCCGGAGATGGCTGCGAAAATCCAGGTCTGCGGGGTCTGCATCGCAGTGGTGAAGCGATCGGTGGCAGTGCCTTTCGCAGGCTCTATGGCTGCGTTGAAGGCCGGGGCGGCGGCAACTTTCGAAGCATCGGCGGGCAGAGTGGCCAGATACTGCTCCATCAGGGGCTTGAAGGTGTCGAGGTTGATGTCGCCTGTGAAGACGAAGGTGTAGTCGGCGGCATTGGCCGTGAAGCCGTGAACCATGTCGAGGATGGCCTGGCGGTCGGCTGCCTTGATGTCGTCGGTGGTGATNACGTGCTTGATGGGCGAGGCGAAAAGGCTTTCCATCACGCGCTTGCTGAAGATGTATTCGGGCTGTGCCTCCTGATTGCCCAGGATGCCCAGCATGCTGCTCTGTGCGGCTGCAAATTCATCTGCGTCGAGCGTAAAGTCTTTGAAGGTCATGTAGATCATCTCCATCAGGATGGGCAGATCCTTGACCGTGGAAGTGCCGTCGAGAGAGCGGTAGTAGTCGTCAAAGTTGCCGGAGAGCTTCACCTGGTGGCCCTGAAGATACTTCTTCATGTCGCTGTTGGTGTAGTCGCCCAGGCCGGAATACTGGAAGGCATAGGGGAGGCATTTCACGTTGGCGGCCATCGAGGGGTCGATGGTGGAGATACCGCCCTGCGCGATAGCGCTGAAGATAATCTCGTTGTCCTTGAATGTGGTGGGCTTCACGATCACCTTCACGCCGTTGCTGAGGGTGAACTCGGTGGCATCCCACTGCTCAAGGTGCTTGGCGGCGGTGATGCTGCCGGGAGCGGGCAGGGTGGGGATGAGGGGCTCGCTCTTCATCTCGTCGCGGTAGGGCTCGATATCCTCGGCGTCGACTTTGGCCACGGCGGCTGCCACCTCGGCCTCGGTGGGCACGCGGAAGGTGTCGTTGTCGGGCAGCATTGCCACGAGCACGCGGTTATCGGCCGTCACCACCTGCTGCATCAGCTGGTTGATGAGGTCCACCGGGATCATAGCGGCCAGCTGGCTGTAGATCTGATGGTCGGTCTCGATGCCGGGCATGGGCACGCCATCGATAAAGTTGCGCACGATTTCGGTGGAGTATGCTTCGTTCTCGGTGGTATTGCGTTCGGCCAGCTGCTTGTCGAGCTGCGAGAGGAATTCGGCCTTGGCGCGGTCATATTCGCCGGGGGTGAAGCCACCGCGCTGGGCGCGCAGAAGCTCGCGATACACTTCCTCAAATGCAGGCAGCAGATCGTTGCCCTTCACCACGCCTTCCAGCGTCAAAGCGTCTTTGGTCTTGGCGATGAAGAAGTCGTCGTAGTAGCTTTGCGCGGTGGCAAAGTCGGCATCGGGCTTTTGCGACGCTTCTTTCAGGCGGCTGTTGAGCATCGAGGTGATCATGCGCAGCACGTAGTCGTTCTGATAGTAGAGCGGAGTGTTGCGCATCTCGCGAGGCAGCTTGTCGCTCTTGATGAAGAAGAGAAACACGCCGTTGCTCTGCTCGGGATCCTTACCGATGGCGTAGATGGTGCCTTCGTTGTCGGCCACGTCGAAATATTCGCGTTCGGCTGCATTCTCAGGCATCTTGATACCCGAGAAAAGCTCCTTGATCTTGGCTTCTATGCGCGCCGGGTCGATGTCGCCCACCACGATGATGCCCTGCTGGTCGGGGCGATACCACTTGTGATAGTAGGCGCGGAGCACTTCGGGGTCGAAGTTGTCCACCACTTCCATTGTGCCGATGGGCAGACGGTAGCCGTAGCGGTTGTCGGGATAAATCACGGGCAGCAGCTGCTCAAGGATGCGCATCTGGCCCTTGTTGCTGCGGCGCCATTCCTCGTGGATCACGCCACGCTCGCTGTTGATCTCGTCGGTGTCGAGCAGCAGGGCGTTGGCCCAGTCGTGGAGGATGAGCAGGCAGCTGTCCTGCACGCTCTCGCGGGCGGTGGGCACACTGGAGATGTTGTAGACGGTCTCGTCCACCGATGTGTAGGCATTCAGGTTATAGCCGAATTTCACACCCACGCTTTCAAGCCAGTCGATAAGGTTGTGGCCGGGAAAATTCTCGGTGCCGTTGAAGCACATGTGCTCCAGGAAGTGGGCCAGGCCGCGCTGGTTGTCTTCCTCCAGCACAGAGCCCACTTTCTGGGCGATGTAGAAGTCGGCCTGTCCTTTGGGAGTCTCGTTGTGGCGGATGTAGTAGGTGAGGCCGTTGTCGAGCTTGCCCATCACCACTGCGCTGTCGAGCGGCATCTGCGGGAGCTCGGGCATCTGGGCGCTTGCGGCGGGAGCGGCAGCCAGTGCGGCAATCAGCAGCAAAGCGCTTTTGAAGATCTTTTTCATTTCTTATATATGATAGTGAATTGTTGTCTGCATAATAAGACGGCGACCGCAATCGAAAATTACAGTCGCCGTAGTTAAAATTTGTTAAGGCGCGAGCCTATATGTCAGAGATGTTGAAATACTGCCGGCCGAATGGCGTCATGAACGTGGCCAGCTCGTAGGGATAGAACGGCACCCGTATCGTGCCCTGGGCGTAGCTCGCCACCTCATAAGGCTGATACACAAATTCTATTTCGCCTCCGGGCGTGATTTTGAAGTTGTTGCCGGCAGGCAGTTCCGACACCGTAGTGGGGCCGATAAGCGTCTCGATGGCGTCGGCATGCGTCTGTATGGCGTTTACCAGCTCCGGCAACTTCGACGTCTCGAAAAGGTCGGCAAAGGTGAGCACCCGCTCATGGGCTATACTATAGTTGATATAGAAATTCGTGGTCATGCCATGCGCCGCACGTGGCTGATAGTCGGAAGTGGTCACGCAGTACACCAGCAGCTCCGGCGATAGATTCACCACCTTTCCGCTCACCTTGTTGAAACCGTCGGGCACCACGTCCGCCGCATCCTCAATCTTTGTGTAGGGATAGCCCAGCCGGGCCACCGTGCTCTCCAGATAACTGTCGATCGAGGCGTCGGTCGATACTCCCACCGTGTCGAATGCAAGCTTCACAATGCTGTCGCACAGCGGCTTCACGTCGGCGCCAAAAAGGCTCGACGGCAGAATCAGGCTCACCGAATCCGAAAACGAAATATCCTCATCCGTGCCGAATTCGCGTGCCGAATTGGCCAGAGTGTAAACGGCCCCGTCGGCCACAACTTCAAAAGAAGCCCCGGAATGAGAGCCCGCCGATTGATTGCAACCGGCCAGCGCCCCCGCCATGAGAATGGCGCCCAATGCGTAATATTTGTTCATAGCTTGCATAAGATTTTTCAATATTAACGGCCACACGCGGCGTGTGGTTTTTTCGTAGCGTAGAAAAAACGATGCAAAAGTACAATTTTTTGCTCGTATCAAAAAAAAATCGTAATTTTGTGCGTCACACCGACAATCGGGGCGTAGCGCAGTCCGGTAGCGCACCTGGTTTGGGACCAGGTGGTCGCAGGTTCGAATCCTGTCACCCCGACGTATTAGCATCCCATTGTAAATCAGTTGATTTGCAATGGGATGCTTGTTTTTTTTGAGCTGAGCGTTTGTTGCCTTTAGGATCGCGGTCAATCCTCGAAATAATCTTTCTTTTTCGGATGCATCGTGCCGCCCATCCATGGCAGGCCGTAGGGCTTTTCGTTGTCACGGCGCCTTTTGCGTCGCCTCTTCGGTGCCTTTGTGGGCAACTCGTGGTTCTGGTATGCATCTACGCAGCCTACCGCAAAAACAATCAGGAATAAGAGCAAAATTCCGGCCATGTGTTTATGATATCATGTCGTTACAATCTCACGCCCAGGCCCAGCATGAGGTTCTGAGGGTCTTTGAAGTTGCCCAGGCGGTAGCCGGTGTTGATGTAGACGTGGCGGGTCACGAAGGTCTTGAGGGTGAGTGTCTGGAAGAAGCGCTTGTCGCCCTCGGGGCAGAGAATGTCGTAGCCCAGGCCTGCGTTGATGGAGAAGATTGGCATGGTGAGTTCTGCGTGGGCCGAGAGACCGGCGCTGAGCTGCTTGCCGAATGGCGGACGATAGAACCGTATATAGTCGTCGTAGCTGCCTGAAATCCAGTAGGGCGTGATGCCGGCGCTTTCATCCCAGCGCAACTGCACGGCCGGCCCCACGGCCACATAGCGATTGAGCTTGTATAGGGGCGAGAATATCGCGCCCGCTACGCCGAAACGGCCGGGGCATAGCGTGCGCTCGGCCGGCTCGCCTATCGTGACGATGCGCTTGCGCCAGGCGCCGTAGAGGGTGATGTCGTAGAGCCATTCGTGGCGGTCGGCTTCTCTTTTGATGTCGGCTTCGTCGATGCTCGCCGGGCTGTGGGCGGTGTGGTGGTTTAGGGTATAGGCTATGCCTATGGAGGCGCCGGCGGTGTTCACGCCGCCATTGGGGATGGATGTATTGCCGTTGGAATAGTGGTGGGCCGTGGCGGCAAGGCTTAGCTCCCATTGAGGGGCCACCTGGTAGTGCAGTTTCAGGGCTATGCCCATGCAGGCGGTCACGGAGGTGCTCAGGGCCGCGTTGTATTCCTCGCTCTCCGGGTGGTCGTGCCGCCAGCCCATGGCAGCGCCGAATTGCCATTCGTAGCCCAGCCATAGCCGGCTGCTTATGGTGGCTATGGGCGCACCCTGATACACGTAGAGGCTCGCCGGCGTGCCCGTGAGTTTTTCGTGTAGGAATGTGTTGATACCCAGCCCCACGCCCTGATACGCGCCTTTGTAGAGCAAGCCCGGACGCGTGGTGGGGCTGAAGCGGAAGTCGGCACGCAGGTCGGCCCCCATTCGGGTGTCAATCGCCTTTCCGGCGGCATTGTCGCCTCGCAGGAAGGGGTTGGTGTGGAGCACGGCATCCGGCGAGAGCTCGATGCCTATGCGCCACGCCGGAGCATCAGGCAAGCCTGAGGGAATGCTGTCGCCGCCTCGCGCGGCGGGTGCGCAGGCCAGC
Organism: Bacteroides sp.; assembly: GCA_014801485.1. Classification (GTDB taxonomy): domain Bacteria; phylum Bacteroidota; class Bacteroidia; order Bacteroidales; family Muribaculaceae; genus CAG-873. The sequence goes on from JAAVEC010000004.1 coordinate 12,556, forward strand.
GCTATGGTCGGGAGCCACGCTTTAAGGAACTTCGTCAATGCGTGTTTCATAGCTGATGGGGTAGGTGGATGTCACGGTATATTCGGCGATTATTGGCCGGTCGAGTATTCGGTTGAGGAAAAGCAGCGAGCCGCTCGTGGTGGCCGTGCTGTAGATCACGTCGGTGGTGACCGTCACGTGNGACTGTGCCGGAATACTGATCTCTACTTTCGTGAACCGGTCGGGGCCGCCGATGTGGTATGTGTGGCCGGGACGCAGCTTGCCGGCGTCGGAGAGGCGCCATTCGCCGCCGGCATACAAGGGCACGGGTATGGCCAGTTCCTCCCCGTCAATCCATTTGTTGGCCGGGGAAGACTCGATGTATAGGCTGGGCATCTCGTTCAGGAAGGGCATCTCTTCGGTGGTGGTGGGAAGTGGGGCATCGTTGTGCACCGTGATGCGCGACACCATCTTGCGCGAGGTGCTCACGTCGGTGATCTCTTCCGGGCATGCTACGTCCACGAGCTCAAGGGGCTCGCCGGAGCCTATGTCGACGTTGACGTAGCGGTAGCCGTAGCTGTATATCAGGCGTATTGTGCGCGTGATGGTTTGGTCCGCAGTGTTGCACACGCTATGGATGTCGAGCTTGTTGCCGCGTCGTTTTATCACCAGCTGATGGAAGTCGGAGTCATAGACTATGGCGCTCACTTCCGATGCCGGTGAATGGCTGCTTATTATCTCGCCTGCTTCATTATAATAAGAGACGAAGCGCGTTTGTCCGCTCATGGTATCGAGCACGATGCGCTCAAGTTCACTCATGGGAATCTCCACGGTGGCTTCACCGCCATCGCCATCGATGCACACTTGGATGTGTTCCGCGCTCTCGGGCTCGTCGATGAATATGCGGCCGTTGCAACCGCTCACGACAGCTGCAGCCACCAGCGCGTAGATGAGGTAAAGAGGTTTCATAATCAATCGCAAAATTATAAAAAAATACCACACCTATATATATTTGTCGAAAATACATTGCCACAATTGCCTTTTTTTAAGGATTATTTGCTAAATTTGCACTGAAATCACAGCAGCCGCACCGTGGAAAAACTGCAACAAGACACATATACGGTTGATTGTCAGGCTTGTGGCGCTCGCGCCTCCCGGCCTGGCTATTGGTGTGGCCACATGAGAGAATATAAATTTTAAACACGATATGATCGCATTAGACATTTTCGGAATCTCCAACAACGGCCTTCTGGCCATCACGGCCGCCCTCACGGGCATCGGCCTGGTGGCGCTGGCCTTGTGGCTTGCGGGTCTTATCTCGCCCAAATCGTTCAACGCGCAGAAGGGCGAGGCCTACGAGTGTGGTATCCCCACGCGTGGCGAGAGCATGGCCCAGTTTAAGGTTGGCTATTATCTGTTTGCCATCCTGTTTTTGATGTTCGATGTCGAGGCTGTGTTCCTCTTCCCCTGGGCCGTGCGCGTCCGTGAGATGGGAGTGGGTGGTCTCGTGAGCATCGCAGTATTCTTCGGAGTGTTAGTGCTGGGCCTCGTATATGCCTGGCGGAAAGGAGCATTGGAATGGAAGTAACAGCCCAGGGAGTGCCCTACGAGGCATTTAAGGACAACGAATATATCGAGTCGCTCGTAAAAGAGCTTCAGGATAATGGCACCAACGTGGTCGTGGGCTCCCTCGACAAGCTTATCAACTGGGGCCGCTCCAACTCGCTGTGGCCTCTCACGTTTGCCACCAGCTGCTGCGGTATAGAATTTGTGAGCCTCGGTGCTGCCCGCTACGACATGGCACGCTTCGGCTGGGAAGTGGCGCGCTCGTCGCCCCGCCAGGCCGATTTCATCATGGTGGCCGGCACCATCGTGCACCGCATGGCCCCGGTGCTCCGTCGTCTCTACGACCAGATGGCCGAGCCTAAATATGTGATCGCCACCGGTGCCTGCGCCGTGAGCGGCGGCCCGTTCCGCAACAGCTACCACGTGGTGCAGGGTGTGGATCAGATCATCCCCGTCGACGTGTATCTGCCCGGATGCCCCCCTCGCCCCGAGGCCATGATTTATGCTATCATGCAGCTTTCGCGCAAGGTGAAGGTGGAGCGCTTCTTCGGTGGCGTCAACCGCCAGCAGAAGCAGCAGGAGTTCCTGCGTGAGCACCCCGTGGCCGGTGTCGACGATAAGGCTCAGTTCAACGCCTCCACAGTTGCCGATGCCGAAAAGCAAGCATGAGAGTAATAACCGCAACGATTATACACATTAATATATAATATGGCAACTCTGCAAGAAAAAATTGCCAAAATTTGCCCCACGGCCACTATAGCCGAAGTGGACGGCGCTCCGATGATCACCGTCGACGACGCCCACTGGCACGATTTGGCCAAGGCTCTGCGCCACGACGACGACCTCTCGATGGACTACCTCGTGACCATCGTGGGCTACGATCATGTCGAAACAATGGGATGCGTCTACTATCTCATGTCGACACGCCACAATACCAACCTCGGCGTCACCGTGGCTGCCACCGGCGACCGCGAGCAGCCCATGCTCCACTCNGTCACCGACCTCTGGAATATCGCAGGCCTCTACGAGCGCGAAGTATATGATTTCTTCGGAATCATTTTCATCAACAACCCCGACATGCGTCGTCTNTTCCTCAGCATCGACTGGAAGGGCTACCCCCTGCGCAAGGANTACGACGCATCGCCCAATATCAACCCCGTGCCCGTCGACAACGAGCGCCAGAGCGACTTCACCCGCAGCTGGATCGAGGGTCCCGACGGCAAGGTGCGCGAGACGCAGCTCGAAGTGTTCGGCCCCGACGATTTCGTGGTGAACATCGGCCCGCAGCACCCCGCCACCCACGGTGTGCTCCGCTTCCGCACCGCAGTCGACGGCGAGACTATCAAGAAAATTGATGTCTACATGGGCTACATCCACCGCGGCATCGAGAAGNTGTGCGAGACCCAGGGCTATCCCCAGACTCTGCACTACCTCGACCGTATGGACTATTTCTCGGCNCTCAACTACCATCACGGNCTGTGCATCATGTATGAGCGCGCNGCCGGTATCGAAATATCNCGCCGCGCCCAGGTGATTCGCGTGATGATGGATGAGCTCTCGCGCATCGCGTCCCACTGCCTCTTTATGGGNACNTTCTGCATGGACCTCGGTGCCACCACGATGCTGTTCTACACGCTGCGCGTGAGAGAGCAGATTCTCGACATCCTGGAGCGNACATGCGGCGCGCGCATGACATTCAACTACGATTGCGTGGGCGGTGTGATGCAGGATCTCGACGCCAATTTCCAGCACGACGTCAAGGAACTCCTCAAGGTGCTTCCTGCCAATATCAAGGAATACAACAAGATATTTGTGGGCAACGTCATTGCCAAGAACCGCATGGAAGGCGTGGGCGTGCTCTCGCGTGAAGACGCTATCAGCTACGGCGTCACCGGCCCCAACGGCCGTGCTTCCGGCTGGGCATGCGACATCCGCAAGTGGCGTCCCTACAGCATCTATCCCGAACTGCAGTTCGACGAAGTGGTGCGCACCGAAGGCGACTCCATGGCNCGCTTCAAGGTNCGCCTGGCCGAAATCGAGCAGAGCGCCCGCATCCTTGAGCAGCTCGTCGACAATATCCCCGAGGGCGAATACCTCGTCAAGGTNCCCAAGGTGCTCAAGCTTCCCGCAGGCCAGTGGTTCCAGCTCGTCGAGGGCTGTCGCGGTGTCTTCGGNATGCACCTTGAGAGCGACGGCGGCACCAAGCCNGCCCGCCTCAAGTTTGCCACTCCGTCGCTCCCTGCGGCCGGNGTCGTAGACCACCTCACACGCGGCGAGAAGATTGCCGACCTNATCACCATCGGCGGCTCCATGGACTACATCGTGCCCGATATGGACCGCTAATCAATCATCAGCAATAAACCAATAATATCATAAGATTATGTACGATTTGTCGGTAATCACCGATGCGATACACTCCTTCCTCGCCGGCTTCATGCCCTCGTGGCTCACGGTCACGGTGGAGTGCGTGCTGATAGGTGTGGGCCTCCTGCTGGCCTATTCGCTTCTGGCCCTCTTCTACATATACTACGAGCGCAAGTTCTGCGCCGCTATCCAGTGCCGTCTCGGCCCCAACCGTGTGGGTCCCTGGGGCTTGCTCCAGAGCTTCGCCGATATGTTCAAGATCCTTATCAAGGAGCTTATCTCGCTCAACAACACCGATAAGTTTCTCTTCGCCCTGGCTCCCTACCTCGTGATCCTGGCTTCGATGCTCGCCTTTGCCGTGCTGCCCTGGGGCAACGGTCTGCAGGTCATCGACTTCAATATCGGTATCTTCTTCCTTATCGCCGTGTCGAGCATTGGCGTGCTGGGTATCCTGCTGGCTGGATGGTCGTCCAACAACAAGTTCACCCTCATCGGTGCCATGCGTTCCGGTGCGCAGATGGTGAGCTATGAGCTTTCCATCAGCCTCAGCGTCATCACCATGGTGTGCCTCGCCGGCACAATGAGCGTAGGTGGTATCGTGGGCGAGCAGGCCGATTGCTGGTTCATCTTCAAGGGCCACATCCCTGCCATTATCGCCTTCGTGATATATATGATTGCAGGCACGGCCGAGACAAACCGTGGCCCGTTCGACCTGCCCGAGGCAGAGAGCGAGCTCACCGCCGGCTACCACACGGAGTATTCCGGTATCCACTTCGGCTTCTTCTACCTCGCCGAGTATCTCAACCTCTTCATCGTGGCAGGCGTGGCTTCGCTGCTCTTCTTCGGCGGCTGGATGCCCTTCCACGTGCCCGGTTGGGATAGCTTCAACCACATCATGGACTATATCCCCTCCGTCGTGTGGTTCATCGGCAAGGCACTCGTGCTCAGCGGTATCATCATGTGGTTCAAATGGACATTCCCCCGCCTGCGCATCGACCAGGTGCTGGCTATGGAGTGGAAATATCTCCTTCCCATCGGCCTCTTCAACCTGGCGCTGATGACCTGCTGCGTGGTCTTCGGCTGGACCCTTTGAGCAAATCAATAAATTCTACTACAAACCCCCTTCCCCAATAAACTCCAATGAGCGAAATTACCGGTAAAACCGCGCAAATAATCGGCCCCGTTGTCGATGTGGTGTTTGACGATGGCGTGGCACTTCCCCCCATCTTCACGGCTCTTAAAATCGATCGCACCGACGGCACCGCAATCACCCTTGAGGTGGAGCAGCACATAGGCGAGAACACCGTGCGCTGCCTGGCCATGGAGAGCACCGATGGCCTGCGCCGCGGCATGACGGCCGTGAGCATGGGACATCCCATCGCAGTGCCCACGGGCGACCAGGTGAAAGGACGTCTGCTCAACGTGCTCGGACAGGCTATCGACAATCTGCCTGCCCTCAGCGACACCGACATGCGTTCCATCCACCAGCCGGCCCCAGAATTCGACGACCTCACCATTGGCACTGAAATCCTCACCACCGGTATCAAGGTGATCGACCTGCTCGAACCCTACAGCAAGGGTGGCAAAATCGGTCTGTTCGGCGGTGCTGGCGTGGGCAAGACCGTGCTCATCATGGAGCTCATCAACAATATTGCCAAGGGCCACGACGGCTTCTCGGTGTTCACCGGCGTGGGCGAACGCACCCGTGAGGGNAACGACCTGCTTCGAGAGATGATCGAGAGCGGCGTTATACGCTATGGCAAGAAGTTTGAGGAGGGAATGGAGAAAGACCAGTGGAACCTNGCCGACGTGGACGTGGAGCACNTGCGCGACTCGCAGGCCACCCTCGTGTTCGGCCAGATGAACGAGCCCCCGGGCGCACGTCTGCGNGTGGCNCTGAGCGGTCTCACCGTGGCCGAGCAGTTCCGCGACCAGGGCGCCGGCGGTAAAGACGTGCTGCTCTTTATCGACAACATCTTCCGCTTCACCCAGGCAGGTTCCGAGGTGTCGGCNCTTCTGGGCCGAATGCCTTCNGCNGTGGGTTATCAGCCCACGCTTGCCTCCGAAATGGGCGCCCTCCAGGAGCGTATCACCTCCACCAAGAACGGCTCNATCACATCNGTCCAGGCTATCTACGTGCCNGCCGACGACCTCACCGACCCGGCCCCGGCTACCACATTCAGCTTCCTCGACGCCACCACNGTGCTCAGCCGCAAGATTGCCGAGCTGGGCATATACCCCGCCGTCGACCCGCTGGAGTCCACCTCGCGAATCCTCGACCCCAATATCATAGGCGAAGACCACTACAACACCGCNCAGGCCGTGAAGCAGCTGCTCCAGAAGTACAACGAGCTTCAGGATATCATTGCNATCCTCGGCGTAGACGAGCTTTCCGACGACGATAAACTCGTCGTGGCCCGCGCGCGTCGCGCCCAGCGATTCCTCTCGCAGCCCTTCCACGTGGCCGAGCAGTTCACGGGTCTCCCCGGCGTCATGGTACCTCTGAGCGAAACAATCCGTGGCTTCAAGATGATTCTGAGCGGCGAGATGGACGAGTATCCCGAGCAGGCGTTCCTCAACGTGGGCACCATCGACGAGGCTATCGCNAAGGGCCGCAAGATGCTCGACGAAGTAAAGTAATCCGGAACGCAACACACAACCATTACTCCACAAGCAATGACACTCAAGATAATATCGGCTGCCGAAGTGCTCTTTGAGGGCGAAGTCTCCGCCGTCACGCTGCCAGGCGTCATGGGCGCTTTCACGGTGCTTCACAACCACGCTTCNCTCGTGGCCATGCTCGCGGCTGGAAACATCCTCTATCGCGTGCCCGACGGCTCTGAGCACACNGCCGCTATCACCGGCGGTGTGGCCGATATCGACAGTAATGTTGTGAGTGTGTGCGTCTATTAACCAGGCACAGAATATGAAGCAATTGATTATCACACTTGCCGCCATCTTCGCCCTGATGCCCCTGCAAATGCGTGCAGCCGGCCATGAGGGTGGGGAAGAAGGGCGCATCGACCCCAAGGAAATCATATTCGAGCACCTGGGCGACGGCTATGGTTGGGAGGTGCCCTTCGACCACCACCACCGCATCCCNCTGCCTTGCATCGTGTGGGGCAGCGACGGNCTGCACGTGTTCTCTTCGGCCCGCATCACCGGCGGCGAGCCCTATCGCGACGGCAACGTCACCTTCATGATAGCGCCCAAGGACAGTAAATACGANGGCAAAATCGTGGAGATAGNGCCCGATGGTGCCGAGAGCCGTCCCTTCGACCTCTCGATCACCAAGAACGTGTGNGCNCTCTTTATCTCCGTCATCGTTGTGGTAGCAGTGCTCCTGTCTCTTGCGCGCTACTATCGNCGCCACGGCCACCGTGCTCCCCGCAAGGGGCTCGGCTTCGTGGAGCTGCTCATCGACTTCATCTATGGCTCTGTGATCAAGAGCACGCTGGGCAAGAATTCNGCNCGCTTCGCGCCNTATCTCCTCACGGTGTTCTTCTTCATCTTCGCCATGAACCTGCTGGGCCTGATGGTGGTCTTTCCCGGCGGAGCCAACCTCACAGGCAATATCGCCGTGACCCTCGTGCTGGCCGTGCTCACCTTCCTCGTCACCAATATATTCGGCAACCGCCACTATTGGAAAGAGATATTCTGGCCCGATGTGCCCCTGTGGCTCAAGTTTCCCCTNCCCATCATGCCCGTGATAGAAGTNTTCGGCATGTTCACCAAGCCCGCGGCCCTCACCGTGCGTCTGTTCGCCAATATGATGGGNGGCCACATGATAGTGCTGGTGCTCACGCTGCTCATCTTTATCTTNGCGGCTGTGAGCGCAGCGGCCGGAGGNCTNGCCACGGCAGTGTCGATGGTGTTCAGCGTGTTCATGCTGCTCATCGATGTGCTCGTGAGCTTCATCCAGGCCTACGTTTTCACCATGCTCAGCACCATATTCATCTCGCTGGCCAATGAAGAGCCCCACCACCACGAGGCACCGGCCGCAGAATAATAATTGATAATAAAACAAAACAATAATAATTCAACAACCCCATTAAAATCTCAACATTATGTTCGGTCTTTTAGCAGTTGAAGCCCTCGCAGCTCTTGGCGCCACCCTCGGCGCAGGTATCGCCGCCATCGCAGCCGGTATCGGTATCGGCAAAATTGGTGCAGCCGCCATGGAAGCCATCGCCCGCCAGCCCGAGGCTGCAGGCGACATCCGCAGCAACATGATCGTTATCGCCGCCCTCGTGGAAGGCGTTGCCCTCTTCGGCGTTATCGTGTGCGTGCTCGCTCTCTTCGTATAATTCTTTTCCCCCCTTACGCCACGAATGAAACTGTTCACGCCTGACTTTGGCTTGATTTTCTGGATGTTCGTAGCATTCGGCGTGCTCTTCGTTATCCTTTGGAAGTTCGCCTGGCCCGTCATCCTCAAAAGCGTCGACAGCCGTGCTGACCTCATCGACAAGGGCGTGGAGTATGCGCAGAACGCTAAGGAGCAACTCGACAAGGCACAGGCCACGGCCGACGAGCTCCTGCGCAACGCACAGCGCCGGCAGGCCGACGTGCTTCGTGAAGCCGACAAAATGAAGTCGCAGATTATCGAAGAAGCACGCACGGCCGCCCAGGCCGAGGCGCAGAAAGTGATGGACGCTGCCAAGGCATCCATCGCCCAGCAGCAGAAAGAGGCAGAGGAAGCCTTGCGCGGCAGCGTGGGCGCCATCGCGCTCGACATCGCCCAGAAGGTGGTGCAGCAGCAGATGGCCGACGACAAAGCCCAGCAGCAGCTCGTCGACAAGCTCCTCTCCGAGATTGAAAGCCAAAACTGAACTCCACAGCAATGAACGAAGGTCTGATTCCACGCCGCTACGCCAAAGCCCTCTATGAGGTGGCCTCGGAGAGCTCGCAAGAAACGAGCCTCTACGCCCTCATGAAGTCGCTCTTGCATGAGGCCGATGCCAATCCCGCGCTGAAGCGCACCCTTGCCAATCCCTATGTGGCCGCCGCCGATAAGGATACACTGCTTTCCACGGCCGCCGGTGCTTCGGATGCCGACACCGTCTTTGCCCGCTGGCTGGGACTCCTCGCCGCCAACCGCCGCTATGGCATGGCGCCCGATATCGCCCGTGCATATATCCGGTGCTATCGCGACGAGAAGAACATCTATCCCGTCACGGTCACCTCGGCCACCCCTCTCCGGCAACCCGAGAGCGACCGCATCAAGGCTCTGATTCAGACCCACATAGGCGACGCCACCATGGAGTATGCCGAGCGCATAGACCCCGCGCTTATCGGTGGATTCGCCATCGACATCGCCTCCGAGCGCCTCGACGCTTCCGTGCGCAACACCCTGGAACAGATGCGCCTGCAATTAACAAAAAAGTAAACCTCCTCAGCACAATCCACTCACACACACAATGATAAATCCAAGCGAGATATCAGAAGTTCTCAAGCAACAGCTTGAAAGCGTCAATGCCAAGGTCAGCTTTGAAGAGACCGGTACAGTTCTTGAGGTGGGCGACGGCGTCGCCCACGTCTACGGCCTCGACAAGGTGTGCGCCAATGAGCTCGTAGAGTTTGAAAACGGCGCCATGGGCGTAGCTCTCAACCTTGAGGAAAGCAACGTGGGCGTAATCCTGCTCAACAACGTCAACGCCGTCACCGAAGGCATGAAAGTGAAGCGCACCGGCGAAATCGCTTCTATCCCGGTGGGAGAAGGCCTCTTCGGGCGTGTAATCAATGTGCTGGGAGAGCCCATCGACGGCCGCGGCCCCATCCAGGGCGAGCGGCTGCTCATGCCCCTGGAGCGCAAGGCTCCCGGCGTTATCTACCGCCAGCCCGTGAAGCAGCCGCTGCAGACGGGTCTCAAGGCCATCGACGCCATGGTGCCCATAGGCCGCGGCCAGCGCGAGCTCATCATCGGCGACCGCCAGATTGGCAAGACGGCCATCGCCATCGACACCATTATCAACCAGCGCAAGGAATACGAAGCCGGGAAACCCGTCTATTGCATCTACGTGGCCATCGGCCAGAAGGCCTCCAGCGTGGCTGCAATCGTCGACACTCTCCGCCGCCACGGCGCCCTCGACTACACCGTGGTCGTGGCCGCCACCGCTTCCGATTCCGCCACCATGCGCTATTTTGCCCCCTTCGCAGGCGTAGCTATCGGCGAATACATCCGCGACACCGGCCGCGACGGCCTTATCGTCTACGACGACCTCTCAAAGCAGGCCGTGGCCTACCGTGAGATTTCGCTGATCCTCAAGCGTCCCTCCGGCCGCGAGGCATATCCCGGCGACATCTTCTACCTCCACTCGCGCCTGCTCGAACGCGCCGCAAAGATCATCGACAACCAGGAAGTGGCATCGCGCATGAACGACCTCCCCGAGGCCCTCAAGCCCATCGTCAAGGGCGGCGGCTCCCTCACGGCCCTTCCCGTGATCGAAACCCAGGCCGGCGACGTATCTGCCTACATCCCCACCAACGTGATTTCCATCACCGACGGCCAGATCTTCCTCGAAACAGCCCTGTTCAACCGCGGTATCCGTCCGGCCATCAACGTCGGCATTTCCGTGAGCCGTGTAGGCGGCAACGCACAGATCAAGTCGATGAAGAAGGTGGCAGGCACCCTCAAGATCGATCAGGCACAGTTCCGCGAGCTCGAATCGTTCACCAAATTCGGCGGCGACATCGACCCCGTCACCGCGCGCGTCATCGACAAAGGCCGCAAGAACGAGCGCCTGCTCATCCAGCCCCAGTATCATCCCATGGCCGTGGAAGACGAAGTGGCCGTGATCTACTGCGGCGTCAACGGACTGCTCGAAAAAGTGCCCCTCGACAAGGTGGCCGATTTCGAAAAGCAATTCCTGCAGCTCATGCACGCCAAGCATGCCGACAAACTGGACGAAATACGCGCCGGACGCCTCACCGACGACGTCGTGGCCGCCCTCAACGAAGCCGCCGAGCAAGTGGCCGCACAATTCTAAGAAAAAACGGGTTCTTAAACTTCAACGATGGCAACACTTCGAGAACTTAAAGGCCGCATCGGTTCCGTGAGCTCCACCGAGAAAATCACGGGAGCGATGAAAATGATATCCTCAGCCAAGATGCGCAAGGCCGAACAGGCCCTGCGCAGGCTCGTGCCCTTCCGAGAGATAATCCGGGGTATCATCGCCAATCTGCTCACGGGCGACGCCGAATTCTCTTCGCCCCTCACCGAGGTGCGCGAGATGCGCCGCGTGGCCCTGCTGGTATTCGGCAGCGACGACGGCCTCTGCGGTGCCTACAATACCAACATCTCCAAATATGCCTGCGCACGCGTCGACGAGCTCCGCGCAGCCAATGGGGAAGGTCTGCAGGTCGAGGTGTATGCTGTGGGCTCCAAGATGCTCAAGGCACTCGCCGCACGATTCAAGGAACACACCGCGCTCACGCTGAGCACTGCCGAGGGTGTCGACAGCAAGACCGAAGGCGATGCCGTAAAGGAGCTTCTCGAAAGCCTGCTCCGGCGCTTTTCCCAGGGCGAAATCGACGGCGTGGAACTCCTCTTCATGCACTACCACAGCGCCGGCCGCCAGCGCCCCGCCACCGTGCAGATGCTTCCCGTCGACCCCGCGGCGCTTGCCGCCGAGAGCGGTGACGCAGCCGCGCGCGCCGGACGCCCGTATCTCTACGAGCCCGATGCAGCGGCCATATTCGCGTCGCTCCTGCCCATGCACCTTCTTGCGGTGCTCCAGGACGCCTTCGCCCAGAACCGCGCTTCCGAGCAGGCCGCGCGTGTGATGGCAATGCAAGCCGCCAGCGACAACGCCCGCAAGCTCCTCGAACAACTTCAACTCGAATACAACAAACTGCGCCAGCAAGGCATCACCACCGAGCTGCTCGATATCGTGGGCGGCCAGGCACGCGACTGACGCAGTTCATTATATACAGTGTAAATCAGTAACTAAATCATAGCATACTCAATGGGTAGCGTAAAAGATTACTTCACATCATTAGGATCGGGTATCGCCAGCCTGGTGAAGGGTATGCAGGTGACCGGCAAGGAAATGGTCACCCGCAAAATCACCGAGGAATATCCCGACAACCGCCTCGACAACCCCGCCGCTCCGCGGTTCAGGGCCGAGCTCAAGCTCATCTACGATGCCGAGGGCAACCACAAATGTATTGCCTGCGGCACCTGCGAGCGCAACTGCCCCAACGGCACCATCAAGGTGGAAACCAAGATGGTCGACACCCTCACGGGCAAAAAGAAAAAACTCGATCGTTACATCTACGACCTCGGCAGCTGCACTTTCTGCCAGCTGTGTGCCACCACCTGCCCCACGGGCGCACTCGCGTTCGACAACGACTTCGAGCAGGCTGTGTTCACTCGCGACAAGCTCATCAAGAAGCTCAACTATCTGCCCGAGAAAGAAGAACCCGCTCCCACGCCCGAGCAGATAGCAGCCGCCGAAGCTGCACGCCAGGCCAAGATCGAAGCCGCCAAGGCGGCCGCCGCTAAAGCCAAGGCCGCACGCGAAGCCGCTGCCAAGGCGCAGGGCGATGCACCCGCTGCCCCGGCCGCACCCGCAACTCCTGAAAAATAAAAATCATTAGCATTATATGGAATCAGTAGGAAGTATCATTCTCTACATCGTCGTCGCTCTGGCGATGGTGGTGTTCTCCGTACTGGCCGTGACCACGCGCAAAATTCTGCGCGCAGCCACTTATCTGCTATTCACCCTCTTTGCAGCTGCCTGCGTCTACTTCATGCTCGACTACGAGTTTCTGGGCGCCGTGCAGATTGCCGTTTATGCGGGTGGTATAGTGGTGCTGTTCGTGTTCAGTATCCTGCTCACGAGCCGCCCCGGCCACAATTCGGAGCGCCTTAGCTCAAAATCCCGTGTGCTGGGATCTGTTGCGGCTCTGGCCATGCTGCTCATCTCGGGCTATGCCCTCCTGAGCCGCTGCGCCCTCTATGCCGCCAAGCCCGCTCTCGAAACACCCACCATGCAGCAGGTGGGACAATCGATGATGAGCACAGGCCACGGAGGCTATCTCTTGCCCTTCGAGGCCGTGAGCGTGTTGCTGCTCGCATGTATAATCGGTGGCGTGGTTATCGCCCGCAAACGTTAAGCCCACACAATCATGGATATCAAAGCTATTATGCTCCTTGTGCCGGCAATGATAATGTTCTGCTGCGGCGTCTACGGTTTTATCACCCGCCGCAACATGATTGCCATTCTCATCTCGCTTGAGCTCATGCTCAACGCCGTCGACATCAACTTCGCCGTTTTCAACCGCTATCTCTGGCCCCAGGCTATGGAGGGCATGTTCTTCACCCTCTTCGCCATCGCCATCGCGGCTGCCGAAACGGCTCTGGCCATCGCTATCATCATCAACCTGTATCGCTCGGCCAACAACATCGACGTGCACGACCTTAACAAACTCAAACATTAAGCCCGATGGACGCAACACTACCTATTCTTATTCTGGCCATTCCCCTGGGAATGTTTCTTGTGCTCGGCCTCGCCGGATACAAGATGAGCCACAAGATGGCCGGCGTGCTCGGCTGTCTGGGCATGGGCACCACGCTGGTGCTTGCCTATACCACGGCATTCACCTACTTCTTCAGCGGTAGCCCCGAATTTGTCAGCGCCGCCGGCGAACGCCTCCAGGCCGTTATCTTCAACCACACCTGGCTCGCCTTCACCGACAAACTCGTTATACGCCTCGGTTTCCTTCTGGATCCCATCTCGGCCATGATGCTCGTGGTCATCACCACCATCTCCTTCATGGTGCATCTCTACAGCATGGGCTACATGCGCGACCACCATGGCGTATTCGAGCGCGGTTTCCAGCGTTTCTACGCATTCCTGTCGCTCTTCAGCTTCTCGATGCTCGGCCTCGTCGTGGCCACCAACATCTTCCAGATGTATATCTTCTGGGAGCTCGTGGGTGCATCGTCCTATCTGCTCATCGGCTTCTACTACGTCAAGCCCTCGGCAGTTTCGGCTTCCAAGAAGGCATTCATCGTCACGCGCTTCGCCGACCTCGGATTCCTCATCGGTATTCTCATCCTGTCCTACTACACCGGCACCTTCAACTTCACCGAGCTCACGTCAGCTCCCGTCGAAGGCCTCGCCGATGTGTTCAGCGTGAGCGAGACCACCGCACAAAGCGTCAGGAGCATCTTCGAGAGCAGCGCCACTCCCGTCTTCCTGGGCGGTTCCGTCCTCACGTGGGCCCTCGTGCTCATCTTCATGGGCGGCATGGGCAAATCGGCGATGCTTCCCCTCCACATCTGGCTCCCCGACGCCATGGAAGGTCCCACGCCCGTATCGGCTCTCATCCACGCCGCCACCATGGTCGTGGCCGGTGTCTACCTCGTGGCACGCCTCTTCCCGCTCTACCTCATGGAGGTCTCTGCGCTTGAGTTTGTCACATGGGTGGGTGCCCTCACGGCCCTCTACGCCGCAATCGTGGCCTGCACGCAGATCGACATCAAGCGAGTGCTCGCCTTCTCCACCATCTCGCAGATTGCCTTCATGATGGTGTCGCTGGGCGTAGCTCGTCCTGAGTTCCACCACGGCCTCGGCTACATGGCTTCGATGTTCCACCTGTTCACCCACGCCATGTTCAAGGCGCTCCTCTTCCTTGGTGCAGGCGCGCTCATCCACGCCATCGGTTCCAACGACTACACCGCCATGCACGGCCTGCGCAAGTACATGCCCGTCACCCACTGGACGTTCCTCATCGGCTGTCTCGCCATCGCCGGCATCATTCCCTTCTCGGGCTTCTTCTCCAAGGACGAAATCCTGAGCAGCTGCCTCGGCAACAGCACCTTCATCTACATCTGGATGTCGCTCGTGGCAGGCCTCACCGCCTTCTATATGTTCCGCCTCTACTACCTCATCTTCTGGTGGAAAGAGCACAAGATTCCCGAAGGCCACCACGCTCCCCACGACCAGCCCTGGACCATGAGCCTGCCCCTGGTCATCCTCGCGGCCATCTCGCTCGTTGCCGGTTTCATCCCCTTCGGCAAGTTCGTGACCTGGAACGGCCACCCCTACGACTTCATGGCCCACTTCGACTGGTCGGTAGCCGCCGTCAGCCTCTGCGTGGCCATCGTGGCCATCGTGCTCGCCACGGCCATGTATCGCAAGGAGAACGATCTGCCCGCCAAGTTCCGCGCTGCGCTTCCGCGCCTCTGGACATGGGCCCACCATCGTTTCTACTGGGACGAGCTCTACCTGTTCATCACCCACAAGATTATATTCGACCGCATCTGCCGACCCATCGCATGGTTCGACCGCCACATCATCGACGGCACCATGGATGCTTTCGCCACCATCACCCACGCCGCATCGCGTGCCATCCGTCCGCTCCAGAGCGGCCAGGTACAGCTCTACGTGTGGTGGTATCTCCTGGGCGCCCTCGCTCTCGGCGGCATCACGATGTTGTGTCTGCTGTAATCAATTTAGCTTCAACAGTTCAAATATAGTATAAGCATGTTTAGCAATATATTAATCTGGTTTGTGGTCATCCCCCTGCTCATGCTGGCAGGCCTTGGCCTGTGCCGAGACGTGAAGCAGGTGCGAGCAGTGGCCGTGGCCGGTTCCACTGCCCTGATAGCCCGCAGCGTCAAGCTTCTGGTCGACTATCTGGCCATCCGCGCAGCCGGCGACACCGCCCCCATGCTCTTCCAGGGCAGCTGGACGTGGTTTGCCCCCCTCAATATCAATCTGGCCGTGGGCGTCGACGGTATTTCCGTTGCCATGATTCTGCTCTCGTCCATCATTCTCTTCACCGGCTCCTTCGCCTCATGGCAGGTTCCGCAGCCCAAGGCTTTCTTCCTTTGGCTCATTCTGCTCAGCACCGGTGTGTTCGGCTTCTTCATCAGCATCGACCTCTTCACGATGTTCATGTTCTATGAGGTGGCGCTCATCCCCATGTACCTCCTCATCGGCGTGTGGGGCACCGGCCGCAAGGAATACTCGGCCATGAAGCTCACCCTCATGCTCATGGGCGGCTCCGCATTCCTCATGCTGGGCCTCATCGGTATCTACTACCACTCGGCACCCGCCGGGCAGCCCCTCACCTGGAACATCCTTGAGATCGTCAACAACACTATCGATCCCGCCTGGCAGCGCTTCCTCTTCCCCATGACGTTTGTGGGATTCGGCGTGCTCGGTGCGATGTTCCCCTTCCACACCTGGAGCCCCGACGGTCATGCCTGCGCTCCCACCGCCGTGTCGATGCTCCACGCTGGCGTGCTCATGAAGCTCGGCGGCTACGGCTGCTTCCGCGTGGCCATCTACCTGATGCCGCAGGCCGCCAACGAACTGGCCTGGATTTTCCTTATCCTCACCGGTATCTCCGTGGTCTACGGTGCATTCAGTGCCTGCGTCCAGACCGACCTCAAGTACATCAACGCCTATTCATCCGTGAGCCACTGCGGCCTGGTGCTCTTCGCCATCCTCATGCTCAACACCACCGCCATGACCGGCGCTATCATGCAGATGCTCTCCCACGGTCTCATGACAGCCCTGTTCTTCGCCCTCATAGGCATGATTTACGGACGCACCCACACTCGCGATATCACCAAGATGGGCGGCCTCATGCGCATCATGCCCTATCTCTGCGTGTGCTACGTCATTGCAGGTATGGCTTCGCTCGGCCTTCCCGGTCTCAGCGGATTCGTGGCCGAAATGACTATCTTCGTAGGCTCCTTCCAGCATGCCGATATGTTCCACCGTGTGTTCACAATCGTGGCTTGCTGCTCGATCGTGATCACCGCGGTCTACATCCTGCGCGTTGTGGGCAAGCTGCTCTTCGGTCCGGTCTACGACAAGCACCACCTGGAGCTCACCGATGCCACCTGGTGGGAGCGCTTCAGCACCGCCTGCCTCATCGTGAGCGTCGCTGCCATCGGCTGCTTCCCCAACTTCTTCAGCAACCTGATCAAATTCACCTTCAGCCCCGAGATCTTCAAGGTGCTGGGCATGTAATAAAACAACAATGGATTATTCACAGTTTTTGGTAATGAAACAGGAATTGGCCGTGCTGGTCGTTTTCCTGCTCGTATTCCTCTACGACACCTTCATGCCCCGCGGCGCAGGCAAGGCTCTGCCCGTCTTCACCACCGTGCTTCTCCTGCTGGCCACTGCGGCCGGATTCTGCTCGCAGTGCCTCGGTAGCAGTTGCGCGGCCGAAGCCTTCGCCGGCATGTATGCCACCTCGCCCGTTATCTCCGCTATCAAGAACATCCTCAACATCGGTGCCGTGATTGTGCTCATCCAGAGCATCTCATGGGCCGGAAGCGACAGCATGCGCATCCGCCGCGGAGAGTTCTACGAGCTTCTGCTCGTCACCCTCTTCGGCATGTATCTCATGATTTCTGCCCGCCACTTCCTGCTCTTCGTCATCGGTCTCGAATGTGCCTCGCTGCCCCTGGCCGCTATGGTGGCTTTCGACAAGAACCGCTACGAAAGCCATGAGGCTGCCGTGAAATATATCCTCACGGCCGTGTTCTCATCCGCAGTGTTCATGATGGGTCTCAGCTTCGTCTATGCCCTGGGCGGCTCGCTCTACTTCAGCGACCTTTACCTCACGGTGGCAGCCGGAGGCACCTCGCTCATGCTGGTGCTCGCCATCGCCTTCGTGATTGCAGGCATGGGATTCAAGCTCTCGCTCGTGCCGTTCCACCTCTGGACGGCCGACGTATATCAGGGTGCGCCCACATCCGTCACCTCATATCTCTCCGTGATCAGCAAGGGTAGCGCGGCATTCGCCTTCCTCGTGATCATGGCCCAGGTGTTCGGCACATGCTACGCACGCGTGTGGGAATGGATGCTCTACGCTATCATCATCGTCACCATCACCGTGGGCAACCTCTTTGCCATGCGCCAGAACAACATGAAGCGCTTCCTCGCCTTCTCGTCTATCTCGCAGGCCGGCTACATCATGCTCGGCGTGATTGGCTTCAACACCATGAGCATGGCAGCCATGATGTACTACATCCTCGTCTACATCTTCAGCAACCTTGCGGCATTCGGTGTTATCGGCGCCATCGAGCGGGCCACCGGAAAGCTCGATATGAGCGACTACAGCGGCCTCAGCAAGACCAATCCCCGCCTGGCTCTGTGCATGATGCTCGCCATGTTCTCCCTGGCAGGTATTCCGCCCTTTGCAGGCTTCTTCTCGAAGTTCTTCATCTTCACGGGAGCAATCAACCAGGGCAGCGTGGCCATCTACGTGCTCGTGCTCATCGCCCTCATCAACACCATCATCTCGCTCTACTACTATCTGCTGGTGGTGAAGGCCATGTATATCAACCCCGACGAGCCCGTGGTGCTTCCCTTCAAGAGCACCTGCAGCGAGCGCCTCGGCCTGTGGATCACCGTGGCTGGCATCCTGCTCCTCGGTATCGCAAGCTGTGTCTACACCTGGCTGCTCGACACCAGCTTCGTCAGCAACTTCGCTGCCTACTTCATGTAGTCCACGCACCTTTGCGCATCTTTATACGAGAGCGTGCCCCCGGCCGGGGGCACGCTCTCGCTGCTTGTGGTGAACTCTTTTGCCTCGGCGTGCGTTCTATAAATAAATTTGTAGAACTAATATAAAGCAAGAATTATGGAAAAGAAAAAATATGTGTGCGAAGTGTGCGGATGGGTATATGATCCCGAAGTGGGCGACCCCGAAAACGGTATTGCCCCCGGCACCGCATTTGAAGACCTGCCCGACGATTTCTTATGCCCCCTTTGCGGAGTGGGCAAAGACGAGTTTGCTCCCGTAGATTAGAGCGCCATGTCGACCACGATTCAGCTCAAGCGAGCCTACGACCCGGCCTCTCCGGCCGACGGCTACCGAGTGTATGTCGACCGTCTGTGGCCCAGAGGGCTTTCGCACGAGACCTTTCATTACGACGCCTGGGTCAAGGATCTGGCGCCATCTGCCGAGCTTCGCGAATGGTTTCATCAGGATCCAACCACCCGCTGGCCCGAATTTGAAGAGCGCTATCGTGCCGAACTGCTCGCCAATCCCGCCTTTGGTTCATTCAAGGCCCGGGTGGCGGAGCACCCCGTGGTCACGCTCCTCTACTCCTCCCACGACCGCGACCACAACAACGCCGTAGTGCTCGACCACGAGGTATCATAATTTTTTTTAAAATATTTGCGAAATTATATCGCACTTAATCAATATTTTAAGTCTTGATTGTTCCCACATTTTCGTCCCTATAGGCGAAAATGTGGGAACAATTGTATTGCACGCGTATTAACTTTGCACTGTAAATCAAAAACTCCCGTAGAGCTCAGGGCGTTCCCCGGCCGGGAATTTACACCCACACACCGAGATAATTAACCCGATTTCATTCACCACCATAAAATCTACAATCTTAACCCTATGAACCATCACCGCATCCATCGCCCACGCGAGTCGATCTGAATTCCTTTTGGCGACCGCTCCGGCAAGCTCCGACAATAGCGCTTCCTCGCAGCTTCCGAAAACGTCCCGCCCTCAGCTCCTTAAAAACGAAGATTGAATCACCGGCCATGCGCTCCCGGGGTGCATGCCGGCTTCAATCACGTTTAATTTCGTGCCGTATAAATGCCCTGCAACCCGGGTGTTAAGTCCCGTCATACACCTTGATGATAATTTCCTCGCAAAAAATATGCTCAAAAATTTGGCAGATTCAAAAAGAAGTACTACCTTTGCATCCGGAAATAACCACGGAGAGGTGGGTGAGTGGCTGAAACCACCGGTTTGCTAAACCGACGATGGGAGCAATCCTATCCACGAGTTCGAATCTCGTCCTCTCCGCCCAGCAAAAGAGCCGAACGAAAGTTCGGCTCTTTTCGCGTTGTATTGATCTGAACTATCCCGGCCCGGAAAGGGTTAAAAAGGATCAGTCGCAAAACCCGGTTGAATTGTTAAAAAACTACCCGAGTGTGGAATATTTTTAGGCACATAGTTTTGTTAGCCTGAAAAGGAAG
>JAAVEC010000005.1 GCA_014801485.1 Bacteroides sp.
ATAGCCGCTACAATGTTCACGGAAGAGATCCTTACGGCATACCTCACTCGACATCCAATCCATAACTTCAAGAGCAGAATACAATCTGTCACTGCCGTCAAGAATAGGGATGGAAGATATGCCCTAAGAATTACAATGAATGATGGTATGCCAATTCCGATGGTACCAATGGATAGCCAGGACGAAAGCGATTACCGCAGACTTTCTCCAGACGACAGACAAGACTACCTCCTGAATCTTGCCGTCCACTATCTCACAAGAGAAGACGCAAGAGCGATAATACAGCGCATACGCCATACAACCAAAGACCAGACAGGAGTACGTGTCCTATCGCATCCGCAGGACTTCACCCAGCAGACCGCCAAAGTATTTGCACTCAATTTTGCCAAAGTCCTCTCATGCTTCAACGTCAGCACCAATCGCGGCGAAAACCGCGAATGGGAAGTCGGAAACCGCTCCCGATACGACGACCTCGACACAAAACAATCCGGCACACGACTTTCAATGTAAAAATTATAGTGACTATTGCTGCGCACCACGCGGATAGTCACTATTTTTGTAGGGAGGATTTAATGGAGCGTTTAATTGGCGTGAAGATTAAATGGAACTTTTAAGAGCATTTAATCAAGCCGATTTAACGTGATTTAGAGGGGCTTAGATAGTGACTATTATAGTGACTATGGGCGATAGTGGCTAAAAGAAAAATCGCCAATTCGGTGTGAATTAGCGATTTAACTTTTGCTTTGGTGGTGCCACCAGGAATCGAACCGGGGACACAAGGATTTTCAGTCCTTTGCTCTACCAACTGAGCTATGGCACCTTTTGNGTTTTGCGTTGCAAAGTTAGGCGTTTTTTTTTGAATGTGCAAGCTTTTTTGCGATTTTTTTGATGATNGGCNTNTTTTTTGTTTTATCNGCGNGTGTNCNGGCGTCTTATAGGGCGTTTTCNTCGCCGGCTACGGCATTGATTATNGTGCGTACCATTATTTTCATGTCCAGTAGCAGGGTCCAGTGCTCGATGTACCACACGTCGGCTTCTACGCGTCGCTCCATTTTCCAGAGTTCATCTGTGGGGCCGCGCAGGCCGTTCACCTGGGCCCAGCCCGTGATTCCGGGNTTTACGGCGTGGCGGGCCATGTAGCGGTTGATGAGCTTGCTGTAGTCGTCGGTGTGTTTGAGCATGTGGGGGCGGGGGCCCACTATCGACATATCGCCCAGCCACACGTTGATGAATTGTGGNAGTTCGTCGATGCTTGTGCGGCGTAGCCATGCACCCACTCGCGTGACTCGGGGGTCGCCGGCGGTGGCCTGGCGCCGGTCGGCNTCACCGCTGCTGCGCATGGTNCGGAATTTCAGGCATGTGAAGGTGCGGCCATGGTAGCCGGTNCGCTGCTGCTTGAAGTAGACCGGGCCNCTCGACGACATTTTTATGGCGATGGCCACNGGAATGTAGATGAGCGGATACACGCACAGGAATGCTGAGCTGACGGCNAGGTCGAATAGGCGCTTGACGGCGCGGTTGACGGGCGACTTCAGCGGATTGCGCTTCACGGCCATCACGGTCATTGTGCCCACGGTCATNAGGTCGAAGTCGCGTTGTACGTAGCGTGAGAGGCGTGGTACGAAGAAGAATTCGGCACCGGCATCGTCGGCNACTTTNAGCACCTCTGCGGCTCGCCGGCCGTCGGTGCTGGCTCCTCCACTGCCGCAATAAAATACTTGATGCACGCGCTCGCGGGCGATGAATTCCTCAAGCCGGTCGAGGCTTCCTATGTATTTGCCCTTGAAGCCTGAGGGGCAATAGTCGTCGAAGAATCCCAACACGCGGTAGCCGAAGCCGGCGTCGCGACATAGNTCAGCNGCGAATCGCTCGCCTGTGGCGTTGGCGCCCACTATNACTACGCGTGCATAGCTGTGGCCCCTTCGGCGGTAGTGCTTGAGATAGGCCCTTGATGAAAGTCGCAGCAACAGCATTCCGCCAAACATCATTCCGTAGAATAATGCCAGTTCGCGAGCCGTGATGCGTCCNGGTGCTGCTATNGCCAGCAGCGAGATGAAGAATAGCGCGTGCAGCGCGGTGTCGCTCAGCGCCTGGCGCGATACAACGTCCAGCTGCATGGCGCGCCACAGGCTGCGTCGCAGGCCCCACCACAGTTCCGGCACCAGGGCCAGATTCACCAGCAGTGCGGGCAGATGCCAGCTTCCCCCGGCTGCCACGCGCGGACACATCACACACAATAGCGCAAACAGCACGTTTACCATCACCACGTCGGCAATGGCAAACAGCAAAGGTATGTAGCGCCCGCGGGCAACGTATCCNGGTTGAATCATTGGCTCTTGGTTTGGGCAGGCCCGACCATTGCCGGGCCTGCCGTGAAGTTTTCNGAAGACNGTGTGCTACTTGGCGAGGGTCTTGATCTGCTCGGTCATTTCGGAGATATCGGCTTTCAGGCGCTCGATTTTCTCCTCAAAGCCGCGCAGCAGCGAGTTGCCGCTCTTGCTNTTGGCGTTGAGGAAGCCCAGGTTGTTTTCCAGCGTGCGCAGCTCCGAGCGCTTTGCTTCCACGATGCGTGCCAGGCGGTCGCGTTCGCGTGATGCTGCGTCGCCCTCCATGCCGGCCACGGCNGCGGCAAACTGCTCGCGGCGCTCGCGNCGGCGGTTGTTGCTGATGCNGTCGCGCAGGCTGTCAAGGCATGCNCGATAGCGGTCGTAGATCTTGTCTTTTTCGCGGAAGGGCACGTGGCCTATCGCCTGCCATTCGTCCTGGATGGCCTTAATAGAAGCCTGNAGCTCGGCGCGCGGCGCGTCGGGGCTCAGTGCCTGCAGGCGTTCTATCAGGGCGCGTTTGGCCTCAAGATTAGCGTTNTCTTCATTNCGCTTGCCGCTGCCGGCTTTCTTCTTGCATTCAAAGAAGTGGTTGCAAGCATCCATGAAGCGACGCCACACGGCATCACTGTGGCGCTTGGCCACGGGGCCNATCGTGCGCCACNGCTGTTGCATCTCCACGAAGCGTGCGCCTGCCTTGGTCCACTCGGTGCTGTCTTTCAGTGCTTCCGCTTCATCGGCCAGNGCGGTNTTGGCTGCCAGATTGGCNGCGAGCTGCTCGCGTGTGTCGCGGAAATACTCGGCTTTGGCGGCGAAGAACTTGTCGCAGGCGGCGCGGAAGCGTGCAAAGAGTTCTCGATTGGCACGGCGGGATGCAAAGCCCTGCTCGCGCCACTGCTGCTGTAGCTGCTGGATAGTGGCNGTGGCCTTTTCCCATGCGTTGAAGCCCGAGAGGGAAGAGGTGTCTATNGCTTCTACGGCCACGCACAGCGCTTCCTTGGCGGCTTCGGCNTCGGCTTCTTTGGCCTTGCGTTCCTCAAAGTGGGCCTGATAGCGCTTGCTCACCACGGCGCTGGCCGTGCGGAATTTATCCCAGATTTCGTCGCGCAGTTCCTTGGCCACGGGGCCGGCCTGGCGCCACTTTTCGTGGAGCTCCTGCAGGCGGCGGTGGGCAGTGATCACGTCNTCCTCGTTGGCCAGCTTCTCGGCCTCGCATATCAGCAGCGTTTTGGTGTCGAGGTTCTTCTTGAAGTCGTAGTCGCGCAGCTCCTTATTTATTTTAAGATTGTCGCTGAAGTGCTCGCGGGCGTCCTGGAAGCGCTTCCACACGGCTGTCTCCTCCGTGGGCTCNACCGCGCCTATGGCATTGAACTCGTCCTGCAGCTCGCGATAGCGCGGGAANGTGCGNTTCACGTTGTCGGTGTCCTCGGCCAGGGCGTTAATTTCGGCGATAATGGCATTCTTGCGCTCCAGATTGGCAGCACGCTGCGCTTCAAGCTGCGCGGCCCATGATGCCTTTTTGTCGCGGATCTGCGCGAGAATGGCGGCAAACATCTCCTCCTGCTTCACGGCTTCCGCTACGGCCTTATCGTCGGGCTCAGTGCCTTCGGCGCTGCCTTCACCACCACCGTCGGCCGGGGCAGCAGGGCGCAGCATGTTCCACGCCGAGCGCAGGCGGCGCACGTCGTCGCTTGTGATTTCCGACGCTTCGCGGGCAAGGATCTCGCACGCAGTCGCAATCACCTCCTCGGCCGTAGACGGNCGGCGGCTGTGTTCGGCTGCATCTTCCTGTTCGATAGCTTCAGTCATTTCCATCTCGGCGGCAACTTCTGCGGCACCGTCGGGAGCTTCGGCACCGGTTGAGGGTGCCGGGGTGAGGATTTCCTCGGCGTTGAGCGCGCCCAAGGAGGATTCGTTCGTTTCCATATTCAGTCTTTAATTGTTTTACGCACAAGGCGCAGCCCCAAAATTAGCAATAAAAATCGAACTACATGCAAAAAATCCCCGAAAAATCGCTTTTGCTCCGAAATCCTGCAATNAGCCTGCTATTATAATAATTGTAAATNTNNGCGCGGCTNCCGCCGGGTCGCTTATGCTCCGGGTGCGTCGGNACGTCGGGCGTGATGGTCCCTGCGATACTCCGAGGGAGTGACTCCCTTGTGTTTCTTGAATATTCGCGAGATGTTGCCATAGCCGTTGAATCCNGCTTCGTAGGCCGCTTCTGCCAGAGACAAGTCGGTGGTGGCGATGAGATTGGCGAGTTTTTCGCAGCGGCAGTTGAGGATATATTGGTATATTGAGGTACCCATTATGGCCTTGAACTTGGTTTCGAGGTTGCGGCGCGAGAGCGGTACGAGCTGGAGNAGTTTTTTNGTGTCGAGTTCGCTCGAATAATGCTCGTTGATGTATTTCACGACGGCGAGCACATTCTCGTCCACGATGTTGTAGCGGTTGGTGGATGCTCGCTCGATGATGGTGCCGGGCATAACCTTGAGATTGAACGATTGCATGTCGGCCCTGTGGATTTGTTGCTCAAGNAGCCCTGCCATGGCGTATCCGCTCTCTTCCACCAGCAGTGGAATGGANGATATGGGCGGATCGGAAATGGAGCACATGAGCTCGTCGTTGTCNACTCCCAGCACGGATATTTCGGAAGGAATCGATATGCCCGACATNTGGCACGTTTCAGACACGAAGAGGGCNCGCTCATCGTCGCAGCAAAAGAGTGCCACGGGTTTCGGCAGCTGCCTGAGCCATCTCGCGAGTTCGCTGCGCATGTCGTCGCTCACGGCAGGTGTCATGAAGCTGTGGAAGTTGCCGCCGTCGCGCCTCACCTCNCGCTCGAATCCTTCCATNCGTTCTTCCGACCACACTACGTCTTTGAATCCGAAGAAGGCAAAATCGGTGAAGAGTTTTTCTTTGAAGAATCGCGCNGCGATGCGTCCTTCGTTGTGATAGTCGCCGGTGAGGTTGGAATATCTGGTGCTTCGCCAGTGGTAGTTNAGGAGCACCACGGGTATATTCAGCTCTTTCTGGAAGTCGATGGNATTGGTCTCAAGTTTGCCTATTATGGCATCCGGGNGCCATTTGCGCGTCCATTCCAGCACGCCTTCAATTCCGTGCATCTCGATGAAATAGAAGGGTAGGCGATAGAATATCCAGGGGCCGTTTTCCTGCGAGTATTTCACGAGTCCGCGCAGTAGCCGGCGGTCGTAGTCGCTTGAGTAGTCGATGAGGAGAAGTATTTTGATCATGCNGCGCGATTTGAAGGTTGATTTGCGCAAATGTATATATTTTACTTAAATTATACAAATATTTCGCGCAATTTGGGGATAACAATTGAGTAATTTNGAGAAATTGCGCAAATCGAAGATATTTTCGCGCAATTCATTGCATTTTGAAGTATTTGTTGCTGTACTTTCGCAAGCGTAAATTTTGCCAAGAAAAATACAGATGAAAATAGGAGTAGATTTAGGTGGTACCAATATACGNGTGGGACTTATTGAAGGAAACAGCATCCTTGTGAAAAAAATNTGTCCCTGTCCTGCTCATCGGCCGGCAGANGAGGTGCTCGAATGCCTGGGCAACCTCATTGCCGAGGCCGGCCACGACCGCGTGCGGGGGATAGGCATTGGCGTACCCTCGGCCGTGGACGTGGAGCAGGGCATCGTATATAATGTGTGCAACATCCCTTCNTGGAAGGAAGTGCGGCTCAAGGAATATCTTGAGAACCGCTTCGGCAAGCCCGCATATATCAACAACGATGCAAATTGCTTCGTGCTTGGCGAGGTGGCCCACGGCAGTTGCCGCGGCTGTCGCAACGTTGTGGGAATCACGCTCGGTACGGGTGTGGGAATGGGTGTAGTGATTGACGGCCAGCTCTACAACGGCGTGAATGCAAGCGCCGGAGAGATGGGCTCGATTCAGTACCTTGATTCCGACTACGAGCACTATTGCAGCAGCTCGTTCTTCACGCGCTGCTATGGCATCACCGGCAAAGAGGCCGCCGCCCGTGCCGGCGAAGGCGATCCCGANGCCATAGCCATCTGGGANGCCTTCGGCACACANCTGGGCCGACTGGTCACAGCCGTGCTCTATGCCTACGCCCCTGAAGCCATAGTCTTTGGCGGCAGCATCGCCGGGGCCTACGACCTTTTCAAAGATAGCATGATGAGGGAGCTGGAGAATTATCCTTTCCCGGCCACCCTGAAGAGGGTGAAATTCAGCACGTCCACCTCCGGCGACACCGCCATCATGGGNGCTTCTGCGCTGGTAGACGCCNGGCTGAACTAAGAGCCCATTCCCCATTATGTGTTAAAACACCATCCAACAGACAAATCAATCATCACAATATCGCGTGACCATGAAAATAGCTTCACATTATGCCAAAATAGGTGCCGGTATTCTTGCCATGCTGGCTATGTCGTGTTCNTCNGGTTTCGAGCCTGCAAAGACTTTNATTTCNGATGGCTGGACGCTCAGCTCGGGCGACAGCACCTACGAAGCCACCGTGCCCTCCACCGTGATGGGNGTGCTCACTGCCAACGGANTNTACGCCGACGCATTTGAAGGCGACAACTATAAAAACATTGACAAAAGCATTTTCGACACTCCGTGGCGCTACAGCNGCAGCATCGAAGTGCCTGCCGTGCCNGCCGACGGTCATGCCGTCCTNGGCTTCGAGGGCCTGGGCTGGGGTGCNGACGTGTGGATGGATGGCGTGAAAATCGCGTCGCGCGACACGCTTTATGGCCCGTATCGTCGCTTTGAGCTCGATATCACGCCCTACGCCGGCAAGACCAGCCGCCTCGATATTGATGTGTACCGNGCCCAGCCGGGCGACCCCAACATCGGTTTCGTGGACTGGAATCCGCGTCCGGCCGATGAGAGCATGGGAATATTCCGCCCCGTNTACGTGGCCACGACCGGCGCGGTTGACCTCCGCAACCCCGCCGTGCGNTCCAAGGTGAACACCGAGACGCTGGACGAGGCGTGGCTCACCGTGGAGGCTACTCTCGCCAACAANTCGTCCCGGCCCGTGAACGGCGTGCTCAAAGGCTCGTTTGAAGGCGGAGCATTCGAGCTNCCCGTGAGCCTGGAGGCNGGCGAAACTCGCACCGTGACCCTCAACGCCGACGACAACGATGTGCTGCACGTGAAGAATCCGCGCCTGTGGTGGTGCCACAACATGGGCNNGCCCGAGATGTACGGCATGAAGCTGGAGTTCGTGGCCGACGGCGCACTGAGCGACAGCGAAAACGTGAACTTCGGCATCCGGCAGATCGATGAATATTTCACGCCCGAAGGCTATCGCGGCTTCCTGCTCAACGGCAANAANGTGCTGGTGCGCGGCGCCGGCTGGACCGACGATATTTTCCTGCGCAACACTCCCGAGAGCAACGAGACGGAAGTGCAATATGTGCGCGATATGAACCTGAACACCATAAGGTTTGAAAATTTCTGGGGCACATCGGAGGATATATACGACCTCTGCGACCGCTACGGCCTNCTGGCCCTGGCCGGATGGAGCTGCTTCTGGGAGTGGGAGAACTACATGGGCTGCCCCGGCGACGACTACGGGTGCATCAGCTCTGAGCGCAATATGGACCTCACTGTGAAGTCGNTGCGCGANCAGCTCCTATGGCTCCGCAACCACCCGTCGATTATCGGCTGGTTTGTGGGCAGCGACATGCTGCCGCGTCCCGAGCTTGAAAAACGCTACCTCGAAATCCTNCCCGAGATCGACGACCGCCCCTACATAGGCGCGGCCAAGGAGCTCACCAGCGAACTCACCGGCCCCACCGGCATGAAGATGGCCGGCCCCTACGACTACGTGGCCCCCAACTACTGGTTCGATGCTCAGGCGCCCGGCGGAGCCTTCGGCTTCAACACCGAGACAGGCATAGGCGCTCAGCTCCCCGTGGAAGAATCGATCCGCCGCATGATTCCCGCTGACAGTCTCTGGCCCGCAGGCCGCGTGTGGGACTACCACTGCACCACTGCAGGCGAGGATATGCACTCGCTCGACGTGCTCAAGGACGTGATTGCCAAGCGCTACGGCACCCCCGAAAATCTCAAGGACTTCCTGCGCAAGGCCGACCTGGTGAACTACGACGGCACGCGTGCCATGTTTGAGGCCTTCAGGGTGAATGTGCCCAAAGCCACCGGAGTGATCCAGTGGATGCTCAACTCGGCATGGCCTTCGCTCTACTGGCAACTCTACGACTATTACCTCCAGCCCACCGCAGCCTACTATTCCGTAAAGCACGCCAACGAACCCGTGCAACTCATCTATAACTACGGCGACCATGCCGTCTACGCCGTGAACGAAGGTCCTGCAGCTGTGGAAGCAGTGGCCACCATGAAACTCTACGACGTTGCCGGCCGCCCCGCTTCCGATACAAAGAGCGTGTCCGTGGCTCCCTATGGAGTGACCAAGGTTTTCGACCGTCCGGCATTCGACGGCACAGGCTTCCTCTTCCTCAGCCTTGCCGATGCAGCCGGCAAGAATATCGCCCGCAACCAGTATTGCATATCGTCGACCGACGACGTCAATGATTGGAGCCGCAGCACCTGGATCCGAACCCCCGTGGCGCGCCACGGCGACTTCAGCGGCCTCAAGGCCCTGGCTGCCGCCGATTGCACAATCAAGGAGGCCGTGGTGAATGGCAATAAACTGGACGTGACCATTGAAAATGCATCACCCTGCGTGGCATTCTTCCTGCGTCTCGCCCTCAAAGACGAAAACGGCAACCTCGTGACTCCGGCTATATGGGAAGATAACTATACCTCGCTTGAGCCCAACGAAACACGCACGATTTCCGTCGATTTCTCTCGCGCGCACAACATGCCATCCCGGGCCGTCCTGGAGCTCTCCGGCTGGAACGTAGCCGAAACAACGAAACACATCTCAAATAAATAGCTTTTATATCATGAAAAAATGTTTAACCTTGCTGCTGTGCGCATTGATGTGCTCAGTGCAGCTTATCGCGCAGCAGCTCAGTGTGAGCGGAACGGTCGTCGACCAGTCCGACGAACCGATTCCCGGTGCACTCGTGTGCCTGCAATCCGATTCAAAAGTAGCAACAACTACTGATTTCGACGGCAATTTCACCCTTTCGGTGCCTGCCGGAAGCACGATCAGCGTGAGCTTCATCGGCTTCGAGCCCGCTACCAGAAAAATCGCCGCCGGCGAAACCTCCGTGCGCATCGTCATGAAGGACGCCGTGGTGAACCTCAATGAAGTGGTAGCCATCGGCTACGGCACCCAGAAGAAAAAGCTCGTGACCGGCTCCACCGTGCAGGTGAAAGGCGACCAGATCGCCCGCACCTCCAACGTGAGCGCCTTCACCGCCCTCCAGAGCATGACTCCCGGCGTGCAGATCAAGAGCAACTCCGGCAAGCCCGGCGACGGCTTTGCCGTGACCATCCGCGGCATGGGCACTACCGGCGACTCCGCTCCCCTCTACATTATCGACGGCCTCGTGGGTGGCGACCTCAATGCAATCAACCCCAACGATATCGAGTCGATCGACATCCTCAAGGACGCTGCATCCACCGCAATCTATGGTGCGCGCGCTGCCAATGGCGTGATCATCGTGACCACGCGCCACGGCCAGGAAGGACGCCCCACTGTGAATCTCGACGTGTACTATGGCTGGCAGAACATGGGCAAGAAGCCCCAGGTGCTCACCGCCCGCGAGTATATGGCCGTGATGGACGAGGCTGCCGTGAACGATGGCCTCGGACCCTACAACTGGACCGACTACATGACCCGGGAAAAATACGACGCTTATATGAGCGGCGCCGATAACGGCACCAACTGGATCGACGCAATCACCGGCAAGAACGCCCCCGTGCAGAACTACACTCTCGGAGTGAACGGCGGTAGCACCAACTCGGTCTACTCCATGTCGGTGGGCTATACCTCGCAGGAGTCGCTCGTGGGTCGCGACTATTTCACCTCCAAGTACGAGCGCTACAATGCTCGTATGAACTCCGAGTACACCATTCTCCGCATTAAGGATTTCGATGCCGTGAAGATCGGCGAAAACTTCACGATGTCGTTTGTCAAGAACACCGGCCTCGGTTTCGGACAGGATGGCCCCTATTTCAACCATCTGCGCAACGCTATGGAGGCCTATCCCATCATGGACCTGATGAATGCCGACGGCACTGACTTCAACCCCGGCATCCTCTCGTGGTCCAACATGCGCGTGAATCCTCTGCTGATGCTCATTCTGCAAGGCCGCGACCAGGACGACAAGAACTACTCGGCACGCGGCAACTTCTACATCACCGTGCAGCCCATCAAGAACCTTATCTTCCGTTCGCAGTTCGGCATCGGCTACAACAGCTACACCAGCCGCTCGTTCCGCGAGGCCTACAATTACGGCCCCCTGGCCCAGAACGCCAACGACATCACCACCCAGTCGGCCGGTTCAGACTATTCCTGGAGCTGGGACAATACCCTGAACTACTCCTTCTCCATCAATAATCTCCACAACCTCAGCGCCATGATTGGTATGACGGCCGAAAAGTGGGGATACGGCGAGGGCACCGGAGGTTCCAATATCAATTCTGCCTTCTCCGACTTCGCCCACGCATGGCTCAGCAATAATCCCACGATTTTCCCCACAAACACCACCCTGTGGGGTGCGCCCTCAGGCAAGGGCTCTCTCGTGAGCTACTTCGGCCGCGCCAACTATGACTTCGACGGGCGCTATCTGGCCACCTTCACCTTGCGTGCCGACGGCAGCTCCAACTTTGCTCCTGGCCATCGCTGGGGCTACTTCCCTTCGGCCAGCGTGGGCTGGAACCTCGCCAGCGAGCGATTCATGGCCGAGCAGAGCACATGGCTTGATCAGTTCAAGATCCGTGCATCGTGGGGCCGCAACGGCAATTGCAACATCAGCAATTTCCAGTATCTCACCACTATCGCCATCGGTGGTGCCAACTATTTCTTCGGCAGCAACCACCTCGACAAGGTCACCGGCTCGTTCCCCGACAAGCTGGCCAACTCCGACATCACCTGGGAAAAATCCGAGCAGTTCGACCTCGGCTTCGATTCCCGCTTCCTCCACAACCGCCTGGGCATTATCTTCGACTACTATAATAAAACCACCAAAGACTGGCTCGTGGTAGCTCCCATCCTTGCCTCCTATGGCACGGGCGCACCCATGATCAACGGCGGCGACGTGCGCAACCGAGGCGTCGAACTCGCCCTCTCTTGGAACGACCGCGCCGGCGACTTCACCTATGCCGCCTCAGTCAACCTGGGCTACAACAGCAACAAAGTAACGCGCCTGGCCAACGACGAAGGTATCATCAACGGATCCGGCGAAATCCTTTCGAGCCGCACCGATTATATCTCGCGCGTGCAGGTGGGCCATCCCATCGGTTTCTTCTACGGTTATAAGACCGACGGCGTATTCCAGAACGAGGCCGAGGTGAATGCCTACCGCAATGCCGAAGGCGGCCTGATCTGCCCCACCGCCAAGCCCGGCGACCTCCGCTTCGTCGACACCAACGGCGACGGAACCATCACCGATGCCGACCGCGTGGAGATCGGCAATCCCCATCCCGATTTCAATCTGGGCGTGAACCTCAGCGCAAGCTATAAGGGCTTCGATCTTTCGATTTCCGGTGTGGGTGCGTTCGGCCAGCAGATTGCCAAGTCGTATCGCGACTTCTCCGACAAGGGTAAAGACTCCTACACCATGGACGTGATCAAGAACCGCTGGCACGGCGAAGGATCTTCCGACCGCTATCCGCGCCTCTCGATCAGCCCCTCGGAAAACAACTGGAACCGCATCTCCGATATCTACGTCGAAGACGGCGACTACTTCCGTATCTCCAACATCACCCTCGGATACGAATTCAGCCGTCTGTGGAAAAAATGTCCGTTCAAGCAGCTGCGCGCCTATGCTACTGTCCAGAACCTCTGCACCTTCACCAAGTACTCCGGCACCGACCCGGAAGTGGGCTTCGGCGGAGACAGCTGGGCCACCGGCATCGACACGGGACGCTACCCCGTGAGCCGCACATTCCTGCTGGGAGCAAACATCACTTTCTAATTTCCTTCAAAGCACTATCATGAAAAAAATATATAGATTTTTTCTTCTGCCCGTTCTCGCCTTCGCTGCAGGCAGCTGCTCCGACAGTTTCCTGAACACCGACAACCTCACGGGCAAGGATAACACCAACTTCCCGCTCACGTATTCCGAGGCTCAGGAAGTGCTCACCTCGTGCTACGAGCCNCTTATGGGCCAGTGGGACGAGCCCGCGGGCAACACCGACTTCGTTGCCACCGTGATGTCCGACGACTGCTTCCCCGGCGGTGGCACCGACGACCGTATCTTCCACGCCATNGGATCCTATAAGCGTATCGACGTCAATATGTATGCCACGTTCTGGCGCCGNCGCTACGAGGGCATCTATCGCTGCAACTTCCTGCTCTCTGTGGCCGATCAGATCGACATGAGCATAGAGCAGCGCAACCAGTTCCTGGGTGAGTGCCACTTCCTGCGCGGAATGTACTACTTCGACCTCGCCCGAGCNTTTGAGAACGTGCCCGTGGTGCTCTCACCCGAGCCCGCCAATAATCCGCAAGCCACCCCTGAGGAACTNTATGCCCGGATCGGCGCCGACTTCAAACTGGCTTGCGACCTGCTGCCCGCCCGCGGCTTCGANCCCGCATGGAACGCCATCAACCTGGGCCGCGCCACCCGCTGGGCTGCCGAGGGCATGCTGGCACGCGCATGGCTCTTCTACACCGGATTCTACAACAAGGAAAGCCTTCCTCTNGCCACTGAAGACGATGCCNTCAGCGCAGTCACCAAAGAAGAAATCATCCGCTACGTCGACGATTGCATCGCCAATTCCGGNCATGATCTCGTAAGCGACTTCCGCAACCTCTGGGCCTATTCCTATGCCGAGGGCTATGGATTCCGNGAGCTCAACAATCTGAGCTGGGTCACCGANGATGGAAGCAACCCCGAGGCTGTGTTTGTGTGCCACCACGGNGTGTGGAACAACCCCGACTGGGGCAACTACGGCCACAATCTCGCGGTTCTTGATTATGGACTGCGATACCAGGACGAAGGCGCAGGCTATGGCGATGAAGGCGTGTGGCCCTTCGGCGCCGGATGGGGTGCGGGCACCGTGACCGAGAGTCTCTACAACTCTTTCGCCTCCAACGATATCCGCCGCCAGGGCTCGATTATCAATGTCGANGATCCCTCCGAGGGTCTCACCTACACGGATAACTGCTCCGGCCAGTGCTACGACACACACCTCTTTATCAAGAAATACACACCCATCAACGTCAAGAGCGACAACGAATCGCTCACCGGCGGCACAGGCTATTGCGCCATGGCTCTCGTGCTNTATCCCGGCTACACCGAAACAGACTTCCAGGTGAACAACCTCGTCGACTTCATGATGCTCCGATTCGCCGATATCCTTCTGATGGGTGCCGANCTGGGTGGCCCCAACGCTCAGGCTTATATGGATCGTGTGCGTGCNCGCGTGGGTCTCGGCTCCGTGCCTGCGACTCTCGACAATATCAAGAAAGAGCGCCGCTGGGAGCTCGCCTTTGAGGGCGTGCGCTACTACGACGTGCTCCGCTGGCACGACGAGGCTCAGCTCACCGCCAACCGCTCCAACTGCAAGGTGCTCAACGCCGGTGTGGAGACCGTTATCTCCATTCCCTTCCGTGCCGAGACCCGCGGCTTCCTGCCCATTCCCCAGCAGGAAATTGAGAAGTCGGGCAACGTGCTCAAGCAGAATGCAGGATGGACCGATGCTTCCTGCGCTTATTGAAACGGCTCCAAGAACCTGATAATCATCCAGAAATCATGAAGAAAATTCTATTATATTCGGCAGCTGCCCTGTCTGTGGCATTCACTTCGTGCCTTCAGGCCAACGTCTCCGACGACTCCATGGGCGAGATTCTGTCGCCCGAGCAGCTCGACATCGAGGTGACCACCGACAATCCCGGATCAAACATGGTGATCTTGCGCTGCAACACTCCGGGCGTGATTCCCTATTGGATTACGCCCACCGGTAAGTCCACCCGCATGTGCGACACCATCATAGCGCCCTTCACCGGCGAATTCACCGTGCAGTTCATGGCAATGTGTGGCGGCGGTGCATCGCAGGTGGTGGAAAAAACCGTCAATATCGAACGCTTCGACTACGAGATCGATCCCATTTACACCCTCCTGGCGGGCGAAAACGGCTCCAAAAAGTGGGTGTGGGACCCCAATCCCGGACGTGATTCGGGCGGNTGCTGCTACGGCGCCGGCGGCTACGGATGGTCGCCCGACGTGCCCAACTGGGGCGGCGTGTGCCTTGGCGACGACGGCGTATATGCCGACGAATATCTCGTCTTCGACCTCGAAGGTGGTGCCAACGTGACACTGCACCGCCACGACGGCTCCGAGCAGAAAGGCACCTTCTCGTTCAATAGTAGCGTGTCGACAGAGCGTGCAGCCCTCACTCCCAGCTTCCGCAACGGCGAGCCCACGGGCAGCGGCTGGGTAGGCTCCCTCGTTATTTCGGGCACCACNGTTCCTTGCGGTGAGCTGCAATGGGGCATGGGNCCGGCCCGNGAGGAATTTGAAATAGCAGTGCTTTCCCACGACGAAATGATTCTCNTCCAGTGGATGGGCAGNCCCATCCTCTGCGACCCCGACTGGGCCACGGGTTCTACCCACTGGTGCTTCGTGCGCGACGGCGTCCAATAGAGTAATACATATATATCTTTTCCCGGGAAAGGCTGTGCCTGCAACGACACAGCCTTTTCTTTAAACCCTTCAGAAACCAATCGGAATAATTATGAAATTTTCAACTTGCATTCTTGCCGTGGCACTCGCCGCGNGCCTGGCCTCCTGCGGCAGCAGNGAGNGCGTGAATGCCTGCTACGACGTGGTGCCCCTGCCGCAGTCGATCACNGAAACCGACGGCGCCNANGCCTTCGTGCTNAATCCATCCACAGGCATCGTNGCTGCCGACAGTGCCATGCGCAACAATGCCGAACTCCTGGCNGGCTACATTGCCACCTTGACCGGCTTCACTCCCGAAATCAAGGCCGAGGCTCCGGGCAGCAACTATATNCTTCTGGCCCACGACCTTGAGAATGCCAACGCCGAAGCCTANGAAATGAACGTGGATGCCGGGCGCATAATCATCAACGGTGCATCGCCCGCGGGCACCTTCTATGGNGTTCAGACGCTGCGCAAAGCCATCCCGGGTAATGCTGAGGGCTGTGATGTGGTGTTTGCGCCCGTCGCCATCAGTGATGCGCCGCGCTTCGGNTATCGCGGTGCCCACTTCGACACTTCAAGGCATTTCTTCGACGTGGATTCCACGAAGATATTCATCGATATGCTCGCGCTCCACAATATCAACCGCTTGCACTGGCACCTCACCGACGACCAGGGATGGCGCGTGGAAATCAAAAGCCGTCCNGAGCTCACCGCCAGGGGAGCGATGCGCAATGGCACTCTCATAGGCGCCGCTGCCGANGGCAACCGCAGCTACGACAGCATTCCCTATGGCGGCTACTTCACGCAGGAGCAGATTCGCGACATNGTGGATTATGCAGCCCGCCGCCACATCACCATTATTCCCGAGNTNGATCTCCCCGGCCATATGCAGGCCGCACTCGCCGCCTATCCCGAGCTGGGATGCACGGGCGGTCCGTATGAGGTGTGGCAGAACTGGGGTGTCTCCGACGACGTGCTATGCGCCGGCAACGATAGCATATATCCCTTCCTTGAGGATGTGCTGGGCGAGATTATCGAGCTTTTCCCCTCCGAGTATATCCACATCGGCGGCGACGAGTGTCCCAAGACACGCTGGAAAAATTGCCCCAAGTGCCAGGCGCTTATCCGCAGCCTCGNCTTGCGCGANAATAAGCAGGGCACTGCCGAGCAGCAGCTTCAGAGCCACGTGATGAGCCATGTGGCCCAATTTATCAACTCTCGCGGCCGCAAGGTCATTGGATGGGACGAAATTCTCGAAGGNGGTGTGGCACCGGGAGCNGTCGTGATGTCGTGGCGCGGCACCGAGGGCGGCATAGCNGCTGCCGAGGCCGGCCATGATGCCATNATGACGCCCTTTGAATATCTCTATTTCGANTTTGTGCAGACNCCCGATAAGGACGCGGAGCCTCAAGCNGCCACCTGGGGCGAACCCATCACCGTGGAGCGTGTCTACAACTACAATCCNGTGCCCGAAACTCTCACTCCCGAGCAGGCCGCCCACATCATTGGTGTGCAGGCCAATCTCTGGACAGAGTATATTCCCACCATGCGTCAGGCCCAGTACATGGAGCTGCCGCGCCTTGGAGCACTCGCCGANATTCAGTGGAGCGGCGCCGATAAAGACTATCCGGCTTTCCTCAAGCGCCTTGAGCGCCTGGCATCCATCTACGATGCCGAGGGCTATAATTATGCCCGNCACGCCTTCGCCGGCCCGCAGCAGGCTGAGGCCACAGATTCCGTCACCCTCGGTTCTAAATAATAGAACAATGTTCATCGCCCCGCGTGGGCGTCCGCGAAAGAGGCTGCACACCATTGGCGTGCAGCCTCTTTTGCNCCGTCTTGTGTGTGCCGCGGCGCGGTTATTTCGGAAGCTCCCTGTTCTTGAGATTGGGCAGCAGGCAGGCGGCNATTCCCATCAGGGGCATGTAGGCACACACCTGATATATGGCCTCAATGCCGTATGTGTCGGCNAAATTACCTAATACGGCCGAGGCGATGCCNCCCACGCCGAATGCAAAACCGAAGAAGAGGCCCGAGATCATACCCAGCTTCGTGGGCAGCAGCTCCTGAGCATAAAGCAGAATGGCCGGGAAGGCNGAGGATAGCATGAATCCGGCGCAGAAGCTGAGCATGGCCGTAAGCGGNAGCGACACNTGGGGCAGCAGCAGCGAGAACGGTGCCGTGCCCAGTATCGACAGCCATATCACGGGTTTGCGACCGTACTTNTCGCCGATGGGGCCTCCCACAAGCGTTCCNGCCGCAGTCGACACCACGAAAATGAATAGGAAAATCTGCGACACCTTCACCGANACTCCGAACTTNTCCATCAGGTAGAACGTGTAGTAGCTTGAAAGAGACGCCATATACACGTATTTCGAGAAGATNAGCACCATAATCACGCAGATGGTAAAGATGGTTTTCTTCCTNGACAGGGGAAGCGCCAGGCTGCCGGTGTGTGAGTCGGGATGGTTGCGCACGTCGTTAAGATACCCTTTGTACCACTTCACGATAGGACTCATGGCAGCGAAAGCCAGAGCGGAGAAGANCAGAAACCACAGGATATAGTGCCTCCCGTGGGGTGCCACAATCAGNGCCACCAGCAGAGGGCCTATCGAGCCNCCGAAGTTGCCGCCCACNTGGAAGATNGATTGAGCGAAGCCGCGGCGTGCGCGTCCGGCGAGAGACGTGATGCGGGAAGCCTCGGGNTGGAGCGTGGCAGAGCCAATGCCCACGAGAAAAACAGCCANGAGAATGCCNNCCATAGTATTGCAATACGCAAACATCGTGATGCCCAGCGANGTGGAGATCATTCCTGCCGGTAGCGAATATACGAATGGTCGCTTGTCGAACGCAAGGCCCACCACGGGCTGAAAAATAGAAGCCGCTATCTGATATACCAGCGTGATAAGACCGATCTGAGCAAAATCAAGATGCAGATCTTCCTTGAGCATTGGATACACGGCCGTGATCACCGATTGAAGCAAATCGTTGAGAGAATGTGCCGCGCAGAGTGCAAGCAACACCGGAAACGCCGGCATCGANGCCGCCGCCTTGATTTTTTGTCTTAGTGAGTGAATTTTGTCGGAGAAACCCATATCTATATTTATTCTATAGCCTACGCTCCGCAAAATTACAAAAAAATCGCATATCGCACCCACATCCGCAAGCGCCCTTCGGCAGAAAGGAGCTTGCTCAGAATGTGCACGAGAAGGTGAAGCCGGGGGCGCCTTGCACTAATGAGGGCATTATCGACGAGGTGCGACCGTGGCGACGGGCGGCTTCCACGCGGGCCGGNTTGCCGGTGAACACGCCCATGAGCTCATTCACGGGGTCGATCAGGCAGGCCACCACGTTGCCCAGGAATTTGGAGCCCGCGAGGTGATAGTCNTTGGCCACCAGGTGGCGCTTCAGGCGATAGAAGCCTTCGCCGATGAGGCTGCCCACGCCGGGCGTGATGAATATGTCCTGGATGGAGGGGCGCTCCATGAAGGCTTCGATACCGAATTCCCAGAACACCGTGCTGATCACNGCCGAGTAGAGCATGCTCTGGCCGAAGTTGAAGCCGGCCGAGCGAGCCGACATGAAATAGACGGCCCCGGCATACGGGTGCATGATGTAGTTGAAAATCCAGGAGTCGGTGTCCCATTGCGGACCCTTCTTAAACACGTTCTGATACCAACGCTTGAACATTGGAACTTCGCGGATTTCTGCGCGGTTCCAGCTTGTGGCATCCTCGGGCAGGCACTCAAGCACGGCCAGGGTGCCCACCATGGCTCCGCCAAATACGGCGGTGTTGAGCCACAGGCGGTGCCAGTCGTGGCTCTCGCCTTTCCAGGAGTAGGGCAGTTCGTAGATGGATACGGGGGTGTGCTTGTCGTCCGAATGGTCGATAGCGGTGAGGTAGTCGGTAGAGATTGTGGCTTCGGCAAGGAGTTCTTCNGCATCGGGCACGGGGATTGTCACAACTTCGGTTTCCTCCACTGCCACCACGCCGAAGCTGCCGGAATTCTCGCCGGCGGCTGCCGCGAAGGCAGTTGTGGCCGAGGCGATGCTCANTACCAGTGATATGGCGGCTTTGTAGTTCATGTGATGAGTTTTTTATAGTTGAAACATTCATTGATTGATGAAATTACAACACTCATCACCCCCATATTGTTGAGCCGCCACGTGGCAATCGGGGAGAGGCTTATGCCTCGGTGCAGTCGTAGCCGNCNGCNGCCACGGCNGCAATCACGGCTTCGGGAGCGGCNGGTCCTTCCACCTCGGCNCGGCCTGCGGCGAGGTCTACGCTCACTTTTTCNACGCCTGGCACGGCGGCGATGGTTTTTTCTACGTTGGCGCGGCAGTGATTGCACATCATGCCTTCGATTTTGTATTCTTTCATAGTGGTAGTGTGTTGATGTTTATTTTCGTTTTCGTTGCAGCAGTGGCAGGTTGAGTGCTTGCGCAGCAGGCCGGTGCGCACGGCCAGAGCGCGCAGCAGCAACAGCGAGAGCACGATGCCGCATGCCNGCTGCACCCAGCTGTTGTGCAGCCCGGTGCCGGCGCCGCTGTGGTGGGGGCACGCGAGGGTTTCNGCCATGGGCAGNGTGAACCATGAGGCCGGCATGAAATAGTCGGCCAGAAGCCCGAACACCATGGCACCCACCACGATAGCNCCCACGTAGAACAGCTGCACGCTGCGTCCCAGAGCCTTGTGCACCACCATGAGCGANGCAGCGTTGGTGGCGGGGCCGGCCATGAGGAGCACCAGNGCCGCNCCCGGCGACAGGCCNTTGAGCATCAGTGCCACAGCGATGGGGATAGANCCCGTGGCNCANACATACATGGGCACGCTCAGCGCCAGCACCAGCANCATGCTCAGCAAGGGATAGTCGCTGAGCGATGTCAGGAAATCGGCCGGCACGAAAGCCGTGATCAACGCGGCCAGCACCAGGCCTATGAGCAGCCAGCGGCCTATATCCTCCATCATGCGGCCGAAGCCNTAGGCAGCAGCTTCGCGCAGCCTGGCGGCAAAGCCGGAGGGGCGGNTGTCGGGGTTGCCTTCGGGNTCCTGCATGGNCGATGCTGCGGCGCTNCGGCGGGCAAAACGATTGGCCAGCGCACCACCGCCTATGGCGGTGACGAGTGCNGCTATGGGTCGCAGNAGCGCAAAGGGCAGNCCCATCATGGAGTACGTGGCCGCTATGGAATCCACGCCGGTCTGCGGTGTGGCTATCAGAAACGATACCGTGGCGCCGCGTGATGCTCCCTCGCGCTGCAATCCCATGGCCGTGGGCACCACGCCGCATGAGCACAGGGGCAGGGGAATACCGAAGAGGGCGGCTTTCACCACCGAGCCGAATGTATTGGGTGCAAGGTGAGTGCGATATAGCGATGCCGGCACGAAGGCGTGCATCACGCCGGCTATGCCGAAGCCCAGCAGCAGATATGGGGCCATCTCGCATAGCATGGCCCAGAATATTTCTATAATGTTCATGCCGCAAATTTACGAAATAAAGCATGCAACAAGGTTGCAAAAAGCAAGAAGCGCACCCCGGCCGGGGTGCGCTTCTCGTTTTTCAGGAGGCGACTCAGAGCCCGCAGGCGGCCTGCAGCGTGGCGTAGGCCACTGCCACGTCGCGGCGGGCGTCGATATGCATCTTCACCACCTCGGCATAGCGCTCGCGCATGTCCATGAGCTCCACCAGCGACACGTCGCCATGGCGGTATGAGTCGGCGTANGCATTGTAGATGCTGCGTGCCTCAAGCATGAGTTTTTCGTCCAGTTCCAGCCATGCGGCGCGTGCCTGGGCATAGCTTTCGGCAGCTGCCAGAGCCTGGCTGCGCACCTCTTGAGCGGCCTGTTCGGCCTGCAGGCGTGCCTGCTCATGTCGCAGCCGTGCNGCCGTGAGGGCGCCTTTATTGGTGTTGGAAAACTTGAGCGGGATGCTCACGCCCACGCTGATGCCGCCGAATCGCGGAGCCGGGGCTATCTCGTTGCGCACCTCNGTGTTGTAGTTATAACCCAGNGCCAGCTCGAATTCCATCTTGCGCTCGGCTTTCTCCACCCTCACCTGNCGCTCGGCCACNGTGGCGTTCTTGATTGCGGCGCGAAGGTCGGCGCGGCGTTCCACGGCCAGCTCNGCGGCCTCGGCGGCGCTCACCACGGGAAACAGCATGCGCGCGGCCGTGTCGGTNGAGATCAGCGCGGCCTTCTCGGGNCACCCCATGAGGGTGGCCAGCGCCAGGCGCGCATTGTTCATCTCGGCTGTAGCGGCNGCGGCNTCGGCGGCNGCCACGCGTGCGGCGATTCGCGTGGATGTGGCATCTACGGGGCGCACCTGGCCTATGGCCGCGCCCAGCGAGTCGCCGCGCGCGATATCGGCCATGGANCGGGCCATGCCGGTGGCCACATCGTTGAGCATCTCGGCACGCATAGCGTCGAAATAGGCTGTGGCTGCCTCCAGGCGCATGTTTTGCAGCTCGGCGTCGAGCAGAGCCTCGGCCAGCTCGCGCTCTCCGNCGGCCAGGCTGCGGCGTGCGCCACGCTTGCCGGGCGATAGGGTNTAGCCCAGNTCCACGGCATAGCTCTGGCCCATTTGCATCCGGTGGTCGTCGTTATTGGCGTATTCAAAGGCCAGGGTGGGGTCGTTGAACACTGCNGCGGCACGCTCCTCGGCCACGGCGATGGGCACGTTCAGGCGCTCGGCCGCGAGCGAGAGATTGCCCTGCGCCACGGCCTGCACGCAGCTGTCGAGCGAGAGCGGAGCGGCGGAAGCCGGGAGGCTGGCTGCCGCCATTATGATGATTGCAGGGAATTTCATTTCTGTTTCGTGAGATATCGTTTTTCAATTGCGTAGTAGAGCACCGGGAGCACGTATAGCGTGAGCGCGGTGGCGAAGAGCAGGCCGTAGACTATCACCGTGGCCAGCGGGCGCTGCACGTCGCTGCCTATATTGGTGGATAGCGATGCAGGGAGCAGGCCCAGCACGGCCACCGATGCCGTCATCAGGATGGGGCGGAAACGATGGGCGGCGCCTTCGGCCACGGTCTTGGCCAGCGTNGATGCATCGCGCCTGCNACGCAGATTGTTGATATGGGAGAGCATGATCACGCCGTTCTGGATGGCCACGCCGAANAGAGCGATGAAGCCCACCGCCGACGACACGTTCAGCGTCATGCCGCGCAGGTTCAGGGCCAGCATGCCCCCGAAGAGTGCCAGCGGAAGCATGGCGAAGATGGCCAGCGACATGCGTATCTTGCCCAGCGCCACGATGAGCAGCAGGAGCATNACGGCCAATGCCAGCGGCACCACTATGGCCAGGCGCTCATAGGCACGGGACTGGTTCTCGAATTGGCCGCCCCATTCCAGCGTGATGTTGTCGCGGTCGTAGTCCACTTCGCTGTCGATGCGCTTGCGGGCCTCGGCCAGGAATTTGGAGAGGTCCACGCCGCGCAGATTCACGCGCACTATGATGTTGCGGCGGTTCATCTCGCGNGTGATCATCGAGGCGCCGGTGGTCATGCGCACCTCAGCCACCTGCGAGAGGGGCACACTGCCGCCGTCGGGTGTCGTGAGGCGCAGGGCTCCGATTTTTTCGGGCGTGTCGCGGTAGCTTTCGTTGTAGCGGCAGATCACGTCGTAGCTCTTGCTGCCCACGAAGATGCTGCTCACGGCCTTGCCGCCNACCACGAGCTCGATGAGGTCGGTGACGTCGCTCACGTTGAGGCCGTAGCGCGCTATGCGGTCGCGGTCGATTATTATCTGTAGCTGCGGCATAGGCGGCTCCTGGTCCACGGCCACGTCCACGGCGCCCGGAATCGTGGCCAGCACGCGCTCGATGGCCTCGGCCACATGGCGCGTGGAGTCGTTGTTCTCGCCGTANACTTTGAGNGCCAGGTCGCTGTGGGCGCCGGCCACCTGGTCCATCACCATGTCGATGATGGGCTGCGAGAAGCCCACTGTGATACCGGGAATATTCTTGAGCTCGGCATCCATNGCCTCGATCAGCTGCGCCTTGTCGCGGCCNGAGGTCCATTGGCCGTAGGGCTTCAGGCCGATGCCCACCTCCACGTGGCTGAGCGAGAATGCCTCGGCNCCTTCGTCGTCGCGGCCCACCTGAGTCATCACGTAGCTCACCTCGTCGAACTTGCCCAGGCGCTCGCGCAGCTCGTCGCCTATCTCGGTGGAGCGCTCCAGCGAGATGCCCGCGGGAAGCTGCACCTGGATCCATATCGAGCCCTCGTCGAGAGGGGGCAGGAAGTCCTTGCCCACCGTGACACACAGCACGCCGGCGGCGGCC
The DNA here is from genome assembly GCA_014801485.1 of Bacteroides sp. Classification (GTDB taxonomy): domain Bacteria; phylum Bacteroidota; class Bacteroidia; order Bacteroidales; family Muribaculaceae; genus CAG-873. The sequence goes on from JAAVEC010000005.1 coordinate 23,380, forward strand.
ACAATCACGGCCAGAGGCCACACGAGCCTGCGNGGACGNTGCATCAGGCGTAGCAGTTGGCGCTCATAGGCGGCTGTCATGCGCTCCACCATGCGGTTGCGGCGCACCTTCTGAGGCTTGCGATACACCAGGTAGGCTATGCCGGGGATAAGCAGCAGCGCCACAAGCAGAGCGCCTGCCAGNGCGTAGCCCACGGTATAGGCCATGGGAGTGAACATCTTGCGCTCGATATGCTCGAAAGCGAAGAGCGGCAGATAGGCCACGATGATGATGAGCGTGGAGAAAAAGATGGGGCGCGCCACGTCGGATGCGCGCTTGATTATGTTGTCCTGCTCCAGGGGAGCGTCGGGGTCTTGTTCGCGCTTGCGCAGGATGGTTTCCATCATCACGATGGCACCGTCCACGAGGATGCCGAAGTCGATNGCACCCAGTGATAGNAGGTTGGCCGGGATGCCCGTCATCTTCATCAGGATGAAGGCNATGAGCAGCGACAGCGGGATNGTGGCCGCCACCAGCAANGCGCCGCGCCAGCTGCCCAGATATATNATGAGCACCACCACCACCAGCACCATGCCCTCGAAGAGCGTGTGGCTCACGGTGTTGAGCGTGGTGTCCACCAGCTGCGTGCGGTCCATGAAGGGTTCGAGGCGCACGCCGTCGGGCAGTGTGCTCTCGTTGAGTTCGGCCACAGCTTTTTTCAGTTCCTCCAGCACCTCGCTGGGATTCTCGCCGCGCAGCATCTGCACGATTCCTTCCACGCAGTCGGCACGGTCGTGGCCCTCGCCGTCACGGAAGCCGAACACGCCCTTGCGCTCCAGGTTGCCGTATTTGAGGGTGCCCACGTCGGAGAGATACACCGGCACGCCGCCCTCCGTCTTCACCACGATGCGCCCCAGGTCGTCGAGATTTTCCACAAGGCCTATGCCGCGCACCACGTAGCTGAGGTCGCCGTGCATCAGCATGGAACCGCCGGCCGAGGCGTTGTTGGCCTCGATTTTCTCCGTGATATCGGTCAGCGCCAGGCCGTATTGCTGCAGCTTCACGGGATCNAGCTCGATCTGAAACTGCGTGGTGATACCGCCGAAGTTGCTCACGTCGGCCACGCCGGCCACCTGCTTCAGCCGGGGAATCACCACCCACTTGTGCAGGTCGGTGAGTTCGCGCAGCTCGCGAGGCCCGGTGAGCACGTAGCGGTAGATCTCGCCGGTGGGCGACGTGAGGGGATTGAGCTCGGGAGCGGCGTCGTAGGGTAGCTCAAGCTCGGCCAGCCGCGCCTGTATCAGTTGCCGCGCCCAGTAGTCGTCCACGCCGTCGTCAAATACCACGATCACCGTGGAAAGGCCGAAGGTGTTCTTGCTGCGCATCACCTTCATCGAAGGAATGCCCGAGAGGGCGCGCTCCACGGGGATGGTGATCTGCTGCTCGATTTCCTCGGCAGCGAGGCCGGGCACCTGGGTCACCACCTGCACCGTCACGTCGGCGATGTCGGGGTAGGCATCGATCGAGAGACCTCGCCAGCAGAACCAGCCTATCACGGCAATCACGCCGAAGGCTGCGAACATCAGCTCCCGCCGATGTATCGCATGGGATATGAGTCTGCGCATGGCCCTTAGATATTCTTGGCTTCGGGAAGGTAGAAAGCACCGCGGGTCACGATGCTGTCGCCGGGCTCCAGGCCCGAGCGCACAATCACGTTGCCGGCGGCGTCTTCAGCCACCTCTACTGCCACGGGCACGTAGCTCCCGGCGCCGGTGCGGCGCATCACGTAGGCCTTGTCATCGCGCCTGCGGATGGCCTCGGAAGGTATCTGAAGCTCATCCGAGCTGTTGCCGGTGAACTGCGCCGTGGCAAACATGTTGGGCTTCAGCAGCCCTGCTGCATTGTCGATTTCCACTATCACCTCGGCACTCCGCGTGGCAGGGTCGAGGATATCGTTTATATGGTACACACGGCCGGCAATCAGCGTGTCGGGCATGGCGTCGGTGCGGATCCCCACGCGGTCTATGCCCCGGCGCAGCAGCGCGAAGTCGTGCTCCTTGACGTTGGCCACGGCCCACACCCGGCTCAGATCCGAAACCACGATAGCAGCATCTGCATCGTCTTTTACGTACTGGCCGGTCACCAGCGTGTTTTTCATCACGGTGCCGGCGATGGGCGAGCGCACCACCAGGGGCTCGCCTGGCACCACGCTGTTGATATCCACGCCCATCACGCGCAGCGAGGCNGCGGCCTCGGCAGCCGCGCGGGCCTTCATGTCGGCATCGGCGCGTGCTTCCTCAAGCTCGCGGTCGCTGGCCATGCCGGTCTCGTGCATGCGTTGCATGCGCGAATAGGTGCGTGCGGCCTGTTCTTTCTCGCTGCGCGCGTCCAGAGCCGTGCGGCACAGCTCCATGAAGTCGGCCGAACTGATGCGGAAAAGCGGAGTGCCGGCCGCCACCCGCTGGCCGGGCACCACCAGCGATGCGGTGATGCGGCCCGCGAAGGGCACGCCCACCTCGGCATACTGCGCCGGCACGGCGCGCACCTCGGCGGGAGCGGAGAATTGCGGAGTGTAGTTGTTGATGTCTACGGCCGCGCAGGCGATACGCGATGCCAGCGACGACGCGGGATTCACCACCACGGTGTCGCCCGCAAGTACGTAATCGGCCGAGGCTGTCTCGGCTGCTTTATTGCCGCACGAGGGCAGCGCGGCGGCTCCTGAAAGAGCGCACACCACGGCCATAGCGGCACGAAATGTAGGATATTTCATGTGGAATAATAGCGATTATGCGGTTTATTACTTAGGGAAACGTATGGTTCTCAAGCAACAAACGGTGGCGCACGGCCGGCGGCCGTTGCCCCGCAGACCGCAGCTCCGGCGGCCTCCGGCATAATCGGCAATATCGCTTCCAGGCGCTCCACAGGCACAGGCAGCTCCTGGCCCTGGGTGGGCTCCGTGAGGATAGTGTTCAGCATCGAGATGAGGCTGAACTCGGCGTCGGAGTGGTTATGCGTCGAATTGGGCAGATACGGGTGGGAGTGAGTCTCGATTCCGTGCCACGTGCGGTGGCTGTGCACAAAGAGAGTCGACCCTGCATAGTACAGCGCGAAAAGCACAAGCAGCAACCCCGCCCCGGTGGAGCGGAATCGTCCTGAAATGTTGTGTGTTTCGAGCATTGCCATATTCGAGCCGCAAAATTACGATTTTTTAATCAAAACACAAAAAATCCCGATTAATCAGGCTAAATCGAGATTAATCGGGAAAATCAGGAATGAACGGATGCCGGTGCCTGGCTACTCGTTGCGGAGGTGGTTCACGGGGTTGCCGGAGGCGATTTTGCGGCAGTTGATAGCCACGATGAGCAGCACGAATGCCATGAGCACGGCAAGGCACAGAAGCATGGATAGCGGCGAGAGCGACACGCGGGTGTTGAACTGCGCGAGCCATTCGCGGCCCACCACCACGGCGAGCACTCCGCCGGCGATGAGCGCCGGCGCGGCCACCACGGCAGTCTCGCGGCACAGCATGGCGATGATGGAGCCGGCGGAGGTGCCCGTGACTTTGCGTATGGCTATTTCCTTGGCGCGCCGCTGCACTTCGTCTGTCACAAAGCCGGTGAGGCCTATCAGGGCGATCACGAAAATCACGAGTCCCACTACCATCACGGAGGTGCCGAAGCGCTTCACCGGCTCTATGTAGCCGCGCACGGTTTCTTCGTAGGGCGTGATGTAGACTTCGGCCGTGGGGGCCGTGTCGTTGATGATTTTCTGCACCCGGGCGATGGCTTCGGGCGTGAGGCGGTCGAATTTCACGTAGAGCCGTGGCATCACCCTTTTGTTGTCGGGAAATATCACGGCGCCGCGCGTGTCGGCCCCTTCGTTTTCGAAGCCGCCGCGCCGCATATCGGCTATCACGCCGCATATCTCGAACTCATCGCTGCCGTCAAGGTCGATGTGCTCTGTGATGTGGAATCGCTGCCCCAGCACTTTGTCGCCCTCCACATCCATGTGGAAGTAGTCGCCGAGCAAGTCTGCGAGCTTCTGCTCCACGATCACCTGCCGCACGGTGGAATCGGCATCGGGGCGGAACGTCTCGCCGCGCAGAATCTTGATTCCCATCACGTCGAACACGTTGGCCGAGGCTTGATAGAGGTCGGCCACGTTCTTGGTGTTGTCCCATTCGTCGCCCACCCATATATTGTTGCCCGAGCCATGTGCGGCGAAGTCATGATAAGCAGTGGCCACGCCCTCCACTCCCGGCACACGCTCTATCTCCTGAATCAGAGCGTGGCGCGACTCCAAGGGAAGGCTGCCTATGTAGGCCGTGGCCACATCCTTGTATTCAAAACCGAGGTCGGCGCCGGCGAGGCGTCCATACTGGCGCGCCACAAGCACGAGCAGGCACATGAGCATACCCGACGCCATGAACTGAAGCGAGAGCAGCGCGAGTTTCCAGCCCTTGCGCCCCGAGACGTTGTGGCGGAACGCATGCACCACCGGCGTGCGGCAATACATCCACGCCGGCACTGCGCCCGTGAGCAGCAGAAGCACGAGCACCACGGCTCCCTCCGCGGCTATCACTCCCCGGGTGGCGAGCAGCTGTGCGGGGCTGTAGCCCAGTAGCCGGCGGCATTCGTCGCTGAAGCAGAAGGCGAGCAGCACGGCCAGCACCAGTGCCGCGAGCAGCATCACGGCGCTCTCGGCCAGCACCCGGGCGAATATCTTGCCGTTGGACGTGCCGTAGCACTTGCGCACGGCCATCTCCTTGCTGCGTCCCACCATCTGGCCTATGGTCACGAGCAGGTAGTTGAGCCCTGCGCTCATGAGCATTATCAGGGCGAGCATGGTGAGGATGCGGATGGTCATCTTCACGCTGCTCTGGCTCGTGTACATGCCTGCGAATGGTCTCAGGTGTATGTCGTATTGGCTTATCTGCAGGATTTCGTCGTCGATATTTTCGCGCAGCATGCGGTCGATGCCTTCGTCAAGGTCGGCAGGCTCTACGCCGGCGGCAAGGCGCACGAAGGTGGTGTAGCGGTCGTTGCCCATAAATTGCTCGCGGCCGTCGTGGGCGAAATTGCCTATGGACGAAAGGCTGAGATACACCGGATTGGAGCCCAGGGAGGTGTTGAGCGGAAAGTCTTCGTACACGCCGCCTATCATGGCCTTGTATTCCTCCGAGAATGAGGGGCAGCTGAGTGTGCGGCCCACCACGTGTCCGCCCATCTTCTCGGCCAGCGATCGCGGTATCACGCATGTGTTGCGCAGTTCGAGCGATTCCGAGAGGTCGCCGGCCACGCATTCGGTCTCGAACAGCCGGAAGAAACAGCTGTCGGCCATCTTCACGCCGCCGGATTCAAAAGTGCGCCCGTCCTCGGTGCGCACCAGCGTGCCCCGGTCGAGCATATAGGTATAGCGCGTGGCCACCTCCACCTGCGGCAGATAGCGCTTCAGCGCCGGCCCTATTCCGCCGGCGGTGTTGTGATACTCGTGGTCTTCGTCGCCGTTGATGGCGCTCTCGGTGGCACGGTATATGTGCCGGTAGTTCTTGAAGCAGGTGTCGTAGGTGTGCTCGAAGTACACGCGGGCCACGAGCAGGAAACCAATGGCCAGGCCTATCGTGAGGCAGAAAATCTTGATGAGATTGCGCCGGAGGTCGGAGGTGAAGAATCTGATCATATCACAGGCGTTCGTTGAGAGTCTCCACGATCTGGCCGTCGAAGAGGTTGATTATATAGTCGGCGTTCATGGCATCCTTCTGCGAGTGGGTCACCATCACTATGGTGGCGCCCTCGCGGTGCAGCTCGGATAGCAGGGCCATCACTTCGGCGCCGTTGCGTGAGTCGAGATTGCCCGTAGGCTCGTCGGCAAGTATCAGGCCGGGGCGCGCCACGATGGCGCGGGCAATGGCGGCGCGCTGCTGCTGTCCGCCCGAGAGCTGGTTGGGGTAGTGGAGGCTGCGGTGGGCGATTCCCATGCGCTGCATCACCTCATCCACGCGCCTGCGCTTCTCGGCTGCCGGCATGTCCAGGTTGTTGAGCGGCAGCATGATATTGTCGCGTATGTTCATCTCCTTGATCAGATTGAACGACTGAAACACGAAGCCTATGCGGCCTTTGCGCCAGCGCGTGCGCTCGCTTTCCCTCAGCCGGCCCACTTCCTCGCCGTCCAGATAATATTCTCCGCCGCTGGGATTGTCGAGCAGCCCCAGGATATTGAGCAAAGTGGATTTTCCGCAGCCCGAGGGGCCCATGATTGCCACGAAGTCGCCGTCCTTGATGTCGAGCGACACGTTATTGAGCGCACGGGTCATTACGCTGTCGGTGCGGAACTCTTTGCAGAGATTCTTGGTCTGTATATTCATATTCTATTTTATTATTATTTTGTCTGCTTCGTCGAAATTGGCATAGGAGCTCACGATCACGCGCTCGCCCGCCATGAGTCCTTCAGTGATTTCATAATTGCGCGGATTCTGGCGCCCGGTCCTTATCTCCCGGCGGCGTGCGCTTCTGCCGTCGGGCTCCACCACGTAGATCCATTTGCCGCCTGTGCTCTGAAAGAACTGTCCGCGCGGCACCATCACCGCTTCGGAGGGATCGCTGAGCGTGAGATCCACCGGATATGTCTGGCCCACGCGCAGATTGTCGGGGCCGTCGCCGTCGATCACCATATCCGCGCGGAATCTGCCGTCGCTCACTTCGGGATACACCTTTTTCACCGATACGCCGAACTCGTGGTCGCCACGCCGTGCCGTGCCATGCAGTCCCGGCGAAACGCGGTCGATATAGTGCTCATCCACGCTCACAGCCAGTTTGTAGCGGTCGAGAATATTTATCTGCCCCACCTGCTGCCCCGAAGCGATGCTCTGGCCCAGCTCTGCGGTGAGGCTGCCCAACTGCCCGCTGTGGGTGGCACGGATATTGAGATTGTCGGCGCGGCTGCGCACGAGCGCGAAGTTTTCCTGCATGTTGTGCAGGCTCTCGCGCATCATGGCCAGCTGCACGCCGCGGTACAGCGAATCCTGCCTGAGACGGTTCTGCAGCAGGTCGAAGTTCTCGCGTGCCAGCTCGTAGTCTTCGCGCGCTTTCAGGTATTCCTCGCGCGAGGTGAGGTTTTCATCGTAGAGCGTGCGCTGCTGCTCGGCCAGGCGTTTCTTGCGGTTGAGCTCCACGCGTGCCGCGAGCATGTCCTGCTTCACTTGCAGGCGTTCTTTCTCCATGGCTATCTCGGTGTCGCGCAGCATGTTCTGCTTCTCGGCGAGCTGCGATTCCGAGTCGAGTATCTGCTGGCGCAGATGCGGATTGTGGAGCGTGAGGATGATATCGCCGGCATGCACCATCTCGCCTTCCTCTACCCATTTCTTCTCCACGATGCCGGTTTCGAGTGCCGACACCTGCACCACGGTGCCCGTCTCCACCTTTCCGGTGAGGCGAATGAAATCGTTGAACTCTCCGGCAGTCGCTTCCGCTATTATGATATTGTCTTTGCTGGCGGTGCCTGTGGAGACTCGCGAGGCGGAGATGGCCCATGCCACGCCTGCAGCCAGTATTATGGCTGCGGCCACCGCGATTCCGTATTTCCGCAGCAGGGGATTCCTGCGCTTGATTTCCATGTCCATAGTCAGTCTTTTATGAGTTTACGGCCCATATAGTAATCGGCTGTGATTTCGCTTATTTTCAGTTGAATGCGCTTGCCTTCGAGATTTGCCCGGGCTGTGGCCAGCCTGGCGCCGGAGGTGTATAGGTCGATTGCAGAAGCGCTTCCCAGTTCGTATTTGCGCCGGGTGGCCTTGTAGGCGGCTTCCTCGGCATCAAGGCGCCGGGTGGCAGCCGTGAGTTCGTCGCGGGCGGCGCAGAGGTCGAGCATGGCGCTTCGGGTGAGTTTCTCCACTTCGTAGCTCGTCTGCTCAAGGCGTATCTTTCTCGTGTCGAGCTCTATGCGGGCTCTCTTCACTCTCGCCGGTGTGGCGAGGCCGTCGAAAAGCGGCAGGGTGAAGCTCACGCCTATGTACTGGCCCATATTGTCGCGCCATTGTCGGCCGAAGGGCGCTGCTGCCTGCTGCCCGCCTCCCATCATCTTGAAGTATGAGGTGGTGACGCTGCCGCTCAGTGATATTGTGGGAGAGTAGGCTCCCTTGGCCGCGCGAAGCTCGTATTCTCCTTCCTTTACGGCCAGGCGTGCTTCGGCCACGCGTGGGTTGGCTTCCATAGCGGCGCCGCTTTCGTATTCTTCCTCCACGAGGTCGAGCGGCTCATCGCTCAGGGGCATGCCCATGAGGCCGCGCAGGTCGAGAAACGCTTTTGCCAGCAGATTGCGCTGGTTGGACAGCTCATATTCGTCGGCGGCCACTACGGCCCGCATCTCGGCCACGTCGGCACCGCTCTTGGTGCCCAGTTGCTCACCGCGCAGTGTCGAACTCAGGTCGGTCTCGTCGCGCCGCAGCTGTTCCTCCATCTGCCTCACGAGCGTGCGGCAGTAGCCCACGTTGTAGAAAGCGCGTATCACCTCCATAGAGATTGCGTCTTCGTCTGCCCGCGTTTTCTCGGCCTGTCGCATCGCGGCAGACCGGGCCGCCTTGAGGTTGTTGATGTTGACGAGCCCGTCGAAAAGGGGGAGCGACAGGTTGAGCCCGAATGCCGTGGCCACGGTCTTGTTGTTGTCGTACATGTTTGTTTCAGGATCGATGTTGCGACCGAANCTCAGGTTGCCCGACGCCGACAGACCCACGTAGGGCATGAGGCCGGCGGCGGCAATGCGTCGCCGGGCGGCTGCGTCGGCTTCGGCCAGGCGGTTCAGGCGATTGTCGTAGGCGTGGTCGCGGGCATAGACGAGGCAGTCGTTGAGAGTCATGCCGCCGGTGCTCTCCGCCTTCACGGGAGCGATGACGAAGAGCACTGCGGCAATAACCAATATAAAAGTGTTGCTGTTCATGTGCTGCAAAATTACGGCGGAAGAACGTCATTGCGCAATGATGCTGCCCAAATCTCGATTTCGGAAGGTGATTTTGTATGAAATTTATACAAAGTGTATGAAAATTGGACAGATGCCGGAGCCGGTTGCGCTTTTTTGCGCGGGTGAGCGCCTGCATAGCAGGATATTATTTATATTTGCATCATGAAAATCCTAATTATCGACGACAATCAGGCGATCCGCTCCACGCTGCGGCTGGTGCTCGCCTCGCGCTTTGCCGACATCGTTACCGTGGGCGACCCCACGCTCCTNCCGGCGCTGCTCTCTGCCGGCGACGTGGATGCGGTGCTTCTCGATATGAACTTCGGAAGCGGGCGCCTCGACGGTGCCGACGGCATGTTCTGGCTGCGGCGTATCAAGGGCACTGAATCTGCGCCTGCCGTGGTGCTTATCACGGCTTTCGGCGACGTGGCTCTGGCCGTGGAGGCGATGAAGGCCGGCGCGGATGATTTCGTGACCAAGCCGTGGGACAACGATGAGCTGATCGCCAAAATCGAGGCGGCGATCACCGCCAACGAGGNTGCGCGCTCGCGCTCGCAATCGGTGCTACGCGCCGGCGAAATAGAGCGACGCGACAGCGAGCGCCGCNGGATGACCCTCGACGAGCTCAAGNTGCACCACATCCGCGAAATCGTGCAGGCCTGCGACGGCAACATGAGCGAAGCGGCACGACGCCTGGGCATAAACCGCCANACGCTCTATAATCTATTGCGCAAACAATGAGACATTTCACTCTCAAGCTGCTGTGTGCCACGGGGGCGCTGGTGGCNCTCTCGGTGCTCTCGTGCGCTTGCTTCATGCAGGGCCGGTGGCCGCAGGGAGCGCTTGCCGGNATCGGTGCGCTTGTGGCTGCGTGCCTGCTCGTGGCCCATGTGCGGCGGCTCGCGTCGCTTGTGGCCACTTTCATGAAAGCTATTCTTGCACACGACACCACCCTGCGGCTCGACTTCGGGCGCCGCGACCCCATGCTGGGCGATCTCTCCCGCGATATGAATTCCATCGCGGAGATTTACCACGAAAGCCGNGGNCAGCTCGAAACCTCAAAACTCTACTACGACCGCATCATCAAGATAATGACCCACGAGATGCGCAACTATGTGGCCCCCGTGATTTCCATCACCACCCACGTGGAGGAGCACCCGGAGAGTTATCGCGCGGCCGAATCGCTGCGCGAGGTGGTGGGGCTCATCCACTCGCAGAGCACGGGCATCAGGCGTTTTCTCGACTCATACTACCGCCTCACGCATCTGCCGCCGCTAAGCATCGAGGCAATAGANGCCGCGGATTTTGCCGCCCGCGTCATGCAGCTGGTGCAGGGCGAAGTGGCATCGCGCGGCCTGGGCTCGGGAGTGTGCGTTTTCGATGTGTCGCAGGGCATGGCGCTCAACGTNGACGTAGCGCTCATGACCCAGGCGATGCTCAACCTGCTGCGCAATGCGCTCGATGCCGTGGAGGGCAGCGCAGCTCCNTCGGTGGCGGTTACTATCTCNATNGCCGCNGGAGCTCCGTTCATCACCGTTACCGACAACGGCGCGGGCATCCCGCCCGAAATCGNCGACAACCTCTTCCAACCCTTCTTCACCACCAAGCACGGCGGCAGCGGNGTGGGTCTCGCCATCAGCCGCCAGATTGTGCGCAGCCACGGNGGCGACCTCCGCNTGCTCCACTCNGGCCACACCACCACCTTCGCCATCACCCTGCCGGCGCAATAAATTTATAAANNNTATAAGACTTATAAATCATAGATTATTTGGGCTTTTATGACGCAAGACGCGCCGAAGAGCGCGTCCCGAAAGTAGCCGTGGTGGTAAGCGGCCAAAGGCCGCGCACCCCGCGGTATATTCTTATAAATCTTAAGATTATACACGCCGTGCACAATAAAAGCCTGCGCCGGGATGGCGCAGGCTTTGGTGGTTTCTCGGGGGTAGGGGATCAGAAGAGGCTCCAGCTCACGGTGAGGCCGGCCATCACGATGGCCACCATGCTCATGAGCTTGATAAGGATATTGAGCGAGGGGCCGGAGGTGTCCTTGAAGGGGTCGCCCACGGTGTCGCCCACCACGGTGGCCTTGTGCACGTCGCCNCCCTTGCCGCCGAAGTTGCCTTCTTCGATGTATTTCTTGGCATTGTCCCANGCACCGCCGGCATTGGCCATGAAGATGGCGAGCACGAANCCGGCAGAGAGACCGCCCACAAGCAGNCCGATCACACCNGGCACACCGAAGATGAGGCCCGTGATGATGGGCACGATGATGGCNAGCAGCGAGGGGAACACCATCTCGCGCTGGGCGCCCTTGGTGGAAATCTGCACGCAGCGTGCGTAGTCNGGNTCGGCTTTGCCTTCAAGGATGCCCTTGATCTCGCGGAACTGACGGCGCACCTCGTCCACCATGTGGGCGGCGGCGCGGCCCACGGCGTTCATCGTGAGGCCGCAGAAGAGGAAGGCCATCATGGCNCCGATNAACATGCCGGAGAGCACCTTGGGGCTCATCAGGTTCACCTCGTAGAAGGCCATGAAATCCGTGAAGGATGCATCGTGCAGCGGGATGGCCTTGTCGCCCACCTGGATGAAGGTCTCGCCCAGGCGCTGCAGGCCGATGCGGATTTCCTCGATGTAGGAAGCGAGCAGGGCGAGGCCGGTGAGAGCGGCCGAGCCGATGGCGAAGCCCTTGCCGGTGGCGGCNGTGGTGTTGCCCAGGGAGTCGAGGGCATCCGTGCGCTTGCGCACCTCGGCGCCCAGGCCGCTCATTTCGGCATTGCCGCCGGCGTTGTCGGCGATGGGGCCGTAGGCGTCGGTGGCCAGGGTGATGCCCAGCGTGGAGAGCATGCCCACGGCGGCGATGCCGATGCCGTAAAGNCCCATNGCCACGTTGGAGAAGTCGAAGCCCGAGGCAAACCAGTAGCTGAGGATGATACCCACNACCACGGCTATCACNGGCACGGCNGTGGAAATCATGCCCAGNCCCACACCGGAGATAATCACCGTGGCGGGNCCGGTGGTGCCGCTCTCGGCCAGCTTGCGGGTGGGAGCGTAGGACTGCGAGGTGTAGTACTCGGTGGAGCGNCCTATNACGATGCCCACGAGCAATCCCACNACCACGGCGCAGCTTATCCACTGCCAGTTGGCGAGGCCCAGAAGCCACAGAATCAGGAACGTGGCNCCCACGATGAGCACCGAGCTGAGATTGGTGCCCAGCGAGAGGGCGCCCAGGAGGTTCTTCATGGAAGCGTCCTCGCGGGTGCGCACNGAGAATATACCGATAATCGAGAGCAGAATACCCACGGCTGCGATGAGCATGGGAGCCACCACGGCCTTGTACTGCATCTCCACGTCGCCNGTGAGNAGGTAGGCNGCGGCTCCCAGGGCCGAGGTGGCCAGGATCGAGCCGCAATAGCTCTCGTAGAGGTCGGCGCCCATGCCGGCCACGTCGCCCACGTTGTCGCCCACNTTGTCGGCGATGGTGGCGGGNTTGCGGGGGTCGTCTTCAGGAATTCCGGCCTCTACCTTGCCCACGAGGTCGGCNCCCACGTCGGCTGCCTTGGTGTAGATACCGCCGCCCACGCGTGCAAAGAGTGCCTGCGTCGAGGCGCCCATGCCGAAGGTGAGCATCGTNGTGGTGATCATTGCCAGCTTGGCGGTGCCCTCAAGATCCACCACGGCGTCCAGCAGCAGATACCAGAAGGATATATCGAGCAGGCCCAGACCCACTACCACCAGGCCCATCACCGCGCCCGAGCGGAAGGCCACGCGCAGGCCGCCGTTGAGCGAGTTGCGGGCAGCATTCGCCGTGCGGGCNGANGCGTATGTGGCCGTCTTCATGCCCAGGAAGCCGGAGAGACCCGAGAAGAAGCCACCCGTGAGGAAGGCCACAGGCACCCAATGGTTCTGCAGGTCAAANCCATAGGCCATCACAGCAAAGACCACTACAAGACACAGAAACACGCAGCCCACAATCTTGTATTGCTGCTTGAGATAGCTCATGGCGCCTTTGCGCACATGCGAGGCGATGCGCTGCATGGTATCGGTGCCCTCGCTCTCCTTCATCATCTGGCGGTAGAAGTACCACGCCAGAAGCAGAGCGATGACGGCCGCCGCAGGCACAAGCCAGAAAACGGTATTTGTCATTCGGTTATGTTTTTAATGGTTTTTAGGTTTTCAACTCCCCAAAGTTACGAAAAAAACGGCCCACGGCCAAAAAACGTTAATAAAAAACTTGCCCCCTCGCCNCTATATAATATATGTNGTAGNGCCTGCCGGGNCGCGCGCCATGTCGNGATAAGGGCGCCNGGGAAGGTTTTTTTGAAAAAATGGTGATTTTTTTTTTGCGAAAAATTTTGTCAGTTCAAAAAATGGTTGTACCTTTGCATCGCAAAAGCGGAAAACGCNGGCGCACNACTATGCGAAAATAGCTCAGTTGGTAGAGCACGACCTTGCCAAGGTCGGGGTCGCGGGTTCGAGTCCCGTTTTTCGCTCTCAGAAGAAAGAGAGAACATTCACATATCGTCAAAAGCCACCGCCCGGGTGCCCAATCAAGAGTTATGCGAAAATAGCTCAGTTGGTAGAGCACGACCTTGCCAAGGTCGGGGTCGCGGGTTCGAGTCCCGTTTTTCGCTCAAGCGAG
>JAAVEC010000006.1 GCA_014801485.1 Bacteroides sp.
AGATCTCTCGTATTGACATCCCCTGACGACGAAATTGAACCACTTGTTCATAATGTTGTCGTGTTGGCTTTAATCTCATAATTGGTCTTTTATGAGTCAACTTTTTTCAGGGAAAGACAGTCAATATTTTATACTCTCCGCGGCTCTGCGCGAGATTTTTCATCATATTTTTTAGCCTGATTGCCCAATTATTTAGCATTTTTGGTTAAATTTGCAGCGTCATGAAAAACATCTCACGCTACATTCTGGCCATGGCAGCCTGGGGCTGCGCGGCCGGCGCCACCGCCGAGATCCCGGCGGGCTACTATTCGTCGCTCGACGGCAAGGCCGAGGGCGAGCTTAAGACGGCTATTTTCAACCGCATACACGATTTCCGCACGGTGTCGAGCTACAGCAATCTGCCGCAGTATTTCCGCGTCACGGACGTGTATCCGGAGAGCAGCCGCTGGTGGGATATGTATAGCGACATTCCGCTCTACGCGCCCAGCTTCAGCGGCCTCAACCGCGAGCACAGCTTCCCCAAGTCGTGGTGGAAGCAGAACGGCAGCGTGGATTATACGAGCGCCTACGTGGACCTGTATCACCTCTATCCCTCCGAGGCCAAGGCCAATATGGCCAAAAGCAATTATCCGCTGGGCGAGGTGGATATGAGCGCTCCGGTGCAATTCGACAACGGCATGACGCGCGTGGGCTATCCCGTGCAGGGCCAGGGCGGCGGTAGCACCAAGGTGTTTGAGCCCGATGATGAGTATAAGGGCGACTTTGCGCGCACGTATTTCTACATGGCCACGTGCTATCAGAATCTCACCTGGGCGGTGAACTATATGGTGAGCAACAACGTGTATCCCACGCTCAATGCGTGGAGCGTGAGGCTGCTCATGGACTGGCACCATGCCGACCCCGTGAGCCAGAAGGAGCTGGACCGCAACGAGGCCGTCTACAGTTTTCAGGGAAACCGCAATCCCTTCATCGACTATCCCGAGCTGGCCGATTATCTGTGGGGCGACCTTGCCGGCCAGGCCTTCCACCCCGGCACGTCGCCTGATCCTGTGGGAGATGCCGAGCTGATGTCGCCCGACAATGGCAGCGTGCTGGAATTCGGCCAGGTGGCCGAGGGCTCCACGGCCACGGCGCGCCTGTTTTTTCAGGGCAACAACGTGCGCAAGGCCCTCACGGTGACGGTGTATCGCGGCGATAAGTCGATGTTTTCGCTGCCTGTGACCACGGTGAGCGCTGCCGACGTCAACAGCGAGGCCGGCAAATGGCTCACGGTGACGTATCGTCCCACCGAGCTGGGCAGCCACACGGCGCGCCTGCTCATCTCCGGCACCGGCCCCGACGGCAATGGCACGCGCGGCGTGGAGCTGCGCGGCGAATGCCTGCCCGTGCCGGTGCTCACGGCTCCCACGGCGCTGCCTGCATCCAATATCACCACCGACAGCTATATGGCCAACTGGAGCATCCCCGAGGGCGAGGTGGCCGACTACTTCATCGTGACGCGCACGCGCTACAACGCCGGGCTGCCCACGGTGGAGACCGTGCTGGCCGAGGCCAGCGGCGAGCTGATGGAGGAATTCGACCTGAGCGACAGCGAGAGCTATAGCGTGCGCTCGGTGCGCCTGGGCGTGGAGAGCCCCGAGAGCAACGTGGTGTTTGTGGACCACAGCGGTATCACCGATGCCGTGGCCCCGGCGCCCGTGGAGGTGCTCACGGAGGCCGGCCTCATAGCGGTGCGCTGCCCGATGGGCGGCACCACGGTGCGCGTCTTCGACGTGGCCGGCCGCGAGGTGGCACGCGCTGATAATGCCCCTGCCGGCATCACGGAATTCTTCGTGCCAGCGGGCGTGTATATCGTATCGGCCGAAGGCTCGGCACCCGTGAAGGTGACGGTGCGGTAAAGTGATTGCTACGGGCGGATGGAACAGATCGTAAACTTTGAGCTCGCGTCGCGCATTCATGAGTCGCTGCCTGATTGCTCGCGGCTGGACGGCGCCTATCTCGTGGCGCGCATCGACAGAGACGCCAAGCCCGTGATAGCCGCGCCGGAAGGCTCGGTGATGATGGACGGCATGACGGTGATCTTCCTCAAGAGCGGGAGCGCCGATATCGAGGTGAATCTCGACCGTTTCAAGGCCACGGGGCCGTGTGCGTGCGTGCTGCATCCCGGCAGCCGGGTGCTTGTGGAGCCCCATAGCGGCGCCGAGAAAGATATATCCGTGCTCTTCATGAGCATAGAGTTTCTGCAGGGTATCAACCTGAACATGACGGCCTTCAACCTGCCGGCCATCATAGCCGAGAAGCCCTCGCCCGTGGCCCGGCTCTCGGAGCAGGACTTCGAGACCATGGAGCGCTATCTGCAGCTGCTGCGCAGCAATGCCGAGGCTCCCGGCACGCGCCAGCTGGCCCTGAGCATAGGCGGCAATCTGGTGGCGGCCATCATCTATGAGCTGGCGCGGCAGCAATATTGCCGCATGGCCGTGGAGGAAGAGCATGGGCGCCGGTCGGTGTCGACGCGCGTGGGCTACGTCCACGACTTCGTGAAGCTCGTGCGCGCCCACTATGCCACGGAGCGCTCCGTGGCGTTCTATGCCGAAAAGCTGTGCATCTCGCCCAAGTATCTGTCGCTGATAGTGAAGCAGGCCACGGGCCGCAGCGCCGCGCGCTGGATAGACGAATTCGTGCTGATGGAGGCCAAGAACCTGCTGCGCTACTCGGGCAAGAATATCCAGCAGGTGGCCTATGCGCTCAACTTCTCGAATCAGTCGAGTTTCGGCAAATATTTCAAGCATCTCACGGGCATGTCGCCCACTGAATATCAGAAATCATGACACGCAGATACGATTTTCTCGTAATAGGTTCCGGCATCGCCGGCATGAGCTTCGCCCTCAAGGTGGCCTCTAAAGGCCGCGTGGCGCTCGTGTGCAAGACCACTCTCGACGAGGCCAATACCGCCCTGGCGCAGGGCGGCGTGGCATCGGTGACAAACCTTGCCGTAGACGACTTCGACAAGCATATCCACGACACCATGGTGGCCGGCGACTGGCTGAGCGATCCCGCGGCCGTGGAGCAGGTGGTGAAGGGCGCCCCGGAGCAGATCCGGCGCCTGGTGGAGTGGGGCGTGGACTTCGACAAGGCTCCCGACGGCTCCTTCGACCTGCACCGCGAGGGCGGCCACTCGGAATTCCGCATCCTGCATCATGCCGACAACACCGGCTTTGAAATCCAGGAGAGCCTCATAAAGGCCGTGCGGGCCTGCCCGGCCATCGACGTGTATGAGCACCACTTCGCCATCGAAATCATCACCCAGCACCATCTGGGGCGCATCGTGACGCGCCGCACGCCCGATATCGACTGCTACGGGGCCTATGTGCTCAATACCGATACCGGCGTGGTGGACACCTTCCTGGCCAAGGCCACGGTGATGGCCACGGGTGGCGTGGGGGCCGTCTACACCACCACCACCAACCCCCTGGTGGCCACAGGCGACGGTATCGCCATGGTGTATCGCGCCAAGGGCACCGTGCGCGATATGGAGTTCATCCAATTTCATCCCACGGCGCTCTATCATCCCGGCGACCGCCCCAGCTTCCTGATCACGGAGGCCATGCGTGGCTATGGCGCCGTGCTGCGCAATCTGCGCGGCGAGGAGTTCATGCACAAGTACGACCCGCGCTTGAGCCTTGCTCCGCGCGATATCGTGGCCCGTGCCATCGACAGCGAGATGAAGCAGAGCGGCGACGACCACGTGTATCTCGACGTCACCCACAAAGACCCCGAGGAGACCCGCCGCCACTTCCCCAATATCTATGCCAAGTGCCTGAGCCTGGGCATCGACATCACCAAGGACTATATACCGGTGGCGCCGGCCGCCCACTACCTATGCGGAGGCATCAAGGTGGATCTCAACGGCTGCAGCAGCATAGGCCATCTCTATGCCCTGGGCGAGTGCTCGTGCACGGGCCTTCATGGCGGCAATCGCCTGGCTTCCAATTCGCTGATTGAGGCTGTGGTCTATGCCGACGCTGCCGCACGCCACGCCGCGGAAGCCATCACCCACACCGACTGGCGCACCGACGTGCCGGAATGGAACGACGAGGGCACGCGCCATCCCGAGGAGATGGTGCTGATTACGCAGAGCATTCGCGAGGTGAACCAGATAATGAGCACCTACGTGGGCATCGTGCGCACCAATCTGCGCCTCGACCGCGCCTGGAACCGCCTCGACATCCTCTATGAGGAGACCGAGCGCCTCTTCAAGAGCTCGAAGGCCTCGCGCGAGATATGCGAGCTGCGCAATATCATCAACGTGGGCTATCTGATCATGCGCCAGGCCAAGGAGCGCCACGAAAGCCGCGGCCTTCACTACAGCCTCGACTATCCGCCGGCACCCCGCGAGATATAAGAGAAGATACTTTAAAAGATATCCGGAGACAAAAAGCCATATCGTGGCACTCTTTGTCTCCGGATTATTTATCGTTGAGATAAGCCGTTATAATATTAATAACAGGCGCATGGCACTATTGCAATTTATTCGTCGGAAATTTTAGTGATGATTTAAAATATTAACACATAGAGCTATCCCTGGGTTCATGCTTTTGGACGGTAGTGGCTCTTGCGGAAGATGCTGTCCCATTTGAGGCGGATCACGCCGAAGACGGCTTCGCCGAAGATGGAGGAGTTCATCTTGGAGGTGCCCAGCACGCGGTTCACAAACACGATGGGCACTTCCACCACGCGGAAGCCCATCCGGTGGGCCGTGAATTTCATCTCTATCTGGAAAGCGTAGCCCTTGAAGCGGATGGCGTCGAGGTCGAAGGCCTCAAGCACGCGGCGGCGGTAGCACACGAATCCGGCGGTGGTGTCGTGCACGGGCAGCCCGGTGACGAGGCGCACGTATTTTGATGCGTAGTACGACATGAGCACGCGCCCCATAGGCCAGTTGACCACGTTGACGCCCGTGACGTAGCGGGAGCCCACGGCCACGTCGGCGCCTTCCTCGGCGCAGGCCTTGCGCAGGCGTTCCAGGTCGGCGGGGTTGTGGCTGAAATCGGCGTCCATCTCGAAGATGTAGTCGTAGCCCAGGTCGAGAGCGCGGCGGAACCCTTCGATATAGGCTGTGCCCAGGCCCAGCTTGCCGGCTCGCTCGGTGATGAGCACCCGGCCGGGATACTGATTCATCTTCTCGCGCACGATAGCGGCCGTGCCGTCGGGCGAATTGTCGTCGATCACGAGCACNTCGAAGCCATGGTCGAGGGCCATTACGGCGTCGATGATGGCAGCGGCGTTTTCGCGCTCGTTATACATGGGAATGATCACTATGCAGTCGTTCTGTGGCATCTCTTGAGGGCTTGGTATAGATTTATTGGCAAAGATAGGAATAAATTTCTAATTTTGCAGTCATGAACCACGAAGAACTTCTCGACGATTATATCTCGGCGCATATCGACGCCGAGCCGGAGGCGCTGCACCGCCTATGGCGGCGCACCCACAGCCGCCATGTGTATCCGCGAATGTGCTCGGGCCATGTGCAGGGGCGCCTGCTGGCCATGCTGGCGGCCATCGTGCGGCCGCGCAGGGTGGTGGAGCTGGGCACCTTCACGGGCTACTCGGCGCTGTGCCTGGCCGAGGGGATGCCCNAGGATGGCGAATTGCACACCATCGAAATAGACGATGAAATGGAGCCGGAACTGCTGGAGCTCTTCGCGCAGCCGCATCCGGGNGCGCCCGTAACGCTCCACACCGGCGATGCGCTCGATATACTGCCGCAGCTGCCGGGGCCCTGGGATATGGCCTTCATAGACGCCAATAAGCGGTTCTACACCGAGTACTACGAGCTGCTGGTGCCGCNCATGGCTCCCGGGGGCATAATCCTGGCNGACAANACGCTGTGGAGCGGCAAGGTGCAGGANCCTGAGGCNCGCGACGCGCAGACGGAGGCTCTNCGGCGATTCAACGACCACGTGGCGGCCGACGCGCGTGTGGGCAAGGTGATTCTGCCCGTGCGCGACGGCCTCACGGTGATACGGGTGCTTTGANCAANCTGCTAAGATNGCTATATTTAGGCAAACATCGCGCAGAGACGCAGAGAGTAATATATNGATTGCAANATATTACTNTAAATCTCTGCGCCTCTGCGCGATGTTTACCCCANTGAGCCCCGGCTCAGTGCTTGTGGCGNGCGAGGATTTCGGCCAGGATGGGGCGNAGCTTGTCGGCGTAGTGGCGGAAGCCCAGGTCGGTGAGGTGNATGCCGTCCACGGTGCCGTCGTCTTCAACTCCGTCGAGATTCTCGCAGGTGACGTAGTAGATGCCCTCGGGGCGCTCGGCTGCGAGGCGCTCGTAATTGCGGCGCAGTGCGGCATTCTTGCGGGGCAGATAGTTGCCGAAGTAGCTNTCGTAGCGNGCATAGGGGTATATGGGGCCTTCCACGATCACTACGGGCACGTCGGGGCGTGCGTCGCGCAGGATTTTCACGAAGTCGTAGGTGAGCGTGTCGCACATCATCTCGGTGCAGTTGGGCACCGGGTCGAGCAGAAACAGNTCGGCATCCTCGATCTGCGCCATGGCGCGCGCCATGCACTGGTCGAGCTTGCCCTCGCCGCTGATGCCGATGTTGACTACCTCGCAATTGAGCTCGCGCGAGAGGATATTGGTGGCGGCCATTCCCGTGCGTGAGGCGCATCCGCCTTGCAGGATGCTGGTGCCGTAGGCTATGATTTTAGTGTCCGGGTCGATGAGGTCGGGTCGTCCGGTGGTGATTGTGGCACCGCTGTCGACCTTAATCCAGAGCTCCTCCACGCCGTCGTAGAGAGGCAGATACACCATGTATTCGTGCATCTGTCCGTCGAGGTTGCTCACGTAGGTGGCTTCGCATATTTTCTCCTCCTTGTTGTTCACGTAGGGGCGGTTGGTGTTGACGTGGCGCCATGCGCTGTCGCCTTCGANAATATAGAGGTCGGTGCCCTTTAGGCCGGTGTCGGCCATGTGTATCATGTGGGTATTCCATAGCAGGCGGTATTTCACGCCGATGCGCTTGGAATCGGTGGCGAAGCGCACACCGATGCCCGTGGAGCACTGCGAGCGCTCCCAGAGCGTCTCGCGCACGCTGTCTTCAAGATATGCGGGGATNCGGGTATAGGGTCGGGCGGTGTTGTCCCATCCCTTGTTGATGATNCGCAGATTCTGCGCGTCGACGTACTGCCAGGGTTGCTCCGGCTTTTCCTGCGCCGTGGCNGCCACTGCGGCCAGCGCCATGGCTGCAAAGAGAGTAAATTTCTTCATGGTTGAAATGTGTGGTCTATTTTTCGCCTGCAAAGATACGATTTTTTGCGCTAATTACGCAATGCGCCTATGGGAACTACGAGCACGCCGTCTTCCGGGCGCCTATAGGCGTACTGTCCTACGCCGGTGAGGATCATCAGGAACGAGGGGGGCGGCATGCGGGTGGTGTCGATTTTATCGGCGAGCTTGCGCAGGTTCTCAGCTCCTTCGTTTATCAGTTTCTCGCCTCCGAGTTTTATCTCCACGAGGCCGTATTTGCCGTTTTTAAGATGAATAACGGCGTCACATTCCAGACCGTTCTTATCCCGGTAGTGGTATATCGTGCCGCGCAGAGGCTCGGCATATATCCTGAGGTCGCGGACGCACATCGTCTCAAGCACGAGCCCTAATGTGGCGAGGTCGTTTATCAGGTCNTCGGGTCCGATACCCAGCGCTGCTGTGGCAATAGAGGGNTCGGAGAAGTAGCGTGTGTCGGATGTGCGTACGGCCGTGCGNCTACGCAGATTNGGATTCCAGGCTATTGAATCCTCAATCACGAAAATGCTCTTGAGAGCATTTATATAAGAATTCANCGTGGGGACGGATATTACCGAATTTCCATTGCCNGCTATATCCTGCACCAAGGTGCTTATAGGGGTCTGATATCCTTGATTGCGTGCCAGCGTGCGCATCAGGCGGCGAGCCAGTTCCGGGTTGCGGGTCGTGTTGTCGGCCCTTGAGATGTCGCTTCTCACCACGGCCTCAAAATATTCTTCGGCCTGCATCAGTGCCGACGATTCATTNGTTTTCATGACGGCCTTGGGCCAGCCTCCGCGGCAGATGATGAAGGCGAGACGGTCNATGTCNAGATGTGCCTCGCCGTCTATTTCGGTCGAATTGCGAAACAATTTCGACAGGCTCACGTGGCCCGTGGATTCTCCTGATTCCCAAAGGCTCATGGTGCGTAGTCTGAGCCACGACATTCGCCCTGCTCCGGAATGAAAAATNTCGCTTGAATCCGGCGGAACGGCTGATCCCGTGAGTATGAACTGACCGTCGGCATTGCGGCGGTCCACCTCATTGCGCACNGCGTCCCATATCTGCGGGGCGAGCTGCCATTCGTCAATCAGCCGTGGNGTCGCTCCCTGAAGCAGTCTCGAAATATTAGTCTGGGCCATGANGATATTCTGAGCTCTTGTGTCGGGGTCCGACATGTAGAGCACGCTCCCGGCATGGCGTTTGGCGAGGGTGGTCTTGCCGCAATATTTCGGGCCTTCTATCAGCACGCAGCCCATTGCGTCAAGTTTGTCAGTCAGGGTTTGGTCGGCGATTCTCGGCTTATAATCTTCCATTTTCAGATAGTAAATAAGATTGGT
Organism: Bacteroides sp.; assembly: GCA_014801485.1. Lineage (GTDB taxonomy): Bacteria > Bacteroidota > Bacteroidia > Bacteroidales > Muribaculaceae > CAG-873. The sequence continues at coordinate 8,637 of JAAVEC010000006.1, forward strand.
GCAAAGGTAACGATAAAATCCTTATCTACAAATAAAAACAGATTCTATTTTATGATTTGGCCGATTTTCATTTTATGATTTGGCNGATTTTCATTTTATGATTTGGCCGGATTNNATTTTATGATTTGGCCGAAAAGNCGGGGGTGGAGCGCACGGCGGCGATGATTTTTTCTTTTTCGGGGGTGGAGAACGNGCANGGGTAGCTGCTGAGGNCGCGCACGGCACGGAGGCCCTTGCGTGCGTAGCGCCACTCCGAGAGGCGCTCCAGGGGNCGCAGCAGGGGATGGGAGGCGAGCATGGCGTTGATGCGGCGCTTGAACATCACGGAGGGCTTGTCGGGNGGGATGTCGCACATTCGGCGCATCGTCGTGCGTGCCTCGTCGANGGTGNTGCCGGTGGATTCGCTCAGGAGGGTGGCCAGGGCNGTNATGTAGCCGTCGTATTGGGGGCGGTGCTCCGGGGCGGTCTTGACCACCGATACGGGCACCGTGGTGGATGTGGCTGAGCCGGGGATGCGCTCGCGGGCGCTGTAGAAGCAGGGCACNGTGGCGTAGCTGCCTCGGATTAGCATGGCGTGCATGAAGTATTCCTCGGCCAGGAAGAGATTGAGGAATCGGGGCCGGCCGGTNGCCGGGTCGAAGCANNGGGAGTAGATATGGCGGAAATCCTCGGTGCGTGCCACGGAGTAGAGCGGCGAGGCGTATATGCCGCTGCGCGAGGCCAGGCGCTCCAGGGGCCCCGGAGCGTCGATGCGGCTCTCGAAGTTGCGGATGTAGCGCGGCAGGAATGTGATGCGNCCGTCCGGTAGTGGCGTGAAGGTGAGNTAGTGGCCCTGGGCGATGGAGAATGCCGGGGAGGCGTCGAGGAAATCCATCACGGAGCGTAGNCCTTCCGGCACGGCGAAATCGTCGTCGGCGCAATATACCACGTAGGGCGTGGAGATCATGGGNAGNACCTCGCGCAGCTTGAGCAGGAAGTGGAGCCGNGGGCGNTGGANATAGGTGGTGGTGGNCNGGTCGAGGGGGCCGGTGTAGGGCTCGTCCGACGAATCCGGCACGAGCAGCCGGGCTCCCGTGCCGGCGTAGTAGCCGAGCAGCCGTTGCAGGCGTTCGGGGCGGTTGTGGGCCGGAATTATGATGGTGAGACGTGAGAGCATATCAGCGTTTGAGGATNTAGTGGATGGTTTCGCGGAATACAACGCTGCCGCTCAACCACATNATGAGGCAATAAGCTGCGGCNGCGCCCGCCACCTTGAGCACGAGCGAGCTCACGATGCCCGTGGCGGCCAGCGAAGCACACCAGCCTGCGGCCATGGCCGCGCCTGCGGCGGCGAGATAGGGGAGCACGTCGAGCAGCACGCTGCGGGCCGTGAGGCCCGTGTGGCGCCATGCAAAGTATTGCCANACGGCCAGCCATGCCACATTGGCGGCAGCGTAGGNTATGAGCATCACGCGCAGGCCGTAGCGGCANGTGATCACCACGAGGGCTATCTGCACGAGNCCCAGTGCGATNGTGTTCCACATATACACGGCGGGGCGGCCNATGCTGTTGAAGAGGTTGCCGTAGAGCGTGGCCAGCGGCATGAAGGCACCGCCCACGCACAGGATGCGCATCACTTCCACGGCGGGCAGCCACTTGGCCGTGACGCTCAATACTATCACTTCCGGGGCTATGAGCGCCAGCCCCAGCATGGCCGGGAAAGACGTGAAGGCAGCGAAGCGGAGCATCTTGCGGAAGACGCGGCGCAGGCGCNCNGCATCGTCCAGCACCTGGCGCATCACGGGTTGTCCCACGCTGTTGATCATGCCGGAGATGGTGGAGAATCCCATGGTGGTCCATTTATTGCCCTGGGTATAGTAGCCGGTCTGCTGCATATTGTAGAATCGGGCCAGCAGCACGGCAAAGAGGTTGTTGTTGAAGTGGGTGAANAGCGATACTGCCATCTGGCGGGAGCTGAAGGGCAGCATAGAGCGGATGGCGGCCATNCTGAAGCTGCGCGANGGGCGCCAGTCCACGGCGGTCCAGTAGAGCACGGTAGTGGTGGTGGAGAAGAGCACCGTCTGCACGGCGATGCCCCAGTAGCCCATGCCATGCATGGCGCACACNACTCCGGCTATGCCCGATACCANGATGGCGGCCAGCAGGATGCGGCTGCGCTCCTTCACCATGAGGTTGCGAAACATATAGGCGCTGGGCGCCGTGGCCGTGGCGCCTATGAAGAAGCTCAGGAANAGGAAGCGNGCCAGGGGCACCATNGAGGGNTCGCGGTAGAAGGCGGCGATGGGCACGGCCAGGAAAAANAGGGCTGCATAGAGCGCGGCGCCCACCACGATGTTGAACCAGAACACGGAGGAGTAGTCTTCGTCCGACACCTCGCGGCGGTTCACGATGGCCAGCGTGAAGCCGCTCTCGGTGAATATCTGGGCCACGGCCGAGAAGATGGTGAGGGCGCCCACGGTGCCGTAGTCGGAGGGCGAGAGCAGGCGCGAGAGGAAGATGCCGAAAATCAGGTTGAGCAGTTGCATTCCGCCCTGTCCTATTCCGCCCCACAGCAATCCGCGCGCCGCTTTCTGCTTCAGTTGCTCGCTTGACATCGGTAGACGTGTTTATGAAGAATCCTTGCAGCCTCGACCGGGTGGAGCGCCGCATCGGTGCTCATGAGCACGAGTGGCACGGCGGGCAGGCCGGGGCCGTAGGGTGGCTGCACGTAGGAGCCCGGNAGCACGTGGAGGCCGCAGCGGCGATAGAANGCTATGCGGCGCTCTTCNATGCCGCCGGGGGCTGCCGGGGGTTCGGCTTCAAGCAGCAGAGGNGCGTCGGCAGCGGCTTTAAGNGCGGCCATCACGGCGGTGCCTATGCCCCGGCCGCGNAGGGTGGGGTGGGTGCACAGGTGCTCGATATAGNTGAATNGCGGGAAGTGCCAGAGCGTGACGAGCCCGGCGGCAGGATGCTGCGGGATGTCGATGCANAGGAGNTCCGGNCCCTCGCCGGNGGCTATTTCGTGCCATGGNCGCCGCTCTTCGGGCGGAAANCTNGNGAGNTAGAGCGCTTCGAGGGCNGGCAGTTCTTCCGGCTGCGGGCTGCGCAGGGAAATCCCGNGCTTTTCCGGGGAAATCNCGNGCTTTTCCNGGGAAATCTCGCGCAGAGGCGCAGAGNGATTTTTGAGATTTATAGGACTTATAAGACTTATAGGACTTATATGGCCTATATCCCCTTTATTTTCAATTAATCTCTGCGCCTCTGCGCGAGATTCTGTGAATGAGCGTGGTGAGGACGCACCATGGTGCGTCCCTACATTTTGAGGGGNGGTCTCTGCGCGAGATTCTGATGAATGTGCCGAGAGGGGTGAGTTTTCCATGGCCTCAGTTGCTTTTGCCGGTGAGGATGGCGCGGATGTCGTTGAGCTTGGTGAGNGCCTGGAGNGGCGTGAGGCGGTCGATGTCGGTGCCCAGGAGTTCGTCGCGCACCTGTGCCAGCACCGGGTCGTCGAGCTGGAAGAACGACAGTTGCATGCCCTGNGGCGCGGCGGTGGCCGCAGCCATGTCGGGACGGTTGCGGNCGGCACCTTCCTCCAGGCGGTGCAGCACGCTGTCGGCACGGTCGGTGATGGTGCGGGGCATACCGGCCAGGCGTGCCACGTGGATGCCGAAGCTGTGCTCCGAGCCGCCGCGTGCGAGCTTGCGCAGAAACACCACCTTGCCGTCGATATCGCGCACGCTCACGTTGTAGTTGGCGATTCGGCCGAANCTCTCTTCCATATCGTTGAGCTCGTGGTAGTGGGTGGCGAAGAGGGTCTTGGGATGCAGCCCCCGGTGCTCGTGGATGTATTCCACGATGGCCCATGCNATGGATATGCCGTCGTAGGTGCTGGTGCCGCGACCCAGTTCGTCGAAGAGGATGAGCGAGCGGGCGCTCATGTTGTTGAGGATGCTTGCGGCCTCGTTCATCTCCACCATGAATGTGCTCTCGCCCAGGGCGATATTGTCGCTGGCNCCCACGCGCGTGAACACCTTGTCGACCACTCCGATGCGGGCGGAGTCGGCGGCTACGAAGCTNCCNCACTGGGCCATGATCACGTTCAGGGCCGTCTGGCGCAGCAGGGCCGATTTGCCGCTCATGTTGGGGCCGGTGATCATCATTATCTGCGTGCCCTCGTTGTCGAGCTCAAGGCTGTTGGATATATAGGGCTCGCCGGGGGGNAGTTCGCGCTCGATCACGGGGTGGCGCGCCTCGGTGAGGCTTATGGTGAGCGAGTCGTCCACCACCGGACGGCAATATTTGCCTTCTGCTGCCGCACGGGTGAAACCCAGAAGCACGTCGAGGCGTGCCAGCATCGAGGCATCGAGCTGCATGGCCGGGATGTAAGCTCCCACNTCGGCNACCAGGCGCGAGTAGAGCCTGCCCTGGATNGCTTCAATGCTCTCCTGGGCGGTGAGNATCTGCTGCTCGTATTGCTTGAGTTCTGGGGTGATATAGCGCTCGGCGTTGACGAGCGTCTGCTTGCGTATCCACTCGGNCGGCACCTTGTCCCGGTGGGTATTGGTCACCTCAATGTAGTAGCCGAACACGTTGTTGTAGCCAATCTTGAGCGAGCCTATGCCCGTGGCCTCGCTCTCGCGGGCCTGGATTTTGGCCAGGTATTCCTTTCCGCCGCGCGATATTTCGCGCAGGCGGTCGAGCTCCTCGTCCACTCCGGCGCGAATTACGTCGCCGCCGCGGTTGAGCAGGGCCGGAGCGTCGTCGCTGATTTCGGCGCCGATGCGCGCAGCCACGGCTGCACAGTCGTTGAGCTGGCGCCCTATGGCCTGAAGCGCATCNAGGCCCGAGGCCTCACACAGCGCCTTGACCGGGCCTATGGCCTGCAGGGCGGCGCGCAGCTGGAGCATCTCGCGCGGAGTGATGCGCTCGCTGGCTATCTTGGAGCAGAGGCGCTCNAGGTCGCCCACGCGTGCCAGCAGCTCGCCCAGGCGGTCGCGCGCGGCGGTGTCGCGGAAGAAGTGCTCCACCACGTCCAGGCGGTCGTTGATNGCNCGNGGNTCCTTGAGAGGGAAGAGNAGCCAGCGGCGCAGCAGGCGNGCGCCCATAGGGGTGGCGGTGCGGTCGAGCACGCCCAGAAGGCTGCGNCCCTCGGCGCCCAGAGGCTCGATGAGTTCGAGATTGCGCACGGTGAAGGCATCCATGCGCACGAAGCGCTCCTCTTCGATTCGCGCGATAGAATTGATATGGGCTATGCGNGTGTGGCGCGTGATGTCGAGGTAGTGCATTATGGCNCCGGCGGCCACGATGGCGTCGGGCATACCGTCGATGCCGAAACCNTTGAGCGAGGCGGTGGAGAACTGGCGGCGCAGGCGCTCCACGGCAGAGTCGTGGGTATACATCCAGTCGTCGAGCTCAAAGCTCAGGTAGCGCCCNGTGAATGTCTCCTCCATCCGTCGCTTGCATCCGCGCATCACCAGCAGCTCCTTCGGAGCCATGCTGCCAAGGAGCTTNTCCACGTAGTCGGCNGAGCCTTCGGCGGCCAGGAATTCGCCGGTGCTGATGTCGAGGAAGGCCACTCCGGTGGCTGTGCGTCCAAAGTGCACGGCTGCCAGGAAGTTGTTTTGGCCGCTCTGCAGCACGTTGTCGCCGGTGGCCACACCGGGGGTCACGAGCTCGGTGATGCCTCGCTTCACGAGCTTCTTGGTGAGCTTGGGGTCTTCAAGNTGCTCGCAGATAGCCACGCGGTGGCCGGCNCGGATGAGTTTGGGNAGATAGGTGTCAAGGGCGTGGTAGGGAAATCCGGCCATCTCCACNTGCTGCGCCACGCCGTTGGCTCGCCTGGTGAGGGTGATTCCCAGCACCTGCGATGCCTTCACGGCGTCTTCGCCGTAGGTCTCGTAGAAGTCGCCCACGCGGAAGAGCAGCACGGCATCGGGATGAAGAGCCTTCATCTCGAAGTACTGCTTCATCAGCGGCGTCTCTACAATCTTTTTTGCCACCGGCTCAGGAATTTTTGATCTTTAATTGCTTGGCAGGCAGCAGGGAATCCACAAAGCGTATAGCGTAGTGGTCGAAGCTGCTGTGGCGAAACACAAAGAAGCGCTGCAGCCCGAAGTTCCAGAACCATCCCACGAGCAGCGACACAAACACGCGCGCGGCGGCATAGTAGCCGTCGGGCCGGAAGCCTATGGTTTCGAGATAGTCCCAGTCCTGAATGAGGTAGTAGCACACTTCGGTNCCGCCGGAGTTGAGGATGAGGCTGCCCAGCCACACCATCGCGTATTTCACGATCACGGCTTTCCACGGGCATCCCTGGGCGTGAAACGTGAAGCGATAGCAGAGCACGCAGTTCACGGCACCACCGGCCAGAGCGCCTATTGCCGCCGAGAGCCAGGGTTGCAGGCCCAGCCATGCGAAGAGCGCGAAGCCGAGGCTGAGGTCGACCCANCTCGCCATCTGCGACGATGCGCCCGACCGCAGGAACGAGAAAAACAGCGAGTCGCTGTGGGCTATATTGGAGCGTAGTTCTTTGATTTTACCCATTTCGGAGAGTTTAGCCTGCAAATTTACTAATTTTTCGCGAGCTGTGCAACCGGATGGATAAAACTCGCGCAGTGGCGCAGAGATAAGTGTGGCTCGCGCGTCTTCGTTCTNAAATAGATGCAAAAGGACAAAAGCTTTTTGTCTATTCGGGAAAACTCGCGCAGAGGCGCATAGAAAAATAAAGAGTTTATAATCAANGCAGTAGGNACGCTTTTCAAAGCGTCCGCNGCACGGAATAGATACAAAAGGACAAAAGNGAGAGAAGAAACANAAGGATTTATTTATTTCAGGAGACCTNGCGCNNAGGCGCAGAGTGGCATAATGGCGCGAAACGCAAACGGAGCGTCGGAGACGCGAGATGGTTGGAAACCCCGGCACGAGGGAGCGCGCGACCGAGGCCCGGGGTCATGTGCACAATAANNGGCGGAGCCTCGGAGAGGTGACGATTTTTACCTCTGCGGCTCTGCGCGAGTTTCCTATCTCGGTGGCGGACGCTTTGAAANGCGTCCNTACTGCGTTGATTATAANTNCTTTATTTNTCCATGNGGTGCCGNANAATAAAAAACAGGCCCCGCCGGGAGGGCGNGGCCTGAGTGGATATNGAGGGGAGGGGATTACTTCACGTAAACCTTGGCAGCCTTGCCGCCCTGGCGACGGATGTAGAGGCCGGTNGNGGGNTCNGCCACGCGCACGCCCTGGAGGTTGAAGTATTCAACGGGAGCGTTTTCGTCGGCGGTGATGTCGGCGATGCCATCGGTGGCGGCAGTCACCTTGAGGGTAGCGGTTTCGCCGTCGGCAGCCACGGTGCATACGAAGTTGTANTTGCCGGCGCCGATGGAGTAGGCGTTGCCGGTCTTCTTGGCGGTGTAGTCGGTGTCGAGTTCAACGGCCACGTCGCCGCCGCCGGTGCCGAATACGAAGCTACCGGCTTTCAGCTTGAAGTAGCTGGTGGCGGCGGTGAGCTCGTAGGTGCCTTCGAAGGTGTCGGTGGTGCCTTCCTTNAGGGTGAGGGGCATNTTGGTGTTGGTTTCGCTCCAGCCATCGCCGAAGTCGCCGATGAGATATACTTCTTCAAATTCGTTGGCAGCGGANGTGCCGTTCACGGTGATGGTTCCGGCGTTGGTGTCGATCACCACGGTAGCGTCTTTCACGATGCCGGCGAGCGAGAAGTTGTCGCCGCCGATAACGTATTCATAGGCGGTGTTGGCGTTCATGTTGGAGACGCCGCCCAGTTTCTTGCTCCAGTCGGGAGTAGCGTTTTCCGACCACACGATGAGGAATTCGCCNGAGAGCTCGTCCACGTTGTATTCAAATACGCCTTCGGTAGCGGTGGCCTTGAATGCATATTCTTCGCTCACGCCATTGTCCCAGCCGTTGAANCCGCCGGAGATGAACCAGTTGCTGGCAGANGCTTCGGCTTCGGGGTGAACCACGCTGATTTTGGTGATGGTGAGGCCGCCGGCCTGAACCTTGCCGCCATGGTTGGCGCTGCTGATGAGGAGATCCACGTTCTCGGCGTCAAAAGTGATGGCAAGCTCGTGTTTGTCGGTGGGCAGGTTGATGGTGCCGTGCTGCTCGCTGTAGGTGGGGAGAGTGGCCATGATGGGCAGCAGGGTCCANGCGTAGGCGTCGTTTACATAGATGAGTTTGAAGCCGTTGCCTTCCTGGGCGGTGTACTCGAAGACGAGCTTGTCGCCTGCGGCAAACTTAGCCTGAATNAGCGCGGAAGCGGGGAGGTCGAGGGATGTTTTCCAATCTGATGCAAATTCAGTCTCGCCTTCGTAAATCACGACGGGGATGGAGGGGTCTACAACCACTTCGTTCTGCAGATAGAGCTCCTTCATCACGATGGTGCCTGCNGCTGCGCCCTGGATATAGATCTGCTTTACGCCGCTCTTAAACTCAGCGNTGAGAGGAGTCACGGCCTTGGTGGTACCTGCNGNGAAGAACATNNTNGTGTTGTCGGCANNTTCNGCANCCACGTATTCNACGACCACGTTGAAGCCCATTGTGGTGGCTTCGCATTCAAATACCACTTCGTCGTAGGCGGAGGCGTCGAAATCANTGAGCCACACGCCCTTGCCCGTCCATNCATCGTCGAAAGTGATGGTTTTGGTGTCGGCATCNTAGGAGCTGCCCCAGCCGCTGCCGCCGAACTGGTCGGTGAGNTCGTACGTGTCGGCGCTTGCACTGAATGCCATAGCTGCAACGGCCATGGCGCTGAAGAGTAAACGTTTAATCATGCGATTTAAGTTTGTTTAAAGATTAGGTTATTTGCTTTCCGGTGCAAAATTAAGTAAAAATATGCCAGAGGTTGCATTTTTTTAACATGTTCTACAACATGTTTTCATCCCCTCGTGGCTCCACAATGTGCCGTGGAGTAAACTTTTAGGGCTTTCGTTTGTCTTATATAATAAAGAGACGATTATGAGAAAGTCAAGAACTATATTTGCAGCTATTGTGGCCGTGGCAGCGGCTGCAGGGCTCTCGTCGTGCATTGGCATGACTGAATCTATAGGCTGGGGCGTGGACGACCTCTGGTACGACGGCTGGGGCAACAGCTACTATGGCGGCTATTACGGCCCGGGCTACGGCACTCCTCCGCCACCTCCGCCACCNCCGCCACAACCCGTGAGNCCGGCACCNGCTCCGCAGCCTCCCACCGGGGGTGGAGCGTCGAGCACTCATCGCCCGGCCACCATATCGCCCACCACGCCATCGGGCCAGCAAAGGCCCGGCAGCACGNGCAACGCCGGGCAGAGCACATCGCGTCCGCGCCATGAGCAGGCNGCTCCCTCATCCGGCACCACCACTACCGGGCGCGGAAGAAAATAGCCCGCGNTTCTATATAGCCCTTAATGTACCAAGGGTCTTAAAACAGCAGAAGGCTGCGCCCCTTGGGGCGCAGCCTTCTGAGTATCTGGATTGTGCCGGCCNGATTATTTGATGCCGAGCTTGGTCTTCACAAGGGGAGTAACGTCGGTGACGTCGCTGCCGGTGTAGAGCAGNAGAGCCTGCTCGTTGGGGAAGATGAACGTGAAGTTGCCTTCCTGGCCNACGGTCTTTACGGCATCNGCAATCTTCTGCTGGATGGGAGCCATGAGCTGCTCCTGCAGGCGTGCGAGGTCCTGGCTGGCGGTGTTGCGGAACTGCTGCACCTTCTGNTCGCGCTCCTGGAGCTCATTGAGGCGGCGCTCCTTGATTGCATCGGGGGTGGAGGGGTCTTTCTGGAGGTTCTGATAGTCNGCGAAGAGCTTGTCCACTTCCTCGCGGAGCTTGGCGAATTCGTCTTCGTATTTCTTGGAAGCGTCGGTGAGCTGAGTCTGTGCGGTGGCGGTTTCGGGCATTGCCTGGAACACGGTTTCGAGGTCTACAACGCCGAATTTCTGGGCGAANGCCGAGAAGGGCAGGGCTACGAGCACTGCAAGAAGGAGTCTTTTGATCATATTGATNTTGTTGTTGTTATTGTTTCTTATTTATTATATCAGCGCAAAGGTAGCAAATTATTTGGAATATCCCAAGCGTGCGAGCACCTCGTTGCTGATGTCGATACGCGGCGAGGCAAAAACGATGTCGCTNGACGACGCGCGGTCGAATACGGCCTGGTATCCGCGCTCCTCGCTCACCTTCTTGACGGCGTTGTAGACGTCGTCCTGGATGGGCTTGAGCAGTGTCTGGCGTTTCTGGTATAGCTCGCCTTCGGGGCCGAAGTATTTATATCGCAGTTCGGTGGTGGCTTTTTCCTTGGCCACGATTTCTTCTTCGCGTTTCTTTACCTGCTCGGCGGTGAGGAAAACTTTGTCGGAGAGGTAGCTCTGATACATGGCCTCGGCTTCCTTGCCGGCCTGCTCCACTTCGCGCTGCCAGCGCTGCGAGAGCTGGTTGAGCTGTTCGTTGGCCATCTCGTATTGAGGCACGTTGCGCAGGATGTAGTCCATGTCGACCATGGCGAATTTCTGGGCTCCGGCGGCCAGGGTGGCTGAGAGAGCTATCGCGAGGGTGAGGAAGAGTTTTTTCATTTCAATTAGTAATTATCGGTCAGTAANTATTAATTAGACGCCCGGGAGTGAAAAAAGTTTAGAATTCCTGGCCCAGGATGAAGTGGAAGTGGCTGCCGCCTTTCTCGCCGAAGACCTTGTCGAAGCCGTAGGCCCAGTCGATACCCATCATGCCCACCATGGGGAGGTAGATGCGCACGCCGGCGCCGGCGGAGCGCTTCATGTCGAAGGGGTTGAAGTTCTTCACGCTCGTCCAGGCATTACCGCCCTCGACGAATCCCAGGGCGTAGATGGTGGTGGAGGGCTGGAGCATGAGGGGGAAGTGGATTTCGAGACCCAGGCGGCTATAGGCGTAGCCTTCGCGTCCCCATGGGGTGAGGGTGCCGTTGTCGTAGCCGCGCAGGGCGATGGTCTCGGTGGCGTAGGTGTAGGATCCGCTCATGCCGTCGCCGCCCACGTAGAAGGTCTCGAAGGGCGATTTAAGGTATTTGTTGTAGCTGCCCAGCAAGCCGAAGTCGGCACGGGTCATGAGCACGGGTGTGTAGGTGCCGTTGGCATTGCACAGGGGAGTGTAGGTGCGGCTCTTGAAGCGCACTTTCCAGTATTCGATCCAGCGGTAGAGCTGCTTCTTGCTCTCTACGGTGTTTTCTTCGGAGAGCTTTTTCCAGTCGCGCTTGCCGAAGAGGGATGCCGGCGGGGTGAGCTGCACGTTGAGCGAGAAGCTGGAGCCGCTGCGGGTGTAGAGGGGATTGTCGATAGAGTTGCGGGCGAGCGTGAGACCAAGCACGATGGAGTTGGACGTGCCGTTGTTCATGTAGTAGAGGTAGTCCCAGTTCTTGAGGTAGTACCAGGTGTAGCCCAGCTCGGCGGTGAAGGTGAAGAAGTCGTCGGGCCATTTGAGGCGCTTGCCGAAGCCCACGTTCACGCCCAGCATCTGAAGCACCTTGTTGGGGTCGTAGCTGTTCTGGTAGCTGTTCTGGTAGTAGTCGTTGTAGTAGTTGTTGCCGTAGCCATAACCATAGCCGCCGTAGCCGTAGCCATAGTAGTTATAGGCCGAGTTGGCCCAGGTGCTGTTGTAGTACGACGAGTTTACGCCCGTCTGGCGGCTGTAGTAGGCCGATACGCTGAGCGAGTTGGGTCGCTTGCCGCCGAACCATGGGTCGAGGAAGCTCACGCTGTAGGCCTGGTAGTAGCGGGCGTTGGTCTGGGCGCTGATGGTGAAGGTCTGTCCCTCGCCCTGCGGTATGATGCCGCGATAGGTGCTGGGATAGAAGAGGTTCTTGATACTGAAGTTTGTGAATTTGAGCGAGAGCTTGCCTATGATGCCCGTCTGTCCCCAGCCCAGGGAGAACTCGATCTGGTCGTTGGCCTTGCTTTCGAGGTTGAAGAGGATGTCTACAGTGCCGTTTTCCTGGTTTGGCTCGGGGCGGATGTCCATGTTCTCGGGGTTGAAATGGCCGGTCTGGGCGATTTCGCGCGCAGAGCGCATGAGGTCGCTCTTGCTGAAGAGCTCGCCGGGCTTGACGCGCAGCTCGCGGCGTATCACCTTTTCGTAGAGACGGTCGTTGCCGTTGATTATCACGTTGTTGATGCGCGCCTGGGGGCCTTCGTTGATGCGCATTTCCAGCGATATGCTGTCGCCCTTTACTTCGCGCTCGATGGGCACGAGGTCAAAGAAGAGGTAGCCGCGGTCCATGTAGAGGTTGCTCACGGCGTCGTCGTCGGTGCTCAGGCGCTTGTTGAGGTGCTTCTGGTTGTAGACGTCGCCGGGCTGCATGTCGAGGTAGCCGGAGAGCACGTCCGGAGGATACACGGTGTTGCCCACCCAGTTGATGTCCTTGATGTAGTAGCGGCGTCCTTCGTCCACGGCAATGTGCACGTCCACGCTCTTTTCATCGTAGGGCACGATGCTGTCGGCCACGATTCGGGCGTCGCGGTATCCCAGTTCGTTGTATTTTTCGAGGATGCGGTTGAGGTCGTCCTGATAGTCGCTTTCCACGAATTTCTTCTGGCTGAAGATCTTGAGGATGTCGTTTTTCTCGTTTGTCTTCTTGATGGTGCGCTTGAGCTTGGAGTCGCTGAGCACCTCGTTGCCGTCGATGTAGATTTTGTGCACCTTGAGCTTGTCGTGGCGGTCTACGGCGATGTCGACTATCATTTCGTTGGGCGCCGAGAGGTCTTCGTGGAGGGTGATTTTCACGTCGGCGTTGCCGAAGCCCTTCTGCTTGTAGTGCTGGCGGATGATGGCCTCGGCGCGGTTCACGATATTCTGGGTTATCTGGTTGCCCTTGAGCAGCTGGAGCTTCTCCTGGATGTCGTCGCGGTCGGATTTCTTCATGCCTATGTAGTTGACCTTGGAGATGCGCGGCTGGGTGCGCAGGGCCAGCTCGATCCACGCTTTGTCGCCCACGGTCTTGAGCACTTTCACCTGCACTTGCGAGAAGAGTCCCTGGTGCATCAGGCGCTTGACGGTGGCCGTGAGGTCGTCGCCGGGAATGGCCATGCGGTCGCCCACCTTGAGGCCTGCATAGCCCAGGATGGTGGAGTCGTCGTAGTTGGGGGCTCCCGTCACACTGATTCCGGCGATTTCATAGACGCGCGGCAGCGTGCCGTAGATCACCGGGGGGTTGAAGATGGTGTCGGCTGCCTGCTGGGCCATAGCCGTGGAGGCTGTGGCGGCAATGGCAATTGCAAGAAGTATGTGGCGTATGCGCATGGTGTGTGGGTGTGATGGCTTATTGTATTTGTTCGCCGGTGAGGCCGAAGCGTCGCTGGCGTTTCTGGTAGTCGGCTATGGCACGGCGCAGGTCGTAGCCATTGAAGTCGGGCCAGTATATATCTGTGATGTAAAGTTCGGCATAGGCAATCTGCCAGAGCAGGAAATTGCTCACGCGCATGTCGCCGCCGGTGCGTATGAGCAGGTCGGGGTCGGGCATGAATGCTGTGGCGAGGTTGCGGCTCACGGTGTCCGGGGTTATGGCGGCCGGATCGAGGGAGCCGTCGGCGGCTTCCGCGGCTATGCGGCGCACGGCGTCGGTGATTTCCCAGCGCGAGGAGTAGCTGATGGCGAGCACCAGGGTGAGGCCGTCGCCTGCCGAGGTGTCCTGCACGCAGCGCTCCAGACGCTCCAGTGCCTCGCGTGGCATCCTGGAGGAGTCGCCTATCACGCGCAGGCGCACGCGGTTCTTTATCAGATCCGGGGTCTCGCGCTCGATGGCCGTGACTATGAGGTGCATCAGGGCATCCACCTCTTCCTGAGGGCGGTTCCAGTTTTCGGTGCTGAAGGCGTAGAGGGTGAGGTAGCCTATACCCAGACGGGAGCACTCCTCGGTGATGCGTCGCACGGTGGTGACGCCTTCCACGTGGCCTGCGGCGCGCTGCAGGCCCTGAGCCTGGGCCCAGCGCCCGTTGCCGTCCATGATGATGGCGATATGGCGCGGCAGGCGTGCCATATCGAGCTGTATATTGGGTATCTTATCGTGTGCAAACTGGTCCATATCAGTCAACGTAGTGGCAGGTGGCGCATCGTTCGCCGAACTCGTAGCTCACTCCTATGGTGAGGCGTGCATACCAGTCGGTGCTCCTGTAAAATTCGGTTTTTATCTGATTGAGGTCGTGGAGGCGGTCGCCGTCGAGGCGGTCGCCGAAGGCCTTGGTCATTGTGAATTCGGCATTAAAGTTGAGGCGCTTGCGCAGCTTCACCTTCACTCCCGCTCCCATTGGCAGGATGGGGGCTGCTGCGGTGGAGCCTCCGCTGCTGCTCATGCTTACTCCCACTCCCAGCGTGAGGTAGGGCGTCCAGCGGCTCAGGCGCTTGTAGGTCTCGCCGATGCCGTAGGGCAGGAAGTTGAATTCGTAGCGCAGGTCGAGTGCGGCCACGGTGGCCGTGAAGTCGTAGGCGGCCATGTCGGGCAGCACGTTGGCCATTCCGGCGGTGGTGCCGCTGATGCCCTGCACCGATACGATGCCGCGGAATGCCATGCGGGCATTGGGGATGTAGCGCATGGCGGCATCGGCAGTGAATCCGGGGTGGGAGAAAATCGACGACGAGGCTTCGCCCAGGTAGCCGCACATGCCCAGGTCGGCACCCAGGTCGAAGCGGTAGGGAGCTTCCTGGGCGCGCGCCGGCGCAGCCGCTATCATGGCGATGAAGCCGGCTGCGAGGGTGGACGATAGTATGCGGCGTAGGGTGGAGCGCACGCTGTTACTGTATTGGGGTGAATGTGAAGCGATTGATCACACCGCGCCACATTTCGGCGTTGAGATTGCCGGAAGCGTCGTAGCCGCCCACGAGGTAGATATAGGGGGCCTCCCACTCCGTGACGGGAGCGATGGCGCGGGACGCTGCAGCGCCTTCAAGGCGTGCGCCTACGGGCAGGCGGCAGGGCATTCCGGTCTCGGTCCAGAGGGCGGCGGAGCGGGCCACGTTCATGGTGTGGGATTCCACGAGTGCCTGAGCGCCGTGTGTGGCGGGCATATCGGGACCGGGCTGCAGAAGCGAGTCGGCTTTCACCCAGTTCATGCCCCAGTCGCGGCTCATATACACCACGGTGTTGATTTCGCCTGATTCCTCGCGGCCGCCGAATGTGAGCAGCGTGGGAAATACCTCGGGCTTCCATTCCACTACGCGTGCGCGCAGCGAATAGTAAGGAGCCAGGGCTATGCCGCTCAGGGCCTTGGGCAGGCGCTTGCCGGCATCGGAGGTGAGGCGTGCCCAGCGTGTGCCGTCGTAGCCGTAGGCGTCGGCGCTGTTGCCGCCGTCGCTGTCGATACCGCCCACGATGATCATCTGTGCCGAAGTGGCCATGGGTGCTTCAAGCGTCACGGCAGGCGAAGTGCCGGCCACGGGGAAGCCTTCAGGGGCGTCGACCTGGCGCATGGAGGGGTAGCTCACGATTCCGGGCTGGTTGTTGACGTCGGTGCAGAGGCCCAGCAGCTCGGTGCCGTAGCCTCCGTAGAGGTGGTGGAAGTGGATGCCTCGGGAGGTCCAGGGGCCTGCCGGGGCGGTGGCGCTGTAGAGGGTGCCGTCGGCCTCGGAGAGGGCATAGAAGGCGTCTTCGGTGGCGGTGATAGTGTTCACGTCCATGTCAAATCCGGGCGTGAAGGCCTGTTGCTGCCATGCTGCCATATCGCCTGTGGCGGCCAGGCTGTAGCTGCTGCCGGTGGAGCCGAAGGTGTAGATGTAGCTGCCTTGCTTCACGGTGCGCTGCTTCACGGTGCCGGCCGGAGCGGCGAGGGGAGCGAAGGCCGTGGAACCCCAGCAGAGGCTGTCGCTCACGACGTTGTGGACATTCACGCGCACGTTGTAGTTCTTCTTCGTGAGGCCGTTGAGCGAAACCACTTCGAGGCGCACCGGGCCGTTGCTGAAGTCGATAGTGTCGGTGGTGTGCTGCAGGTAGTCCACGATGGAGTCGGTCTTGCCGGGGCGTGGGATGTAGAGTGTCACGGCCGATGCATTGTCGGTGGTGATAGTGGCGGCGAGCGCGGCGATGCGCGTGCCTTTGGGGAGAGAGTCGGCGTTGTAGATTTCGCCGTTCACGAGGTCGATGGCGAAGAAGACGCTGTCGAGGTCGGGCAGCACCTTTTCGTTTTCTACCAGGGTGAAGCTTTTTACGATGGCGCTTCCGTCAAGCTCTGTCACGGCTTCGGACGTCGACGACGAGTTGCAGGACGCTACGCCCGCGAGGGCGGCGGCCACGGCCATGCTGAGAACAAATTTTTTAGTCACAATATGATGATGGTTTTGTGATAGCGTATGATTCAGTGTGCAAAATTAAAATTTTGTGGGCAAGTGGGCAAAAAAATGTTATGAAATGAACGGAATTATCTGTTTTTTATAGGTTTTTAACGTCAACCAGGGGATTTTGCACATATAAATCGATGCGGCGCCCGTCGATGCGGCGCGTGGCGGCGGGAGTGGCGGATATGGCAGGGGCGGGTGCCGAGCCGCGGATGCCGAATCTTTCCGGCGAGGTCTCCACGCGTGCCACGTCCCATAGGCCGCTGTCGATAAAGCTGCCCAGTACGGCAGCTCCGCCTTCCACCAGCAGCGAGGTGATGCCGTGGTCGTGATAGAGGCGCGGCAGAAGCTCGGCGGGCGAGGTGGCAGCCGTCTCCACGATAGCCCCCTCGCGCAGGCAACGGGCATCGGCGGCCACGCGGCCGCGGCGGTCGAGCACCACGGGCCGCGGCGCCGTGGTTCCGGGCCATAGGCGTGTGTCGAGCCGTGGATTGTCCATGACCACTGTGCCGCTACCGGCCAGGATGGCGTCGTAGCGACTCCGCAGCGCGTGCATCAGCGTGGATGTCAGTGGCGTGGATATACGGGCAGCCGGCCGTCCGGGTTTGCGGCTGAGGTCAAGGAAGCCGTCGCGGCTCTGAGCCCATTTGAGCACCACAAAGGGGCGCTTCATCGTGTGGGCGGTGATAAAGCGCGCGTTGAGCTGCAGGCTCTCCTGCTCCAGAACGCCCACCAGAACGTCTACCCCGGCCTCGCGCAGCATGGCTATACCCCGGCCACTCACGGCCGGGAAGGGGTCTCTGGCCGCCACCACCACCCGGGGGATGCCTTTCTCGATGATGAGGCGTGCGCAGGGGGGTGTGCGGCCCCAGTGGCTGCACGGTTCGAGTGTCACGTACATGGTGGCCGTGCGCAGTTGCGCTTCATCGGCCACGGAAGCCACCGCATTTACCTCGGCATGGCCGGTGCCGCATTTTCGGTGCCATCCCTCGCCTATCACGCGCCCTCCGTGCTCCACTATCACCGCGCCCACCATGGGATTGGGCGAGGCGTGATAGCGGCCCAGGGCGGCGAGCTGCAGCGCTCGCCGCATGTAGTCTTCATCAGAGAGCCTCATAAGCCGGAGAGAAGGTGTCGCCCAGGATCACGTCGCCGGTGTCGAGGCCTTTCTTTAGCCACGCCACGCGCTGGGCCGAGCGGCCGTGGTTGAAACTGTCGGGCACCTCGCGGCCGGTGGCTTTGCGCTGGAGGTAGTCGTCGCCTATCTTCGATGCGGCAGCAATGGCGCGCTCGGCATCGCCGGGCTCCAGGCTGCCAAACATCTCGTTGTCTTGATGCGCCCACACTCCGGCAAAGAAATCCGCCTGGAGCTCCAGGCGCACACTCATGCGGTTGGATTCCCGCTCGCTCATGCCGGCCATGGCGCTGTGGGCCTTGTCGAGGGTGCCCAGCAGGTGCTGCACGTGGTGCCCCACCTCGTGGGCAATCACGTAGGCGTAGGCAAAGTCACCGCCGGCGCCTATGGTGCTTTCCATATCGCGGAAGAAGTCGAGGTCGATATACACCGTTTCGTCGGCCGAGCAGTAGAACGGTCCCATCTGCGACGTGCCGCGGCCGCAACCGCTATTTACGGAGCCGCTGTAGATCACCATCTTAGGGCATTCGTATTCGCCCCAGCCTCGGCGGCTGAACTCGCGCGTCCACACGTCTTCCGTACCGGCCAGCACCTTCGACGCCAGGTCGAAGAGCCGCTGATCCTCGGCGTCGAGCTCGCGCGAGGGCTGCGCCGACACCAGTTGGGTGAAGTCGCCCTGCTGCACCACATTATTAATAACATCGCCAATGCTGCCGCCGCTGAATAGGGTGATTGCGGCCACCACCAGGATACCGATGATGCCGCCGCCGATGCCGGCCTTGCGGCCGATGCTGCCGCGCCTGTCGCTCACGTTGGAGCTTTGTCTGCGTCCGTCGAGTCTCATAATATTATGTGTGATAGTTTGATAATGCAAAGATATAACAAAAAAGCAAGACCACGCAGTCGTCTGCGCGGTAAAAAATAACGAAAAATCCTATTGTAGCAAAATTGTAACACAATTTTACCATAACTAAAATGGTAAATATCAGTAATTTATAATTATTTAAAAATTTTCTGCAAAAATATTTGGATAATTCAGAAACACGTTTGTAACACGTTTGTTAACTTTGCAACGTCAAAACAAAACAACGACATCACTCACAAATCTCAAATAACTCACTCATCTCAAAATTCTCACACATTATGAAAAAGTTCATCGTTCTCATTGCAGCTCTCACCGCAGTTATCACCTCGGCAGCACGCAACTCTTATATTTTCCTGGCTCCCGGTTTTGAAGAAATTGAGGCTCTGACCACCGTTGACGTTCTGCGCCGTGCCAATATGGATGTTGTAACCGTAGCCGTGGGCGATAGCAAGAGTGTGGCCGGCAGCACCGGTATCACCATTATGGCAGATTCGCTGATTTCTGAAATCAACCCCGAATGCGCTGAATGGCTCATCCTCCCCGGCGGAGAAGAAGGCGTGAAGAACCTCCATGAGAATGCCCTCGTCAATAAGATGCTCCTCAAGCAGGCAAAGCACAAAGGCGGTATCGCAGCTATCTGCGCAGCTCCTGCACGTGTGCTGGCTCCCCTCAAGATACTCGAAGGCCGCAGCTGCACCTGCTATCCCGGCATGAGCAAGGAAATCTACAAATACGGTGGCGACTACACCGCCGGAAGCGTAGTGGTGGACGGCGA
>JAAVEC010000007.1 GCA_014801485.1 Bacteroides sp.
TATCTCCGATATCAGCTTTGCCGGTGCGTCTTGAGGGATAAAATCTCCCAGATTAGGCGGAAAAAGCAGCGTATCGTTGGATATATAAGGCTTATACATTAACTTTGTATTACAATTTTTTTGAACACCATAAAATTACAAAATTTTATGGACATAAGAAAGCCTCAGCTTGTGAAAGTTGAGGCTTTTGTCATTGTTGTGAGGTAGTTCTGCAACACCCTCAAGAATAACCCCGGAAAGAGTTCGCAGCCCCAGGGTTATTGGCCATATAAAACAAAAACCCCAAGGTTTGTCCGAATACAGGGATATTCTGGGAATTCCGTTACAATGTTAGGTATATTTTCGTAAAAACTTTTGTTTCTTCTGTATCTTTTGTTCTTTTGTATCCCTATGCTATCCTCATTGCTTCGTCGAAAGCACCTGCGACTTGCGCACCTCGGCTATCTTCACCACGGCATAGCCCAGGATGCCCGCGATGCTCACGGGCAGCAGATACTCATAGCTGGCCGTCATCTCCACAGTGAGGAAAATCGCCATCAGCGGAGCCTTTACCGCTCCGGCCATCACGCCGGCCATGCCCCCCAGCACAAACACCGGCATAGGCAGCTCCACGTGCAGCAGCGTGCGCGCAGCCAGCACCACCACATAGCCCATGATGGCGCCGGCAAAGAGCGTGGGCGCGAAATCGCCGGCCACGCCGCCGCCGCTGTTCGATCCGTAGGCCGCCATGCCCTTGACCAGCAGCACACCCACGGCTATCAGCAGCAGGCCGTAGCCATGATATTCCTTCAGGAAATACAGCGGACTGTAGTCGCCCAGCACGTAGTCGGGCTTGTTCATCAGATCGGCCACCACGCCATAGCCCTCGCCATATAGCGCCGGAAACATAAAGAGCAGCAACCCCACGCCCAGGCCCGACGCCACGTTGCGCACCCAGGGATTGGACATGGCGCCCAGCCTGCGCGCCACGGCGCGGCCCGTCGCATTATAGTACAGCGCATAGAAGCCACACACGAGTCCCAGCAATATCACGGCCGGGATATAATGCGTGCTCTGCGGCACGAAGCGCTCCAGCGACAGATCCGGCACATAACCCGACAGCACGTAGGCCGTGAGCGACGACACCATGCACGTGGCCAGAATGCCTATCACGGCCAGCGTGCTCAGCGGCATGGCCATGCACTCCAGCGTGAAGAGCATGCCGCCCACCGGAGCCTTGAAGATACCCGCGATGCCTGCCCCGGCGCCGCAACCTATCATCACGCGCACGATATCGTCCGAGAGGCCCAGCTTGCGCGAGATATTGCCCCCGAGGGCGGCACCCACTGTGGCTATCGGGCCCTCCGAACCGGCCGAACCACCGAAACCCAGGGTGAAGGTGCTCGCTATCAGCGGGCCGTAGATAAGTTTGCCCGAGACATTGTCCATCCCCTTGTGCAGCGACTCCTTGATTTTTTCGCTCGAATGCTCGATATTGCGCCGCAGCACGTAGCGGCAGAAGATGCCCGTGAGCACGATGCCCGCGACGGGCAGCAATATCAGCATCCAGTTGCCGCATTCTATATTCATAAGACTGCGGGCCAGCTCCGACATATGGCCTATCAGCCACTTGAGCAGTGCCGAGGCCGCGCCGCTCAGCAGCCCCACCACAAGACACATCACCGGCCCCACCACGATAATGGGCGACCCGGCAAACTTGTTGCGTATATTGGTTATGTGCTGTTTAATCATATAATCTTAACAAGGAATAGGAATAAATGTTTTAAAAAATATTAACTTTGCGACAACAATCCCACGCCGGTGCTTGTTTGCATTCAAGACAATCACACTTCATCACACTTATGCGCATTCGCACCACACACATTATAATACTGGCACTCATGGCCGCCCTCTTGCTCCCGGCATGCTCCACCACCCGACGCATCCCCGAGGGCGAATACCTCTTCACGGGCAACAAAAAGGTCGACTACGTGCTGCCACGCGACTCCGCCGGCAAGCCCGCCAAACTCCCGGAAGGACTCGTGGACGACATTTCGTCCACCATCGCTGCCGCGCCAAACAACTACATCAAGATGCTCGACTGGCGCTACCCCTTCCCCATGGGGCTATGGGTCTACAACAACTGGAACCCCGATTCCAAAGGCCTCAAGCGCTGGATCTACAACCTCCTGGTGGAGGAGCCCGTGCTCGTGAGCGAAGTGCGGCCCCAGGTGCGCACCCACATGATCGACGAGCTGCTCGACAACAACGGCTACTTCCGTGGCTCGGCATCCTATGAGCTCATCCACCCCAAGAACCCCAAGAAAGCCGCAATACGCTACACCGTCACCACCGGCGATCCCTACCCCATCGACTCCGTGCAGCTCCTCCCCGACACCTGCCGCCTATACCACCTCATCGACTCGCTGGCCATGCGCGATCCATATCTGAGCCGCCCGCAGCGATATTGCACCGATTCCCTCAGCACCGCACGCACGCGAATCACCAACGGCCTGCGCAACCGCGGCTACTACTTCTTCAGCCCCGAATACATCGAGTATCTCGCCGACAGCACCATCACTCCCCGACACATCGCCCTGCGACTGGACGTCGCAGGCAACGCGCCGGCCATCGCCACCCGCAGCTGGACCACCGGCAAAGTGACCATGATCACGCGCCGACGCCAGGGCGACGGCACCCCCGACACCATCGCCCTGCCACGCGCCACCCTTGTGCAGATGCAGCCCTCCCGATTCCGCCGCAACCTCGTGCAGGAATGCGTCGTATTCCGTCCGGGACGCACCTTCAGCGTGCGCAATATGGACCGCACACAGAGCAACCTCTCGCGCCTGGGCATCTTCAGTTCCGTAGAAATATCCGCCAGGCCCGACTCCGCCGCCTACGCTCGCGGAGAAGCCGTGCTCAACATCGAGGTAGACTGCACCTTCGATTCGCCGCTGGAAGCATCACTCGAAGTCAACGCCACATCCAAGAGCAACAGCTACATCGGCCCGGGACTCACCGCCGGAATCACCAACCGCAACATCTTCGGCGGAGGCGAGCAGCTGTCAGTCCAGCTCACCGGAGCCTACGAGTGGCAGACCGGCCGAGGAAGCACTTCGCTGTTCAACTCCTACGAGGTGGGCCTCTCCGGCTCACTCGCCTTCCCCAGGCTCCTCGCGCCCAAATTCATCCCCCGCAGCCGCTTCAACCTCAACTGGACACGATTCCAGCTCAACGCCGAGCTACTCAACCGCCCGCACTACTTCAAGATGGCACAGTTCAACGCCTCCGTCAACTACGACTGGCGCCTGCGCCGATACGTGAGCAACACCCTCACCCTCTTCAAGCTCACCTACACCAAGACCATGAACACCACCGCCGAATTCGACTCCATCATGGTGGCCAATCCCGCAGTGGCACAGAGCTTCCGCAACCAGTTCATCCCACAGATGGCCTACACCTACACCTACGACCGGCAATTCGGGCGCGACAACACCCTCAACTGGACATTCTCCATCCAGGAAGCCGGCAACATCTTCTGGGCCATCTACCGCGCATGCGGCAAGCGAGGAGAGAAAAAACTCTTCGGCACGCCCTTCTCGCAATTCATCAAAGGCTCGGCACAGCTCGTGTGGGGACGACGCATCGTGGGCGACACATGGCTCGTGAGCCGGGTGGCCGCAGGAGCCGCCCACGCCTATGGCAACGCCTCCGAAGTGCCCTACTCCGAGCAATTCTTCGTGGGAGGTGCCAATAGCGTGCGGGCATTCACCGTGCGCAGCATCGGCCCCGGCAGCTACACGCCACCCGCAGGCACACCGGCCGACAACTTCGACCGCACCGGCACATTCAAATTCGAAGCCAACACCGAGCTACGCTTCCCCATCTTCGGCCCGCTCCACGGAGCCGTATTCCTCGACGCCGGAAACGTGTGGCTGCTCAAAAACGACCCCTTGCGCCCCGGTGGCACCCTGCGTGCCGGATCATTCCTGCGCGACCTTGCCCTCGGCACCGGAGCAGGCCTGCGTCTCGACATCAGCATTCTCGTCGTCAGGGCCGACCTTGGCATAGGCATCCACGCCCCCTACGACACCGGCCGCAGCGGCTACTACAACATGACGTCCTTCAAAAACTCCCTCGCCTTCCACCTCGCCATAGGCTACCCCTTCTGACATTTTATCCGGCAAAAAACTTGCTGATTCAGAATTAAATGCCTATATTTGGCCATCCAAATATAGCAGCCTATGCGTGCACCACGGTCCGTCAATCTCCACACCTTGCCATCGCAGCATGCCAAAGGCCTCCCCTCGGCCGGCCGCGGCATCAGCCTCATCAAATACGGCCACCGCAATCGGCCCTCTAAAAACACCTTCGACGACGGGCGCACCGTCACCTACACCTTTGACGACGACGGCGCGCTAATTTTAAATCACAACCAAAATGGATAAAGCAGCTTTTAAGACATTAAGCTATTGGCTTCTCGCAATACTCCTAATACAATCATCGTGTACTATAGACGACCATGATAGTTACAAGATAGATTTAGGGGGAGGATACACATATTTTGTCGAACAAAAAGATATATTCAGTGATCCAGGCTGTAACAGAATTGATATACCTTCTAAAATTGAGCAATGCAAATATGGCAAGCGCTTTATACTGGTTAGACAACGTCCCGACACATACTCATACCGTTACGGAAGCTACAAGGGGTTGGAGAAAGGATGCTATAAAATGGGGATTGACACGCCATATTACTGGATCATCGACAAGCAGGAACAAATCCATTTCGGTCCGATATCCTACGATGAATACCGGCACATAAGTGACTCGCTCAATATTCCCGTACTTCTTGAAAAATAAGCGCAGAGGTAATATGCGGATTAAATTCCATATCAACCTTTTCGGCACTATGGAGCGTCCAGCCATGGAACAACGAAGCGGCACCGCAGGCCCCGGCTATCAACCCACCGTGCGCACCTATGCTGCCGACCGCGTGTGGGAAGCCGGCAAGCTGCTCTACAGCTACTTCCCGGGCGGCTACTTCGACGCCCACGGAGCCGTGCACTATCTCCACAACAACTCCCAGGGCTCCGCGGTGCTCGTAACCGACCTTTTAGATCTATTATTTCCGCCAATCCTAATGGCAAGCATTTGTACAAAAAAACGGTAGATTATGAAACACTATATGATAGACAAGAAAAAAACAGGAGCGTATATTTTTCAGTTCTGCTTCTGCTTTATTATGATTTTTGAGACAACGTATGCCGCAAAAACCACTTTACTTGCCATAGATTTGATATTTCTGTCTTTTGTATATATTATGTATTTTGTAATCTACGTAATAATTAATCATCTACTTTTTGCCCGAATAATACCACACAAAGTACTGTTGATTTTTGAATCTTTTCTATTGTTATCATGCACTACGTGCTGGATTGCAATGCTCACTGCCTGATACAAAACTATTATTCTTATTCAACAAAACAATTTACCCCGAGAATGCTATGAATAGTGAAAACATAAACGCTCCAGAAAAAAACGGTTGCCCTCGCAATAAACAAAAGTTTCTCGAATATTTAGGTTCTTGGCTGTGGCTGGTAGGCATGTATGCTTTGATTATTTTTTTATTTACACATTTTTCCAGGAAATGTACTATCGGATTTTCATATCCTTTCCTAAGCTCCGATAACTTGCTTTGCATCCTCATTGGCATAACGATTTTAGTTGCCATATATATTCTCATTAATAAACACATTATCAGCAAATATATTCCCGGAAAAGAGTTAAATATTATTCATATCCTGTTATTGGCCACACTATTAATCGTGTTAATATGTTTACAATTTTCCCACGATTCCAAACCCGTATTTTGCATATTGGGGCGTTTGGGTGCTGAATTCATTATTAATATTATTGAACTGATTCTACGTCCCCAATTTATATTATTGAACTGATTCTATGTCACCCATAATAGAATACAGCTACGACCAGGCCGGGCGCGGCACAGCACTCCCCGTCACATTCATCGACATATATGATTGCCCTCACAAGTTATAAAGGCAATACATATATCGGTAAGTTACGCACTACATACGATCTTAAGACTACCGGTATTTACAGCCCTCTTCCTGTTTGATGCAGGCGTTGGGCTTAAAGCCTTATTTACGGCCCGGCCTGGAGCCCATCCCGTAGAAATATTGGCCTTTGCGGAGTGTCTTGCGGCCGTAGGCCACAGCGTGGACCGGGCACACGTTGTAGCAGCCCAGGCAGAAGGCGCAGTCGCTCCCCCAGCGGGGCCGGCCCTCGTCGTCGGGCTCAATATTCGCCATCGGGCACGCACGCATGCACTTGCCGCAGGCGATGCATGCATCGGTGTGTCGGAAAGGCCGCGGCGACATCTCCATGCCCACAAACCAGGGATATACCACCCTCGTTTTCAGGCGCGGCCACGAGCCGCGCACCACGTCGTCGGCACCGTCCACGTCGAGCTCCGCCGCCACCTGCTCCACGCGTGCAGGCATCGCGGCCAGTTTCGCTTCTGCCAGCGAGGGAGCATCCACGTCAAAGCCGCTCATGGTGGTGTAGGTGTTGGGCATCTGCACGCTGAAGGCACGCCCCGCACGCCAGCCGCGCGCGCCCACTGCACTGCGCCACATCGAGGCGCAGTCGCCTATGTCGTCGCCGCAGGTTGTCACCATCACATGCGGCACGTCGCCACCACCTCGCAGTTGCACCCTGCTTATGAAGCGGCGCACCACCGGTGGCACGCCCCAGCTGTAGGTGGGGAAAGCCCACACCACGCGCCGCCCCGTCACGGCTATCTCCGGAGCATCATCGCGTAGCAGCCGCGCATCGAGGCGCACCGTTTCGTCGCCCGTAATCTCGGCCAGCCGGGAGGCCACGGCCGCGGTGTTGCCGCAGCCCGAAAACACGATAATCATTTGCCTCCTCGCGTATTACGGATAGTCACCTGGGTGGCTCCGAAGCCGTATTCCCTGAACGATGCATCCTGCACGTCGTGGCCTTTGTAGCGGTGCGTGAGCTCCTTGGCCAGAGCCTGGCGCAGCACGCCGTTGCCCTTTCCGTGGATAAACACTATGCGTGTGCCCGGATGGCGCAGATTCTCGTCCATCACGCGGCGGAAGTGGTCCACCTGGGCATTGAGTATATCAGCGTTGCCCAGTCCGCGCAGGTCGTCAAAAAGCTCCGTGGCGTGCAGGTCCACCTCTATCACCCCCGCGCGCCCCTTTGCAGCCTCCGGCCGGTTGCGGCGCACGGGCCGGTCGGCCCGGCGCTTCTCGGCCATCGCCTTCTCCAGCTGCACGGGATCCACGCGCAAGGGCCGCACAGGCCGGTCGGCGCGCACCACGTCCAGGGCTATCACGGGATTGTCGAAATACTCGTTGCGCACAAAGCAGTGCAGCTTGGCAAAGCGCGTGGTGTCGAGGTTGAATTCTACCAGCGCGGGCACCTTCAGGGCATAGCCCCGGTCGGTTTTATAAGCGCAATACTGCACGGCCAGGCGGTCCATCTCCGGCAGCATCTCGCGTGTGAATTCGCCGGCAAACACCTGCATATTAGGTTCCACCGTGCCATGATGGCGCAGGGTCCAGAGCTCGTCGCCATCGGCGCGTGTGGCTATGCTGTAGTCGAGCCAATAGTTGGAATCATTCACGAGATAAGCCTCGAAGGTGCTTTGGCTCAGATTCTTGAGATTCTCGGCTTCAAAGCCCAGCACTATATCGAGCGTCTCGCCGCCGGGTGTCTCCTCCACGGGCAGCGCGGGCTCCGGCTCGGGCTGCCGCTGCGGCCGGGGCGCCTCGGCCGGCTCGGCGGGCCGGGGCTGCGGCGCGCTCATCTTGCCGGGCACGGGAGCCGGAGCACCGGCGGGCGCAACCACCACACATTCGCGCAGAAGCACGGGCGTCTCGAAGCCATCTTCATCCACATAGGCCATATTGCCTGAGATGCGCACCACCACACCTCCGCCCACGGAGTTGAGATAGCGCACGGTATCACCAATTTTCGGAGTCATATTTTTACGTTATATTTTAATGCAAAATTACGGTTTATATCGCAAAAAATCTCTAATTTTGTCTTGATTTCACATTTATTAATCAAGAATTAATCATGAACGAATACGTAGTAGACCAATGTTATGATTTTCCGATAGATACGTCAGCCGACATTAATGAGGATTTTTTCAGGATTCTGCTCAACGACGGCGTGGAGTTGCGCCTTCCCAAATTTCTTTATCAACGGGGCAAGCCTTTGCCCACTACGGTCTACTGCCGTGTGAAGATGATTCGCGACGGGATTCCCGTGCTCAGCCATGTGCCCGCGCAGCACGTTTACAGGCTCTACAGCGACCGGGACTGGGCACGCGAGAGCTACGATTTCAAGGTCACGCACCTGTCGCAGGCCAAGGACGGCCCTTATGAACTCACCGATAGCAACGGCATCATTTTCCGCCTGGCCGACAACGAGGCGCGCCTGGCACTGGGCCAGAGGGTGCGCTGCCGCTTCGTGCGCCTCACCGAGCGCAATTTCATGATCGTGCGCGACTACGCCGAGGACGCCCTCCAATACCTCTCCATCGACGACATCCTGGGCCAGCTCAATCTCTCGCCCGTGCTCGTGCGCTTCCTCCACAACTTCCTGCAACGCACCGAGGCCATGGAGCGCGCCAGGGCCGAGATGCGCGAGATGCGCGCCGGATGGGCCATGACGGCCATGCAGGGCCTGCGCGCAGGAATGGCCGACCTATTCGCCACAGCCCGCGTGCCACGCAATGCCAGAGCTCTGCGCGCCATGTTCGGAGCTCTGCGCGACGCCGCCCTGATGCTCCTCGAAAACAGCGAATTCCTGCGCAACAGCTCAGGCGACACCCGCGCCGGAATGCAGCGCCAGCTCACGGAGACGGCCGAGAGCGTCGACCCTTATCTGCGGGCGATATCGCTGCTCACCCAGGGCACCGACCAAACCTACATCATGGGCCTGATGGAGAAGCTGCGAAAGAGCGGATACCTCTACCACCCCAAGCTCCAGTTCGGCACAATGATGGCGATTTTCCGCCTCAAGCCGGCGCTGATCAAGAAAGCCCTGGGAAGCATCTACGACGCCGTGATGCAGTGGCAGCTCAACACCTGGACGGTAGAGCCCTTCCGGAGCGCTTTCGTGGAGCAATTTGAAATATACGTGGAAGATGCGCGCCACCGCATCGACGAGTTGCCGCAACCCGAGACCGAGGCCGACTTCGACAACCTCGAAAACGTGCTCACGGCCATCGCCCTCCAGCTCCACATAGCCGACGCCGACACCTACGAGGCCTACAGCCTCAACCGATCGCGCCTCTACCGCTACGCAGCCCTGGCACGCCCGCGCTCGGCCGAAGCCCTGCTCGACAAGGCCCTGCACTCGCTCATGAGCGGAGGCACGCACCACCTCGAATTCGGCTACGACAGCATCAAGAACTACACCATGATGGTCACGGCCCTCTCCACCCCCCTCCACGAGGCACAGAAGCAATTCTCGGGCACCAGAGTGCTCCGCGCAGGCCACGTGGCCGTCGAGCTCTCGGCCGACGGCATATCCCTGCGACGCACCGACGAAGCCGACCCGCGCCCCGTGCTCCCGAACGGCTCCATGACATGGCTCACACCCCAGATCTACCTTGAGGGCGTGGAGCAGCTCAGCGCCGCCAAGCTGCGCAAATATCAGGCACATCAGGAACTGTGGAAGCAGATAGAGCTGGCCCTCCTCGAAGAACGCGCCACCCCGGCAGCGTCCGAGAGGCTCCGGCGCGCCGAGCCGGGCGACGAGGTGGAAATCCGCGTTATCTCCGCCGAGGCCGACCGCTTCGGATCCAATCCGCGACTGATATGCGAGATTATCGACCCGTGCTTCGAGCACGACAAGGGCTACCTCTACCGCTCCGATATCGTCGACTATAAGGTGAAGAACTTCGACCCGCGCTGCTACACCGGCACCAACGGCAAGCCACTGAGCTTCTGGGCCGAGGTGAAGGAATGCGACAGCGAGGGACGCTATATTTTCACCCTCAAGGACGCCGCCGACCAGCTCGTGCGCACCGAGCTGGCCAACCGCACCGACGAGATGCTGGCCGTGATCACCGTGGCCTCCGGCACCCGATACAGCGCCATAGGCGACCGCGGCTTCGGATTCTTCATCGACAAAAGCTACGGATTCGAGAACCTGGAACCGCAGACCTACGTGCGCGTGCGCCTCACCGACATCCCCGTGGAGGGCAACATCGTGGCCGAAATCGTTGACTACGCCCACGATGGCGAGACCGTGAGCAAAGACGACACACTCGTCTACCTCATGCGCCAGCTGGGGGCCGAGACCGACGACGACGCCGACGACGAAATCATGCGCGACTCCGACGAGCTCCTGAGCGTCGACGAGCTCCTGGAAATAGTGGAGATGCTCCGTTTCCACGCGCTCTCCACCCCGCAGCTGCTCGCCGCCGTAGACTATCTGGGACTCGCCCGGGTGCTCGCCCTCGTGGCAGGGGACGAGCGCACCGCACGGATGCTCCACACCCACATGGCCCTCCTCGGACAACACCAGTTCTATGCCGACAACACACGCATCGACACCGAGAGCCTCGACGCACTCGCGCCAGCCGTGAAGGAGCACCCGCTGCTGGAGCGCATCTTCTCGCGACTGCGCATCGTCTCGTGGCTGGGCGACCCCCACAGCCTCGAAAGCCTCGCGCCCTACGTGAACTCGCCGCGCAACGAGCTCGAAGGCAAGCTGGCACGCCTCGTCAGCAGCTACAACATGCTGGCCTCAGGAGACCTTGAAGACACCGAAAACCTCAAGTTCATCAAGAAGCGCATCGCAAGCCTGCTGGGCGTCAACAGCGACGCACAGCACCTCAAGCACTACGGCTCCGAATCGCAATACGTCGAGTTCAAGAGCTCCATCGTGTTCCCGGCACTACGCAAGGGCGAGACCTTTACCGGTCCCGACCCCGACCGCCAGCATCAGGAAATCCTCGAAATCATCGCCGGATTCCTCAACTCCACCGGAGGCACCCTCTTCCTCGGCGTCAACGACCAGCACTACGAGAAGGGCCTGGCCGACGACCTCGCATATCTCTCGAAGTTCAAGAACATACGCTCGCTCGACAACCTCTGCGTGCACATCGACAACCTCGTGCGCAGCAGCTACGACCTGGGCACCACCGTGGGCAACTACGTCCACGTATCGGTCGACGACGAATCCGAGCGCGGCGTGATTATAATCAAGGTCGACCCCAGCCGCAGGCCGGTGCTCCTGGGCGGCAACATCTTCGTGCGCCAGAGCTCGTCCACCGTGCCCATGCTCGACGAGAGCCGCGCCATCTTTATGGCCGACCGCGCGCGCCGCTACGACGAAATGATGCGCATCGCAGGTCTTGAACTCGCCGACGACGACAACGACAGCGACGACGACTCCACCGCAGAAGACGCCACAAAAAACACCCCGGTGACACCCGTGGCCGTGGAAGACGCCGAAAACCATGTCGACCCCATCGCCACATCGGCATGGCGCCACAACGTGCTCCACTCCTACGAGGACGGCTACAGCGCCCCCGCATGCTACATCTACTTCAACGACAAGGGCGAAATCAAATACTCCACCACCGATATGTATTGCGACACCGATAAGGACTGCACCCTCGCCCTCACCGTGAGCCCCGACGACGTCGACCAGGGCGGATATCTCGTCATGGCCTTTGCCGGCGAGCGCGTGGCAAAGGTGCCCCTCAGGGAGATCTTCGAAAAACCGGAGAATTCCTTGCTGCGCTACTGGGACGGCGCGCCCCTGGAATTTGCATCCGTCGCACGCCCCGGCGACGGCCTGATGTGTGTGCTCGCCGATAGCAACGACGGCCTCAGCGCGCGCTGCACCCTCATCGACCGGATCGACGAGAGCCGCCTCACCGCCCAGCC
Organism: Bacteroides sp.; assembly: GCA_014801485.1. Taxonomy (GTDB): domain Bacteria; phylum Bacteroidota; class Bacteroidia; order Bacteroidales; family Muribaculaceae; genus CAG-873. Next base: position 11,949 of record JAAVEC010000007.1, read on the forward strand.
ACCACGCATCCTCTCCATGCCCGTGGCCTATGCCTACCGATGGGGACAGGTGGCGGCATCAGCACTGCCGCATCTCACCAACTACATGGCCGACAACCTAAGCCAGCGACAGATAGGCTACACCCTGCGCACACGCGCCGGAATGCCCGCCACCGAATCAATTGTAAGAACACTTTTTGCATCCTGCAAGCCCGAATGAAACCACTGTTTTCCATCATCACGGTGTGCCGAAACGCCGCCGACACCATCTTGCCCACCATCCGCAGCGTGGACACGCAGACGTGCCGACTCTACGAACACCTCATCGTGGACGGCGCCAGCACCGACGGCACCCTGGAGCTGCTTGCACAAAACCCCTCGCAACTGCGCACCGTCATCAGCGAGCCCGACAAGGGAATATACGACGCCATGAACAAGGGACTGGCCAACACCTCGGGAGAATATATCATATTCCTCAACGCCGGCGACTCCCTGCACTCGCCCCACACGCTCCAGCTATATGCTCAGGCGATCATGGACAATGATTATCCAGGCGTGGTCTACGGCCACACCGACATCGTCGACGCGCAGCGCCGCAGGCTGGGACCGCGACACCTCGACGCACCCGAGGAACTCACCCTGGAAAGCTTCTCCGAGGGTATGCTCGTGTGCCACCAGGCCTTCGTGGCACTCCGCCGCATAGCCACGGCATTCGACACCCGGTGGAAATACTCCGCCGACTACGAATGGTGCATCCGCTGCCTCCAGCACTCGCGCCGCAACGTGCACATCCCGGCCGTGACCGTCGACTATCTGGCCGAAGGCATGACCACGGCCCACCGCCGCCGCAGCCTCTGGGAGCGCTTCCGCATCATGTGTTACTACTACGGCACCGCGCGCACGGTGCGCCGCCATTTAGGTTTCATCATCCGCGCCTATAAGCGCGGCAGCATAGGATAGCATGATAATCCACAACATCACCTACTGCGTGGACAAGCAGCTGGCCCCGGCCCTGCTGCACTGGCTGCGCGACACGTATATCCCGCGAGCCGAGGCCGAGGGGCTCGAAGTGCAGGCTCTCGCCCGCGTGATTTCTAATGCCGACCCCGCCGCCCACAGCTACGCCCTGCAGCTGCTCGCTCAAGGGCCGCGCGACGTCAAGCGCTGGACCGAAGGCTCCGGAGCCGCCCTCGGCCGCGAGATGGCCGCCCGCTGGGGCGAGCGATGCCTGAGTTTCGCCACCAATCTGCAAGTGCTATGAACGTGCCCTCTTCCCGGCAGATGCGCCGCTGGCAGCGCGTGATTATTGGAATCGATCCCGGCACCAACGTGATGGGCTACGGCGTGCTGGGCCTCGCCTCGCGCACACCGGAGGTGATCGACCTGGGCGCCATCAAGTTCAAGGCCACCGAGAGCCACTACCTGCGCCTGCGCCGCATCCACGAGAGCGTGCTCCGGCTGGTCGAGCAGTTCCTCCCCGACGAAATGGCCATCGAGGCACCCTTCTTCGGCAAGAACGTGCAGTCGATGCTCAAGCTGGGACGAGCCCAGGGCGTGGCCATGGTGGCTGCCCTGTCGCGCGACGTGCCCATCACGGAATACGAGCCCCGAAAAATCAAGATGGCCATCACCGGCAACGGCGCCGCCAGCAAGGAGCAGGTGCAGGAAATGCTGCGCCGCATCCTCAAGATCGAACGCGAGGCACTCCCCGCAGAGCTCGATGCATCCGACGCCCTCGCCGTGGCACTCACCCACTACTACGAGAGCGCACGACCCCAAAAGACCGCCGGACCACATTCCTGGAAAGAATTCGTCGCGCGCAACCCCGACAAAGTGCGATAGCTTTTCACATAATTTTGGCAAATTTTCCATTACATGCCATAAATAATCAATCCGCAGCATCAGATTCAGGAAAAAAGTTGTAATTTTGCACTCGCAAAAATGAACAACGTATTTTTTCCCCCATCAGGCGCCCTGCGCCGTCCCGCGCCGGCACTCTCGCTGCTGCCCATCATATTCCTTCTCGTGATGCTCGTGGGCATCATCGCGAGCGGAGGTGCCGACCTCATCAACACCTATAGCCCTGTCATCCTGCTGAGCGCAGCCGCCCTGAGCCTGCTGCTCGGCCGCCTGGGCCACAGCTACTCGGCACGCTCCCTGCGCACCGGCCTCCAGCGCAGCGCCGTGCAGATTCTCCCGGCCGTGCCCATGCTGCTCTGCATCAGCATGGTGGCCACCACCTGGATGCTCAGCGGCGTGGTGCCCACCCTCATCGTCTACGGCCTCAACATCATCCACCCCACCTACTTCCTGGTCATAGCATGCGCCGTGTGTGGCGCAGTGTCGGTGCTCACCGGCAGCTCCTGGAGCACTATAGCCACCATAGGCGTGGCATTCATGGGCATAGGCACCGTGCTCGGCTACTCCGAAGCATGGATAGCCGGCGCCATAATCTCCGGCGCCTACTTCGGCGACAAAATGTCGCCGCTGAGCGACACCACCGTTGTAGCATCCTCGGCCTGCGGAGTAGACCTCTTCAAGCACATCCGATACATGATGCTCACCTCCGTGCCCGCCATGGCCCTCGCCCTCGCCGTCTACGCCACGGTGGGCCTCTGGAGCGAGCATGGCACAGCCGCCGGCACAAGCGAGATCACCGGCGCCCTCCACTCCACCTTCAACATATCACCCTGGACACTCGCTATCCCGGCCGTGACCGTCACCCTGCTGGCCCTGCGCGTCCCCACCCTCTGGGTGCTCGCCGCCGGAGCCGCCACAGGCACCGCCGGCATCTTCGCCTTTCAGCCCCACCTGCTACCCCTCCTCGAAGGCGACGCCGGCCACATCGCCGGCATCGCGCGCACGCTCTGGCACGAGACCTCTCTCCACACCGGCTCCCCCCTCCTCGACTCCCTCGCCTCCACCTCCGGCATCACGGGAATGCTGCCCACGATCGCGCTGGTGCTCAGCGCCATGATATTCGGAGCGGTGATGATAGGCACCGGCATGATCAGCTCCATCACCCACGCCTTCACGCGCCGCCTCGCGCGCCGAGGCTCCATCGTGGGCACCACCGTGTGCAGCGGCCTGTTTCTCAACTCCTGCACCGCCGACCAATACCTGTCGCTCATCATCGGCGGCAACATGTATCGCAACGTCTACCGCCGCGCCGGGCTTGAGCCACGCCTGCTCAGCCGCGCGATGGAAGATAGCGTGAGCGTCACCTCCGTGCTCATCCCCTGGAACTCCTGCGGCGTCACGCAGAGCGCCGTCCTGGGCGTAGCCACCATCGTGTACCTGCCCTGCTGCATCTTCAACTACATGTCGCCCCTGATGTCGATCATCCTCGCCCTCACCGGCTTCCGCATCCGCAGCTCCCGCCGCGCCTACTCCTTGCCCGCGCAATCCCCCACCTGATAAGAGAGCTCTCCGCGGCCACCACACCACAACCACCCAAAAGACTGATACTCAGCAAAATGTAAGGACGCACCATGGTGCGTCCTTTTCTTGTAAAAGCATGGATGGCGATTCGCGTAGGTTTAAGCACATCCTCTGAAATGGTTTTGCAGAAGCTTTCGGAAATTACGCAGCATCCTAATTCCGTTCTTCAAATAAAAGACCCTNTNGCNTTNGGNTANNACATANANAACGGCTTATGTACNGCGAANATACATAAGCCGTTNTATNCTGTAAAAGACAAGCGTTTAACTTAATGAGTTAGCGTAATCTAAAATAAANGAATAACCGTCTTTTTCTTCCTCCTCAAACAATTTGACTTTGACCATTCCAGAGCAATGACCCTCTTGACGAGCCGTATTAACGAGATTTATCACCTCTGANATTCTNTTATTATGCAATAATGCAACAAGATATGATAAAGAGATGTNTCCGCGAGCGTTAGTAGAGGGAGGCATATACAAGTCCGCAGACGGATTTTTTGATATAAANTTACGTATATCCGATTCAATTTCATTAAATACGGATTCCCAAATATCCCCAATAATTGACTCGGAATAAGTTTTACTGTTNCCNGGGAAAGTATCATAAGACGCAATGGGCTCTCCGGGCAAGGCAAATGCNCCATTGCCACGCANNCTTATCGGTTTCTTGGCTTCCGGAATTTGGAAAATATCACACCACAAATCATCTGCGTAAAATGGCTTAACATGTAGATCTATACTGGCATTTACGAGGTGTAATAGGTAAAAGAAATAACCGTTAACGATTTTATAGCTAACGTAACCACTTTTTTTCCAGCCATATTCACTCCCGACAGNTTTGCGAGAGNTATTTACACATTTATCAAATTCTTTGCTTGTCATANCGCAAAGTTAGCAAAAAAATCTGCTATTCATCATCTTCCATATCAAGGAGATTGCGGTGGGCGTTCTCGATAGCGAGTGGCGAGCCTACNTGTGCAAGCNTCATTTCCTGAGAATGTAGCTTGACCTTTTGAGTCGGTCTTTCCAGTTCTTCGTCCGCCGACAGTGACGNTATATTGGCACCGATAAGCTGCTAAGGCGTTGGNGCTTGTTAAAGTAAACTTTCTTCTCTGCCATCGGAAAATATTACGTATCTTTGTACCATGCAATCAGCCATCTACATATCTGCGTTTATAGCAATTATTATAGCTGCTATATTCTTTCTGCGTTGGNTCNCNGNGGTTATCTCGNGGAAAATAGATAATGCGTGGATAAGATTACTATGTATATTGATAGTTGGTGGTCTTGTGTTGATACTATTGTTGTTATGCTTATTCACNGCGAGTATGAGTTTAGCTCCAATTAAGCCGGACTAAATCGCGCTATCTGCATCAGCAGCCTGTTCTTTGTCAGGGAACAGTGTATCAAACTCCAAGTCGTATTCCTCAAACNCCACATCTTCAATGTCGATAGTTTCCTTGCGATACNTCTCAATCATTGCGTCAATCTTCGACTGGATGTTCGGTATCCATCGGCGACAAATTCGCGGTCGGTGCCGTCGGGATTGGCGATAAACCAGTTATACATCTCGCGCACACGAAGCACCTTATCCACAAGAGCTTGTGGATAGCGTTCTGGAGTTCCACCTCTTTTGTGAATAACTCCGCTCTACATACTTCTATGGCGTTGGGATAACTCATACTGCAAGGTTAAAGTACTAACTATTAGTTGGAAAAGACGTAGAAAATGACTACTTTTGCGCTAAGTAATAATAGCACAACTGAAATTTATGGGATTAGCTTTATTCTCTTTATATTTCGTAATAGTCGGAATACTTGAATCCATATTTCTCCTATTGGTAATTTGGAGGAAACGTAATGGATATTATATTCATTCCGTAGCCACAAGAATTATAGGGACAGTTTTATCAGTAATTGCTATTTCGCCCATTGTATGCATTATTGGAATGATATTAAACTAATTCATTCGTCCTCCTCCATATCAAGGAAATATCACGCTGTTCTCCAACCTGCTTTTCAAGGGAGTAGGTCGCCATCCTAAAACTGGGAAAAAGAAAGGGGCAGCAAGGCACACACTGTCCTCCATGCCCGCGATGGCGTGCCGTCTGATATAAAGTTCACCTTGGCGGCTACAAACTGTCTTTCATTTCATCCGCGGGGATTGTGGAGGCGTTGCCGTCGCGGGTGGCCACATAGTGGGGCGACATGATTTCCACACCGGCTTCGTTGAACACGTCCTGGATGTTGCGGTGGAGCTCGGATTTAATCACGGCCATCCCGTCGGCATCCTTTATATAGGCGTTGATCTGGTAGCAGGGATAATAGTCCTGAAGCTCCGTTTCGAGCACGAAGGGCTTGGGATCCTCAAGCACGCCGGGCGTCATGCGTGCCGCGTTTATAAGCAACTGGTGGACGAGACGCCACGGGGCATCGTAGCCGATGGTCACGGTGGTGTGGATAATGAGTCCGAAGCGGCGGGCGGAGGCGCTGTAGTTCACCGTGTGGGACGACATTATGAAAGAATTGGGTATCGTCACCACTTCGTTTTTGGGAGTGCGCAGGCGCGTCACGAAGGGNGTTTTNTCGATCACGTTGCCGGTGGTGTCGTCGAGCTTGATACGGTCGCCCAGCTTGAACGGGCGCATGTAGGTGATCACAAGTCCGGCTATGATATTGCCTATCACCGTGCTTGACCCCAGCGACACGATGAGACCCACAAACACCGATATACCCTGAAACACTCCCGAGTCGGAGCCGGGCAGATACGGATATACCATAGCTATCATGAACGCATAGAGCAGGAAGCGCACGATATTGAATGTGGGGCGAGCCCAGTCGGGGTAGAATCCGTTGATTTTCAGCTTCTCGCTTTCGATCTCCCCGGCGATGTAGCGCAGGCCCTTTATCAGATACCTGATGCACAGCCATATCACCACGATAATAAACAGATTGGGAATATATTCCACGACCGACACGAGCACCATCCGCACGGGTTCGAGAATATAGTGCAATATGGTCAATGCCAGCTTCTCCGTTTGCGGGAAGATAGCGAAGAGGATGGGCACGCTGAACATCAGCTGCGTGAGCAGCACGAGATAACGCAGGATATTGCAGAAGAATACGAGAATCCGCCCCAGGCGGCGCTTGTCGAGCAGTTCGTAGTCGCGTATAATCACCGGCTTGAGCTTCTGCTGCTTGAAGCGGATGATATAGCGGCGCAGCTTGCGAAACAGATAATTGGTGAGACGAAACAGCAGATACTGCACCACAACCACGAGCACAAACAGAGCGGCACGCGACAGGATCTCCAGGAAGGTGCGTCCGCGGTGCATGCTCTGCAGCTTGGCAGCGAGCACGGGCACATACCCCGCGGCGAGTTCCGCGCGTGTGGTACCCTCCCACATCGCATCGAGATCCGATACGGTGTGGAGCACTTTGTGGCCACACATTATATCGGTGTAGCCATCGTTTTCGAGCGTGCGCAAGGTGTCGCCGCGCAAGCTCTTGTCGCGGCTGCAACGGAGCATGGCATCGGCCAGCATCGCGGCACGCTCCGAGGCTGTGTAGCCGCCGCGGTTGGCATACAGCACCATGAGGGTGTCGCCCTCCACCACCACGGGCACGCCGGGCGTCACGGCCCGCAGCGAGTCGATGCGGTGGCGCTGGCCGGCCAGCTTGAGGGAGTCGGCCGCCCGGCCCGCGTTGAGTGCCCTGTCGAGCTCGGCCCTCAGCACGAGTTCATTGCCCGTCATGTCGCGCAGCCGCTGCTCAAGTTCGGCCAGGCGCGCGGAGTCGCTCCCGATGCGCTCGCGCATGGCGGCCGGGGAATCGTGGGCGGCAGCCATGCTGTCGCGGTCGTCCTCGGTGAGTACCGTGCGTATGAGATTCTCGGCGCGCTGAATGAGCTGCGCGTGGGCCGGGCCGGAGCCACCCAGCATGAGCATCAGGGCGATGAGGTATGCAGAAAAGTGTTTCATAATGCAGTCTTATTCCGCAAAGATAGTGGAAAACTTCCTATTGCAAGGTGTTTTATGGAAATTTTCGCAGAACCAATTTTATCGCCGCCTTGTTTGAAATACATGGACGGCTTATACATCGGACTGCTACTCCCCTTTCTCGGCACCACGCTGGGTGCGGCCTGCGTCTTCCTTATCAGGAGGGCGATGCCCGCGCGTCTGCAAAAAACTCTCACCGGATTCGCCGCCGGAGTGATGGTGGCGGCCTCGGTGTGGTCGCTGCTGATTCCCTCGATAGAGATGACGGGCAAGGAAGGCATCATGAGCATCGTTCCGGCNATCACGGGATTCCTCGGAGGCATAATATTCCTGCTGATACTCGATGAGCTCGTGCCGCATCAGCACATAGACAGCGACCGGAGCGAAGGACCTGCAATGCACGTGTCGAAAACGACCAAACTGGTGTTTGCCGTGACGCTCCACAACATACCGGAAGGCATGGCCGTGGGCGTGGCGCTCGCGGCAGCGCTCGAACACAGTGCTTATCTGCCCATGGCCGGCGCGCTGGCTCTGTCGCTGGGCATAGCCATCCAGAATTTTCCGGAAGGGGCCATCGTGTCGATGCCCCTGAGGGCTGCCGGCAACAGCCGCGGGAAATCATTCCTGATGGGTTCGCTGAGCGGTGCCGTGGAGCCCGTGGCGGCCGTGATCACCATTCTGCTGGCCTCTGTGGTGCTCCCCATCCTGCCCTATCTGCTATCGTTTGCCGCAGGTGCCATGATGTATGTGGTGGTGGAAGAGCTCATCCCCGAGACTCAGGAAGGGCGGCACTCCAATATGGGCACAATAGGCTTCGCGCTCGGTTTCGCCCTCATGATGGTGCTCGACGTGCTGCTGGGATAACATGCTGCAACACGCAGCAAGAGGCTGCGCCCCGCGGGGCGCAGCCTCTTGCCGGTATATAGCGGTGCCTATATGATGGCCTTGTAGACCTGGCGGAAAAGCTCGGGGCGGATGTTGAGCTTGTTGAAGGCAGAGTTGTCGCGGGTGGGGTTCACACGATTGGTGAGGAAGATGAAAATCAGATCCTGCTCGGGGTCTACCCAGAACACTGTGCCGGTGAAGCCCAGGTGGCCATAGACGGCAGCTCCGGCCTCGTCGCATGTGGGGGAGTTTTCGGGCTTGTCCACGTCGGGCTTGTCGAATCCCAGGCCTCGGCGGCACGTGGGGCTCTTGCTCTTGGTGAAGAGATCCACGGTGGCCTGCGAGAGCACTCGCTTGTCGCCATAGGTGCCACCGTTGAGCCACATCTGGCACACCTTNGCCAGGTCGTCGGCGCAGGCAAACACACCGGCGTTGCCGCTCACGCCGCCCAGCATGGCAGCCGTCTCGTCGTGCACGTAGCCGTGCACCGTCTGGCGGCGCAGGAAGGTGTCGTTTTCGGTGGGCGCAATCTTTTCGAGGGGATGCTTGGAGAGGGGGCGGTAGCATGCGGTGTAGGCACCCAGAGGAGCCCACACGCTGTCGGTCATGAACTGCTGGTGGGGCTGCCCCGTGAGGCGCTGCTCCATATCCATGAGCAGGCAGAAGTTGAGGCAGCTGTAGGTGTAGTTCTTATTGGCTCGCAGCGGCGAGTGGTAGATGCGGTGCATCAGGGTGTCGATAGTGGCCTGGCCCACGTAGAGGCCGCGGGCGGCTTCGATGTCGAATCCCGGCGCGGGCGCGGTGCGGGTGATGTCGGAGCGCAGGCGCGCGGCATCGTTGCCGTAGGCGCCACGCTGGATAAGAATATTGTGATTTGCGTCTTTCTTGCCGGTCATCAGCGGGCCGGAATAGCTCTCGGGGTCGAACATGGCATCGTGCACAGCCAGCGACGGACGGATGCCCGATTCGTGGTAGAGCAGCTGCTTGACGGTGACGTCGGCCTTGTCGCTCTCGCGCAGGCCGGGAATGTGCTTGGAGGCGAGGTCGTCGAGGTTGAAGAGGCCCATATCATAGGCCTTCATCACGCCCGGGAGAGTGCCCAGGGCCTTCGACACGGAAGCAAGGTCGTAGACGGTGGAGTGGGTAACTTCGGGGCCACCCTGGGTGGTGTGGCCGTAGCTGCGGCTGTGCACGATGTCGCCCCCGCGGGCCACGAGCACCTGGCATCCGGGGAAGGCACCGGTGCGGAGTCCCACGGCCACGATGCTGTCGATGCTATCGGAGAGCGAGGCACGCAGTCCCTTCGCCTCGGGCACGGTGTAGCCCAGGCGGGTCTTGCGCAGGTCGATACCGGCACCCTTGGGGAAGAGGCCTTTGACGGCCACCGGCAGGCGACCGTCCACGTTGATGCCGCCGAAGATGGCCTGAGCGGCGTATTCACGCGTGAGAGGCGTGTCGTCGTAGGCCAGGAGCACGGCTGCGGCGCCCTTGATGGAGGCGTCGAAACGCGCCATGCGATAGGGATTGACGAAGAACACTTCCACGAGGCCCTGCGTGCCGCGCAGCAAAGCTGCCGATTCGCGCGCCCAGGGCTTGTCGGTGTAGACGGCCATCACCACCACGTCGTGCTTGCGTATCGCGGCCACGGTGGAGGCCGTGAGGCGGGCGTTTTCCTTCACGTTGAAGGTCTTGACCGAGGCGTAGCGCGAACACATGTCGGCGAATTCGTCGCCTGCCGGAGCGCCTATGCTCACGATGGCTATGCTCTGCTTGTCGAGGTTGCCCAGGGGGAGAATATCGCCGTCGTTGCGCAGCACGGTCATGGTGGCGGCGGTGACGAGACGGTTCACGCGGTCGGCGCGGTCGCTGTTGATCTGAGCCGAGAGGTGCTTGATGTCGCTATCGACGGGGGCGAGCTCGTTGAGTCCCAGCAGGTATTTGTAGCGGAGCACGCGCTTGCAGCGCTGCTCGATTTCGGATGCGGGGATGCGGCCGGCGGTCACGGCAGCCTCCACGGCTTCGATGTCGCTGAGGGTGCGGATGCCCGAAAGGAGCACATCGGCTCCGGCTTCAAGGGCCAGGATGCAGTTGTTCTTGCCGGCCACCTGCGCGCCCTTCATGTCGAGGGCATCGGTGTAGATGAGGCCGTCGAAACCCAGGTCGTCGCGCAGCATGCCGGTGGTGATTTTGTGCGACAATGATGCGGGGGTGCCGGTGGCGTCCACGGCGGGCACGGAAATGTGGCCCACCATCACGCCCGAGCAACCGGCGTCGACATAGCTGCGGAAGGGCACGAGGTCGACACTGTCGAGACGCGCCTTCGTGTGGTTCACCTGCGTGAAAGCCTTGTGGGAATCGGTGGCGGTGTCGCCATGGCCGGGGAAGTGCTTTGCCACGGCCTGCACGCCGCCATCCTCAAGGCCCTGCGAATATGCCACTCCCAGGGCGGCCACGCGGGCGGGATCCTCGCCGAAAGAGCGCTGGCCTATAACGGGATTGGAGGGATTGGAATTAACGTCCACGACGGGTGCGAAATTCACGTGGATACCCAGCAGGCGGCACTCACGCGCCATCTCGCGACCATATTGATACAGCAGGCGCTCGTCGCGCACGGCTCCGAGGCCCATATTGCGGGGGAAGCGCGGAGTGTCGTCCACGCGCATCGAGAGGCCCCACTCGCCGTCGAAGGTCATGAGCACGGGCACCTTAGCCAGGCTCTGCACATAATTGGTGAGCGAGGCGTATTGCTCAAGGTTGCCCTCGCTGAAAAGGAGACCGCCCACACCGGCTTCGGCATAACGCTTGGCAGCCTGGCGCGCGTCGGCGCGCCGGGGGTCGATCTTGGGGCAGAACAGCTGGGCCACTCGCTGGCGCGGCGTGAGGGAGTTGTAGACCGAATCGACCCACTTCTCGCAGGCACGGGTATCGGCTCGGGCCACAAGATTGGGGCGCACGGCCACTGCGGCCAGCGCAACCACCGCAAGAGCGGCCGCAGGAAGAATGAATTTCAGTTTCATTATATTAATAAAAGACGTGTTTTTTTAGGTGTTGAGAACGCGACCGCGCTTATTTGACTACCTTCACGCGGCTCTGGGCCGAGGGATTGATAATTTCGTTGGTTGCGCGCATGTGGTCCATGAGGTCGTAGTATATCACATTGGGGCTCTGGGCCACTTTCGCACCATGCGTGAAGGGCTTCATATAGTCGCCGCCGGAGCTCAGGTAGTCGATCGTGGCCAGGCGATAAGTGGCCTTGGGGTCGATGGGCTTGCCGTTGATTTTCACATTGGAAGCCTTCTTGGTGGTGGTATTGACTGTGGCGGAAACGTTGCTGCTCACGCCCTGGCCGCCGAAGGCGGCGGTGACGTCGAAAGCGTCCAGCAGGTCGGAGCCCTTGATATCGATNACGTCGATATANTTATAGAAGGGCATCATCATGATTATCTGTCCCTCGGTGATGTCGCCCTGGGGGAGCGAGCGACGCAGGCCTCCGCGGTTCATGATGGCCAGGTCTACATCAGGCGCGAGCTCCCGGCCGCGCTCCAGCACGAAGTCGGTGACATAGTTGAGCAGTTCGGGGCTTCCCTGCGGCAGAGGCACGGCCGAGGTGGCCACGCGCACGGAGTTGAGCGAGTCCACGCCCTGGCGATAGCTTCCGATCATATCGGCCAGATCGCTGTTGACGCGGCCATCGAGGCGCGAATCCACGCTGATGTAGCGCGACGATGGGCGGAGCGTCTCAAGGTCGAGCTCCACGATGCCCAGGTTGCGTGCACCTTTGCCCGTCTGAGCCACCAGCACGGTGTCGCCTACGGCGTTGAGGAGGTGGCCCATTGCGCGGCCTTTCTCCGTGGCGGGGTCGATCACGGTGTGGCTGTGTCCGCCGATGATCACGTCGATGTCGCGCGACGAGGCCGCGAGGGTCACGTCGTCGATATCGTCGCTCACTTTGTAGCCAATGTGCGTGAGAGCCACCACGGCGTCGCAGTGCTCCACGTTCTTGAGCCACCATGCCGCGGCGTTGGCCGCTTCGATGGCGTCGTGATACTTCACGCCGTCGTAGGTGCCGACGCGTGCCAGGCCTTCGGGGTCGCGGTTGATACCGATGAAACCTATGCGCTTACCGCCCACCTCCTTGATGGTATAGGGCTTGAAGAGCTTGCCCACGAGGCGTGTGTCGCGCATGTCGTAGTTGGTGCTGATCAGCTCGGCCGACGACATCGCCATCCACCGTGCCATGCTGTCGATACCGTTGTCGAATTCGTGGTTGCCCAGGATGCGCAGGTCGTAGCCCAGGGCATTCGCCACCTTTTCCTCCACTTCGCCGCCNAAGATGGTGAAGAAGAGGCTGCCCTGCACCATATCGCCGGCGTCGATGAGGAGCGTGTGGGGCTCNTGGGCCCTCACGCTGTCGATCACCACCTTGCGGCGGAGCACACCGGCCATATCGTCGTCGTCAAACGGGTCGATCTGCGAATGCGTGTCGTTGGTGTGCATCATTACTAACTTCTCGGCCGCGGCCGGCACTATGGCCGCGGTGGCAAGGGCGCTCGCAAGGAGCAGGCGGGAGGCAAATCTCATGATTCGGGTAATTATGAAAATATATGCAAAGATACGCATTTTTCTCCACACTTTCCNGNGCGGAGCTTACGAAAAAAGCATAATGAGACGGCAATATNGGCCAATATTGGTCAATTTTGCAGAATAACACATAAAAAATGTTGATGCAGGGGCGCTCCATGGCGCGCCCCCGTATCGNATAAGCGGAGCAGAGCGGCATCCTGGCCGCCGTGGTGATTTCTGGGCGGGGCGTTTTCCGAAGCTGCGAGGAAGCGCTATTGTCGAAACTTGCGGAANCGGCCCCATGGTTCAGGGCATGTCGCGCGGGCGGTGGGCTGAAAGGTGAAGCATGTGGATAAGATTATAGATTTTAACGGGTGGAACAAATAGGGTTGATAATCTCGGTGCGTGTGTAAAATCCCGGCCGGGGTGGCGCCCTGAGCTCAGAGGGGCGCGCTATGATTTTACACTGCAAAGTTACGAACAGGAGTGGTCCGGAATTACCACATTTTCGCACTTGATGACGCGATTGTTGGACCCAAAGCCACATACANCTGAGTATCAGCGCGTCGCAANACACNGATTGTGGCANCGAAAAACAAAATGGGCACGAGTNGCGGTGGTTTTGCGAAAAAAATCGTAACTTTGTCTCATATATGATAATAATAGCTCCGGACAAATTCAAAGGCACGCTATCGGCCTCCGAGGCCGCGCGCGCGATAGCTCAGGGACTCGCCGACGCGGGTGCCGACAGCACCATCAAGATATGCCCCATGGCCGACGGCGGCGAGGGCACGGCAGAAATCCTGGGGCCGCTGCTTGACGACGGCGAGGATATCGTGGAATCGCATGCCCACACCGGGCCGCAATGCTACGGGCGCACGCCGGCCATGCAGCGGTCGAGCTATGCCCTGGGCAATGCCATCAAGCGCGGCAGCGACACCTTCGTGGCCATAGGCGGCACCGCNTGCTGCGACGGCGGCGCAGGCATGCTTCAAGCNCTGGGAATGAAGGCTTTCGATGCCACAGGCGCCCTCATTGAAAAACCNCTCACGCCAGAATTGCTCCACACGGTGCGCCGCGTGGACCTNTCGGGGCTGCAGCGCTATGCNGGCAGGCTCGTGGGGCTGGCCGACGTGGGGGCATCGCTGCTGCCGTCGCTGGGCCGGATGTCGGCTCTGGACTTTGCCGCTCAGAAAGGGTTCAAGCCCTCGCAGATGCCGCGCCTGAGGCAGGCTCTGGAGCACTGGGCGCGCGTCACGGGCGGCAATCCCGCGGCGCCCTTCACGGGTGCCGGCGGCGGCATAGGCTACGGCCTCTCGCTCGTGCCAGGCACCCAACTGGTGCCGGGTTCGGAACTGGTGCTGAGCAAGCTGGCCATGCCTCTCGACCGCGCCCGGCTGGTGATCACCGGCGAAGGATGCGTCGACAGCCAGACATCGATGGGCAAGGTGGTGGCCACCGTGGCCCGCCACGCCTATAAAGCCGGCGTGCCGGTGCTGGCCGTGGGCGGCCGCGTGGAAGGCTGGCACCCTTATGCCACGCTGGCCGTGAGCGGCGCCGACGAGCCCGTGCCCGCCGCCGGAGAAGAGGCCTTCGACAAGCTAAGGCAAGCCGTGGCCCTGTATTTCAAGAACTACGACACAGAAGCAAGATAAATGGATCTCGAACTCATTCTCATAAACATCTCCGGCTCCGACCGTCCCGGCGTGACCTCGGCGCTCACAGAGATTCTGGCCAAGTACGACGCCCGCATCCTCGATATCGGCCAGGCCGACATTCACCACTATCTCTCGCTGGGCATTCTCATCAGCACCAGCGGCGGGCGCAGCGGCGACATAATGAAGGACCTGCTGTTCAAGGCCTACGAGCTGAACGTGCGCATCCGCTTCACGCCCATTACCGAGAAGGAATACGACGACTGGGTGCAGCGCCAGGGCAAGAACCGCTGGATCATCACCACCCTGGGACGCCGCCTGAGCGCCCGCCACATAGCCCTGGTATCAGCCGAGATCGCCCGGCAGGGCCTCAATATCGACAGCATCCAGCGTCTGACGGGCCGCATGCCCCTGAACGACGACGACGAACCGCTGTCGAAGAGCTGCGTGGAGTTTTCGGTGCGCGGCAATCCTCAGGACGCGGCCGCGATGCAGAGCCGCTTCATGCAGATTTCGGCCGAAAACGGCTTCGACATCTCGCTGCAGCAGGACAATCTCTTCCGCCGCTGCCGCCGCCTGGTGTGCTTCGATATGGATTCGACCCTGATAGAGACCGAGGTGATCGACGAGCTGGCCGAGCGCGCAGGAGTGGGCGCGCAGGTGAAGGCCATCACCGAGCGCGCCATGCGCGGCGAAATCGACTTCTGCGAGAGCTTCAAGGAGCGCGTGGCACTGCTCAAGGGACTCGACGAGAGCGTGATGCACGAAATAGCCGAGAGCCTGCCCATCACAGAGGGCGTGGAGCGCCTCATGGAGGTGCTCAAGCGCACCGGCTACAAGACGGCAATCCTCTCGGGCGGCTTCACCTACTTCGGCAACTATCTCAAGCGCCGCTTCGGAATCGACTACGTATATGCCAACGAGCTGGAAATAGTGGACGGCAAACTCACCGGCCGCTACCTGGGCGACATCGTGGACGGCAAGCGCAAGGCCGAGCTGCTGCGCATCATCGCGCAGGTGGAAAACATCGACATCGCCCAGACAATCGCCGTGGGCGACGGTGCCAACGACCTGCCCATGCTGGCCACCGCCGGCCTGGGCATAGCCTTCCATGCCAAGCCCAAGGTGAAGCAGACGGCCAAGCAGAGCATCTCCACGATAGGCATCGACGGCGTGCTTTACTTCCTGGGATTCAAGGACTCCTTCATCACGCCGCAATGACGAGGGCGCTGCTGACGATAGTGGCGGCCGTGCTGGCCCTGACGGCAGAGGCACGGCAGAGCGTGGGACTGGTGCTGAGCGGCGGCGGTGCCAAGGGCATCGCCCATATAGGCGTGATCAAAGCACTGGAAGAGCACGACATCGCCATCGACTACGTGGCCGGCACCTCGATGGGCTCCATCATAGGCTCGCTATACGCCATGGGCTACACGCCCGACGAAATGCTGGCCCTGGTGACGTCGAAATCCTTCGGCTACTGGAGCACGGGCACGATAGACCCGTCGCTGTCGTTCTACTTCAGCGCCCCGGCACCGTCGCCGGCAATGTTCAGCTTCGACGTGGGGCGGCGCGACACCACCGACGCCGTGCCCGCCAGCCTGATATCGCCGCTGCCCATGAACTTTGAGTTCATGCGCCTGTTCTCGCCCTACACCGCGGCCTGCGGCGGCGACTTCGACCGCCTGATGGTGCCGTTTCGCTGCGTGGCCAGCGACGGCAAGGCCAAGCACAAGGTGGTGCTGCGCAGCGGCGACCTGGGTCGCAGCGTGCGCGCGTCGATGAGCTTTCCGGGCGTGTTTCAGCCCACGGAGATAGACGGGCGCCTGCTCTACGACGGCGGCATCTACGACAACTACCCCCTGGACGTGATGAACGACGAATTTGCGCCCGACATCATCATAGGCGTGAATGTGGGAAGCACCGACAGCGGCCCACAGACATCGCTGCTCGACCAGATCGAGCAGCTGATCATGGCACCCGACCATGCCGATATCCCGGCCGCACGCCTGGTGAACCTGCGCCTGGACCTCGACCGCTTCGGACTGCTCGACTTCCAGCGTGCCGAGGAAATCAGCCGCATAGGCTATGACTTTGCCAAGGCGCGCATCGACAGTATCTGCGACCGCGTGACGGCACGCATTCCGGCCGTGGCGCGCGACGTGCGCCGCAGCGCGTTCAAGGCCCGGGTGCCCGAGCTGCGATTCGACAGCGTGGACATCACGGGCGGCACCCGGCAGCAGAACCGCTTCATGCACCACCTCTTTGAGCAAAACCGCTACAGAGACAGCGGCGACACCTTCGGCGTGGTCACGGCGCGCGATGCCTACTACCGCGCCATCTCGACGGGCCGCATCCGCGACGTGCGCCTCACGGCCCATCGCCCCGACTCGGCCAGATACTTCCGGCTGGATGCCCGCACGTGGCTCAAGGGCAACGCCAAGGCATCGGTGGGCGGCTACCTCACCTCGTCGACCAACAGCTATCTCTACCTGGGCGGCCACATCTCGTCGCTGAGCTTCCACAGCATGGAGGCCGGGGCGCAGGCATGGATAGGCCAGAGCTATATGGCGGCGGCCGCCGACGCTCGTATCTACACCCCCACCCGGCTGCCCATGGCGCTGGGGCTGGAAGCCGTGGCGTGGCGCCGCAAATACTACGAATCCGCCGCAGCCTTCTTCGACAACCGGCTGCCGGTCTACGTCATAGGCAAAGAATTCTTCGGACGCCTGAAACTGTGCATGGCCGCCGGGCGCTCCGGCACGGTCTACGTCTTTGGCGGCGCGGGCAATCTGCTCGACTATTTCTATCGCGACAACACCATCGACAACTACGCCTACGGGCGTGACCGCGCGTCGTACGTGCTATGGCAGGCAGGAGCCACCTACCGCCGCTCCACGCTCAATGCCGAGAATTATCCCGTGGAAGGCTTTGCCCTGAGCGCCAGAGCAATGGCCGTGGGCGGCAGTATGCGCCACCACTCGGCCCTCTCTGGCCTCACCGCCGAATCGACATCGCCGATGTGGGTGCAGGCCGAGGCCCGGGTGCGCAGCTACTTCCCAGCCACGCGCCACTTCAGCATGGGCGTGGAAGGCCATGCCATGCTCTCGACGCGCAAGCTGGCCCGCAACTACAATGCCGCCATCACGGCAGCGCCGGTGTTTGAGCCCACGCCGTCGAGCGCCGATGCCTTCAGGGCCTCCTTCCGCGCCAACAGCTTCCTGGGCGCAGGCCTGGTGCCCGTATATCGCTACAACGACGCCCTGAGCGCCCGCCTGGGACTCTACGGCTTCCTGCCCCTGCGCAAGATATGCGAGGGCACAGACCGCACCACGGCCTATTATGGCCGCTGGCTGCACGACCCGGAATTCCTGGGTGAAGCCGCCGTGAGCTACAAACTGCCATTCGCCGCCATCACCGGATGGTGCAACTATACCACCGGCTACACAGCCGGCTGGCAGGCGGGCATCTCCTTCGGCGTATATCTCACCGCTCCAAAATTTCTCCAACTATGAATATAGCAGTAATAGGAACAGGCCACATGGGCGGCCCTATAGCCCATGCCCTGTGGCAGGCAGGATGCACGGTGGCCGTGCACAACCGCACAGCCGCGCGTGCCGTGGCGCTCGCAGCCGGGTGTCCGGGAATGCGCGTGGCCGACAACATCCCCGAAGCCGTGCGTGGCACCGATATGGTGGTTCTGGCCGTGAAGCCCCACCAGATAATATCCGTGATGCGGCAGGCGCTGGCCGTGGCGCCGAAGGCTGCTATGGTGAGCCTCGCGCCGGGTATCACCCTGGAGCAGCTTGAAATGAGCGGCGCCCTGCACGCGCTGCGCCTGATGCCCAACGTGGCCATCGCTTGCGGCGAAGGGATGAGCTTCATCTGCCACGGGGCCGGGAGCGAGGACGCCGCGGCCGAGCTCAAGAAAGCACTTGCCCCCACGGGCGAAGTGGCCATCGTGGAGGAACGCCTCTTCGAGCCTGCCATGGCCGTGGCCTCCTGCGGCATAGCATTCGCGCTGCGCTACGTGCGCGCCGCCACCGAGGGTGCCGTGGCTCTGGGCCTGGCGCCGGACCAGGCCACCGCCTACGTGGCCCGCACCCTGCGCGGAGCCGCTGCCATGCTCGAAGCGCCCGATGCCCATCCCGAAGCCCTGATCGACAGTGTAACCACTCCCGGCGGAGCCACCATCCGCGGCCTTCTGGCCATGGAGCAGGCCGGATTCTCGGCTGCCGTGGCCGCCGGACTATCAGCCTGCTGCAAGCGATGAACAAGGCAATACTCATGGGCAACGTGGGCACCGACCCCAAGATGCGCTACGTGCAGACGCGCCTGGTGGCGGAGTTTTCCCTCGCCACCAACGAGCCGGCCTACACCACCCCTGCCGGCGTGCAGATACCCGAGCGCACCGAGTGGCACAACATCGTGATGTGGGACGCCAACGCCGAATTTGCCGAGAAATACATCCGCAAGGGCTCACGCCTGCTGCTTGAGGGCAAAATCCGCACGCGCGTGTGGGAAGACCGCAACGCCATCAAGCACACCACCACCAACATCTACGTGGACTCCTTCGAGCTTCTGCCGCGCGGCCCGCAGGGCTGAGAGCCGGAAACACAGCGTAAACTTCACAACATCAAAAAAACCACATAGACAGTTCCCCAACAACGCGGTACGGACGCTTTTCAAAGCGTCGGCCCAGCTTAAGCGAAGATCCACAGGAAATTACGTCGTCGTTCAGAGAATCAGAGAGGGGGGGGGCTGTTGCAAAACTACGCTGTTTCAATCCTCTGAGAATTGAATATTCTGGCAGGGATTTGAAATTTTCGAAAAGACTTCGGGTGTTCGATTCTCAGAGAGTTAAAAATCAGCCATAAACTAAAAAACGGCAAAAATCGGTCTTTTCAGGCCGATTTTTGTATGTTTTTATGCAATTTCAGGATATTAAGAGCCATGAAGACGAAGCCGAGATCCATTGTGATTCTGGCTTTCCCGAAGTGGCGGAA
>JAAVEC010000008.1 GCA_014801485.1 Bacteroides sp.
AGATCTCTCGTATTGACATCCCCTGACGACGAAATTGAACCACTTGTTCATAATGTTGTCGTGTTGGCTTTAATCTCATAATTGGTCTTTTATGAGTCAACTTTTTTCAGGGAAAGACACCCTTTTAAGGAAAAGGACGCACCATGGTGCGTCCCTACTGCTTGGTTTACAATGCTTTACTTTCTCTCTGCGGCTCTGCGCGAGTACTCCCTCGGGCTGGGGCGGACGCTTTGAAAAGCGTCCACACCAGCACAAAATAGATACAAAAGGACAAAGAGACAGAAGCAACATAAGGTTTTTTATTAGGGGATGGCCGCGCGCAGAGTGGCATAATGGCGCGAAACGTAAACGGAGCGTCGGAGACGCGAGATGGCTGGAAACCCCGGCACGAGGGAGCGCGCGACCGAGGCCCGGGGTCATGTGCACAATAAACGGCGGCGCTTCGGAGAGGTGCCGATTATTACTGCAAAAACCGGCACCTCTCCGAGGCGCCACCCCGCAGGGGCGCTTCTCACCACAAGCGGCGCACGGCCAAAGGCCGCGCTTGCATGTGGCTATATAAAGAGTGGCGGCTCTGCCGCCATCGGCGCGCACGGCTCTGCCGCGCTTGCTACTCAACCTTTGACTTTCAATAATTTGATTTCTCTCTGCGGCTCTGCGCGAGTATTCCCCAGGCTGGTGTGGGCTAATAACGCAAAAAAGCGCCGGGCTTATGCAGCGGGGCGCTCTTTTGTGACTCGCACAGGATTCAAACCTGTAACCTTCTGATCCGTAGTCAGATGCTCTATTCAGTTGAGCTAGCGAGCCGGGAATGGTAATGTGTCTGATAACATCAGTGACTCGCACAGGATTCAAACCTGTAACCTTCTGATCCGTAGTCAGATGCTCTATTCAGTTGAGCTAGCGAGCCAAGTGGCTTGGTGCGATTTGCGACTGCAAAGTTACGCACTATTTTTGGAACCACCAAATATTTTGCATGATTTTTTTGATAATTTATCAAAAGTCGAAGTGGGCGGCAGTGCCGGGGAGTGCCTCGCGCGCCGTCATATCGCAGGTCACGGGCACCACGGAGATGTAGCCCTGCGACAGCCAGTATTCGTCGGTGTCGGTGGCGTCGGGAGCCTCGTTCACGAAGCGGCCGGCGAGCATCAGAAACTCGTGCCCGAAGGGGTCGGTATATGCCTGGTAGCCTTCGTTCCAGCGGCCGGGGCATCCGCGGCAGGTGCGCACACCCCTGGGCACCACGCGGGCCGGGATATTGATATTGAGGCACACTCCCGGGGCGGGCGGTGTGGCCCTGATGCGCTTCATCAGCTCGCTCACGAAACTGAGCGACAGCGAGAAATCGGCCTCCCACGAATGGTGGAGCAGCGAGAATCCGGCCGAGGGAATGCCCTCTACGGCGCCTTCGATAGCAGCTCCCATGGTGCCGCTGTAGAGCACGTTGGTGCCCGAATTGGAGCCGTGATTGATGCCGGAGAAGAGGAAGTCGGGGCGGCGGGGCACGATGCTGTAGAGGGCCACTTTCACGCAGTCGACGGGCGTGCCGTTGTCTACGGAGTAGTACTTTACGCCGGGCACGGCACCGGCGGGATGCTCTTCGTTCACGCGCAGGGCGTCGTTCACGGTGAGGGCCGACGACTTGCCCGACTGCGGACGCTTGGGCGCCACGCACACCACATCGGCCCATTCAGCGGCCAGGCCTGCAAGCACGTGAAGGCCGGGAGCCGAGATGCAGTCGTCGTTGGTCACGAGCACGAGGGGGCGGTCAGGAGATGTATGATTCATAGTCAATAGCGGTCTCAAATTTTGTGCGAAGTTACGATTTTTTATCAACAAAAGGGTATAGTTATCTACACTTTTGTAAAATCGTGGAACATTTTTTTCGTGGAACGAAAAAAAATCACTTACTTTGCAACAGATAACATATTGTATATGGGAAAAATCATAGCAATTGCCAACCAGAAAGGCGGAGTGGGCAAAACCACCACCACCATCAATCTGGCCGCCTCTCTGGCCGCCGAGGGCAAGCGGGTGCTCATCATCGACGCCGATCCTCAGGCCAATGCCACCTCGGGCTACGGTATCGATCCCCGCACCATGACCTCGTCGATCTACGAAGGCATGGTCGACGACTACCCGCTGAAGAGTTCGCGCGTGGCCACGTGCATGAAGGGCCTCGACCTCATCGGCTCACGCATCGATCTGGCCGGTGCCGAGCTGGAGCTCATCAACAAGCCCGAACGCGAACGCGTGCTTCAGCGCCTGCTGGAGCCGCTCGCCGATGAATACGACTACGTGCTCATCGACTGCTCTCCCTCGCTGGGCCTCATCACCGTGAATGCCCTCACGGCCGCCCACTCGGTGATTATCCCCGTGCAGGCCGAGTACTTCGCGCTGGAGGGTATCAGCAAGCTGCTCAATACCATACGCATCATCAAGAGCCGTCTCAATCCCGGCCTGGAGATAGAGGGATTCCTGCTCACGATGTACGACGCACGCCTGCGCCTGGCCAATCAGATCTACGACGAGCTCAAAGGCCACTTCGGCGACATGGTGTTCAATACCGTGATACCCCGCAATATACGCCTGAGCGAGGCGCCCAGCCACGGCCTTCCGGCCCTGCTCTACGATGCCGAAAGCCGCGGTGCCACCAGCCACGTGCTGCTTGCCCGCGAATTGATAGCAAAACACAAGTAATCACCCTCTCGCCCCTCACCAATCCTACACATGTCAGCACCAAAACGCAGCGCACTGGGCCGAGGCCTCGACAGCCTCATCAGCATGGACGACGTGCCCGCCAGCGGTAGCTCGGCCATCACCGAAGTGCCGCTCAGCAGAATAGAACGCAACCCCGAGCAACCCCGTATCGACTTCGACGAGGAGGCCCTGGCCGAGCTCGCCGCGAGCATCCGCGAGCTGGGCATTATCCAGCCCCTCTCGCTCAGGAAGCTCGACGGCGGCAAGTATCAGATAATCGCAGGCGAGCGCCGTTTCCGGGCCGCAGCCCTGGCAGGCCTCGACTCCGTGCCGGCCTACATCCGCACGGCCAACGACGCCGAGCTCACCGAGATGGCTCTGATCGAGAACATCCAGCGCGAAGACCTCAACGCCATAGAAATAGCCCTCACCTTCAAGAAGCTGATCGAGCAATACAACCTCACGCAGGAGCGCCTGAGCGAACGCATAGGCAAGAAACGCGCCACCGTGGCCAACTTCCTGCGCCTGCTGCGCCTGCCCGCCGAGGTGCAGCTGGGCCTGCGCGACAAGCGCGTCGACATGGGCCACGCCCGTGCGCTGCTGTCGCTCTCCGATCCCCAGCTGCAATTGCGCCTCTACAACGAAATCCTGCGCAACGACCTGAGCGTGCGCCGCGTGGAGGAGATGGCCAAGGCGTGGCAGAACGGCGAAGTGCCCCCCGAGGGCGAGGGCAAGGCGGCGCGCAAGCGCACGCCCTCGGCATCCCACGACTTCGCCGGCCTGCGCGACCAGCTCTCGGCGGCCTTCCGCACTCCGGTGCACTTCTCGTGCGACAAAAACGGCAAGGGACGCATATCCTTCCCCTTCGCCAACGACGAGGAACTCGTGCGCCTCATCTCCCTCTTCGACTCCCTCAAGCAAAAGCTGCCCGCCGAATGATACTGCGCGCACTACTCCTCCTCCTGGCCGTCACAGCCGCCGCCATCCCGGCACGCTCGCAGGAGCAGCCGGCCGGCACGGCCTCGGCATCCGTGCCATGGGCCGACGCATCCTACGTGCTGGAGCTCGTGGAGAAGCCCGACACGGCTCCCGTGGGCCGGGCACGCCCCAATCCCTACGATGTGTGGGAGGAGCGCAATGTGGAGTTCAACCCCGACCCCACGCGGGCCGTGTGGATGTCGGCCCTCTTTCCCGGACTGGGCCAGGTCTACAACCGCCGCTACTGGAAGCTGCCCATCATCGTGGGCGGCTATCTGGCGCTGGGATACGCCACGAGCTGGAACAACACCATGCTCGACGACTATTCGCGCGCCTATCGCGATATCACCGACAACGACCCCACCACCAAGTCGTATATGGACTTCTTTCCGCCCACGGTGAACGAAGAATCCCTCGACAAGACGTGGCTCACTTCGCTGCTGCAATCGCGCAAGAATTTCTACCGACGCAACCGCGACCTCTGCATCATCTCCATGGTGGGCGTATATCTGCTGGCCATGGTCGACGCTTATGTGGATGCGTCGCTCAGCCATTTCGACATATCGCCCGACCTGTCGATGGACGTGGCGCCGGCCGTGTTTCGCGAGGCGCGCGGACACCGCCCCGCCTTCGGCCTGCAATGGGCATTAAACTTCTGAACCGGCTCCAAGACAAGATATGAACAAATACTTCCATATATTCCTGACCGCCGCCTGCCTGGCGACAGCCCCGGCCGCCGGCGCCGCCACGGTGCTCGACGTGCGCGAGTCTTTGCACGACAACGCCATCATATATCCCGAAAGCTTCGAGACCGACGTGCAGCGGATGCAGCACGACTGGTATCTGCGCCGCTATGCCGCCATCGACTCCGCTGCCGACCGCTCGCCCGACACACCCGTGACCGACGAAGAACTGATACGCCGCCTGCAGGCCATCCCCACCACTATAGAGATGCCCTACAACTCGGTGGTGCGATCCTATATAGATATGTACACGCAGCGCCGCCGCCAGCTTGTGGAGAATATGCTGGGCCTCTCCCACTACTATATGCCCATCTTCGAGGAGGCGCTCGACCGCTACGATATGCCCATGGAGCTCAAGTATCTGCCCGTGATCGAATCGGCCCTGAATCCCACGGCTGTGTCGAGGGTGGGGGCCACGGGCCTGTGGCAGTTCATGCTGCCCACGGCCACCGGCCAGGGACTTGAGGTGAACACCCTCGTGGACGAGCGTCGCGACCCCTATAAGGCCACCGATGCCGCCGTGCGCTACCTCAAGCAGCTCCATGCCACCTATGGCGACTGGTCGCTGGCCATCGCCGCCTACAACTGCGGCCCGGGCAACGTCAACAAAGCCCTGCGCCGCCTGGGCTCCGGAGCCGGCAAGAAAGACTTCTGGGCCATCTACCCCTTCCTGCCGGCCGAGACGCGCGGCTACGTGCCGGCCTTCATCGCCGCCACCTACGTGATGAATTACTATGGCAAGCACAACATCTCCCCGGCTCTGGCGCGCCGCCCCATGGTGGTCGACTCGGTGCACGTGTGTCGCCGCGTGCACTTCGAGCAGATTGCCGACGTGATGGGCATCTCGCTCGACGAGCTGCGCACGCTCAACCCGCAGTATCGCAAAGACGTGATCCCCGGCCATATCAAGCCCTATCCGCTGGTGCTTCCCTCGTTGCAGGCCTATGCCTTCGTGGCCAATGAAGACAGCATCGTGGCCCACAACGCCGCCAAATACGCCACGCGCGAGGTGGTGGAGCCTGCCACAGGAGCCGCCGTCAAGGGCAGCGACGCCTCGGGCGAATATATCGACGAGACCACAGTGAAATACCACAAGGTGCGCAAGGGCGAGACGCTCAGCTCGATAGCGCGCCGCTACGGCGTCACCACCGCCGCTCTGCGCTCCACCAACAAGCTGGGCCGCAAGTCGGGCGTGCGCGTGGGCCAGTCGCTCAAGATCGTCACCACGACGCGCCGCTACGTGCCCAAGGCACCCGCGCCCGACACCACGCGCCAGATAGAGCCCGCGCCGCTCGACACCCTGCAGCCCGGCCCCATCGTGATCGAGGCCGACACTGCCGCCTCCACGCAGGCAGCCGCCGAAGCCACGCCGCAGGCCGCACAGGTGGCGCGCGCCATGGCTTCCTCCCCCAAGAGCGAGGCGCCCAAGCCCAAGGCCGAGAGCAAGAGCTCCGGGAGCAAGCAGGCCGCAGGCACATCCGCTTCCAAGGCATCCTCGCGCGCGTCGAACCACACCGTGCAGAAGGGCGACAATCTATATCGCATCTCCAAGCAGTATGGCGTGAGCGTGGCCGACCTGCGCGCAGCCAACGGCCTGAAGAACGACAACCTTCAGATAGGCCAGAAACTCAAGATTCCGGCCAAGAGCACATCCTCCAGGAACAATAGAAAAAAGTAATCCTATATGAGCAAAGACAATCTCAACCCAGCCGAGGTGGATCCGGTGGAGCTGCCGGAAAACGCCTTCCGCGAGCTGGGCGCCGACGAAGAATATCGTCCGCTGATGCACCCGGCGCGCGACTACGCCGAAGTCACACCCTATTCCGTGGGCATGGGCCTGCTGCTGGCCGTGGTGTTCAGCGCTGCCGCAGCCTATCTGGGCCTCAAGGTGGGTCAGGTGTTTGAAGCCGCTATCCCCATCGCCATCATCGCCGTGGGCCTGAGCGGCGCCCTGGGCAAGAAAAATGCACTGGGCCAGAACGTGATAATCCAGAGCATAGGCGCGTGCTCGGGCGTGATCGTGGCCGGCGCCATCTTCACCCTTCCCGCGCTCTACATCCTTCAGGCCACCTATCCCGAAATCACCGTGAGCTTCCTTGAGGTGTTTCTGAGCTCGCTGCTGGGCGGCGTGCTGGGCATCCTCTTCTTCATTCCCTTCCGCAAGTATTTCGTGAAGGACATGCACGGCAAATATCCTTTCCCGGAGGCCACGGCCACCACTCAGGTGCTGGCCAGCGGCAACGCCACCGGCCCCAAATCGGCCGCGCAGGCCAAGCTGCTCGTGGCCGCTGCTCTCATAGGCGGCATCTACGACTATATCGTGGCCACCTTCGGCTGGTGGGCCGAGACCATCACCACCACGGCCTATTCGTGGGGACAGACGCTCGCCGACAAAACCAAATTCGTGCTCTCCTGCAACACCGGCGCCGCCGTGCTGGGCCTGGGCTACATCGTGGGCCTCAAATATGCCTTCGTGATCTTCGCCGGCTCGATTTTCGTGTGGTGGGTGATCGTGCCTCTCTTCGGCGCCTATGCCGTGGACGGAGCAGCCATGAGCCCCGACGAGATTTTCCGCGACTATGCGCGCTTGATGGGTATCGGCGGCATAGCCATGGCCGGTATCATCGGCATCATCAAGTCGTGGGGAATCATCACCCGCGCCGTGGGCCTGGCTTCGCGCGAGCTGCGCGGCGCAGCATCTGCCGGAAGCACCGAGCGCTGGCAGCTGGATATCTCCATGAAGCATATCGCCTATTTCATTTTCCTGGCGCTCGTGGCCGTGCTGCTCTTCTTCTGGGTGGGCGTGATCCACACCTTCTGGCAGGCTCTGGTGGCCTGGCTGGTAGTCACCGTGATTGCCTTCCTCTTCACCACCGTGGCAGCCAACGCCATCGCCATCGTGGGTTCCAATCCCGTGAGCGGCATGACGCTGATGACGCTCATCATCGCCTCGGGCATATTCGTGGCCATCGGCCTCAACGGCACGAGCGGTATAGTGGCCGCCATGATCATTGGCGGCGTGGTGTGCACGGCTCTCTCCATGGCCGGCGGCTTCGTCACCGACCTCAAGGTGGGCTACTGGCTCGGCTCCACTCCGCGCAAGCAGGAGAGCTGGAAATTCCTGGGCACGCTGGTATCGGCAGCCACCGTGGGCGGTGTGATTCTGATGCTCAACAGCGTCTACGGCTTCACCGGCGAGAACGGCCTGGCCGCTCCGCAGGCCAATGCCATGGCCAAGGTGATAGAGCCCATGATGATGGGCGGAGCGACGCCCTGGACGCTCTATATCGTGGGTGCCGTGCTGGCTGTGATTCTCAACTGGCTGGGCGTGCCGGCGCTGGCATTCTGCCTGGGCATGTTCCTGCCCCTGCAGCTTAATACGCCCATGCTGGTGGGCGGCCTGGTGTCGTGGGCTGTGAACCGCAGCACCAAGGATCCCGAGCTGCGCCGTGCCCGTAACGACCGCGGCACGCTCATCTCCTCCGGCATGATTGCCGGCGGCGCGCTCTTCGGCGTGTTCTCGGCCATCACCATCATGTGCGGCAAGTCGCTGCCCGAGGGCGGTCACGACTTCGTGCCCCAGGTGCTGGGCCTCGTGGCTTATGCCGCCATCATCGCCTATCTCTACTTCAACGCCAAGCGCGCGAGCAAAGACTGACACGCCCGCAACAACCGCCAACGCTCCATCCCCGGCCATGCACTCGATGCGACGTTCCATACTGGCTATCGCCCTCCCGGCGATAGCCAGTAATATAACCACTCCGCTGCTGGGCCTGGCCGACTCGGCCATATCCGGCCACATCGGCGCAGCCGTGTATCTCGGCGCCATTGCCGTGGGAGGCACCGTGTTCAACATGCTCTACTGGGTGCTCAATTTCCTGCGCATGGGCAGCGGCGGCCTCACGGCACAGGCCCATGGCGCAGGCGATGCCGAAGCTGCCGGCCTGGTGCTGTGGCGCGGCATGCTGCTGGGCGCGCTGCTGGGGCTGGTGCTGATTGCCGCCGCCGGCGTGCTGGCACCCCTGGCCGTGGGATTTCTCGACACCGAGGGCGCCACGGCTCAGCTCGCGCAGCGCTACTTCATGATAGTGGTGTGGGGAGCGCCGGCAGTGCTATGCAGCTATGTGCTCACGGGATGGTTTCTGGGTATGCACAACACCCGGGCCACGATGTGGATGGCCCTGCTCACCAATGTGGTGAATCTCGTGGTGAGCGTGGCGCTGGTCTTCGGTGCCGGCTGGAAAATCGACGGCGTGGCCACGGGCACTCTCGTGGCGCAATGGTGTGGCCTGGCTCTGGGCCTGGCTATGCTCCGCCGCTACCGGCCGCGCCGGGCATCGCTGCGCACGCTGCTGCGCGGCGACGGCCTGCGACGCTACTTCTCCATCAACGCCGATATCATGCTGCGCACGCTGTGCCTGGTGGCCGTCACCGGCTGGTTCACCCGCTCCGGCACTCGCATGGGTGTCGACACCCTCGCGGCCAATGCACTGCTCATGCAGCTCTTTATGCTCTTCAGCTACTTCATGGACGGCTTCGCCTATGCCGGGGAGGCCCTGGGCGGCAGCCTGTATGCCGCCGGCAGGCGCCGGTCCCTGGAGCGGCTGGCGACGTCGTTGCTGCGCATAGGCCTGAGCATGGCGTCGCTCTTTACTATTATATATATAGTGGGAGGACACCGGCTTCTGGGCCTGCTCACGGATCAGCCCCGCGTGGTGGAATGTGCCGTCACGTATCTGCCCTGGGCGGCTGCCGTGCCGCTGTGTGGCGTGTGGGCTTTCGTGTGGGACGGCATTTTTATAGGCCTCACGCGCACGCGTGCCATGCTGGCGGCCGTGGCCGCGGCCATGGTGGTGTTTTTCGCCACTTGGATGTGCACGCAGGCCATGGGCAACCACGGCCTCTGGCTCGCCTTCTGCCTGTATCTGCTCACACGCGGCATCGTGGAGTGGGCGGTCTTCCGCTACGGAAAGCGCTACTGAGCCGCCACATAATTATATCTATTCAATCGCAATCAAAAAAATACACCGAGACTACAAGATATGCTCCTGACCCTGCTCACACTCCTTGCTGCCGCCGTGCTCTTCGTGGACGGCCGCATCCGTTCCGACGTTGTGGCCCTGGGTGCCCTGCTGGTGCTCACGGCCGCCGGAATCATCAGCGTGCCCGAGGCTCTTTCCGGATTCTCCAATCCTATCGTGGTGATGATGGTGGGATTGTTTGTGGTGGGCGGTGCCGTGTTTCGCACCGGCCTGGCCGCCGGCATAAGCGGCAAGCTCATAGGCCTGGCGGGCAATAGCCCCACGCGGCTGTATTTCCTGGTGATGGGTGTCACGGCCGCCATAGGAGCTTTTGTGAGCAACACGGGCACCGTGGCGCTGATGATGCCCATAGTCGTGAGCATGTGTGCCGCAGCCGGCACCAATGCCGCCCGTCTGCTCATGCCCCTGGCCTTCGCCAGCAGTATGGGCGGAATGCTCACCCTCATAGGCACGCCGCCCAACCTGGTGGTGGCCGAGCTATGGGAGGAGAGCGGCCACGAGCCGCTGGGATTTTTCGGCTTCGCGCCCGCCGGCCTGGTGTGTCTTGTGGCCGGCACTCTCATCCTGCTGCCGCTGGCGCGGCGCTTTCTGGGCCGCGACGAGAGCGCGCCCGACAAGCGCGCCACAGGCAAGTCGCTGGCGCAGCTTGTGAAGGAATACGGCCTCACGGCCGATATGCACCTGGTGGAGGTGAACCGTCGCGGAGTGGCGGATGGCCGCACGCTGGGGCAGCTCGACCTGCGGGCGCGCTTCGATGTGGACGTGACCGAGCTGCGCCGCGAGAGTTCGCGCCACGGACTGCTGCGCCACGTCATGCAGGAAAGCGCGGGCCCCGATACCCTCCTGCGGGGCGGCGACATGCTCTACGTGCGCGGAAGCGAAGAGAATGTGCGACGCATGGCCGTGGCCTGCGGCATGACACTGCAGAGCGACCGCGTGGAGCGCAGCGATATGCGCTTCTACGACGTGGGCATTGCCGAGGTGGTGCTGATGCCCTCGTCGTCGGTGGCCGGCCGCACCGTGGCCGACGTGGGGCTGCGCCGTCTTTTCCACGTGAGCGTGCTGGGATTGCGGCGCGGCTCGCGGGTGATGCGCGACGACCTGGCCGACGTGGTGCTGCACTCCGGCGACGTGCTGCTGGTGCAGGGCTCGTGGGAGGCTATCGCCACGCTGGGGAATCATCCCGAGGCATGGGTGGTGCTGGGCAGCCCCGAGAAACGCGCCGAGAGCGTCACCATCGACTATAAGGCCCCCGTGGCTGCGGCCATCATGCTGCTCATGGTGTGTGCGATGGTTTTCGACTTCATTCCCGTGCCGCCGGTGGTGGCCGTGCTCGCCGCCGCCGTGCTCACGGTGCTCACAGGATGCTTCCGCAATGTGGAGGCGGCCTACCGCACCATCAACTGGGAGAGCGTGGTGCTGATAGCCGCGATGATGCCCATGTCGTTTGCGTTGGAGAAGACCGGTGTCACGGCCCTCGTGAGCCGCACCCTGGTAGACTGGCTGGGCGGTGCCGGCCCCATGGCCCTGATGGGCGGCATATACCTCACCACGGCCGTGCTCACCATGTTTATCAGCAACACGGCCACGGCTGTGCTGGTGGCTCCCATCGCCGTGAGCAGCGCGGTGGCCGTGGGCGCGAGCCCGCTGCCTTTCCTCATGGCCGTGACCTTTGCCGCGAGCATGTGCTTTGCCTCGCCATTCTCCACGCCCCCCAACGCCCTGGTGATGCCCGCGGCGCAATACCGCTTCATGGACTATATAAAGGTGGGCCTGCCGCTGCAGCTGGCCATAGGAGTGATTATGGTGCTCGTGTTGCCGCTGATTTACTCGTTTTGAGTTAACGAAAGTTAAAATTGCCGCCGTTTTTGCAAACGAATATTAACGAATCATTGGAATTTGCCCCCAAAATTGTTGTAATTAGAAGCAAAGGGCGTACCTTTGCCGCTGATTTTGTAAAAAACAAGCCTTACGAATGGCAAATATCCTCACAAACCTTGTAGCCGCCAACGCCGCACGATACGGCGAAAGAGAGGCCTTCAGCTGCAGTAATAACGGCGGCGAAGACTGGGTGTCTACATCCTGGAATCAACTCCTCGAAAGCCAGGCGGCCGCTGCATGCGCCCTCGAAACCCTCGGTATCGAGCCCGGCGACATGCTGGCCGTGTTCTCTCCCAACTGTCCTGAAATCCTGATGACCGACTTCGGCGCATGGGCCAATCGTGCCGTGCCCGTGTCGATTTATGCCACGAGCAGCCCCGAGCAGGTGAGCTACATCGTGCGTGATTCGGCCGCGCGTATAATCTTCGCCGGCGAGCAGCGCCAGTACGATGCCGCCCGCGCCATTGCCGCCGAGTGTCCCGCCCTGGAGCGCATCGTGGTCTATGATCCATCCGTGAAGCTCGACGACACCGACACCACTACCATGCGCTGGGAGCACTTCATGGCCCTGGGCCGTGCAGCCTCCGATATGTGTCGCGCAGTGGTGGCCGAGCGCACCGCGGCATCCGCGCCCGACGACATCTTCACGCTCATCTACACCTCCGGTACCACCGGCGAGCCCAAGGGCGCCGTGCTGCCGCATAGCTGCATGAATGCCGCCGTGCGCATCCACGAGCAGCGCCTCACGATGCTCAGCGACCGCGACACATCCCTGTGCTTCCTGCCCCTGAGCCACATCTTCGAGAAAGCCTGGACCTACTACTGCCTGCACATGGGCATCCGCGTGGCCATCAACCGCGACCCCCGCGACGTGCAGAAGGCCCTCCGCCGCGTGCGTCCCACATGCATGTGCTCCGTGCCGCGCTTCTGGGAGAAGGTCTACACCGGCGTGCAAGACAAGCTCGCCACCATCACCGGCTTCAAGCGCCGCCTCATGGACCGCGCCATCGCCGTGGGCCGCAGGCGCAACCTGCAATACGCCCGTCTGGGCCTCAAAGCCCCCTGGTGGCTTGAGACGCAATACCGATTCTTCGACAAGAAAGTGTTCGGCCCCATGCGCCGTGTGATAGGCGTGGACCGCGGCAACATATTCCCCACCGCCGGAGCTCCCCTCAGCGACAACATCACCGAATTCCTCCACGCCTGCGGCATCAACATCGTGATAGGCTACGGCCTGAGCGAGACCACCGCCACCGTGAGCTGCTATCCCGTCACGGGATGGGAGATAGGCACCGTGGGCACGGTGATGCCCGAGGTGCAGGTGCGCATTGGCGAAAACGACGAAATCCAGGTGGCGGGCCCCACCGTGATGAGAGGCTACTACAACCGCCCGGCCGACACCGAGCGGGCCTTCACGCCCGACGGCTGGTTCCGCACCGGCGATGCCGGCCGCATCGACGAGCACGGCGCCATCGTGCTCACCGAGCGCATCAAAGACCTCTTCAAGACCTCCAACGGCAAATATATAGCTCCGCAGGCCATCGAAAGCCGCCTGGGCGAAGACCGCTATATCGAGCAGGTGGCCGTCATTGGCGACCGTCGTAAATACGTGAGTGCCATCATCGTGCCGGCCTTCGAGGCACTGAAAGAATACGCCCGCAGCCACCGCATCAAGTTCCGCAGCCTCGACGAGCTGGTGCAGAACGAGGAGATACGCAAATTCATCGAAGAGCGCATCGAGCGCCTGCAGAAGGGCCTCGCTGGCTTCGAGAAAATCAAGAAATTCACCCTGCTGCCCCGCGAGTTCAGCATCGAGACCGGCGAGCTCACCAACACCCTGAAGCTGCGCCGCGCCATCATCAACGCCCTCTACGCCGACCAGATCGAGGCCATGTATGCCCCGGCATAGGGCTCATAGGGCTCAGACCATATTTAGCGTGGGGCGGATGCCCCGCGCTTTTTTTTGCTTGTTTATCAAAAAAAAGTATTATCTTTGCTCCTATGGACAAGAAACTGATTATCACCGTAGGGCGCACGTTCGGCAGCGGTGGGCGTGTGCTGGGCCGGATGCTGGCCGAGCGGCTGGGCATCGCCTTCTACGACAAACGACTGCTGATGGAGGCCGCGCGGCAGGCCGGAGTGGCTCCGGAGTACTTCGAGCGCAACGACGAGCGCAAGCCCAGGTTCATCTCGGGCGTGTTCTCCTTTGCCCACGGCTACAGCCCCATGGCATGGTACAACGACCCCACCAGCATCAGCTCCGACAGTATCTACAAGGCTCAGTGCGACTACATCCGCCACGTGGCTGCCACGGAGAGCTGCGTGATCGTGGGACGCACGGCCGACTACGTGCTGCGCGATGTGCCGGGGGTGATCAACATCTTCGTGCACGCCCCAGAGAGCGAGTGCATCAGGCGCATCATCGAGCGCCACGACGCGCTCTCGATCGAGCAGGCGCGCGCCCTCGCACGACGCGCCAACAAAGCCCGTGCCGCCTTCTATAATTTCTACACCGACAAGACCTGGGGGCAGGCCGCCGGATATGATCTCACGCTCGACTCGTCGCTCCTGCCCATGAGCGGCAATGTCGACCTGGTGGAGACCTATATCCGCGCACGCATGGCCCGCCCGGCTAAAGAATATCAGTCATGACAGAACAGGACCTGAAATCGCTACGACAGGATACCGACGGGCTCATCACCTACGAGTATCTGGCCAATCATATCGACACCTGCGAGGCCGACATGGACACGATCGTGGACAACATGGTGAACGCCGACCGCACGGGACAGTTCCTTGCCAGCGCCGCACGCTACCT
The DNA here is from genome assembly GCA_014801485.1 of Bacteroides sp. Classification (GTDB taxonomy): domain Bacteria; phylum Bacteroidota; class Bacteroidia; order Bacteroidales; family Muribaculaceae; genus CAG-873. The sequence continues at coordinate 14,163 of JAAVEC010000008.1, forward strand.
CCATGCCATCGACCCGCAGCGCTATGCCTCCGTGATCGATAAGCTCGTGAGCGCCACTATCGACAAAGACCGCGAGCACAATTATCTGCCGGCGCTGATGCGCGGAATCTACGGCGACGACTATGCCACGGATGCCGAGCAGCGTTGCGCCACCGACCGCAATTTCCGCCGCATGTATCAACGTCTTTTTCCTCGCACCGACACTCTATGAAACGCATATTCATGCCCCTCGTGCTGGCTATGGGCCTGGCTGCCTGCGGCCTGCAGGCAGCTGCCGACGCTGCCGACAACGGCCGGGCCGGGGCTTCTAAATCCACTCCCGAAATGACCGACAACAACAACACCGCCTCCACCGACGCCATCGTGGAGGTGAAGACCACTATGGGCGACTTCACCGTGCTGCTCTACGGCGATACCCCGCGCCACCGCGACAACTTCCTGAAACTCGTGCGCGAGGGCTACTACGACGGCACGCTCTTCCACCGCGTGATCAACGAATTCATGGTGCAGGCAGGCGACCCCGACTCGCGCAACGCACAGCCCGGCCAGATGCTGGGCGCCGGTGGCCCCGACTATAAAATTGATGCCGAAATCGTGTATCCCAAGCATTTCCACAAGCGCGGCGCGCTGGCAGCAGCCCGCCAGGGCGACCAGGTGAACCCCGCCCGCCAGAGCAGCGGCTCGCAATTCTACGTGGTCACGGGCAAGAAACTGAGCGAAGGCGAGGTGGCCCAGATGGAGCAATACATGCAGCAGAGCGCCCGCCAGAGCATCTTCAACCGTAAGGTGCAGGAGCATCGCGGCGATATCATCGCTCTGCAGCAGAATGCCGACCATGCCGGCCTGGACTCGCTACAGAAAAAACTCGTGGCCGAGACCGAGGCCGAGGCTGCCGCCAATCCCGCGCGCCTCACTCCCGAGCAGCGCGAGGCCTACACCACCGTGGGCGGAGCGCCGCATCTCGACGGCCAGTACACCGTCTTCGGCGAGGTGATCAAGGGCATGAACGTGGTGGACAGCATCGAAAAGGTGCCCACCGGCCCGGCCGACCGTCCGCGCGAAGACGTGCGCATCATTTCGATGAAAGTAGTGGATTGAGGCAGTTGATCACAAGGTTCACACTCCCCAACGGGCTGCGCGTGGTGCACTACCACGACCGCCGCACGGCCATGGCGGCCGTCGATGTCATGTACGACGTGGGCGCCCGCGATGAGAAGCGCTCGCTCACGGGCGTGGCCCACCTCTTTGAGCACCTCATGTTTGGCGGCTCGGAGAACGAGCCGCGCTTCGACGTGGCCATCGAGAGGGCCGGAGGCGTCAACAACGCCTGGACGGGCTCGGATTTCACCAACTTCTTTGAACTGCTGCCGGCCCAGAATATCGAGGCGGCACTGCGCGCCGAGAGCGACCGGATGCTGGCCCTCAACTTCGATCCCCATGTGCTGCAGGTGCAGCGATCGGTGGTGGTGGAGGAGTTCAAGCAAACGGTGCTCAACCGCCCCTACGGCCGGGTGATGCACCACCTCCGGTCGATGCTCTACCACCCGTCGCACCCCTATTCATGGCCCGTGATCGGCCTGGAACCGGAGCATATCATGCGCGTGACCGACGACGACGTGCGCAGCTGGTTCTACGCCCACTACGCGCCCAACAACGCCGTGCTGGCCGTGGCCGGAAACGTGGAGCCCGAGCGCCTCAGGGAGCTCGTGGAGAAGTGGTTCGGCGATATCCCGCGCCGCGAGATCGCGCCCAGGGTGATGCCCCCGCAGGTGTGGGCGCTCGATGCCGCAGGCGTGCGCCGCGACGTCACGGACCGCGTGCCGTCGCCGCTGGTGATGCTCGCGTGGCCCATGGTGGCATTCGGACAGCCCGGCTACACCGAGGCCGATATCATCACCGACCTGCTGGGAGCCGGACGCGCCGCGCGCCTGCGCCGCAACGTGAGCGGGCTCTACCCCGACATTGTGGCCGAGGCCGACGCCAGCATCATCGGCTCTGAGCACGAGGGACTGCTCATGATCGACGCGCGCCTGGTGGACGATTCCCCCGGCAGCATCGACACCGCCTGCCGCCTGTTGCTCGACCAGGCACGCGCGCTGGCAGAGCCCGGCAACGTCGAGCCCCACGAGCTGGAGAGAGCCCTGCGCCGCTTCGAGGCGCGCGATGCAGCCGCTTTCATGTCGCCCATGGCCATGGCCCAGCGCCTGGCCGCCGCCGAGATGCACGGCGAAGACCTGCAGGCCGAGCTCGACCGCCGGCGCGCGGTGAGCCTCGACGATATCGCGCGCACGGCACGAAGCATATTCATGGAGTCGCCGATGGCCACTCTGGTCGTACACCCGGAAGCGCAGCAGTGATGGCACGCCACAACGAAACCGGAAAACTGGGCGAACAGGCTGCCGTGGATCTCCTCGTGGCCAAGGGCTACGCCATAGTGGACCGCAACTGGCGCATGGGGCATCTCGAAATCGACATCGTGGCGCAGCGCGGCCCGCGTGTGGCTATCGTGGAGGTGAAGACCCGCACCGGCGACTTTGCCGACCCCTTCGACGCCGTGGACCGCCGCAAGCAGCTGGCCATGGTGCGCGCCGGAGAGGCCTACGTGAAGGCCTATGGCCTGCCGCATGAGCTGCAATTCGACATTATAGCCGTCACAGGCAACCCCGATAATCTGAAAATCGAACACCTGGAGGACGCTTTCCCGCCTCCGCTTAAAACATACGGATCATGAACGAAACCGCATCCCGCCTCGCGGCACTCCGCGCCGAAATGAAACGCGCCGGAGTAGATGCCGCCATCATACCACAAGCCGACCCCCACATGGGCGAATACCTGGCCTCCCACTGGCAGGTGCGCCGCTGGCTCAGCGGCTTCAACGGCTCGGCAGGCACCCTGGTGGTGCCCGCTGCTGCCCCGGCCATGCTCTGGACCGACTCACGCTACTTCCTGCAGGCCGCGCGCCAGCTGGAGGGCACGGAAATCGTGCTCATGAAGGAGGGCATTCCCGGCACTCCCTCGATCGAGGAGTGGCTGGCCGCCAATCTGCAGAGCGGTGCCACGGTGGGCGTGGACGCCATGCTCTTCAGCACAGGCTCGCTGCGCTCGCTGCGCAAGGCGCTCAAGGCACGCGACATCCGCCTCGAAACCACCTTCGACCCCGTCGACACGCTGTGGCCCGACCGCCCCGCGCTACCCAAGTGCGAGGTGTTTGTTCACGACGAGAAATACGCAGGCCGCCCGGCCTCTGCCAAGATTGCCGATGCGCTCGAAGCTGCGCGGATGCACGGCGCGGATGCCGTCTTCGTCTCGGCACTCGACCAGGTGGCATGGCTGCTGAATATCCGCAGCCGCGACGTGCGCTACAATCCCGTGGTCACCTCCTACGTGTATCTGGGCCCGGAGGGCAACGTGCTCTTTGTCGACCCCGACAAGATCACGCCCGAGGTGGACGCCTATCTCAAGGCCCAGGGCGTGGACACCCGTCCGTATGCCGCCGTGCGCTCCTTCATCTTCGGCCTCAGCACGCGCCGCCACGTGCTGCTCGACCCCGCATCCACGGCCTATGGCATCCTGGAAGCCTTCGGCGAGCGCGCGGTGGAGGCCACGTCGCCCATCTCCATGCCCAAGGCATGCAAGAACGAGGTGCAGATCGAGGGCATCCGCAATGCCATGCGCCGCGACGGCGTGGCGCTGGTGCACTCGCTCATGGAGCTTGAGAGCCGCATGGCCGCCGGCGAGACCGTCACGGAGCTCGACGTGGCCGAAATACTGCGCCGCCGCCGCGGCGAGCAGCCTCTCTTCTTCGACGAAAGCTTCGGCACTATCGCCGGATACGGCCCCCATGGCGCTATCGTGCACTATGAGGCCGACGAGGAGACCGTAGCCACCCTCAGGCCCGAGGGACTGCTGCTCATCGACAGCGGTGCCCAGTATCTCGACGGCACCACCGACATCACCCGCACCATCTGCCTGGGCGATCCCACCCAGCAGGAACGCTCGGATTTCACCCTCGTGATGAAAGGCCACATAGCGCTGGCACGCGCCGTCTTTCCCGAGGGCACATGCGGCACGCAGCTCGATGCGCTGGCGCGCCAGTATCTGTGGCAGCACGGCCTGAGCTACCTCCACGGCACCGGCCACGGCGTGGGCCACTTCCTGAACGTGCACGAGGGACCGCAGAGCGTGCGCCTCAACTACGTGCCCGCTCCTCTCACTCCGGGCATGATCACGAGCAACGAGCCGGGCCTCTATCGCGCAGGCATCCACGGCATCCGCTGCGAGAATCTGGTGCTGTGCGTGCCGGCGCTCGACACTGAATTCGGCCGTTTCTACAAGTTTGAGACACTCACGCTCTTCCCCTTCGACACCCGCCTCTTCGCCACGGAGATGATGACCGAGAGCGAGCTCGAATGGGTGAACCAATATAATGCCCGCGTCTACGACGAGCTCTCGCCGGCGCTCGATCCCGAGGCCCGCGAGTGGCTTGCAGCAAAGACTCAGGCTATTTAGCAATTAATAATAAGTAAATAGAATGGCACTGATAATTCCCCTGCGCGGCATCGAGCCGCAGATAGGCCGCGACTGCTTCCTGGCCGAGAACGCCACCGTCGTGGGCGACGTCGTGATGGGCGATGGCTGCAGCGTGTGGTTCAACGCCGTGCTGCGCGGCGACGTCAACAGCATCCGCATCGGCAACCGCGTGAACATCCAGGACGGTTCCGTGCTCCACACTCTCTATCAGAAATCCACCATCGAGATTGGCGACGACGTGAGCATCGGCCACAACGTCACCATCCACGGTGCCAAGATCCACGACCTGGCTCTCATAGGAATGGGTGCCGTGGTGATGGACGATGCCGAGGTGGGAGAGGGCGCGATAGTGGCCGCGGGAGCGGTGGTGCTGTCGCGCACCAAGATCGGTCCCAACGAGCTATGGGCCGGGGCCCCGGCCAAGTTCGTGAAGCCCGTGGATCCGCAGCAGAGCCGCGAAATCAACCAGCGCATTGCCCACAACTATCTGATGTATTCGCGCTGGTACACCCACCCCGACGAGGAGCCCGATATCCGCTAATCGAGGCTGCATGGCCCTGAAACTACCCGACTTGCGACGCTTCGGCCGCACCGCTTTCCTGGTGACGGCCGCTGCCGTCGTGGCCGTGTTTCTGCTCGTGAGCGACGGCCTGGTGCGCGACCTCTCGCGCCAGGAGCGCGAGCGCATGCAGGTGTGGGCCGATGCCACGCGCGAGATGGTGCGCGTGCTCTCGGCCGAGCAGGAGCCCGACGGCGAAAGCGTGGATTTTCTGCTGGGCATTATCGAGGGCAACACCACCATCCCCGTGCTACTCACCGACGACGACGGCAACATCCTCCAGCATCGCAATTTTGAGCTCGCCGAGCCGCTCACCCCGGCCGACGAGCGCTTCCTGCGCAGCAAGCTGGAGCAGCTGCGCTCGGGCCACAATGCCATCGACATTGAAATTGCGCCGGGAGTGGAGCAGCATCTATACTATGAGGATTCCACCCTGCTCAAGCGACTGAGCAGCTACCCCTACGTGCAGGTGGTGGTGATGCTTGCCTTTATCGCCGTGGTCTATTTTGCCGTGCTCAGCACCAAGAAAGCCGAGCAAAACAAGGTGTGGGTAGGCCTGAGCAAGGAGACGGCCCACCAGCTGGGCACGCCCATCTCGTCGCTGATGGCATGGATGGAGCTGCTGCCCGATATGGGCGTGGACCCCGACACGATGAAGGAGCTGAACAAGGACGTGCAGCGCCTGAGTTCCATCGCCTCGCGCTTCTCCAAGATAGGCTCGCGGCCGCAGATGGAGCTCCACGACCTGCGCTCTATCATCCGCAGCGCGGCGGGCTACATGAGCTCGCGCATCTCGGGCCGCATAGCCCTCACGGCCCACACCGGCGACGAGCCGCTGCCCGTGATGGCCAGCGCTCCGCTGTTCGAGTGGGTGATGGAGAATCTGATCAAGAATGCAGTAGACGCCATGAGCGGCACCGGAGCCATCGATATCACGGCCGGCACCGAGGGACACCGGGCATATATCGAGGTGGCCGATACGGGCAAGGGTATAGCACGCAAGAATTTCAAGGCCGTGTTTTCGCCCGGATTCACCACCAAGAAGCGCGGCTGGGGCCTGGGGCTCACGCTGGCACGGCGCATCGTGGAGCAGTACCACGACGGACGCATCTACGTGAAGCAGTCCACGCCGGGCGTAGGCACCACCTTCCGCATCGATCTGCCCCTGGCGCAGTGAAGCCGGCCGCCGCGCCCGGTAATCAGCGGATGTCTATGAGTTTGTGGGTCTGCAGCGACAGGCGCCAGCGAGGGTGGGCGAGAATATAGGCCACGGTCTCGGCCGTGTTCAATCCGGAGCAGGGCTGAAGATAGTGGCGCGGAGCGGGCAGCATCGCAGCGAGCTGCTCCACGTCCTGCCCCTGATACACCACCTTGAGCTCGTCGATGCGGTCGATGCTCCAGGGGGCATCCTTAGGCGAGCACGTCACCCAGTCCACGCCCGTGGGGGCAGGCAGGGAACCGTTGGTCTCCACCTGGATGTAGAAGCCGGCGCCTTTGAGCGCGCGCACCAGCTCGGCGTCGAGCTGAAGCAGCGGTTCGCCTCCCGTGATCACGATATGGCGCGCAGGAAAGCCGCTCACCGCCGCCACGATATCGTCGGCGCTCATGAGCGTGTGGGCATCGAAGTCGGTGTCGCAGAAGGGGCAGCTGCGGTTGCAGCCGCTGAAGCGCAGAAACACCGCCGGCGTGCCCGTGTAGTAGCCCTCGCCCTGCAGGGAATAGAATATTTCGTTTACGCTATACATGGCCCTCACAGAGTGTCGTCGATCGTGTAGCTGGCCAGATTGCCCTCGCTTTCCTGCACGTCCACGCGATAGCAGCGGGGCACCTGCTCGCATATCCACCGCGCCATGTTTTCGGCCGTGGGATTGAAGTCCACCACATCGTTTATGGCCGTGTGGTCCAGGCGGTCCATCACGCGGCGCTTGATGTGGGTGAAGTCCGTGACCATGCCGTTTTCATCCAGTTCGGCGGCGCGGCAATACACGTTGATAATCCAGTTGTGGCCGTGCAGCGTGCTGCACTTGCTCTCGTAGTTGAGCTTCAGATAATGGCTGGCTGATATTTCAAGTCGTTTCTTAACGAAGTACATATTTATATATTTGTAGTTTTATTATAAGCGTTTGATTTACGAAGAAGCGCCGGAGGCGCGAGGTGGTTGGAAACCCCGGCACGAGGGAGCGCCTGCAGCGCGACCGAGGCCCGGGGTATAGCCCGGAAAAAATGCCGCGCCTCGGAGAGCCGCGGATTTTGTTTCACACGAGGTCTTTGGGGTGCAGCCACAATCCGGCATTTCTATACAATTCTTCCAGCTCGGCGTGGAAGTTGTTTGCCGAGTGGTGCTGCTCTTGATTCCTTATATATGCCTCTATTCGGGAACTAAACTCAGGTGACACACTGCTCGCATAGTAATCTGCTGCCCATCCTTTGAAGTGGGGGAATCTATCGTCGGAGTTCATCCATCCGGCCGATTTGGATTTGATAGAGCGCATGAATTGGGCGAGGTTCACCTCGGGATGCAAATCCACAAGCATATGTACGTGATTGGCGATTCCCCCGATGCGGATGAGCTTGCATTTCATTTCTCTTATGAGGCTCCAGATGTAGCGATATACATCGTTGCGGTGTTCCGCTGCGATGGCCATCTCGCGCCGCTTGGTTGCGAATACTATGTGGTATAGGGCTTTTACTTTACTCATATTAGTGTAAAAATCGGCGGCTCTCCGAGACGCCGCTGCTCTCTGTTTTTCTGCCCCGGGCCTCGCTCGCATTGCTCGCTCGTGCCGGGGTTTCCAACCACCTCGCGCCTCCGGCGCTTTTTAGGCGCCGTCCTCCGGTTTTTCTTCTTCCTTTTCCTCTTCCATCGCCGGCGGATTCACCACGGGGATGCCGTTGCGTGCGGCCAGGTCGATGAGGAAGGCGAGGGAGGCTTCGCGGGTGTCGTCGATTTCGCAGTCTTTGATGGCTTGCTTGAGGCCGGCGGCGAGCATGCCCACGGCGGGCGAGGGCGAGAGGCCGAAGATGTGCATTATCTCGTTGCCGTCGATGGGGTTGCGGCGGGCGCGCTCGGCGTCGAGGGTGCGGATGTATTCGTATTTGCGCTCCACGAGGTCGAAGTTGTCGAGGAAGCGCTGCTTCTTCTCCTCGTTCTTGCTGGTGATATCGGCGCGGGCGAGAATCATCAGGTCGTCGAGGTCGTCCTCGGCATAGTTGATGAGGCGGCGCACGGCGCTGTCGGTCACCTCGTCTTCCACCAGGGCGATGGGACGCATGTGCAGCTCCACGAGCTTCTGCACGTAGCGCATGTTTTCGCCCATGCCCAGGCGCAGGCGGCTGAAGATGCGGGGCACCATCTTGGCACCTATGAAGTTGTGGTTGTGGAAGGTCCAGCCGGTGCGCTCGTCGTAGCGCTTGGTGGCGGGCTTGCCTATGTCGTGCAGCAGGGCGGCCCAACGCAGCCACTCGTTGTCGCTGGCGGCGGCCACGGTGTCGACCACCTGGAGGGTGTGGTAGAAGTTGTCTTTGTGGCCCCGGCCGTGCACCACGCTGATTCCGGCCATTGCTTCCAGCTCGGGAAATATGAGAGGCAGCAGGCCGCTGCGGTGGAGCAGGTCGAGACCCACCGAGGGCCGCGGTGAGCGCATGATCTTGCACAACTCGTCCTTGATGCGCTCGATGGTGATGATTTCGATGCGCGAGGCATTGCGGCAGATGGCGTCGAATGTGGCCGGGGCTATCTGGAATTGCAGTTGCGAGGCGAAGCGCACGGCGCGCATCATGCGCAGGGGGTCGTCGCTGAAGGTGATGTCGGGGTCGAGGGGGGTGCGGATGGTGCGAGCCTCGATATCCTTCACGCCGCCGTAGAGGTCGACGAGCTCGCCGAAGGTAGCGGCGTTGACGCTCAGGGCCATGGCGTTGATGGTGAAGTCGCGGCGGGCGATATCCTCCTCCAGCGTGCCGCTCTCCACGATGGGATTGCGGGAGTCGCGGCTGTAGCTTTCGCGGCGTGCGCCCACGAATTCCAGCTCCAGAGCGCCACGCTTGATCTGCGCGGTGCCGTAGCTGCGGAAAATATTGACGTGGCAACGGCGGCGGCCCATGCCGGCGGCCACGGCCTCCGCCAGCTCGATGCCGGAGCCCACGGTCACGAAGTCGATGTCTTTGCTGTGGCGGCCTATGATGAGGTCGCGCACGTAGCCGCCCACCACGTAGCAGGGCCTGCCCAGGGAGTCGGCGGCGGCGCCCACGGTGCGGAAAACGGGGTCTTTGAGTAGCCGGGCGAGATTCATTTTTCGAGGTCGATAATTTCTTCCGGCGCGCCGGTGATACATTCCATGGGGCCGGAGGCTCGCACCACGTAGGTGTTTTCGATGCCCACGGCGCCGGTGCCGGGGATTACAAATTTGGGTTCCAGGGCGATGCACATGCCTTCCTGAAGCACGTCGCGCGAGCGCGGTGCTATCACGGGCGCTTCGTTGATTTCGATTCCCAGGCCGTGGCCCACGAATCCGGCGTGCTGGCGGTGCCCCATGAAGTAGTTTTCGAGGCCGGCCTCGGAGGCCATGGAGAGAGCGGCGTGATACATGTCGCGTGCCTGCGTGCCGGGGCGGCCCATCTCGGCCAGGCGGCGGCAGATCGCGCGGCTCAGCTCGTGGGCGCGCTCGGCCTCGGGGGCAATGGAGCCGAGGCGGAAGGTGCGCGTCATGTCGGTCATGTAGCCGGTGAAATCGCCGTTCATATCCACCATCACAGTGGATCCCGGGCGTATCACCGAGCCATCGGCACCCACCGGCAGCGAGGGGTCCATGCCGGCGCCGCCCATGGCGAAGTCGTAGGGAGAGGGTGCGTCGGCATTGTCGCCGGTGAGGATACTGCCCATAAACAGCTCCATCTCGCTGCCGGCCACGCGGAACTGGCCCAGGCAGCCTTCGAGGCGCGAGGCGCGCTCGATTTCCACTTGCAGCTCATAGTCGGTCATGCCGGGGGCGTAGAGCCGGGGAATGCGGCGGTAGACGGCTTCGTGGCGCTCGCCCGAGAGGCGCATGAGGCGGAGCTGGGCGGGCGTCTTGACGGCACGCACGGAGCGCAGCGCGGCTGTGGCGCTCACGGGCTGCACGGCCGGCCACTGCGCAGCAAAGGCGGCGAGCGCACGCTCCACGGCGGCGTAGGTGGCGGCATCCATTTCCAGGGCCAGGCGCGAGGCGGCGGGGCAGGCGGCGGCCACGCGCGCGGCAAAGTCTTCGATCTTGCGCTCGGCGGCCACGCCGTCGCCGGCGAGGTGTGCGCAGCGGCGCAGGCCGTAGAGAGGGGTGCCTTGCGCAGGCACGTAGGCGTAGCCTGCGAATACGCGGCCCGTGAGCCAGTAAAGGTTGGCGTTGTCGGTCACGAGCACGCCGTCGGCCACGGGGGCGATGGCTTGCTGCAGCCGCTCCAGGCGCAGGGTGTATTCGTCGGCGGGGAGGAGTATGAGGCGGTCGGTGGAGTGTGTCATAAGCTTGTGAGTTGGTTGAAGGCGTCGATGCGGTGCTCGGCTCCGGTGGCGTGTCCGAATCCGTAGGCTGCCCACACGGCCGGCACGCCGGCTTCGTGGGCTGAGTCGACGTCGAGCTGCGTGTCGCCCACATAGACGGGATTGCTCAGGCCGTTGCGCTCCACGATCAATGCGATGTTACGGGCTTTGCTCAGGCCGTTGACGCCGTGGGCGAGGCTGTCGTCGAAGACGTCGCCCAGGCCTGTGAACTGAAAGAAGTTGACCAGGCCGGAGGCGCCGCAGTTGCTCACGAGGTAGATGCCGGCGCCGGCGGCCCGCAGCTGCTCGATGGTGCTGCGCACGCCGGGGTAGAGCACTCCGCCGCGCCGCGGCACTATCTCTGCCTCAAGCTCTTTCATGCGGGCCATGAAGGCTCCACGGTCGTAGCTGCCGGGGATGAGAGCGTCCATGATAGCGTCCAGAGGTTGCCCCATCTGCGTGAACAGGCGCTCGCGGTCGATGCGGGGGCAGTCGATGCCGAAGTGGTCTATTGTGGCGTTCCACACCTCGCAGTACCCGTCTACGGCATCCCACAGGGTGCCGTCCATATCAAATATGTATGCGTCGTAGTTCTTCATATATCGAACTACAAAGATAGCAATACATATTCAGAGACAGGCCGTTTTTAGGGGATTTTTTTTCGCCGCGCGTCCATAATCACCGTCGACGGGTTCAGAATCACTGCATGCGGAGCCACATAGGTGCACTCCACCCCCGCTGCATCGCGGAAGCTGTACCAGTCGGCGCGGCTTACGGTCTCGGAGCCGTCGGGGGTTGTGATCACGATATCCGGGCGATGCGTGCGGTTCTCTCCCATGTCCCATCCGCCGCGGTATATGAGCATGCCTTCGTGCAGGAGCAGCGTCGTGTCGCTGCAGGAGTGCCCGTCGTGCCGGCTATCGAAGCGCTCCAGGCTCGCGGGCAGGATGATGCGGCCTTCAAGGCCGTAGGAGGTGTTGAGCACCTGATACGACGGCTTGTAGAAATCAATGCCGGCGTGTGGCACGGTCACGTCGTAGAACACCGCTCCGCGCTCCCGCGCTTCCGCCGATTGCCACAAGGCATCCACCTCGGCAGTTTCGGCCGAGAGGCGTCGCTGCACATTGATCGCCGCCGCGATATTCACGATGCATAGCGCGTACACAGCCGCACACACCGCCATCGCTCCGCGCCGCGGAATCTCCGCAGGGCGCACGAACGTGGCGAGCGACAGCAATCCCGCCAGCGAAAACATCTGGCTGAAAATGCCCGTGCGCGGTCCGGCATAATATTTAATGTATATAGGCAGCGTGATCACACCGAAAGCCAGCAGGGCCAACTGGCGCGCCAGCACCGCGCGCGAGCCCAGCAGCATCCTGCGGTATCGTCGTAGGGCCAGGGCCGCGGCCATTGCGGCCAAATACAGATAGAAGAAGCAGTTGAACCCTATCAGATGAAGCATGCGCCACCACGCGCTGCCGCGGTTCCATATGGGCTCCCTGAAATCCATAGAATCCCAGAACGCCGGCGACACCGCTATACATGCCATTCCGGCCGCGGTAGCACCCAGAATCACCTTAGCCCGCCCCGGCAGCTTGCCGCCGCGCACCGCCGAGTAGACCGCGAGCGCTCCCGCGAGAGGCACTGCCAGTCCCTCGTGCCACCACGCAGCCGCGAGCGCCACCACTGCGGCGGCTAAAGCTCCGCGTCGCCCCGTGCCGTAACTGTTTTCATACATCACAAACGTGGCCAGCCCCAGCAGCAGCGCCGGGAAATAATTCATGGAGAATATGATGCTGAACATATAGTCCATCCAGGGAAAAGCGAAGCAGAACCCTGCCGTCCATAGCGCAGCCCCCACCGAGAGCGGCCTGCAGCCTATGATGCGCGGGCCCGTCGCAAGTATCCCGAAGCAGCATCCCGCCATCGCGGCAGCCCACACCGGGCGAGGCATAAAGCCCAGAAACAGCGCCGACGCGAGATTGCCCACGCGTCCCGTGGATACATGCCACAGCGCCGCCACCTGATCCCATGCCGATGCAAGCGCGCGCAGGCTCCACGGTGCGCCATCCTGGCCACCCATATACCAGTGGTCGTCGGCACACAAGGGGTAGATAAGAAACATCACACCCAGCATAACCGCCACCGCTGCACAAAGAAATATGTGGATCGTCTTCAAAATATTATGATACGGGAATTATTGTTCATTGATACAGTGCCTCACACAGATGAGCGCCACAAAGTTAACAATTTTCCCGTTGCAATCCAAAAAAATGACGCTCCGCCAGAGGCCTTTAATGCCTGATTACGTTAGACCCGGTTCCCCAATATTTGTTAACGCTGACGCTTGGCCGTGGCAATGGAAACTCATGCCACGGATAAACATAATAAGAATAATGATGTATATGTAGGGATTTCGGGGGTAGAGTTGGATTATACAAACCTCAACATAAACATTGCGCAGGCTGCCATCGCAATTCCTTTTGAAGTGTAACGGGGCGGAAAGTTACCTTACGACCGCATTTCGCAGGCGCTTTTTGCCTTGTTCTTCAGTCACGTAGCTACGGCTACGCTCCTTCATCACAAGACAAAAATCTCGCGGCGATATGCGTCCTCAGCGTTAACAAATATTGGGGAGCCGGGTCTTATCGCCGGGCGATGAAGAAGATGCCTATCTGCTCGATGCCGGGGACGGTGTCTACGCGCATCAGGTGGTGGATCCGGATGGTGTCGGCCGGGGAGAGCACCACGCCGCGCAGCACCGTGTCGGTGCGCTCGTAGGTGAGGCCCATGCCGCTTCCATGCCACGAGCCGAAGACGTCGGCGAGTTCCACGTTGGCCGCCGCGGTGTCGGCAGGCAGCAGGAGCTCAAGCCACAGGTTGCTGTAGGGATACTCCACGGAGTGGCGCACCGTCACGGCCACATCGCCGCGCACGGCAGCGGTGTCGGTCATGAGATGCATGGGGATGCAGAGGGTGTCGGTGAAGCGCCATCCGCCGGGGCTCACGGAGCGAAAGGCGCTGAACACCACTCGGCTGTCGCCATCCCTGCCGCATCCGGCAAGGAAGGTGCACGCGATGGCTGCGGCTATGGCAAGGAGCAGTGGGCGCATGGCGATTCCCGTGGATTATTGCTTGGGTTTGTTGTCGGATTCTCCGCGCGTGCCGCGGTTGCGGCCGGAGCGGCGGCGCTTGCCGCCTGCCGGACGCTGGGCGTCGGGTGCGTCGCCGCCCTTGCGCTCCTGCGCGGGCGCTCCTTCTCCCTGCTGCTTGCGCTGAGCCTGGGCATCGGCTGATCGCTTTGCACCTCCGCCACCGTTGCGGCGCTTCTTTTTCTTGGCCTTGTCGAAGCGGGTGAGATCGTCCTGGCCCAGCAGGTCGCCGTAGGCCGAGGCCTCTTTGGGCCGTGCCTGCTGCTCGGCGCTTTCGAGCGTGAGGGGCTTCTCGCCGGCTTTGTTGAGGGCTATCACTTCAAAGGCACGGTCGGCATCGATTGTCACGAGGTTCACGGCCATGCGTTTGTCGGTGCTGTAGGTGATCTGGCGCTTGAATATGTCGGTCTTGAAGTGGAAGTAGGTGGCATCAGCGGTTTCGAGGCGTATCTCCTTGCTGGGGAGGCTCTTGACGGCTTCCACGTAGGCGTCCACCTCAAAGTTGAGGCAGCATTTGAGCTTGGCGCACTGCCCGGCCAGCTTTTGGGGGTTGAGCGAGATGTCCTGGTATCGGGCGGCGCCGGTGGCCACGCTCACGAAATTTGTCATCCAGCTGGAGCAGCACAAGGGGCGTCCGCAGGGCCCGATGCCGCCTATGCGGCCGGCTTCCTGGCGCGCGCCTATCTGCTTCATCTCGATGCGCACCTTGAATTTCTCGGCGAGCACCTTGATGAGCTGGCGGAAGTCCACGCGCTCGTCGGCGATATAGTAGAAGATGGCTTTGTTGCCGTCGCCCTGGAATTCCACGTCGCCTATCTTCATGTTCAGGCCCAGGTCTTCGGCGATGCGCCGGGCGCGAATCATCGTTTCGTGCTCGCGGGCGCGTGCCTCGCGGTATTTTTCGAGGTCGGCGGCCTTGGCCTTGCGGAACACGCGCTTGATTTCGCCCTCGTTCTTGGAGCGGCGGCGCAGGCGCAGGCGCACGAGTGGACCGGTGAGCGTCACCTGGCCTATGTCGTGGCCGGGCGTGGCCTCCACGGCCACCATGTCGCCCACCTCAAGCGGCAGATGGGTGGAGTTGCGGTAGATGCCCTTGCGGGTGTTCTTGAACTGCACCTCCACGAGGTCGCACTCGCCCGCAGGGATGTCGGCCAGCCAGTCGTAGTCGGTGAGTTTGCCGCGCGGCTCGCTGCCGCAGCCGCTGCACGAGCGGCCACACGCGCCGGCGGAGCATCCGCCGCAGCCGTCGCAGTCTTTTTCCTTGTCTGTCATGACTACTTGGCGAAGCTAACGGCGCGGGTCTCGCGGATCACGGTGATTTTCACCTGTCCCGGATATGTCATTTCGTCCTGGATGCGGCGCGCGATCTCGGCCGAGAGCTTTTCGGTCTCGGCGTCGTCGATCTTGTCGGCTCCCACGATCACGCGCAGCTCGCGGCCTGCCTGGATGGCATAGGTCTTGAGCACGCCCGGGTAGCTGAGGGCCAGCTGTTCGAGGTCGTTGAGGCGCTTGATGTAGGCTTCCACAATCTCGCGGCGGGCACCGGGACGCGCACCGCTGATGGCGTCGCACACCTGCACGATGGGTGCCAGCAGCGAGGTCTGCTCCACTTCGTCGTGGTGGGCGCCTATGGCGTTGCAGATTTCAGGCTTTTCCTTGTACTTCTCGGCCAGCTTCATGCCCAGGAGTGCGTGGGGCAGTTCGGGTTCCTCGTCGGGCACCTTGCCTATGTCGTGCAGCAGGCCCGCGCGGCGTGCTTTCTTGGGGTTGAGGCCCAGCTCCGAGGCCATTATGGCGCAGAGGTTGGCCGTCTCGCGCGAGTGCTGGAGCAGGTTCTGGCCGTAGCTGGAGCGGTATTTCATCTTGCCCACGAGGCGGATCAGGTCGGGGTGCAGTCCGTGTATGCCCAGGTCGATGGCGGTGCGCTTGCCCGTCTCCACGATTTCTTCTTCAATCTGCTTGCGCACCTTGGCCACCACCTCTTCGATGCGGGCCGGGTGGATGCGGCCGTCGGCCACCAGCTGGTGCAGGGCCAGGCGCGCAATCTCGCGGCGCACCGGGTCGAAGCCGCTCAGCACGATTGCCTCGGGAGTGTCGTCCACGATGATTTCAATGCCCGTGGCGGCTTCCAGGGCGCGGATGTTGCGACCCTCGCGACCGATGATGCGGCCCTTGATTTCGTCGCTGTCGATATGAAACACCGTCACGCTGTTTTCGATAGCCGTCTCCGTGGCCACGCGCTGGATGCTCTGCACCACGATGCGCTTTGCCTCCTTATTGGCCGTGAGCTTGGCCTCGTCCATGATATCGTTGATATAGCCTGCGGCTGCCGTCTTGGCCTCGTCGCGCAGCGATTCCACGAGCTTCTCGCGGGCTTCGTCGCTGCTCAGGCCGCTGATGTGCTCAAGCTGCTCGCGGGCTTGCGCCACGAGCTTGTCGAGCTCTCCGCGGCGTGCCTCCACGGCAGCTTCCCGTGCCTCCACGGCGGCCGCGCGGGATTCTATCTCGTTGCGAGCGCGCTGGTTTTCGCTCTGCTGCTGGTTGAGCTGGAGCTCGCGCTGCTTGAGCTTGGCATCGCGCTGGTCGGCCTGGCTCTGGCGACGCGCGGCCTGCTTCTCGGCATCGGTGGTGATTTTCATGGCCTCCTCGCGTCCTTCGAGCTCGCGGGTGCGCTTGATGTCGTCGGCCTCGCGTTCTGCATCGGCCACTATCTCCTTTGCCCTTGTGCGCGCCATGCTGCGCTGCATCCAGATGGTGATGCCGGCGGCGAGAGCCGCAGCCACCACTATCAGGGCTATTGTTGTGATGAGATTGAATGTCATATTCTTTAAGCTATTCTATATTTGGGGTTCATTATTAAGGTTCTACAATAACACAAAACGCACCGGCATGCGACCACATGGAGGTCGTGCGGGTGCGGGCAGGGGGGGGAGGGGTGTCCGATTCGTTGCAGTGGGTGGAGCTCCGGCCTCTGTCGGTAGCTCATTGGCGGGCGTCGCCCATTTCGGGCTCAAGAATCTTGTCGAGATTCTGCTCAAAGCGGTCGAGGATATCGGCCTGCGCTTCCAGCAGCTCGTTTTTGCGGTAGTAAAGCTCGGCAAAGGCCAGTGCCACGCGGGCCATCACTTCCATGGGCGATTGCCTTCGTCCGGCTTCACGCCACTTGTCGTAGAGCTTGTTCACGTGGTGCTCGGCCCTGCGGTAAATGGCTTCTTCCTCGCGCTTGATGGAGAACTTTATGGGTTCCACATCGGCAATCTTTATTGTTATGCGTAGAGTGTCGGTCATCAGTCAGCAACGATTCGGGGCATCGGTGGAGCGCTCAGTCGTTGAGATCGGCTATGCAACTGTCGATATCCCGCACCAATTCCGCAATCATCTCCCGCGTGGCCTCAAGCTCGTCGCCGGAAGCCGCCACCGTGTGGCTCACCGTGAGATATTCGATGCGCAGCTCCAGGGCTTCACGCTCCCGGCGGCTCCGCTCAAGCTCCTCGTTGAGCCTGGCCACTTCGGCACGAGCCTCTTCGAGACGTTTCTGCATCAGTGCATATTTCTCGAACACGAGCGTGGTCTTGGCATTGACGCGCTCAAGCTGTTGCTGAAGGTCGAGGGCCATGATATTGGAATTTCCACAAAATTACATTATTTTTCTCAGCCCAGCAAAAAAACGGCAAAAAAATTGTAAAAATGAAACAAACCTAAATCGCGGCACCCCCACTACGCCGTACGGCCGCTTTTCAAAGCGTCCACCCATCAAAGCGAAAGGCCGCGGAGAATTTTGCAGCGCCTCTCAGAGCATCGGATTATCGCCTGTGAATTCCGGGAATAAAAAAAAGAATGAGAAACGCTAAACCCGAAGGTTCTGCTATTTCTCATTCTCCTCTCTCCTCTGGCGGTATGGACGGGACTCGAACCCGCGACCCCCTGCGTGACAGGCAGGTATTCTAACCAGCTGAACTACCACACCGTTTAACATTAGCCTCGCTTGGCTCTCGGTGGAGAGGCATTAGCTTCGTTGCTTTTGCGAGTGCAAAGTTAGGGCACTTTTTTCATTCCTGCAAATTTTTTGGCAAGTTTTTTTCAAAAAAATGCATTTTTTTTGAGACTTAAAGCGTTCTGCCCTCATACTCAGATATTTTGCTGTGCCATTCGTCGGAGATGGGCACGGAGCGCACGTTCACGGGGTCGAAGCCGGCCATGATGGTGTGGCAAATGCACTTCACGTCGCCGGTGGTGGCGTTGACCACGCGCTGCTCCAGGCGCAGCGACTTGTCGCCGATGCTCTCGATGCCGGTGAGCACCTCGATGGGTTCTTCGAGATAGGCCGGGGAGTAGAAATTGCAGGTGATATTGACGATCACGAGGCTCTCGGCCTTGCCGTCAAACACTCCTCCCAGGGCTGTGAAATATTTCACCTTGGCCAGGTCCATGAGCTGGAAGTAGATGGAGTTGTTGACGTGGCCCATGGGGTCGATGTCGAGGAATCGCAGCTGCACGGGGGTGCGGTGGCGGAAGGTGAATGTGGGTTGCGGTACGTTCATATCAGTGAAAAGCTATTGCATTGATAACGTTTTTGCCGGCGGCCTCGTTCAGGCGGTCGATGATGGCCGTGCGCATCATTCCCAGCTCGCTCTTCAGGGGAGCGGAGGTGATCACCACGTGCAGGGTGCCTGCATCGATCCAGCGGCGGGCGGTGTGGCGGTTGATGGTGGGGCCCATCACTTCGCTCCATAGAAAGCAGATGCGCTGGGCGTCGTAGTTGTCGCGGCTGCCGCTGCTGTCGATGAAGCTGTCGATGAGCGAGCCTATGCTCCGGGCTTCCGTGCGCTTCATGCGGTGATGGGGGTGAAACTGCCGTGATCCACGCTCCAGAGGCGATGGTCGGCGCCCATGTGGGCCACGATTTCGTCGAGGTGTCGGCGGTTGGTGTCGGTGATGAATGTCTGGCCGAAGGCTCCGGGGGCGGCCACGGTGGCGATGATGCGCTCCACGCGGCCGGCGTCGAGCTTGTCGAAGATGTCGTCGAGCAGCAGCAGCGGCTGCATCCCGCAGGCTTGGGCGAGGAATTCGTATTGAGCCAGGCGCAGGGCTATGGTGAAGGTCTTGCACTGGCCCTGGGAGGCCGTGCGGCGCACGGGCAGCCCGTCGAGCGTGAGCTCAAGGTCGTCGCGATGGGGGCCGGCGGTGGTGTGGCGCACGGCGGTGTCGCGTGCCAGGCGCTCGCGCAGCAGGGCCGAGAGGGGCCCGGCGGAGTGGCCGGGGGCAAGGTGGGAGCTCAGGGTGATGGCCGGCTGCTCGCCACTGCCGGATATGGCTGCGTAGTAGCGCTCGAAGATCTGCGCGAGGCGGCCCGTCCATTCGTGGCGGGTGCGTGCTATATAGGCCGCCGGAGCGTCCATCTGGAAGTCGATGGTTTCGAGCAGGGCAGTGTCGGCAATGCCGTCGCGCAGCAGGCGGTTGCGCTGCTCAAGCAAGGCGGCATAGCGGATGGCGGCGTCGAGATAGCGGGGGTCGGCCTGGCTTATCACCATATCGGCGAAGCGGCGGCGCTCCTCGCCGCTGCCCGTGATGAGATCCATGTCGGCGGGGCTCACCATCACCAGGGGCAGCAGGCCTATGTGGGCGCTTATGCGCTTGTATTCCTTGCCTCCGCGCTTGAAGCTCTTGCGGCGGCCGCGCTGAAGGCCGGCGATGATCTCCTCGGGAGTGCCGCTGCGGGTGTAGAGGCCGCGCAGGATGGCAAAGTCCTCGCCGTTGCGGATGAGCATCTGGTCCGGCGCGCCGGTGAAGCTCTTGGTGAAGCTGAGCAGGTGCAGGGCGTCGAGCAGGTTGCTCTTGCCCATGCCGTTGTTGCCCAGCAGGCAATTCACCTTTGGCGAGAATTCGAGCCGCGCACGGGCGATGTTTTTAAAGTTGGTTATGTCTATCTCGTTGAGGGTCATTGCTTGGCGAAGGCCTCGTTGAAGAAGAGCAGGTGGTAGAGGATGCTGTTGGCCCAGTAGGCGTGGCTGTGGCGTCCCGGCCTCTCGGTGTAGTCGTGGGGCACGCCGGCGTCGAGCAGGCTCTGATGCAGATTGCGGTTCACCTGAGCGAAGAAGTCGTCCACGCCGCAGTCGATGATGATGTTGAGGCTGCCGGGCTCAATGGCAGGAAGCACGGTGGCCACGGTGTGGCTGTTCCAGAGCTCGGGATCGGCATCGATACCTGCGCCCAGGCGCTGCGCCATCTTCCACGACTTGGGGAAGGGGCGGATGTCCACGCCGCCGCTCATGGAGCCTGCGCTGCCCCAGAGCTCGGGGTGGCGTGCTGCCAGATACAGGGCTCCGTGGCCGCCCATGCTCAGGCCGGTGATGGCACGCTTGTCGCGCGAGGGGATGGTGGGATAATTGGCGTCGATAAAGGGCACGAGCTCCTTGGTGATGAAGGATTCCATCTGCATTCCGGGCTGCACGGGGCTGTCCCAGTACCAGGAGTCGCGGCCGTCGGGCATCACCAGCACCACGCCATAGGCGTCGGCCAGGGCAGGAAGGTCGGGCCGGGTGATGTTGAGCCACGAGCTATAGTCGCCGTCGTAGCCGTTGAGGATGTAGACCACCGGAACGGGGCTGGCGGCCGAAGCGGCATCGGGGGTCACTACCGACACTTTCATGGGCGTGTCGAGAAATTTTGCCGGCACCGTCACGGTGTCGACCTTTGCTGCCTTGGCCGCAGTGGCAGCCAGCAGCAGAATTATCAGGGTGAAGATTTTTTGCATATCCGGATGTGTGTGTGATTAGCGCACTGCAAAGGTACTACATTGGCGCGAAAAAAACAAACCGGACAAGACAGGGCGAAAAGATACAAAACGACAAAAAGAACAAAAGGAACTAAGGTTTTTAGTTCCTTTTGTCGATTATTGCTTTTGTGAAAAACCGAAACCCGGTATTGGACTTAAAAAAACGGCCCAATATTGGGGAAGGGATTCTAATTATTCAGAAGATCCTTAGCTTTGTCGGTATCGATGTACTTTTCATTCCATTCTTTCAGAGTGGCAGAGGATACCGATTGTAAATGCACGATGTCGAACGCACCATCGTCATAGGCACGCACAAACCACATATTGTCATCGTCTACATCTACGAGCTTGTAGGATCTAAGAATCCAGCAGTCGAGCACGCCTGTTGAGGCATCGTAGGTGTAGGTGCCGTTTTCGGCACAAAAATATTCATTAGGGTCCTCTATTCCCACCAAACCCGGCAGCCAGCAATAATATTTGATATATTGGCCTGCCTTGTCGAAATACAATTTCAAGTCCAAATCGCCGCCCACCCAGTCGGCCAGAAAATCGGTTTCTTCAAAGCGATATACGAAGCCGGACTCGCTGGCAGTATATTTACGGTTTATATAATTCTTCATTAGTTTCCATCCCTTCCCGGAGATAGACTTCACTACCGTTTCACGGTCGGGGAATCCACTTGACAAGTCGGCATTGATATGCGCAGCTCCGCTTTCGTCTACCCATAGTTGAAACGGGAAACGCTCATCATAGCTTATGCCTTTTTCAGGGACTTCGTGTTTGTCGGCTTCGTCGGCACGCGGCTCATCCGTCGACTCCGACGCACATGCACCCAGAGCAACCGCTGCAATCAGTACCAGACTTGCAGTCCAATAAAGTCTTTTAATCATATCGAAATTTCTAATTTTTTCAATAAAATACGTCGGTCGCGTATTTTAGCATAATACTATTGATGTTTTTGCAAAGATATATATAATAATATTTTAGGTGTTATATTTAACTGATTTTAACCTTTAATTAGCTATATTCAACCGCGAAAGCGCTATATGTGATGAATCTCGTCGCCGGCAGCCCCGGGACGAGCGGGAGATAAAAGCTACAAAACGACAAATCAGCAATTTGACATGTGGAGAAACGGACGTATTGCCTCGGCAGGGTCGTAAAAAGCAAGCCCCGCCGGGAGGGCGAGGCTTGCAGATGGGGATGTGGCAGTGTTTACTGCTTGGTCACGGTTGCGGTGTAGGGGTGTGCGGAGAAGTCGACGGTGACGATGTAGTTGCCGGCTTCCGAGGTGACGATGTTGCCGCCGTTGAACACGAGGTCGTCGGCTGTGCCGCCCCAGTTGTGGCCCCAGGCGTCGTTGGCGCGGATCTTCCATTCGCAGCCTTCGGGGAAGGCAGCCACGGGCGATGTCCACACGAGCAGATCGGCCGAAGGCTCAAGGGCGAGACTCTCGGCCCAGCCGTTGAAGCCGCCGATGATGCCCAGGGTGCTGATGTAGGTGAGGGTGAAGGCCTTGGTGCTGAAGTTGAACTCTACGTAGAAGAGACCCTTTGCGATGTCGGTCTTGATGTTGTCGCTGCCGGTGGCCACTCCGGTGTAGGAGATGGTGCCGTCTTCGGCCACGGTTTTCTCAAGCTCGCCCGACACGCCCACGTCGTGGCCGTTCCAGTCGGGATCGGGGTTGAACTTGAAGCCGTCGCCGCTCTCGATCACCACGAGGCCGGTGTAGGTCTCGTAGTCGGTGGTGGTGAGAGTCTGGGATGCAGAGCCCACCCAGCCGCAGGAGGTGCCGGGAGTGTAGATCTGCGCATAGGCCTGCTTGTAGTCGTAGGTGTCGGTTTCCATATTGATGGTCATGAGCACGGGTGCGCCGCTCACCACGGTGCCGGCGGGAGCTCCTTCGAGGAGGTCGCCGGTGGCGTCAGCGGCACCGGCAGGACCGTAGACCACGCCTGTGCTCGACACAATGCGCCACTTCAGGCCGGCCTGATACTCGGCATCGCTGAAGGTGGCCACCACGCTGAACTCGGGGTCGTCGTAGGGGCTGGCGGCGCTGTGGTTGAAGGGGAACGCGGCGGGAGCCGAGAAGTCGGCATCGGCCGAGAGCTCCAGGGTGTAGCCGTCGGCTATCTCCTTGGAGGCGTCGAAGGGCTTGATGGTGTAGGCGTACGGGCCGTAGTAGAAGTCGTCGCCGCCCATGTGCACGAGTGTGGTCTTATCGGTAGTGGCGTAGGCTGCGTAGCGGATATAGACCGTGGCCTCGCGCGGGTCTTTGGTGATGGAGCTGTAGAGGTTCTGCAGCTTGTCGGCGTCGGCGGTCACGTTGCCGTCGGCGTCGGTGCTCACGGGCAGGTCCATGGCGCCGGCAAAGTCTTCGCCGGTGGCCAGCTGGGCCTTGAAGCTGAGGGTGTAGCCCTCGGGGGCACCGGCGAGGGCCGAGGTGGCCAGCGTGGCAGGGGTGCCATCGGCGTTGAGCGCGGCGAGCTGGATGGTGGCGCCATTATCGGGAGTCACCGTCACGGCGTCGGTGCCGAAGGGTGCATCCTGGGGATTGGTCTGCGGCTGGCCGAAGTTCTCCTCCACCTGGTCGCAGGCGCCAAGGGCGAGGACCAGGGCCGTGGCGCAGAAAATATGCAGTTTTTTCATCGGATTAGTCATTGATGGTGAATGTTACGGCATTGTTGTTGGTGTCGAGGTTCACGGTGATGCTGTGGCCGCCCGCACCTGCCAGCACGAAGCAGCCTTCGCCGGTATAGGTGGGGAACGACACGCCCGGCGTGACGTCTACGTTGGCGCCGTAGGCGTCGGCCGACCATTCGGCAGCGGCCCAGCCGTTAGGGTTCTTGTAGAAGCGGCAGTAGAGCACGTCGCCGTCGGCACCGTCGTTGCCCAGGGCGGCCGGCAGCTCGAATGTGCCGGTGTAGATGCCGGAGCCGTCAGAGTCGGCCAGTTTCCAGTCGGCGTAGGCCTCGGTGGAGGGAGTGGCCCAGTTGGCGTTGTTGCCCACCATGTACACGTAGCTCGACACCACTACTTCGTGGGCGCCCTCGGTGATGGTGATGGTCATGTTGTTTTCCACGCTCATGTCCACCACGATGGTCATTTCGCCACCGGGCCAGTCCACAAAGTTGAAGTTGTCTTTGGTTTCCTTGATGCCGTCGGTGAACACGCCGTCGGTGAACGAGCAGGCGATGTTGAATGCGCCGTCGCTGGCCACGGCTTCGCCGCCGTGGTTATTGGCCGGGCCGTAGGAGCAGGTGTCCCAGTTGCCGTCGAGCTCGGTGTAGAAGCGGAACAGAGCCTGGCCGGCGGGCACGTTGAACACGCCGCTGTAGATCTTGGAGCCGATGGCCTTGTCGCTTTCGTAGAGGCGCCAGTTGCGCAGCGTCTCGGTCTCGGTCATGGTCCACTCGGAGCATGCGCCCACGAGGTAGATGTAGCCGGGAGTGGGGATGGCGAAGTAGCCCTTCACGTGCTTGAGCTCGATCCAGTTGCTCTTCACCAGGCCGGTGCCGTCGTTGAGCAGCTGGGCCACCGCGCGGATGTAGAGGGGCTGGTAGCCGGCATCGCTCCAGTCGTCGGCGCTCTCGATGCCGCGCAGCACACACATGCCGGTGGCCACGTCGGCATCGTTGATGGTGAACGATGCGCTCTGGGGCGAGTTGGATTCCAGGTGGTAGGTGGTCTCCTTGTCCAGCGAGATTTCGGCGCTGTAGGAGGCTGCGGCGATGAAGCCGTAGTCGGGCTGCGAGCAAGTGAGGGTGATGGTGCCCTCGGGCGTCAGATCATAGTACTGCTCGGCCGTGGGGGGTGTGTTGAGCGTGAAGCTGTCGGGGGTGTTGACGACGGGAGTCTTGTCGTCCTTACAAGCCGCCAGTCCTGCTATGGCAAGTACGCTCAGAAGTATGCTAAGCTTTTTCATTTTTCGTCTATATGGATTAATAGCCGGGGTTCTGGCCGATTACAGTGATATACGAGTAGGGGATGGCGAAGACGTTGCGATACTCGGGGATGGATGCACCCTCGGGCAGGCCGCCCTTCCAGCTCCAGAGGTAGCTGCTGCCGGTGAAGAGGCCGAAGCGCACGAGGTCGCTGCGGCGGGAGCCTTCCCAGTAGAGCTCACACTGGCGCTCATGGAGCACGTCGCTCAGCGAGTAGCTCGTCACGGCGGGCAGGCCGGCGCGCTCGTGCACCTTGTTGAAGTAGTTCAGGCCGTCGCAGCCGCTCACGCCGCGCTTCTCACACTCGGCCAGCATCAGATAGGTGTCGGCCAGGCGGAACACGGGATAATCGGCATCACACATGCCGCCGGTGCTGCTCACCGTGGGACCCGCGGCGGGATCGTTGTCGTAGTTGTCTTCGTTGGTGTAGCGGTACTTGATGCACACGTAGCCCTCGTGCTCATAGTCGTCGAGATTGGCCACGGAGTTGGTGAAGCCGTCGGTGTAGAAGAGGGCGCGCTTGTCGCCGGGCTCGAAGGCGTTGTAGAGCTCGGGTTTCACCTTGAGGCCGCTCCAGGGAGTGAAGCCGCAGCCCAGCTGGGCGAGCACGTCGGCGGGCATCGCGTCGCAGTAAGCACCTGCCGTGAGGTAGGTGGTGCCGCCCCAGCTCTCCATGGCGCCCACCTGCTGAGGAGCCACCCAGAGGAGCTCGCCGCCGTTGCGGGCATATTTGTCGTTGCTGCCGCAGAAGAGATATTTATACTCGGGAGCAAGCTCGAAGCCGCCCTTGAGCACTTCCTTGCAGGCCTCGGCACACTTGTCGTACATAGCCGTGCCTGTGTAGACCTCGGCGCCCAGATAGAGCTTGGCCAGCAGCATGTAGCCGGCTTCGCGGCTCACGCGGCCATAGGTCTGCTGCGCTGCGGCGGGCACGCCGGGAAGGGCGTCCACCAGGTCGGCCACGGTGGCTTCAAAGAGCTGCTTGCGGTCGTAGGTGGCAGGGATCTCGCCGGTTTCCTGCGCTTCCGTCACCCAGGGGCCAAGGCCGAAGAGGTCGATCATGTTGAAATAAGCGTAGGCGCGGAGCACGCGGGCTTCGGCCGCGAACGCCGTCTTCTCGGCGTCGGTGAGTTTGTCGCCGGCGGTGCCCAGAAGGTTGATGAAGGTGGAAGCCTTGCGGGCAAGGTCGGCCTCGCGGGCATAGGCCAGATACACCCAGCCGTTGTTGTCGAGCCAGGTGTGCTCGAAGAGGGCGTGGTAGCCGGGGTCGTTCCATTTGTTCACGATCACGGCTTCGTCCGAGGTGAGCTCCTGGAGGTTCCAGTGGCAGCGCATATACACGCCGTCGCCGTCGTTGTAGCCGGGCCATGAGATATTGCCCTCGTAGAGCAGCGCGCCGTAGAGGCTGCCCAGATAGCCGTACCATTCTTCGGTGGTGGAGATCTCAAGCTTTGTCTGGGGGTCGTCGGGCATCACGTCGAGGTCGCCGGCACAGGAGGAGGTGGCCAGGGCGATACCGGCGCAGGCAATAGCTGCGAATTTATATAGTTTCATATTGCGTATGAGTCGTTTTTGAAGGAATTAGAAAGAAGCTACGAGGCCCACGGTGTAGGTGGTGGGGCGGGGGTAGAGGCTGGAGTCGATACCGCTGCCCACTTCGGGGTCGATGCCCTTGTAGCGGGTGATCACGAAGGGGTTCTGCACGGCTCCGTAGAGACGCACGCGCAGCTTGTTGCCCAGCAGCTCGTTCCAGGTGTAGCCCAGGGTGATGTTGTCGCAGCGCACGAAGGAGGCGTTGCGCACGAAGTAGTCGCTCAGCTGCATGGCATCGGTCTTGGTGCTCTTCCAGAGGTAGGCGTCGGTCATGAGGTTGCCCAGCGGCGCGGTGGACGTGCGCGAGATGAATGCATTGTCCACCTCGTTCTTGTTGTAGACCCAGTTGCCGATGCTGGAGCGCAGCGTGAAGCCGAAGTCCCAGTTCTTGTAGTTGAAGGTGTTCTGCCAGTTCAGGGTCACGGCAGGATCCTTCGAGTGGTAGATGTAGCGGTCGTCGCTGGTGATGGAGCCGTCACCGTTGCGGTCCACAAACACGCCCTCAAGCGGGGTGCCGTCTTCGTTGTACACCTGCTCATACACCCAGAAGGAGAATGCCGGGAAGCCTTCCTGATGCTTCTGGATATCACCGGCGGTGCCGATGTTGCCGGTGGTGGAGTCGGCGCCTTCGGCCAGGCGGGTCACCTTGTTCTTGTTCCAGGCCACGTTGAAGTTGCTGCTCCAGGTGAATTCCTTGGTCACTACGGGACGGGTCAGGAGGTTGAATTCGATACCGGTGTTCTCCAGGTCGCCCAGGTTCTGCGGGCCGCGGTTGCTCAGGTTGGAGCCCACGGGATAGGTGGCCACGGTGAGCAGGTCCTTGGTCTTGCGCTTGTACCAGTCGAAGCTACCGCTGATGCGGTTGTTGAGGAAGGCGAAGTCGAAGCCCACGTTCCAGGTGTGCGTCTCCTCCCACTTCAGGGTGGTGTTGTAGGCGCTGGGCATCACGGTGTAGTGCAGCTTGCCGTCGGGGCCGATGTACTGCTGGTTCATGTTGGTGCTCACGTTGAACACGGGCATGTAGAAGTAGAGGTAGTCCTCGCCCAGGTCCTGCTGGCCGGTGATACCGTAGCCGGCGCGCAGCTTGAGCTCATTCATGAACGAGCGGGCGCCCTCCATGAAGCTCTCGTCAAGGAGCTTCCAGCCCAGGGCCACCGAGGGGAACGAGCCCCAGCGGGTGTCTTTGCTGAAGCGGCTGGTGCCGTCGCGGCGCACCGTCACCGTGAGCAGGTAGCGGTCGAGCAGCGAGTAGTTCACGCGGCCGAAGTAGCTCAGCAGCTGATAGGGCTTGCTGTAGTACACGGTGGGAGTGCGCTGGTAGCCGTCAAAGGCCTGGCCGGGAGCGTAGTTGGCGCTGTAGTTGTTGCCTTCGAGCTTGAAGTGCTGCCAGGAATAGCCGGCGGTCACGTCCAGCGTGGAGTTGATGGCCTTGAAGTCCTTGTTGTAGTTGAGGTAGAAGTCGAGCAGCAGGCTGTAGCGCTTCTCGTCTTCGTTGTAGCGGGTGGAATAGCCGTCGCGCACCACCACGTCGCTGCCTTCCACGTAGTGGCCGGCGCTCCAGGATGCGGGCGAGAAGGGATCGTTGTAGTTGTAGCACTTGCCGTGGCTGTAGTCGTAGGCAAGGTTCAGGTTGGCGCGCAGCTCGCGCAGGAAGGGCATGCGCAGGTCGAGCATGAGGTTGCCGATGCTCTGCCACACATCGCTCTTGCAGTGATACTGCTGCAGCTCAGCCACGGGGTTGAGGCTCTCGATGGTGTTGATGCTGGCACCGGTGTCGCCGCTCAGCAGTGCGCCGCCGCCGGCATAGCTGGTGTAGTTGAGCAGGTTGTTGCCGCCGGGCATGAAGATGGGCAGGGTGGGGTTGAAGCTCACGGCGCCGCCCAGCACGCCCTTCTCCTTCTGGTAGTGGTTCGAGATCCATGCGCCCTTTACGTTGAGGTTCACGCTCAGCAGGTCGTCAAAGAACTTGGGGGTGAGGTTGATGCCTGCAGTGGCGCGGTCCATGTCGGAGGTCTTGATCACGCCGTTGTTGCCTGTGTAGCTCACCGACACGCGGTAGGGCAGGAACCCTGCGGTGCCACCCACGCTCAGCGAGTAGTCCTGGCTCACGCTCGTGCGGAGCATCTCTTTCTGCCAGTCGGTGTTGTAGATCACGCCGTTCACGCCCAGGGCGGCTGCCTGGGTGCTCTCTGCGCCGTAGTATTCGGTCACGAAGTCGGCAAACTGTGTGCCGTTCATCATGCTCATCGTCTTGCGGGGCGTGTTGATATACATATTGGCCGTGAAGTTCACCTGCGGCTTGCCGCTCTGGCCCTTCTTGGTGGTGATGATGATCACGCCGTTGCTCGCGCGCGAACCATATATAGCCGTTGCCGATGCGTCCTTGAGGATGGTCATGCTCTCGATATTTTCGGGCGAGATCAGGCCCAGGGCATTGCTGGAGCCCTTCACGGTGTTGCCGTCCATCGGCACGCCGTCCACCACGATCAGAGGAGCGTTGCTGGCGGCCAGCGAAGCGCCGCCGCGGATGAGGATGCTTGCGCCGCCTGCGGGGTTGCCGCCGTCGGTGGTCACCACCACGCCGGGGCTGGCACCCACGAGCATATCCTGGGCCGAGGTGGCCAGGCCGGCTTCGATTTCGTCGGGCTTAACCACGGCCACGGAGCCGGTGGCGTCGCTCTTCTTCACCACGCCGTAGCCCACGACCACGAGTTCGTTCATGGCCACGGAGTTGGTTTCGAGGGTCACGTCGATGTGGCTGCGACCCTGCACGGCCACTTCCTGGGTGTTGTAGCCGATGTAGGAAAATACAAGGGTAGCGTCGGAGGGGGCGGAGATGCGATAGTTACCGTCGATATCGGTAGCTACGCCCGTCGTCTGGCCTTTCAGCGTGACGCTGGCGCCGATGGCGGGTTCACCGTCGGGCTCGTACACCGTACCCGTCACGATGACATTTTGCGCCAATGCCGGGAAAGACAGGCACAGCACTGCTGCCAGCACGAGCCAAGCCTTCCGAGTCATTTGAAAACAAATGTTCTTCATGCAGAATTCTTTTGTAAAAAATCTAAACTTATGTATTTAATAATCTCTATCTTCTATGCATCTGTGGCGACGTTCATGGTGCCGTCGCAATCTTTCATCTCGCAAATTTAACCAAAATTTCCACTAAAGCCACTCCTTTAATGATTTTTAACTAAATTAATTGTAATGCCGCCGCTTCCGTAGCGCTCTCGGAGCGCCACGCACCACGGGCTCCGCAATATTTCAAAAAAAGATAAAAAAGACACCTGCAACAAAAAATGTTGCAGGTGTCTTATACGTTCCTTTGTATCTCCTGCCGCCCTGATGCGGCAATCGCGCTATAGCTCTTCTTCGAGGGAGTAGTTGATGAAGTCTACGAGCGGCCGGGTGGGGGCCAGCATGTCGGCGGCTTCTTCTGGCCAGGACGGCGACGAGAAGAAGGCCTGCGGCAGTTCGTGGAATTTGCCGTAGCTCTTCAGGCGCAGCAGGTCGGCATCGGGGTGGTCTTTGGGCCAGCCCTGAGGGATAGTCTTGAGTGCCGGGCCCACCCAGGAGTCGCCGTAGAGCTCGCGCAGGCCGGGCTCGGCAATGATGCCGCGAAACTCATCGATGTTGTCGACGATAGCATGGCGCATCTTGCGCAGCTGCGCTGAATCAAGGCAATACATGCCGGCATAGAGGCCGCTCTCGCCGGGGCGAGAGTCGAGCTGGAGATAGTAGCCGGCGCCGGCGTCGCGCACGGGCGAGGGGCTGAACGACGCTGCAAACCACTGCTTGTAGGGCGACTTGTCGGGGCTGAAGCGCGTGTCGCGGTTGATGCGGTAGGATGATGCGCGCGCGTCGCGCACCGCCACCTCGGGATGGTGCGTGGCCAGGCGCGCTATCAGGCGGTCCACCTCGTCGAACCACTGCCGGCGTGCGGCTTCGTATTCGTCGCGGTGGGCGTTGAACCAGGCGCGGTCGTTGTTCTGCCCCAGCCGGCGCAGAAAGCTCAGTGCAGGGTGTAGCTTTTTCATAATTCTTCCCATTCGGCGTCTTCCACCTGCGATTCCATCGCCACGCGGGTGGTGGTGCCTCGCGCATCGTCGGCGGTGCTTTCGGATGCGGTGTAGACGCGCATTTCTTCAAAGGCCACGTATTCGCCCACGTCGCGGCCTATCTTTTTCTTGCGCGTTTTGTGGCCGGAGGCGGCTTGCTCCTGCTGTTGCTGCCGGGCGCGGAATGCTTCGCCGAAGGCCTCGGCCTGGCGCATCTGCTTGCGCAGCATGCTGTATTGGCGCCACACCGCCCAGGCCACGCGGCCCAGAGGCAAGAGCACGAAGAAGAATATGAGGAGGAAAATCAGTGTAGTCATAGAATCAGCTTGTTGAAGAGAGAATCACGAGGGCGCGACGGGGGCCGTCAGGCGTCCTTGCTGCTGCGGCTCAGCATCGAGAGCAGCAGATACAGCACTATCGTCCACGCCAGGCCGCTCACGCCGCATAGCACCACAAAGGCCACGGCGGCCACGATGATGACGTAGCGCACGAAATTGTCGCGCAGCCCGAAGGTCTTGAACTTGAGCGAAAACATGCGCAGGCCGCACACCATGCTGAGCGATACCAGGGCGATGAGCACCACCATCACGCCCGTGCCGGGATAGCCGAAGCGCTCGATCCAGCCACACATGCCTATCCAGAAGATGGCGTTGGCCGGGATGGGCAGTCCGCGGAAGGTGGTAGACTGCGTGGTGTCGATGTTGAAGCGCGCCAGCCGCAGGGCGCCCATCATGGGGATGAACAGAGCGGCATAGCACAGGGCCGGGTGGGCCGAGTGGCCCAGCATCACGTTGAGGACCATCATGGCGGGCGCCACGCCGAAGCTCACGAGGTCGCTCAGCGAATCGAGCTCCGCGCCCAGCGGCGAGTAGGCATGGAGGGCGCGGGCGGCTGCGCCGTCGCAGAAGTCAAATACGGCCGCGGCTCCTATCATTATATAGGCCCATTCAAGGCCCGTGAGGGAGCCTGTCTGCACGTTGTGCCGGAATGCGAAAATAATGGCCACGCAGCCGCTCAGCAGGTTGAGCAGGGTGATGGTATTGGGGATGCAGTTGATTATTCTACGTATCATTTGTTGCCGGGATTGAGCTTGGCCACCTGGGTCACGCCTCCGGTGGTGTGGTCGCCCAGCTTGACCATGATATCGGTGCCCACGGGCACGAAAATGTCTACGCGCGAGCCGAACTTGATGAAGCCCAGGTGGTCGTCTATGCAGGCTTCGATGCCCGGCTGGGCGTAGGTCACGATGCGGCGCGCCACGGCGCCTGCAATCTGGCGCACCACCACCAGCTGGCCCTCGGGCGTGCGAATCACCACGGTGGAGCGTTCGTTGTCGGTGCTCGATTTGGGCAGCCACGCAGCCTGGAAGCGGCCTTTGTGGTGGCAGGTGTGGATCACCTCGCCGTTGACGGGAAACCAGTTGGCGTGCACGTTGAAGAGGTGCATAAACACGGATATCTGCACGGCAGGGCCATGCAGGTATTCGTCCTCGAAGGTCTCTTCGAGAGCCACCACTTTGCCGTCGGCACTGGCCACGACGGCATTCACGGGGTTGCCGTGGAAGGTGCGGCGCGGCGAGCGGAAGAAATTCACGGCGATGAGATATACCACGATGCTCACGGCGCTCACGGTGGTGGCCACAGCCTTGTCGCCCCACACCCACAGGGGGATGTTGATGGCGAGCAGCACGATGAGTGCCACTATAAGAATGTTGACGCCTTCATGGTGTAGTTTTACTCTCATAGCCGTTTTTCTGTTGCTTTTGAAATGCAAAGTTAACGTATTTTTCCATAGCCACAAATTTTAAGCCACTTTTTTAGCTATGTTATTGGGCATAATCTATTCACGGGCCGTCGTGCGGAAAAGCTCCATGGCGCGTTTTTGCTTTGACGGTCAATGATTTATTAGGCGGCGTGCGCGGAGTGGCCGGAATCGCGGGCCCGTGGCTCACATTTTCACGGTCGCGCGGCGGCCGTTGTAGGCCACGGTGCGGGAACTGCCGTCGGGCAGCTGCACCGTGAAGCTGCGCGTGGCAGGCATTCCGGGATAGCTGCCGTGGCGGGCGTCAATCGTGAGGGTGCGGGTGCGGTCGTTCCAGCGCATGGGAATCTCGGAGTACTGGCCGTCGAGGTAGTTGTAGTTGTCGCCCTCGTCCTCATAGAGCACGAAGGAGGCGTCGGCGCCGGGAAACACCTTGAGGGTGAGTACGTCCCAGGGTTTTTCGCCGCTGTGCTGCATGTCCTCGGCCAGGGGCACGATGCTGCCGGCCCTCGCGTAGAGCGGCGAGCGGGAGATGGGGGCGTCGGCCTCGATGGATTGGCCGCCTTCGTAGCGCCGGCCGGTGTAGAAGTCGTACCACGCGGTGCCGGCGGGGAGATACACCTCGTAGGTGCGGGGTTGCGTCCAGTCCACTGCGGCCCAGGCTTCGCCGCCGGAGGAGGTGTCCTTGTTCCAGCCGCTCATCTCGTCGGTGGTCACGATTTTTTCCTCGGTGTAGAGGGGGTCGAGCACGGGACACACGAGCAGGCTGCGGCCAAACATGAATTCGCGGCCGTTGTCCCACGTGGCGCGGTCGTCGCGGAAGTCCATGAACAGGGCGCGCATGAAGCTGTCGTCGCCGGCGCTCACCTGCCGCGCCGTGCTGTAGATATAGGGCAGCAGGCGGTAGCGCATCTTCACGGCGTCGACGAGGGCGTCGTAGACGGGATCGCCCGGCCGGCCGTAGTAGTAGAGCTCGCGGTACACGTCGGTGCCGTGGCTGCGCATCATGGGATTGAAGAGGCCGAACTGCATCCAGCGCGTGTAGAGCTCCTGAAACTGAGGATTGGAGGCGCCCGATGCGGGATTCCGGCCGCGCTTGTAGGCGCCGGCAAAGAATCCGCCGATGTCGGTGTTGACGTTGGGGTTGCCCGTGAGGGTGTGGTTGAGGCAGAGCGGCACCTGATTGCGCAGCGTCTCCCATGAGCTGCCCACGTCGCCGCTCCAGGTATTGGCGCCGTAGCGCTGCTGGCCGGCAAAGAAGGAGCGGGTGAGGATAAACACGCGCTTGTCGCGGTCCTCGGCGCGCTGGCGGCTGTCGACACCGCCCACGGTCATGAACGGGTAGAGATTGCGCACGCGGCGCAGCGAGCCCATGGCGCAGGCCTCGTCGAGGTCGCTGTCGCGGTAGTTGAGATGGTCGGGGTCGGTGGAGTCCATCCACCATGCGTCGATGCCCATGTCGTGGAGGCGGCTCAGGTGCTTCCAGTAGATGGCCCGGGCCGTGTCGCTGTAGCAGTCGTAGGCTTTCACGCCGGAGGGGTAGTCCATGCGGGGCGGCCACTCGGAGAGGCCGCTCACGGGCCAGGTGTCGAAGGAGAAGAGCAGGCCGCGGTCGGCGAGCTCGCGATAGGGCTTGGTGTGGGGTCCGAAGCTGGCCCATACGCTGATGATAAGACGTGCGTCGCGTGCGTGGATGCTGTCGATCATCTCCTGCGCGCGGTCAAAGTCGGGGCTGATGAATTCCATGGCGTTCCATGTGTAGTTCGAGCCCCAGTACTGCCAGTCCTGGATGATGCCGTCGAGCGGGATTCCCAGCTCGCGGTAGCGGCGCACCACGTCCATGATTTCGTACTGCGACTTGTAGCGCTCGCGGCTCTGGTGGAAGCCGTAGGTCCACAGCGGGAGCATGGGCACTCTGCCCGTGAGATGGCGCATGCAGGCAATCACGCCGTCGGCGTCGCCGCCCAGCATGAAGTAGTAGTCCAGGGCGTCGCCCACCTGGCTTTCCAGCGCCAGCTCGCCGTCGTCGTCGAGCGCCGTGGGCGAGTAGTTGTCCCAGTANATGCCGTAGCCCTTGATGCTCTGGAAGAAGTGGGCGTAGTCTTCGAGATTGCTCTGNTGCATCAGGCGGTGCTCGCCGCGCACCGACATCTTGCCGTTCTGCATCATTCCGATGCCGTAGATGGGTTCGTCGGGGTCGAGAGCCCAGGNCTGGAGCACCTTGAACGAGCCTTTGTCGATGCCCTCGGTGATGGGGGTGAAGCCGTGGCGTCCCTCGGCCACGAGCAGCGTGCCGTCCGGACGGTAGAAGCTCACGCGGTCGTCGGCATCGCGGGTCTCCACGGTGAGCGCGNTGCTGCGGTAGGTGGTGACGCCGNCTTTGNAGGTCACCTTCAGCTTCACGGCTTCCGGCTGCGCCGTCNCCACGAGCGATTTGGGCTCNNCGGCCGCTCCATCGGGCAGCTTGGTGATTCTCACAATCTCGGGGGTNTAGAACTGCACGCGCACGCCCTTGGCGGCCGCCNCCGAAATGGCCGCAAGTGCAAGCGCGGCGCAGGCGAATATTCTGATTTTCATGGTNNTGNTGTTTTTTTACCGTGCCAAAAGACCTTTTTTNTTCAGGAGCGCTATAAACTTTTCGGGAGTGGCGCAATCCTTTACTTCGCCATAATTGGAGTGACCTTTTTTTGAAGAAGTGGTACCGAGAATCCAGGCATCGCCATCCTTATCGTCAAACAGTCTGATTTCGTCCGCCCTTTCCAATGTGTAGTAGGNCGCGCCATTCGGGTTCACCACAATAGCGCCGTATTTGGCCAGAGGCGACTTGTCNGGTGCCGGGAAGGTATAGACTATCACGGCAACGTCCTTGCCGGCAGTGGTGGATAATACCTTTACGGCGGCTGTGTCGAAACTGCACCGCATTCTATATTGAGGNAGCACTGTGCCGAATATCCAGTCCGGATTCGACATATACCGTACGAGTTCTTCCGATGTGGGGAGTTCCTCCTGGCACACGTTGATCAGGTGCGGTATCAATTGATACTCGAAGCCGTAAAGGCTCANTTCCCGGGTGTCTTCGGTCTGAATCTCCTTTCGGGGCGCCTCGTAGTCCTCAACTGCTTTGGCAGATACGGTCGAAAAGGACCAGGCGGCGAGTGCCAGGCAGGCAAATGTTCTGATTTTCATGGCTTNANCAATTATATTATCAGTGCAATCGCGCAGAGGCGCAGAGATATGGAGTTGAATTCATCTGCGCTTCCGCGCGAGTTTTTCCTCAAGAGGTTCAGAGGTNNTTGCGCCAGGCACGGCGGCGGCGGTGCTGCCGCCGCTCGAAGTATTCCCATTGCTTCTGCACGTTCTCGTTGCCTTCGAGCTCCACGTTGCTCTCGGCCTCGCGGTAGCCGTGGGCGATAAANCGGGGGATGAGNTCGCTGAAGAGCAGCGAGTTCACGCCCTTGCCCTGCATGTCTTTGCGCACGGCCACGAGCATGAGGTCCACCACGTCTACGCCCTTGCCCTGCACGGCCCGCAGCAGGTGCCACCAGCCGGTGGGCAGCAGGCGTCCGCCGCTGCGCTGCAGCGCGCGCGTCATGGAGGGCATGGCGATGCCTGCGGCAGCCAGGCGCCCTTCGGCGTCTACCACGATGCTGAGGTCGTCGAGGCGCAGCATGCTCAGGTAGTTGTCCACGTAGTAGTCGATCATGCGCTCGGTCAGGGGGGTGAAGCCGTAGAGGTCGGCGTAGGCCTCGTTGATGAGGTGGAAGAATTCGTGGCCATAGCGCTTCTTGAGCTCGCTGCGCGAGGTCACGCGCACGGTTTCGAGGCCGAATTTCTTGCGCACGATGCCGGCGATGCGGGTGATTTTTTCGGGCGCTTCGGAGGGCACGGTGATGCGGTATTCCACCCAGTCGGCGTCCTTGGCGAATCCCAGCCGCTCCATATGGGCCGGATAGTAGGGATAGTTGTAGATAGTGGCCATGGTGCCCGGCTGGTCAAAGCCCTCGATGAGCATGCCTTCGTGGTCCATATCGGTGAAGCCCATGGGGCCGATGATCGAGGTGGCTCCGCGCTCGNGTCCCCAGGCCTCCACGGCGTCGAAGAGGGCGTCCACCACGGCGGCGTCGTCGATAAAGTCGACGAACCCGAAGCGCACGCTCTTCTCGCCGTAGCGGCGGTTGGCGTCGTGGTTCATTATNGCGGTGATGCGGCCCACGGGGCGGCCGTCGCGCCATGCCATGAAGCTCTGGGAGTCGCACACCTCGGAGGCCGGATTGGTGCGGGGGTTGAGCGTGGCCAGCTCGTCCACGATGAGCGGCGGCACGAAGCAGTCGTTGCCTTTGTAGAGGTCGATGCCGAAGTGGATGTATCGCAGGAGTTCGGCGCGGGTGGGCTTGAGTGCCTTTATGATTATGTCGTTGCTTGCCATTGAGGGTGGTTATTTTATGGGGCGGGCCGAGAGCCATCCCAGCACGCCCACCATTATTACGAGAAAAGCTATCACCACGCCGTAGAGGCGCGTGATGCCGCGCCCCGAGAGCGCNAGCTGNAGCGCCGGCACGTCGGCGATGCGGCGGCGGTCGGTGCGCAGGCAGCGCTGTGCCACTGCCCGCAGCGCCGGATCNTCGATATCGGATGCGTCGAGGGCCTCAAGCAAGATTTCGCCATAGGCGCGGATGTCGTCGCATGCGGCNGCNGGGGAGAGCGACGCGCGCTGGTCGAAGCCCACGTCGATGAGCTTGAGGTTGCCGATGTTTTCAGTGAAGATTATGCGCTCCGGGCGCAGCGGGTGGTGCACGATATGGTTGGTCTGGATATACTCCAGGGCGGCCGGCAGGCAGCGGCGCAGCTGGTCGATGTGGGCNGCGGTCACGGCCTTTGTGTCGATGAGCTTGCGCAGGGAGGTGCCGTAGACGTCGTCACACACGATCGACANCCCCACGCCGGGCACGTCCTCAAAGTCGTTTATCATCACGATATTGGGATGGGCCAGATTGTAGCGCACGTCGAATTCCTTCTCGATCATGCGTCGATATTCGGGATTGTCCTTATACTCGGGCTTGAGAGTCTTGAGCATCACCCANTTGCCCAGCTTGCGGGCGGTGTAGATGTCGTAAAACTCTTCGTCCCATTCGGGCAGATGCTCGATTTCGGTCCAGCGTGGTGTGGTTTCGGTCATTCTTCGACTGATTTTTCNGTGTTTACGGATTGCAAAGTTACACATTTTGTGGCATATTNAGCCCGGGTATAAAAAAAATTACCCGTCATCTCGACGAGCAATCTTCTTAACCTTAAATCTAATACCATGAAAAACACGATGCAAAATTAGTGTTTTTATGTTATAAAACATNTTTTTTCGNCTAAAAATTCNNAATTTTAAAAAATATTAANACNCCTTGGGTNNTTCCCCTCATNGAACAGCCNCATACAAAGCCATCGCAGCCGCCCGGGNGGGGCGGCTGCGATGGTGTGTTTTTTATTATCGATTAGAGGAATTTCGCTGCAAAATCCCTCTTCTTGATTTCCCGCTTGCTACTTTCACAAGTGCCGGGCGGTAAAAATGGGGATGGAAACGAAAAATTTCTATATCTTAATAAAGTGTCGCGTGTGAGTCGCGGAGAATGTCGTGGTCGCGTGTGAGTCGCGCGGGCGGTTTAGCGGTAGTCGGCAAACTGCTCCTGGAGTTTCTTGCGGGCGAAGAAGATGCGGCTCTTCACGGTGCCCAGGGGAAGATCCATCTTTTCGGCGATTTCGTTGTACTTGTAGCCGGCCACGTGCATCGAGAAGGGGATGCGGTATTCGTCGCTGAAGGCGTTGATGGCATCGGAGATCTCNGCTGCGGTGTAGGAGCCTTCGGGCGTGTCGAGGCCGCTGTCCTGCGAGAGGTTGAGGTGGTAGAGGTNNTCGGTNNNGTCGNTNACGGTGGCAGAGCACGGCCTGCGCGACGGTAGTTGTTGATGAAGATGTTGCGCATGATNGTGAACACCCAGCCCTTGAAGTTGGTGTTCTCGGCAAACTTGGCTTCGTTGTCCAGTGCCTTGAGGGTGGTGTCCTGAAGCAGGTCGTAGGCGTCGTCGCGGTTGCTCGTGAGCATGTAGGCGAAGTTAAGAAGATTACCCTGCAGTTTCATCAGCTCGTTTTGAAATTTTTCGGTTCCCATAGTTGAAAGTTTTATGTGGTTTTTGTGATGTTTTGTGATGTCGTTGTTTTTGTTTGACGATTCAAAATTACTCATTATTTTACATTTGCAAGAATTTTAAAGTTAAGATATGTTAATTGTTACAATTTTGGGGCAAAATNNGCNTTAAANANCAGTAGCTACAACGTGTTACAAATNTGTAATTTTGTTTCAGTATTGTTACAAGGGCTGTAATTTTGTGTCACAAGAGGGGTNGCTGTAACAATGCTGTAACCAAATNGCGTGCATTTCGTGTCGTCTGTGTGTTGGATATGCCACAACAATANTGCCTCCGGAAGGTTGCNCNTCCGGGNTATTTTAAGTCATTATTATACTTGGATTAAAAAAATNATAAAAAGAATGATTACCTTTGCACTCGACACGCGCGCACACACACACACATACGCACGCGCACGCATATATAATATGACAGAACAGAAACCCCGCCGCTCGCTCGCNGGCCGCATNGCAGCCTATGGCATTCCGCTCGTCGTGAGTGCCGGCCTCTGCTANGTGCTCTTCACCAGCATCGACTTTGGAGAGATGGCCCGTATAGTGCGCCGCGANTGCCGTGCNGGNTGGATTGTGGCTGCGCTGGTGGTNAGCGTTTTCAGCCANGTGGCGCGCGCCGCGCGCTGGCGCATCCAGCTGCGCGCGCTCGGTATAGAGTGCAGCCTGTGNCAGCTCACGCTGAGCATCTTCGGCACCTATGCCGTGAATCTGGTGTTTCCGCGCCTGGGCGAGCTGTGGCGCACCACCTACGTGGCNCGTCGCACCGGCGCCCCCTTTGCGCGCGTATTCGGCTCCATGGTGGCCGACCGCCTGAGCGACACCCTCACNGTGCTGCTGCTCACCCTGGCAGCCTTCGCCCTCGCCTCGGGCCACATGATNGAATATCTGCACGACAGCGCCGGAGCCGCCGATGCGCTGGTGCNCCTGCTTGTCTCNCCATGGCTCTGGCTGGCGCTGATCGTGGCCGGCGGAGCGGCCGTGCTGTGGGTGGCGCGCAGCCGCTCNTCCNTTGCAGCCCGCCTGCGCGGTATCGTGGCCGGTCTGTGGCAGGGGTTNGCCGTNGTGGCCACGATGCCCGGCCGTGGTCGCTGGCTGCTGCTCACGGTGGCCGTGTGGGGCTGCTACTACGTGCAGCTCTATCTCGCTTTCTATGCCTTCCCCTTCACGGCCGNGCTGGCCTCGGCCCATGGNGGCGCCACCGCTGTGCTGGTCACTTTCGTGCTCAGCAGCATATCGATGGCCGTGCCCAGCAATGGCGGCATAGGCCCCTGGCAGTGGGCCGTGATACTGGCCCTGGGCACCTACGGCGTGGCTGCCGCGCCGGCAGCNGCCTTTGCCAACCTGGTTCTGGGCTCCCAGACTCTCCTGCTCATTGCCCTGGGCATCTTCACCTTCGCATCCATAGCATTGTCACACAAGAATAATAACCACAACAAAAATACCATTCAATGAAAATAGTAATCATAGGCGTGGGCGGTGTTGGCACCGTAGTAGCCCACAAGTGCGCACAGCATCCCGAAGTGTTCTCGGAAATCGTGCTCGCATCACGCACCCTGTCGAAGTGCGAGGCCGTGGCCCGGGCCATTGGCGCTCCCAATATCACCTGCGACACCGTCGACGCCGACGACGTGGAGCAGGTGGTGGCCCTCTTTGAACGCCACCACCCCGTGATGGTGATCAACGTGGCTCTGCCCTATCAAGACCTCACCATCATGGATGCATGCCTGCGATGCGGCGTGAATTANCTCGACACCGCCAACTATGAGCCCCGCGACGAAGCCCACTTCGAGTACTCCTGGCANTGGGCCTACCGCGAGCGCTTCGAAAAAGCCGGCCTCACGGCCATCCTGGGCTGCGGCTTCGACCCCGGAGTGAGCGGCGTGTTCACGGCCTATGCCGCCAAGCACTACTTCAGCGAGATGCACACCCTNGACATCGTGGACTGCAACGCNGGCAACCACGGAAAGGCCTTCGCCACCAANTTCAACCCCGAAATCAACATCCGCGAGATCACCCAGCGGGGCCGCTACTACAAGGACGGCAANTGGGTNAGCACCGACCCCCTGCAGTACCACATGCCCCTCACCTATCCCAATATAGGCGAGCGCGAGAGCTATCTCCTCTTCCANGAAGAGCTGGAATCGCTGGTGCTNAACTATCCCACGCTGCGCCGCGCCCGCTTCTGGATGACCTTCGGCCAGGAATACCTCACGCACCTGCGCGTGATCCAGAACATCGGCATGGCNCGCATCGACGAAGTGGACTACAACGGCACCAAAATCGTGCCCCTGCAGTTCCTCAAGGCCGTGCTCCCCAATCCCCAGGACCTGGGCGAGAACTATCACGGCGAAACGAGCATAGGCTGCCGCATCGCGGGCCTCGACAAGGAAGGCAAGCCCCTCACCTACTATATCTACAACAACTGCTCCCATGAGGAAGCCTATCGCGAGACCGGAATGCAGGCCGTGAGCTACACCACCGGCGTGCCCGCGATGTGCGGCGCCATGATGTTCCTCACGGGCAAGTGGACCACCCCCGGCGTGCACAACGTGGAGGAATTCGACCCCGATCCCTTCCTTGAAGCCGTGGCTGCCAACGGCCTCCCCTGGCACGAAATCCTCAACGTCGACCTTGAGGTAGACCGCCTGGACATCTAAGCCCCCAAGAGAGCCCTTGCAGTAGGGACGCTTTTCAAAGCNTCCACCCCGGCGATGGGAGAAGCCTCGCGCAGAGCCGCNGAGANCCCNCCAATGCGCTGTATATCAGTAAATTGTAGGGACGCACCATGGTGCGTCCTTTTCCTTATAAGGGATTCTGCCGGCGNTAGGACGCACCATGGTGCGTTCCTACATTCTTCGATGCAATAAGTTGATT
Source organism: Bacteroides sp. (assembly GCA_014801485.1). Lineage (GTDB taxonomy): Bacteria > Bacteroidota > Bacteroidia > Bacteroidales > Muribaculaceae > CAG-873. Next base: position 55,105 of record JAAVEC010000008.1, read on the forward strand.
AACCGGCTATAAACAAAAAAAAACTCAGCCCCGGCAATCCTGCCGGGGCTGAGTTTATGATGGGTCGCTGCTATTAGTCGATGTGGGGACCGGCGGCTACGAGGGCCTTGCCGGCAGCGTTGTTTTCGTACTTCTTGAAGTTGTTGATGAAGCGCTGAGCNAGGTCGTTGGCCTTAGCGTACCATTCCTCGGGGTTGGTGTAGGTGTCGCGGGGATCGAGGATCTTGGGATCTACGCCGGGAAGCTCGGTGGGAATCTCGAAGTCGAAGATGGGGAGCTTCTTGGTGGGAGCCTTCAGGATAGCGCCGTCGAGGATGGCGTCGATGATGCCGCGGGTGTCGCGGATGGAGATGCGCTTGCCGGTGCCGTTCCAGCCGGTGTTCACGAGGTAGGCCTTGGCGCCGCTCTTTTCCATCTTCTTCACGAGCTCTTCAGCATACTTGGTGGGGTGCAGCTCCAGGAATGCCTGGCCGAAGCAAGCCGAGAAGGTGGGAGTGGGCTCGGTGATGCCGCGTTCGGTGCCGGCGAGCTTGGCGGTGAAGCCGCTCAGGAAGTAGTACTTGGTCTGCTCCGGAGTGAGGATCGACACGGGAGGCAGCACGCCGAATGCGTCGGCGCTCAGGAAGATCACGTTCTTGGCGGCGGGACCGGCGCTGATGGGGCGAACGATGTTCTTGATGTGGTCGATGGGGTAGCTCACGCGGGTGTTTTCGGTCACGCTCTTGTCGGCGAAGTCGATCTTGCCTTCGGCGTCCACGGTCACGTTCTCAAGCAGAGCGTCGCGACGGATAGCGTTGTAGATATCGGGCTCGCTTTCCTTGTCGAGGTTGATCACCTTGGCGTAGCAGCCGCCCTCGAAGTTGAACACGCCCTTGTCGTCCCAGCCGTGCTCGTCGTCGCCGATGAGAAGNCGCTTGGGGTCGGTGGAGAGGGTGGTCTTGCCGGTGCCGCTGAGNCCGAAGAAGATGGCGGTGTTTTCGCCGTTCAGGTCGGTGTTGGCCGAGCAGTGCATCGAGGCGATGCCCTTGAGGGGGAGGAAGTAGTTCATCATGGAGAACATACCCTTCTTCATCTCGCCGCCGTACCAGGTGTTGATGATCACCTGCTCGCGGGAAGTGATGTTGAACACCACAGCGGTCTCGCTGTTGAGGCCCAGTTCCTTATAGTTGGTGAGCTTAGCCTTGGAGGCGTTGTAGACGATGAAATCGGGCTTGAAGTCCTTGAGTTCCTCGGCGGTGGGGCGGATAAACATGTTGGTCACGAAGTGGGCCTGCCATGCCACCTCCACGATGAAGCGAACGGCCATGCGGGTGTCGGCGTTGGCACCGCAGAAGCCGTCTACAACGTAGAGCTTCTTGCCGCTGAGCTCCTCGATGGCGAGTTCCTTCACGGCCTTCCAGGCTTCTTCGCTGGCGGGCTTGTTGTCGTTCTTGTATTCCTCGGTGGTCCACCACACGGTGTCCTTGGAGTTTTCGTCGAGCACGATGAATTTGTCCTTGGGCGAACGGCCGGTGTACACGCCGGTCATCACGTTCACGGCGGCGAGCTCTGTCTCTACGCCCTTCTCGAAGCCTTCGAGGCTGGGAGCGGTTTCGTCTTTGAAGAGTTCTTCGTACGAGGGGTTGTACACAACCTCTTTCACGTCCTTGATGCCATAGCTCTCAAGGGCTTTCTTGATTTCTTCGGTTTTGCTCATTGTAGTGTTGATGTTATGAGAGTTGATCTTTATTGAATTTTCGTCTTTTTGAGGGGCGCAAGCGTGTGGCGCTTGTTTATCAAGTGCAAAGTTACAAACAATTATTGAAATATGGTGCAAATTGAGGAAAAATTTCCTTAATAGTTATTAACCACCATGTGCGTGGCCATGCCGGGAACCACATATACGAGCCGGCGCCCCGCGGTGCGGATACATCTCGCGCAAATTGATATTTAGATACAAAAGAACAAAAACGACATAAGAAACATAATATTTTGTCGCTTATGCCACTTTTGTCCTTTTGTATCTTGCCCCAATGCGCGCGGCCGTGGCGGCCGCTTTGAAAAGCGTCCCTACTGCCTGGTTATCAATAGNTTAAATTATCTCTGCGACTCTGCACGAGATTTTCGTGCGGGCGCGAGGCTTTCCCGATGAGGAGGTTATTGGTAGGCGTCGAGGGCCTGGCGGAGCTCGGAGGCCACCATTGTGCGCAGCTCGGGCGGCTCCAGCACCGTGAGGCGCGGGCCGTGGGAGAGGATTTCTTCCACGAGGTCGGGGGTCACGCGCATGCGGTAGTGGAAGATGCTGTAGGTGTCGTGCACCACCTCCGTCTGCGAGGGGTGCAATGGTAGCGCGCGCAAGTACTTGGCGCGCAGCGGATCGGCCTTGAGGGCTATGCGGCGCGGCTCGCCCTGGCTGAATACGATGCCGAAGGAGTCGGCAAAGTAGGTTTCGGCGTCGAATGCGGGGTCGGGCTCGAAGGTGTCGGGCAGCGCCACGCACTCGGTCATGCGGTCGAGCGCGTAGGTCTTCACCTTATTGTCGGCCGCCACGCGTCCGGTGAGATACCAGCGCTGCTTGAAGATCTTGAGGAAGTAGGGCTCGATCACCACGCCCGGTGTGGGGCGGCTGCGGGTGTAGGAGTTGTAGGTGAAGCGCACNCGTCGCTTGCCACGCATGGCTTCGATGATGAGGCCCAGATAGTTGCGCGCCGAGGGCACGTTTTCAAGGAAGATGTGGCCGGCCATGTCGCGCGACGAGCTGAGCACNTCGTTGATGGCCACGGAGTTGAGCAGCCAGTCCGACACGCTCTCGCTGTGGCTGTCGGCATCGGCTATGTAGTATTCGTAGGTGGCCGGGTCGCACTCGATGTTGATATTGAATAGCTCCTCGATGGCCAGGCGGTAGTTGTAGAANGTGCGTCGGGGTATGGGCTGGCCGCCGTCGCACATACTGGAGCGACACCACAGCTCGTCGAGCTGCGAGCGCGATATGCGCCCGTGGCGACGGATGGTGTCGACAATCCAGATGTAGCGCGACAGCAGGTTGGAGCTCATGCTTCAGGAGCGGTCTTTTCGGGGTGATGGCCCACGGAGAGTAGGAACAGGCCGATGAACGTGTAGGCGGCGTTGATGAGCAGCAGNTCAAAGCTGGTCTCGTAGCCGCACCAGCGGGCGAGGGCCCACTGCGTGAACCACGANAGGGCCGGAGCTGCNACGCACACCCAGGGCACCCAGCGGTCGCGCACGGGGCGACCCAGCGCGAGGCCGAATACGAAGAGGCCCAGAATGGGGCCGTAGGTGTAGGAGGCCAGCGTGTAGACGGCGCTGATGGCGTCCTGNTTGCTCATATAATAAAAGAGCACGATGATGGCGCCCATGATCACGCTCATGGCCACGTGCACGCGGTGGCGCGTGCGGGTGAGCTCGTCGTCGGCCTTGGTGCGGTGGGCTCCCAGGATGTCGACGGTGAAGCTGGTGGTGAGCGAAGTGAGNGCCGAGCCGGCGGCGGAGTAGGCTGCCGATACGAGGCCCAGCACGAAGAGGATGCCCACCACGGCGGGCATGGCCGAGTGGGTGGCCACCATGCCGAAGATGTCGTCGGTCTTCTCGGGGATGGCAATATTGTTTTTCTCCAGGAAGATCACGAGCAGGGTGCCCAGCAGCAGGAAGAGGGCCACCACGAAGAATTGCGATATGCCGCTCACGATCATATTCTTCTGAGACTGGCGGCTGTCGCGGCAGGCNAGNTTGCGCTGCATCATGTCCTGGTCGAGGCCGTTGGTGGCGATGGCCATGAACACGCCGGCCAGGAATTGCTTCCAGAAGTAGGTGCCGGCCATGGGGTCGTCGAAGAAGAACATCCGCGAGCTGTAGTGCGAGCCTATGGCATCNACCATNCCGCCGAAGCCCAGACCCAGGTTGCGGGCCACGAAGTATATGCACAGCACCACGCTGGCGATGAGGCAGAAGCTCTTGAGGGTGTCGGTCCATATCAGGGTCTTCACGCCGCCATTGACGGTGTAGAGCCATATCAGCGCGATGGTGGCCACCACGTTGAAGATGAAGGGGATGTGGAGCGGCTCAAATACCAGCAGCTGAAGCACCGCACACACCACGAAGAAGCGCACGGCCGCGCCCAGCATCTTGCTGGCAAAGAAGAACCACGCTCCCGTGCGGTAGGTGCCGCGGCCGAAGCGTTCCTCAAGGTAGCCGTAGATGCTGATGAGGTTGCGGCGGTAGAAAAGCGGCACCAGCACGAAAGCTATCACCACGTAGCCCACGATGAAGCCCAGCACCATCTGCAGGTAGGCGTAGCCCTTGCCCACCACCATGCCGGGCACGCTGATGAAGGTGACGCCCGAAATCATGGCGCCCACCATGGCAAAGGCCACCACGGGCCACGGTGCCGTGCGTCCGCCGGTGAAGAAAGTAGAATTGTCGGCGCCACGTGCGCTCAGGCGTCCCACGAGCATCAGCAGCAGGAAGTAGGCCGCGATGGTGAGAATAACGATTACAGGCATGCTCATATCCGTAGTGTGTGCTTCGGGTTATTCGGCATATAGCAGATAGGGGCGGCGCTGCTCGCGGAAGCGCTCCACGTCGCCGGCCCACGTGGCCTTGATCTCGTCGGCGCTCTTGCCCTGCTCGATCATCCCGCGGATGTCGCCGCGGCCGATGAGTAGCTCAAAGAAGTTGCGGAAGAAGCCGTCGCCCATGTTCAGGTCCCGGTAGGCGTCGATTACGTAGGCAAGGTTGATGCCCTGCGCGATAGCCTCGTCTTCCGATACGGTGCGCAGGTCCACGCCGTGACACAGCTTGTCGAGTTGCGGCGGATTCTTGGCGCCGGGCACGCTGCGGGGCGTGAACTCAAAGCTGCGGCCGGTCATGTCGGGGTGGCCATACACCTCAAAGGGCATATCCGTGCCTCGGCCCAGGCTCACGGGCGTGGCCTCGAAATAGCACGTGGACGGATACAGATAGATGGCGCGCATGGTGCGCAGGTTGGGCGACGGCGCGATGGGCAGCTCATAGCGCGTGGCGTGGGTATAGCCCTCGCAGGGCACCACGTTCAGCTTCACCTTGCGGCCATCCTTGAGCCAGCCCTCGCCGTTGGCCATCAATGCCAGCTCGGCCAGCGTCATGCCATGCACCACGGGGATGGGCAGGCGACCCACGCCCGATGCATACTTCATATCGAGGATGGGACCGTCCACATACATGCCGTTGGGGTTCGGGCGGTCCAGCACCAGAATCTCCTTGCCATTGGCCGCGGCCGCGTTCATCAGGTCTACCATCGTACAATAATATGTGTAGTAGCGCAGGCCCACGTCCTGGATGTCCACCACGATCACGTCCAGGCCGTCCATCACCTCTTGCGACGGGCCGCGCTTCTTGCCGTCGTAGAGCGACGCGATGGGCACACCCGTGGGCTCATCCACGCTGCTGCCCACATGCTCGCCGGCATCGGCAGTGCCGCGGAAGCCATGCTCCGGCGAAAAAATATTCACCACATTCACACCATTTTCCAGCATGATATCCAGCGTGTGGCGGTCGCCCACCATGCCGGTGTGGTTGCTGAACAGCGCCACGCGCTTGTCCTTGAGCAGAGGCAGATACTCCGATGTGCGCGCCGCGCCCACCGTCACCCCGGTCTCGGCCGTGGCCTGATTTTCGGCCGGGCGTGCCGAGCATCCCAGAGGGAGCACAAGCGCCGCAGCCATCAAAAAACGATGCAAAGTCTTGAACATAATGCTTTTAATCCTGAAAATTACTTAATATCCCGCGACGCACCGCTGCGCGCCGCATATCAAGCGTAAAGTTACGCCAAAAACGCGACCCAAAACCTAAAATAATGTTGATAATACATAATAAACATTAAAATCGCCAAAACGCTTTCGTGAACCAAAAAAAAAGCTTAACTTTGCATCGCAAAACCGAGGGGTATTAGCTCATCTGGCTAGAGCGCGACACTGGCAGTGTCGAGGTGAGCGGTTCGAGTCCGCTATACTCCACAACTTATGCTGACAATCAGCAAATTACAGACACAACACCCAATTTTACACCCATAGCGGTCGAAATTGGGTGTTTTTATATATCTTTAACGCCTCTATCCTCCCCCAGAAGCGGCGCATAGTAAAAAAGCTGGCGCATAGTAAAAAAGCTGTGTTTTGGTTAGAACTTCTTATCTTTGCAAAAAAATAGTTTGCAATGAAGAAGAACCCATACATAGAGCTGGCAGAATGTCTGCTACCGGAAGAAATGATTGAATACTTTGACATAGTCAAGGTAGAGAAAACCAAAGAGACACTTGATGTGACATTGGAGGAGCGGGACAAAGGAGTGGATGG
>JAAVEC010000009.1 GCA_014801485.1 Bacteroides sp.
ACGAGGCGCCGCCAGCGGCAAGCATCGCCGAGGCACCAGGCTGAAAGACACTAAGGTGGCAATAGCGTTAGGGATCCACCTCTTCCCATTCCGAACAGAGAAGTTAAACCTAACCACGCCGATGGTACTGCGAAAGTGGGAGAGTAGGTAACCGCCCCCTATCACGAGTCCCGCTCCTCCGAAAGGAAGAGCGGGATTCTTTTTTTNTCCGTGCCGCTGATGATATTCATATGTAATTTTGTATTGTCAGCTATTTGCATTATATTTGCGAGGTTGATAATCAGAACTTAATCTCGTGAATCGAAGTCCTGCTATAAATATTGTCTGTGCTATCTTGTTCTACGCTGCATTTGTGTGTAGCGTCAAGGTCGCAGCAATAGAGGATAATATCGTGGCAACCAAGGATATAGCAGTGCACACACTCGTGGCGGAAGGAGACCGTGCCATAGCTGTAAAGAGCGAATATGAAACGGTGTACACGGCAATCCGGGCAGATGACGAAGTGGTGGCCACGAAATTGTATGGCGACTATGTGGAGATGGTGAAAGCATCGGCTCCCGGAGTAAAACCTCATTATATGTCGTGGGAGCCCGACGGGATGTTTCACACAGGATCAAAGATATGTGCATTTCAGGTTCCCGTCAAGAAAGGTAAGGAAGTAAAAGTTACGTTCGCGACCCGCAACAAATGGCCCGAGCAATTCTGCGGTGTGGCTTTAGTATGGCCATATAATGTAAAGGAAGCCATGGTAAAGATAAACATACCTGCCGCGCTTGCCGGCAGATATTCCGTGGAGCCCCGCAATCTGCCGCAGCAGATGCTTTTGCAGAAAGCTGTTGAGAAGAACGGCGACGTGTGCTATACTCTCACCGCATCGGATATCACTTCCCGAAAGGCCGAGGACGGAGCGCCCACTGTGGCTGAAGATGCTCCGCAGTTGTTTATCACCGGGCATTTCAATGACCTTAAGGCTCTCTATAATTATTTCAGGAGTTTCGAGGCTGATGAGACGGATAATGATGATTCCGTGGCCGAGATGGCAAGGCGGCTCACGGCATCATGCAGATCCGAAGAAGAGAAAGTGGATTCTATCGCGGCCTGGGTGAGAAACAATATCCGTTACGTTGCAGTGGAGAACGGCGATTACGCCCTGAGGCCCGCAAGTGCCGGCGAAGTGCTGTCGAAAAGATTCGGCGATTGCAAAGGAAGTGCCAATCTTATCAAAGCTATGCTGCGCGATGTAGGAATAGACGGCAGGCTGGTGTGGGTGGGCACTCGCGGTGAGGTTCCCACGCAATGGAGTGAAATTCCGTCTCTGCAGTCGGGCAATCATCAGATCGCTTGCGCAGTGGTAAACGATTCAATCATATATGTAGACGGTACTTCATCGTACGCTCCCGACGGATATTTACCATGGGGAATACGGGGCAGGGAAGCGCTGATAGAGAATGGCGACGACTACATCCTCCGCGAAATCCCGAATACATCGCGCCATCCCGACAAAGAATCATTGAAAGGGGACTTCGTAATAGACGGCGATGACCTCCGGGGCGCTCTGTCGAGAACTTATACCGGCCACAATCGCGCATATATTGCCAACCTTTACTACAGTAGCACAGCTGATAAGCGCAAAGATTTGCTTGAACGGCTACTTACATACCCAAAGAAAAACCTTGTGGCGGCTGACGCGGCCTTGAGGCTTAATAATCTTTCTGATGCGGAGTGTGCGGTTGAGTCGGTAGAAGCAGTTGATAATGGCGCTGCAAGACATGCGGGCAATAAATGTTACATTGATTTGAGGCCGATCAGGGCTTTTGGCTTTGATGTCGTGGATGTTGAGAGCCGCGAGCGCGGACTGTCGGCCAAGCCGGTGTCTGATTACGAATCGGAAGTGAGAGTTATGATTCCGGAGGGCTATTCATTGGAGCAATTGCCTGAAAACCGTGCGGTTGAGAATCAATGGTTCTGTGCCAATCTGGAATATACTGCTACGGAAGACAGCGTTACCGCCCGAGCGACCTTGAAACCTCGCAGCGTGACAGTTCCGACGGAAAAACTCAAGGAATATAATAATGCCGTGAAAATGCTCAGACGTATGTCGCAGGCACAAATAGTTTTGAAATATGAAAAATAGATTTCTCTTGATTCTTGCTCTGCTGGCGGTGTCCATGACGGAGGTCTACGCAATATCCGATGCAAAATTTCAAAAGACTGCCGCCAAGAAAGTGTGGGCCGAACGAAATGACATCTTCGATGCTTCGGTAGATATCCCCGACTCAATAAGCGATGGTGCTTCGGCGGTTTTTATAGCCGATTATTACCGCGTGATGGCGCAGTACGAGACAGTGAGGAATCTTCACCGCGAGACCACACGCACGAGGCGTACACGATGGAATCGGCGGATGGTGAAGCTCTACGACAACAAAGCGATAGAGGATTTTTCCGAGCATGAATTCGGCAATCGCGTGCGTCTTGCAGCCGAACGCTATACCTTCGGAGGCGCCGACAACGCATTCGGCGCAAGAATACACAAGCCGGACGGCAGGGTGGTAGACGTGGATCTATCCGAGGCTGTGGCTGTGACGGAAGGCAAGAAAGACCGGGAAAAAGATGCCGCGAGCAAAAAGGTTGCCATTCCGGGACTTGAGCCCGGCGACGTGCTTGAATATTTTGACTATAATGAGGAATGGGTGGATGAGTATGACCTCCCGTCGGTCAATATTATACCTTTTGACAAATACGGAGTGATGCGCCTGGTGATTGATGCCGAATTCTCTCCGGAAATCACAGCAGAATTTCATTGCTACAATGATTTCAAAGTGCCCGAACGCGGCAAAACTGCAAAAGGCAACAATACCCTTTCGCTCGATTTNAGAAACATAGGTACCCTTACGGATAAAATATACCTGAAGGAACTGCGTCAGTTGCCNTTCCTGAGTATTAGCACCCTCAACAACACATCGCCCTATCGCTTCTATCCCGAAAGTCTGCGGCCGGGAGGATTGTACGGCAACGTAGCGCCCGGCACAATATATCGCGACATCAAGAATGCCATAATCAGTTTGAGATACGAGGACGACCTTACTAAAAAGGTAAAGAAAATATTCGGCGACTATCGCAAGCAACACCCGGAGGCCGACAGCCGGCAGCTTGCCGATGCCTGCTGGCTCGCCGCGGTATATGCCAACAGCACGGATCCCGAAGGTGGGTATTCCGACTTCGCTATGGCCGTGATGATGGCAGAGCTCATGAACAAACTAAAAATTGCAGATGAAGAAGCCGTGATTGCGTTCGTGAACTCCCGTAATTCTGTTTCAACAAAGGAAATTATGTCGTGGCGCCAACCCGACTATGGCGTTCTTCTCAACGGAGTGCTATATCTGCCCGACGGTATAAGGTACATGGCTCCCGGTGAGGTGAGCGGTGATTATCAGGGCGAGGAAGGTGCCTCATTCCCGGGAAACAGAGCGTCCATTACGGCGACGACCATGCCCACGCTGTTCACTGTGCCCGTGAGCAGAAGCAACAATAATCGTTTCATCATGACCGCGACCGTGGACGTGAATGTGGAGGATGCCGTGGCAAAGGCCGAGCTGACGTTCACAGCAACGGGTGCAGCCAAATATATACCCGGAGCGCTTATAGATAAAAACACCTGGGCGCAACATGTGGAAGACTATCTGGGAATCCCGGATAAACAGAGGTATTCCGATAAATCAGTTGATTCAGAAGCCCTACGCAAAGCCCTTGACGAAGGATACAAGGAATTTTTCCATGTGGTGGTATCGCCGGATGCAAGTGCCGACTCAGTAACGGTTGTGAGTCCCGGAAGTGTTCCGTCGGCAGCCCAAACGGTCATTGATGCTGTGGTATCTGTAGACGGATGCGTGGTGGACGCCGGAAATGACGTGCTGCTGAACGTGGGCAAATTTTTTGCCGATAATACTCGAATAGAGGGTAAGGAACGCGAGCGCCAACTGGATGTTTTCGAGACCTCGCCTCTCCAGATATCCTACGATATCACTTTCAGAATTCCCGAAGGTTACTTTGCCGACGAAGAATCGCTGGAGTCGGTGAAAAAGACTGTTAGCAACAAGTACGGATCATTCCATTCCGGAGCGGAACTCACGGAGAACGGGGATGTGCGCGTGCGTGTGAACGAGCGCTACAACACCTACGTTATCCCTGTAGACGACTGGGAGTCAAAGTTGCAGATAATGGACGCGAGCGCTTCATTCAACGACGCCGCGATAGTACTCAAAAAGCGTTGATCCAGATCAGATAAAGGAGCTCATAAATTAAGAACGCCCCCGAATTCAGCGTGCAGGGCATCGAAACGGGCGAGGGCCTCCGCGCCGAATTTGGCAATGGATGCACGCACGCGTTCTATGGGCTTGGCAGGCGCGCCAATGTGTGTTTTGCTGTAGAACTTGTCGGCGTAGCAGATGAGACGTTCGAGTACCGTGCGGGGCAATAGGTCGTGACCGGGATCAGGCAGCCCGGCAGCAACCACGTCGCTACGCAGAAGGCCGGCTCCGGTGTGGCGCTCGGCAACTCCGGCAGCCCATTCGGGAGCTCCGCACTCCCGCAGCATTCCGGCTCCTATCGTGCCATGCAGCAGATATGGTTGCGTACCGTAGCAGCAGATACCCGGAGCGTTCGTGGCTATGATGCCTATATCGTGAAGCATTGCGGCTGTCTCTATCTGCTCCTGTGGTATATCGAGCGCAAGAGAGGATGCAATAGCGTGGGCCATATCCGCCACCTGGCGGCTATGGCCCACGAGTATGTCGCGAAGTTTACCTTCCTTATAATAACGGTCGATTACGGATTGCCACAACGGTGTGTCGGGTCGCATCATTCCACGATAGTGTTCCAGCCATGCACATCGGGCTCTTCGCCCAGGCGGATGGCGTTCAGCTTATTGTAGAGTGCGGTGGTCACGGGACCCGGCTTGCCGTCTTTGGAGATCACGTATTTCTTGCCCGTGTCGAGGTCGTCGATATGTCCGATAGGCGAGCACACAGCCGCAGTGCCGCAGGCAGCGGCCTCGTCCATGCTTTCGAGTTCGTCAACGGGGATATGACGGCACTCCACCTCCAGTCCCATGTCGCGTGCGAGCTGTTGCAGGCTCATGTTGGTAATCGAGGGCAGGATCGATTCGGAAGCAGGCGTGATGTATTTACCATCCTTAATGGCATAGAAATTGGCAGGGCCGCATTCGTCCAGATACTTCTTTTCCTTGGGATCGAGGAAGAGCACGGCCGAGTAGCCCGCATCATGGGCCATCTTGCCGGCACGCAGCGATGCCGCATAGTTTCCGCCCACCTTGAAGCGTCCCGTTCCGCGGGGTGCCACACGGTCAAATTCGCGCGTGATGCAGATATTGGTGTTCTGAAAACCACCCTTGAAGTAGGGACCCACGGGCGATACCATCACAATAAACAGATATTCCGAGGCCGGCGAAACACCCACGCGNGGCGACAGGCCGATTTCGAGCGGACGGATATACAGCGANGCNCCGCTGCCATAGGGTGGAATGAATCGCTCGTTGAGCTTCACCGCCATTGTGCACATTTTAATAAACAGTTCTTCGGGCACGGGTTCCATCAGGATGCCTTCTGCCGATTCTCGTGCGCGACGGGCATTTTCCTCTATTCGGAACATGCGGATTTTGCCGTCTTTTCCGCGGAATGCCTTGGCACCTTCAAAGAGCTCCTGGCCGTAGTGCAGAGCCGTGGCTGCGATATGAATGTTGATGGTGTCGGATGTGCTCACTTCGATTTCTCCCCACTTGCCGTCGCGAAATGTGCAGCGCACGTTATAGTCGGTGGGTACGTAGCCGAAAGGCAAAGACGCCCAGTCAATTTCTTCAGTCATATTATCTATTATATATGAACGGATATATTATAATAATGCAAATTTAGCTATTTTGTGCGGAACGAGACACACATTTGCACAAATATCTCACTTTTATGCATCGCAGCCCGGACCCAGGGTGAGGGTAGAGCATGCCAGCAGGTGTGAAGCCACGCTACGAAGCTCCTGCATATCCACATCCATGATGCGGGCGGCAGTCTCGGCCGGAGTAGCGGCGCGCCCGTTGAGGAGTGTGGAGCGTGCGATGGCCAGCACGTTGTTCTCCCGGTTGTCTCCGGCCACGATCAGTTGTCCCAGATATTGCTTCTTGGCCTTGTCGAGGGCACGAGGAGTGAGCGACGTACCATCGGCTATACGCTCAATGGTGTTTTGCACCAGGCGCGTGCAACGCGCTGTATCGGCAGGGTCGCAACCATAGTAGACAGTGAAGGCTCCGCAATCAGTGTACCAGGTGCACGATGCGTCCACGCTGTAAACGAGACCTCGTCGCTCGCGTAGCGCCACATTCAGCAGCGAGTTCATGCCCGGGCCTCCCAGTATATTGGTGAGAAGGGCATACGCATGCCTCTCGGGCGAGAACAAACCCGGAAGCCGCGCGCCGGCCACCGTGTGGTCCTGATGCGAATCGATGCATTTACGTATAGCGAAAGGCTCTCTTGCCGGTGGCACCTGCCGGGCTTTCGCAGTACCGCTACCCTTGGGCGGATCAAACCGGGCTCCGGCCAAGGCCGTCACCCGTCCGGCGCTTTCAGGGCCGCTGTAGAATGCCACCATATTGTCCGACGTGTAGTGGGCATGCAGATATTCCCGGCAAGCACTGCTGTCGATACGTTCTATCGCATCCTTATCACCCAATATATTGTGGCCCAGATCAGAACCGGTGAATAGCAGATCTTCGAAATCATCAAAGACGGCATCTGCCGGAGAATCCAGATACGAGTCAATCTCCTCGGCCACCACCTGGCGTTCTTTGTCGAGTTCTTTCTGCGGGAAGCGCGAATTTCGGATGAGGTCGGCCAGTAGCTCCATGGCTCGCGCTGTGTTTCCGGCAGGATAGATGCTGTAGACCACGGTCTCCTCCTTGGTGGTGAATGCGTTGAGTTCGCCGCCCACGAGTTCCATGCGGTTTATTATATGCCCTGCATTTCGTCGCTCAGTGCCTTTGAAGATGGTGTGCTCCACCATGTGGGCCATACCATGCACGTCTTCACCGTCGTCGCGGCTACCTGTGCCCACCGTCACGCCAGAGATTGCCGTGGCACTCCCCGGGGTGTGAACGTGTACCATGCGCATCCCGCACGGCAGTACGTGATAAGTGACAGAACCGTCGGTATTACGCATCTTTCCAGTCGCCGTTTTCCTTAATGAGGGCTATGAGCCGCGGCAAAGCCTCCTCAGCCGGGATATTCTTCACCACGCATTCCTTGTTTTTATATAGGCTCACGTTGCCTGCGGCCGCTCCCACGTAGCCATAGTCGGCATCGGCCATTTCGCCAGGGCCGTTCACAATACACCCCATGACACCGATTTTCAGTCCCGTGAGGTGCGAAGTGGCCTTCTTGATTTCGGCCAGCGTGTTCTGGAGGTCAAAAAGAGTGCGGCCGCACCCCGGGCAGGCTATGTATTCCGTGCGCGAGAATCTCAAGCGTGTGGCCTGAAGTATGCCCAGCGAAAGTTCCCGCAGCTGATTATCAGAGAGCGAGGGAGCGTCAATAGCGATGCCGTCGGCAAAACCGTCGAGCAGCAGCGTGCCCAGCTCCACGGAGGCGACTACAGCCACCTCGTCGGGAGTCATTGATGCAGGATAGCTTCGGCGAATCACCACCGGGGTATCGTCGCCTGCTGCCATCAGGGCGTGCATCCGTGCACGTATATCGGCAATGGGATTGCCGGCCTCGGGCGAAGCTTCCACTACGAGCACACCGGCTGGCAAACTTTTGGAGCTGTCGTAGTCAACGCCCACGGCCACAGGTGTCTGAGCGCCTCCCACGTTGCCGATGGCACGTGAAGCTCGCCGCTGCGGTGTGATGATATCGTAGCCCGGAGCGATACGGGCACCGGTTGGCGCTGCCTGCGCAATTCGCGACACGTAGTCGCGCAGCATGCGGGCCACAGGAATCTCCGCCACGGGATCTTCACTGAGCGACACGCGGATGGTGTCGCCAATGCCGTCGACGAGCAGCGAACCTATGCCCACGGCCGACTTGATGCGTCCCTCAAGCTCATTTCCGGCCTCGGTCACGCCCAGGTGCAGCGGAAAGTGCATATCCTCGGCATCCATTGCGGCCACGAGGCGTCGCACCGTCTCGGTCATCACCAGCACATTTGATGCTTTTATGCTGATTACCACATCGTTGAAGTTGTTGTCGCGACACACGCGCAGAAATTCCATTGCCGATTCCACCATGCCCGCGGGCGTATCGCCATAGCGGCTCATGATGCGATCGCTCAACGAACCATGATTCACGCCAATGCGCAGGGCTGTGCCATGTGTGCGGCACAGGTCGAGCAGGGGCACAAACTTGTCGCTCAGGCGCTGCAGCTCGGCCTTATATTCCTCATCGGTATATTCCAGATGCTTGAACGTGCGCCCCGGATCCACGAAGTTGCCGGGATTTATGCGCACCTTCTCCACCTCCTCAGCTGCCGCGAAGGCTGCCGCAGGATTGAAGTGAATATCGGCCACGAGCGGGGTGTCGAATCCCTTGCCGCGCAATTCTCTCCTGATGTTGCCCAGATTGCGTGCATGAGCCACGCCCTGCGCCGTGAGCCGGATTATCTCAGCACCTGCCTTTGCCAGGGCGACACATTGATCCACGCTCGCGGCGGTGTCGAGGGTAGGGGTATTGGTCATCGACTGAAGACGCACGGGATTATCGCCTCCCACGGCCAGAGTGCCGATACGTGCCACCGACGTGGGGCGGCGGCTATAGTCAATTCTGTTCATGATTGCAGAAAATTAGTAGTGAGAAATACGGCCACAGCTCCCAGCAGCCATCCGCAGGCCACTTGCGCAGGCGTGTGACGGTCGAGTATAAGACGCGACGAGCCCACGATGCCGCCCAGCACTATCACGATCGACAGCCATAGCATGGCATTCACCGTGGCCATGCGTGCCGCGGCCAGCCACAGCATCATGCCGGCCATTCCGCCCATCGCGCAGCCATGGGCGCTTATTTTCCAGCTTATCGTGATAAGGGCGGCTACGGCTGTGGCCACGGAGGCCCCTATGAAAAATGCCGTGAGCCACACGGGCGCATGTAGCAGATGCAGGTAAAGGGCAGCCCCCAGATACGCCACGATGGTCACGAGCATGGGAATCAGCCGCTGGCGTCGGCGGCTCAGGCTCAGGTCGGCCACCATGCCGGCACGCAGCATCAGCAACAGCACACACAGCGGCAGGATACCCGTGATGAAGGCCACGCCCAAAGTGGCACCCATGCGGGTGCGTTCGGGCAATATCTGCAGGGGAGTGATCCACATGGCCATCGCCATGCAATAGGTGGGAACCGCGAGCGGCGACAATACATCGCTCACTATCTGGGCTGCGCGCTCCAATANGGGGCGAGGCGCCGTGGGGGTGGTGCTGTTCATCTGAATTCTTTTCTTAGCCTTGCCACCGGCACCCCCATTCTCTCGCGATACTTGGCCACGGTGCGGCGGGCTATATCGTAGCCCTCGGCTGCAAGTGCTTCGCGCAGCGCTTCGTCGCTCAAGGGGCGGGCTTTGTCTTCGGCTGCTATGAGTTGTTTGATTTTTTCGATTAGTTCGTGCGACGAAGTGTCCGAATCATCCATCGGGCTCTCGTTGAAGAGCATTTTCACCGGGTATATTCCGGCCGGAGTGGCCACGTATTTGCCGGCGGTAGCACGCGANATCACGCTCAGATCGTAGCCGGTGTCGGCGGCGATGTCGCGCAGAATCATGGGCCTGATGTCTCCCGGGTCGGCCGTGGTGAAGAAGCGGTGCTGGCGGGCTGCTATAGCCTTCATCACGTCCATGAGCGTGCGTCCTCTTGCATCGAGCATCTTGATGAAGCTTCGCGCCTCGTCGTAGCGGGTGCGCACGAATGCGTAGGCCTCCCGGTCGCGCTTGTTGCCGGTGCTCAGGCTCTCGTCGGGCTTGAACGACTCTTCTATGGCCAGTTCGGGGGTGCGCCCGTTCAGCGCCACGGTGGTGCGCCCGTCGGCGTCGACTTCCACATTGAAATCCGGCACGATGTAGCGCGTGCGGTTGTCGGTGCTGTTGTCTGCCCCGGCGCCCGGCTTGGGATCAAGCGACCGTATCACGTCCACGGCGCGTGCCAGCTCGGTTTCGTCTATGGCCATGGCCGTTTTCAGGCGATCGGCGTGGCGCTTGGAGAACGCATCGAAATGGTCGCGCACGATTTTGACGGCGTTTTCCACATCGGGCGTAGCGGGCTCGATGCGGTCGAGCTGCAGAAGCATACAATCGCGCAGATCGGTGGCTCCCACGCCTGCAGGATCAAGGCTGCGCACCACGTCGAGCATGCGCCGGAACACGTCGGCATTCATCTCCTCGCCNGTAGTGGCGGTCATATCGTCGGCCATNGCCNGTGGTGATCGCGTGAGATAGCCGTTATCATCAAGATTGTCCACCACATATTCCGCAACCGTGCGTTCCTGTGGCGAAAGATGCCATTCGGCCAGCTGGGCTTTCAGTGACTCNGCCAGAGTGAGCCCGGGAGCAGCCGCAGGCATGTCGTAGNGCCGCGTGTCGTCTCCGCGGTTGCCGCCGTCGAGGCGATAAAAAGGCACCTCGTCGTCGCTTCCGTAGTCGGCTCGCTGAAGCTCTTCNGCACTTTCGNCGAAAGCTCCGCTATCTGAATCACCTCCGGCAACGGCCGCTGTATCGGCCGTGTTTTCGATGAGCGCCGGATTCTCGTCCACCACGCGGCGCACTTCGTCCTCAATCTCGGGCGCCGACATCTCCAGCAACCGCCCGTAGAGCATCTGCTCCGGGTGCAGCCGCTGTTGCAGTCGTTGCTGTTGTGTGAGATTTAGGGCTTCTTTCATATCAGTTGCAAAGGTACATAAAAAATCTCGTTTTAAGCCACCTTTGTGCGATATCAGGAATTTTGCGGGATGCCGGGATTTCACATTCAATTCCTAAATTAAGTTAAACCACGCGACGCGAGCCCCAAAAATAGATTTAATTAACACTCAATATTTAACAATCTGTTGTTATAGTAGTAACTTTGTAGTCGAAATAAGCAAATTCAATAAATACACGATAAAAAATATTATGGGAGAATCCGTAAATATCCGCGAGCTCAATGCTCTGGTGGCCTCAAAGGCCGATTTNATCAACCTCGTGACCCATGGCATGGACAAAACCATCGTGGGACAGAAGCACCTCGTGGAGAGCCTCCTCATCGCGCTTCTCAGCAACGGCCATGTGCTGCTTGAAGGTGTGCCGGGCCTTGCCAAGACTCTTGCCATCAAGACTCTCGCCCAGCTCATCGACGCACGCTACAGCCGCATCCAGTTCACCCCCGACCTGCTCCCGGCCGACGTCGTGGGCACTATGGTNTATAGCGTGAAGAACGAAACCTTCCAGGTGAAGAAAGGACCTATCTTCGCCAACTTCGTGCTGGCTGATGAAATCAACCGTGCTCCGGCCAAAGTTCAGAGCGCATTGCTCGAAGCTATGCAGGAGCGTCAGGTGACTATNGGCGACAATACTTTTGCTCTTGACGAGCCCTTNATGGTGATGGCCACCCAGAACCCCATCGAGCAGGAGGGAACATATCCTCTGCCCGAAGCGCAGGTCGACCGTTTCCTGCTCAAGGTGGTCATTGGCTATCCCAGNAANGAAGAAGAAAAGATTATTATCCGCCAGAATATAGCCGGCGAGCGTCCGCGCATCGAGCCCCTGCTCAAGCCNGAGGAAGTGATCGATGCCCAGAAAGTGGTGGAGCAGATCTACGTTGATGAAAAGATCGAGCGCTACATCGTGGATATCGTATTTGCCACCCGTTTCCCCGCCGACTACGGCCTCGACGATCTCACGAGCATCATAGCGTTCGGTGCATCGCCCCGTGCTTCGATATCTCTTGCCCGCGCAGCCCGTGCCTATGCGTTTCTGCATCAGCGCGGCTACGTGATTCCGGAAGATGTCATCGCCGTGAGCCACGATGTGCTGCGCCATCGTATCGGTGTCACCTACGAGGCNGAGGCCAACAATATCAACACCGACGAGATTATNACCGAAATTCTCGATAAAGTACAGGTTCCCTGATAAATGGACGCAAACGACCTCCTTAAAAAAGTTCGCAAGATCGAGATCAAGACGCGCGGACTGTCGCAGAATATCTTTGCCGGCGAGTATCACTCGGCCTTCAAGGGGCGTGGCATGATGTTCTCGGAGGTGCGCGAGTATCAGTACGGCGACGACATCCGCGATATCGACTGGAACGTTACGGCCAGGCACAACCACCCCTTCATAAAGGTGTACGAAGAAGAGCGCGAGCTCACGGTGATGCTGCTCGTCGATGTTTCCGGCAGCCGCTATTTCGGAGCCGTGGGCCAGGAAAAGCGGGAAATGATAGCCGAGATTGCCGCCACCATAGCATTCTCTGCCTCCCAGAACAACGACAAGATAGGCGCACTCTTCTTTTCTGATAGAATCGAGAAGTTCATCCCGCCGCAGAAGGGACGCAAGCACATCCTGCTCATTATCCGCGAGCTGCTCGACTTCAAGCCCGAGGGCCGCGGAACCGACATAGGCGCTGCCCTGCGCTACTTTGCCGATGCGATGAAGAAGCGGTGCACNACGTTCCTGATTTCCGACTTTATCGACGAACACGACTATTCGCGTCCTCTGGCTGTGGCACGCAATCGCCACGACGTGATCGCTCTACAGGTCTACGACAAGCGCGACACGCAAATGCCCGATGTTGGACTCATGCGTGTGCTCGACCTCGAAACCGGTGCCTCGCGATGGATNGACACCTCCAGTTCGCGCGTGCGCAAGGCCTACGGGCGGTGGTGGTACGACCGCCAGCAGCAGATGGCCGAGACGCTGCGCAGCAGGCGCGTGGACTTTGCCAGCGTGGCCACCGACGAAGACTATGTGAGAGCTCTCATGGGCCTTTTCAAGAACCGCGGCACACATTGATTATATTTATGAAGCTTCGCAAACACATATTACTGCTCGCTGCTCTCCTGGTTGCAGGAGGTGCGGCGCAAGCCCGCAACGAGGCCGTGACCGTGCGTGCCGAACTCGACTCCACCGTAATGACGCAGGGCTATCGCACCGCTCTGCGCGTCACGGTTCTGGGACCCGAGGATGCCCGCACCGTGGACTGGCCACGGAAGGACTCTCAACTGGCGGGTATAGACGTGGTGGACGTGAGCTGCGACACCACCGGCCTTGGCAACGGTCGCCTGGAGCAGGTCTACACGATAATGCTCCAGCCTTTCGANCCGGACACCATCACCATCCCGCCGTTGCGCGTGGTNTCCGGTTCCGANACCGCNTCCNCTCGCTCTCTGGTGCTCAAAGTACTGCCCGTAGAGCTNGANTCCCTCACCGATATTCATCCCATGGAGGGGCCTGCGGTGTATCCGGCTCGCTGGTTCGACTGGATTCCCCGCTGGGCCACGGATTATTGGGGCTGGATAGTGTTGGCGCTGGGCCTTGCTGCAGCCGGAGTGGCCGNATGGATGTATTTCCGCAAGGGTGGAACGGCAATCGTGCGCAAGCGCCGCGAGCTGCCCCCCTATGAGCTGGCCCTGCGTCGCCTGGGTGCTCTGCGAGAGCGTCGCCTGGCCGAGAGCGGTCACGAAAAGGAATACTACACGGAACTCACCGATATTCTGCGTCAGTATCTTGAAGGTCGTTTCGGCATCAACGCTATGGAAATGACTTCGACCGAAATCATGCGCACGCTGCGAAGCAACGAAGATACCCGTCTGAGTGCCGACAACATGCGGGCCGTGCTTGAGGTGGCCGATTTCGTGAAGTTTGCCAAGATGCGTCCCTTGCCCGACGACAACGTCAAGACCTACCAGGCTGCCGTGGCCTTTGTGGAGTCGACCAAGCCGGCTCCCGAGCCCGAAGCTCAGGAAGAANCCGCCGGCGACGCGAAGCTCAAGAATATTAGCACAAAAAACTGATTTATGCAATTAGCTCATCCTCAATATTTATGGCTGTTTCTGATCTATGTGCCGCTCATCGCGTGGTACATCCTGAAGCAGCACAACGCGCGGCCCTATATGGCGCTGTCGTCCACGGCCTCGTTCGCCCGTCTGCCGGGCTCGTGGCGCCAGTGGGCGCGNCACCTGCTTTTCGGGTTGCGCCTGGCGGCAGTGGGTTGCCTAATCATAGTGCTGGCGCGTCCGCAGCTCAAAGACAACTGGCGCACCACCCGCACCGAGGGCACCGANATCATGATTGCTATGGATATCTCGTCGAGTATGCTCGCACGCGATTTCCAGCCCGATCGTCTTGAGGCGGCCAAGGCCGTGGCCTCGAAGTTTGTGAGNGCACGCGAGAATGATAATATCGGTATCGTGGTATTTGCCGGCGAGAGCCTCACGGGCGTGCCCATGACGGTGGACCGCGCGCAGTTGCTTTCCTATATCAATTCCATAAGCATGAATATGCTTGAAGACGGCACGGCCATCGGCGATGGTATCGCCACGTCGCTTAACCGCCTCAAGGAGGGCAAAGCCAAGAGCAAAAGCATCATACTGCTCACCGACGGCAGCAACAACACCGGCGTGGTAACGCCCCTCGACGCCACGCGCGTGGCGCAGGAGCTGGGTGTGAAAATCTACACTATCGGCATAGGCACCAACGGCATGGCGCCGTCGCCCATGCTCAACGAGTTTGGCCGCATGGTGTTNGAACCGCAGAAGGTGGTGATAGATGAAGCCACCCTGCGCACCGTAGCCGAAACCACCGGTGGCAAATATTTCCGTGCCACNGGCAACAAGGTGCTTCAGGATGTGTTCGACGAGATCGATGCCCTTGAAAAAACTCAGATGGATGTGCGCCATTTCTCGCACACCGAAGACAATTATATGATGTGGGCATGGCTGGCCTTCGCTCTTTTTGCCATTGAGCTTGTGCTTCGCTACACCGTGGTGCGCACCATGCCATAACAAGAATTATAGAATATGTTTGATTTTGCCAATCCATATCTGCTCTATCTCCTGCTTGTGTGTGCCGGAGTTGCCGGCCTTTATGCTCTGGCGCGAATTTCCCGCAGGCGCAAGCTGCGCAGCTTTGGCCGCCCCGAGGTGATTGAGGCGCTCATGCCGGAGGTGTCGCGCTACAAGCCTGCCATCAAGATNGTGCTCGAAGTTTTGGCTCTGGCAGCCATCGTCGTGGTGCTGGCACGCCCCCGCGCCGGGCAGAAGGAGGAGGAGGCGAGAGTAGACGGCATTGAAGTGATGATTGCTTTCGACGTCAGCAACTCCATGCTGGCTTCGGCCAGTGATGATCCTGCCGGTATCTCGCGCCTCGACCGTTCGCGCCTCGTGCTTGAAAAACTCATCGACCGCCTCCACAACGACAAGGTGGGCCTCGTGATTTTTGCCGGCGATGCCAAGACGCAGCTGCCTCTCACCACCGATTTCTATTCGGCCAAGATGTATCTGAGCGAACTTGAGCCCGGCATGATGGCCAATCAGGGCACAGATATCTCAGGCGCCATCAATATGGCGATGAACGGGTTCTCGCCCGACGAAGACACCCACAAGGCCATCATCCTGATCACCGANAGCGAAGACCACGAGGGCGCCGCTCTTGACGCTGCCAAGCTTGCACGCGAAAACGGAATCCAGGTTGATGTCGTGGGAGTNGGGTCGGCCAAGGGTGCCCCCATCCCNGTGCCCGGTCGTAAGGGCGATTATATGAAGGATATGGAAGGCAACGTGGTCACCACCACCATCAACGAAGAGCTCGGTCGCCAGTTGGCCGAGGCCGGTGGAGGTATATACGTGAATGCTGCGAGCTCGTCGGCTCTCGACGATCTCAATTCGCGTCTCGACACTCTCGAAAAATCGGAATTCAGTCGCGTGAGCTACACGGCCGGTGCCGAGCAGTTCCCCACATTCGCCTGGATTGCCCTTATTCTTCTCATTGTGGATGTGCTGGTGCTCGAACGCAAGATCGGCTGGCTCGACCATATTAATTTCTTCACCAAGTCTGCTCCAAAGAAATGAAAAAGACATTCATATCGGTATTGCTCGTGCTGGCAGCCGCCGGCACGGCGATGGCGCAGGACTCGCCCGACGTGGGAGCCGGCGTCACGAAGGAGCTGCGCCTCACTATTCGTGAGGGCAACGACTTCTACAACAAGGGAAACTATGCCAAGGCGCTTGAAAGCTATGAGGTGGCCCTGCAACTCAATCCCGGCTCGCAGGTGGCGCTCTACAACAAGGCCCTTGCTCTCATCAACATGGCCGGCGAGGATTCGCGCGGCACGGAAAACGACCCTCGTGCCCAGGGAATGCAGATGCTGGAGCAGGTGGCACGCAATTGTGCCGTTTCCGATGGAGCACTGGCCGAGAAAGCCCTCTATAATCTGGGCAACATGGCCTACAACGATCAGGACTACGCCCGCAGCATCGAGCGCTACAAGCAAGCCCTTAAAATCAACCCCGACAACAACCGCACGCGCCAAAACCTGCGGCTGGCTCAGCTCAAGCAGCAAGACCAGGACCAGAATCAGGACCAAAATCAGGATCAGAACCAAGATCAGCAACAGCAGCAACAACAACAGCAGCAGGAGCAGCAAGATGAACAGCAGCAGCANCAGCAACAACAGCAGCAGCCTATGACGCAGAGTGCCGAGCAGATTCTGCAAGCCATGCAGAACAAGGAAAACGCCACGCGCCGCAAGCAGCAGGAGCCTGCCCAGCCATCGCGATATTCTACTGATAAACCCTGGTAAATCATGATTGCCAAAATCCGAATATTACTTTCTGTGGCGTTGCTCCTGCTGGGAGTTTCGTCGGCCATGGCCGAGGCCTCTTTCAAGGTGGTGCCTCCCGGCAATGTGGTGGAAGGTCGAAAATTCAGTCTCACGTTCCGTCTCACCGATGGCGAAGCAAATGCACCCAAGGCACCCGTGCTCGACGGTTGCACCTTGCTCTACGGTCCGTCGGTATCGACGATGTCGAGCACCGAGATTGTGAACGGCCGCATGAGCTCTTCCACGAGCATCGACTATTCGTTCATCTATTCGGCCGACAAAGCAGGAACCGTCACAGTTCCGGCCGTAAGCGTCAGTGCCGGAGGCCGGTCGCTGAGCTCGCGCAGTGTCACCTTCAAAGTGCTTCCGCCCGACCGCAATGCACCAGCCGGAGCAGCCGCAGGGCAGGGCGGAAATGCCCGGGAGCAGGCACAGCAGGCCGATGCGTCGCAGCGCATCTCTGCCGACGATCTGCTCATACGCATTTCCTTCAATAAGACCCACGTCTATGAGCAGGAAGCCGTTATCGCCACCATCAAAGTCTACACCACCACGGATATCACCTCGATTATGCCCAAGAAGCAGCCCGTATTCGAGGGATTCCTGTCGGAGGAACTGCCCGTGACGCTCGAACCCGAAACCGAGCACTACAACGGCCGCAACTACACCACGGCCGTGCTCAAGCGCTGCCTGCTGTATCCTCAGAAGTCGGGACGCCTCGTTGTGAACTCCGGCCAGTATGATGTGGTGGTGCGCACCTACGAGACGGTGAATATGGGCTACTTCGTGACCCGTCGTCCCGTGCAGCAGACCGTCACCACCAACAGCAANCAGGCCACTCTCAACGTGGAAGCACTGCCCGAACCGCGCCCGGCNGGATTCAACGGAGCCGTGGGCACGTTCACGGTATCCACGGAGCTCTCGCCCGAGGTGCTTCGCACCAATGAGGCCGCAACGTACAGCTACGTAGTTAAGGGCACCGGTAATATTAAGTATCTCACCACCCCCACAGTGGAATTCCCTGCCGGATTCGACCGCTACACGCCCAAGACCGATATAGATGCCCGTGTGAGCGGTTCCGACATGACCGGTACCTACCGCGTGGACTACACCGTGGTGCCCCAGGAACCCGGCAAGTTTACCATTCCCGGCAGCACATTCGTATATTTCGATCCTTCGTCGCGCAAATACGAGACCATCGACACGCGTGCCTATGAGGTGAATGTGGCCCGTGGNTCATCCACTTCCGTAGCNGCCGTGGAGCAACGGGCGATAGACAACACTATCACCGATATCCGCCATATCCACACGTCGCCNGCNGTGCCNGCNGTCGATCGCGGCCGTATGTTCCATTCCGTNTGGTACTGGCTCGCCTACGTGCTCGTAGTGCTNGCCCTCGTAGCCGTAGTGCTCACGTATCGTCGCACTCTGCGCCTGCGTGCCGANGTCAGCGGCCGTCGTCTTGCGCGTGCCAATCGAGTGGCNCTCAAGCGCCTGCGNGCAGCCCGTGGCTTCATGCAGGCAGGCAAGCAAGACNAGTTCTATCAGGAACTCGCCCGGGCCCTCTGGGGCTACGTGAGCGACAAGCTGGGCATCGCACCATCGCAGCTCGTGCGCGACAATATCGCAGCACGTCTTGAGGCCTACGGTGCCTCCGCCGATGAAACCCGTGCCGTGATTGATGTGCTCGACGAGTGCGAGCAGGCACGCTTCACTCCCGACCATTCCGCCGACGAAGTATCGGCCCTCTACAATCGTGCCACAGCAGCTATCAATGGCCTTGAAGGCGTAAAACGCAAGCTATGAAGCAATATATCCTCGTTCTTTTAGTCGTTATATTTTCGGGTGCGAGCTCCCGTGCGGCATCGCTCGCCGTGAGTGCCGATTCGGCCTATATGGCGGAAGACTATCTCCGCGCCATAGACCTNTACGAACANTCGCTCGCGCAGGAGAGNCGCAGTGCCGACACNTACTATAATCTCGCCAACGCCTATTGGCGCAACGGCAATGCCGGACGTGCCATTATCAACTATGAGCGTGCGTTGCAGCAGAATCCGGCGCATGAAGATGCCCGTGTCAATCTCGACTTCGTGCGCACCCGCATCCAGGATNTGCCCGAAGACGACAGCTCCTTTCTCGGCAACCTTCACGACGGTATCATCGCCTGGATGAGCCCCGACGCTTGGGCATGGACGGCCCTCATTCTTTTCGTGGCTGTGGCANCTATGGCCGCTCTCTACATCTTTGCCGGCAGTGTGCTGCTGCGCAAGACGGGCTTCTTCGGAGGTATAGCGCTCCTGTGCCTGTGCGTATATGCCATTATCGTTGCNCGCCAGAGCGCGGCCGCGCGCTACAATCACGATTGTGCCGTAGTGACAGTGCCCACCACGCTGCTGAGTTCNACNCCCAAGGCNACCCANAACGCNACCGACAAGGTAGTAGCCATTCACGAAGGCACCAAGGTAGAGATCGTCGACAGCGTGATGGCTCCCGGCAGNGANGGCTCCGAGCGCTGGTACGACGTCAAGATCAACAACGCCACCCGCGCCTGGCTCCGCGCCCGCGACGTCGAGCGCATCTGAACAAGCTAACCATCAAGTTAAGGGCCCGAGATGCAATCTCGGGCCCTTTTTGCTTTATNCCATAAGTAACTTTGAAAAGCGTCCGCAGAAAGATTCGATGATAGAATGAACCGGTATTTAACCACCTGCGATAAAGCGCCGGAAACGTCGTGCGCTGTGATTTCGGCTTGAGCCTGAAAGCCTTTCGTTTCTTATGTCGCTTTTGTCCTTTAGTATCTCAGCCCNTATATTGCAAAANGAAAAGCCCTGCGGCGGGANGNCGCAGGGCTGTATGGTGGAGTAGGGTGATTGCTTATTTCAGGCGGTTCTGAACGTCCTGGAGTTTGGCTTCGTCGTGGAGGTTGTAGTAGGCGTTTTCGAGGTAGCGGAGTGCATCCGTGTTGTCGTTGTCCTCGTCGTAGGCGCGCTCAAGATATTCGGCTGCTTCAAGGAAGAGGGGCTTGATTTTCTGGTCAAAGAAGATTTCGCTTTCCTTGGGGCTTGTGGGTGCGGTGTCGCCCAGAGCGTAGGCTTCCTCGCAGAGTGCGCGGCCATACTGATAGAGTGCCATCGAGTTGGTGGCATCAAGTGCGATGGCTTTCTTGAAGAGTTCCTTGCCCTGTTCTTTCTTGTCGTTTTCGCTCAGGAGGATACCCTTCACCACGTAGTATTGTGCGTTGTCGGGGTCGTTGGCGATGGCTTCGTCGATGATGCTGTAGGCTTTGTCAAACTCCTGGTTCTGGAGGTGGCGGTTGATGATGTAGCCCACGTAGTTGGGGTCTTCCTTGCCATAGAGGTTCTGTGCTTCCTTGGCGAGGTTGTAGACTGCATCGTCGTTNTTGGCCTGGCTGGCAACTGCGATGGCATAGTCGTAGAGNTTCTTTTTATTGTAGCCCAGATCCTTGGCTTTGAGGAAGGATGCGAGAGCGGCCTCGAAGTTTTCGTTCTGCCATGCTGCGAGAGCCTGATTGTAGCGGATTTCGCCCATGGTGGTGTCGGCGGGAGCGTTCACCTTGAACTTTCCGGGGATGGTGCAGAAGAGATCCCATGCCTCGTAGGCCTTGCCGTAGTCTTTGGCTTCCCAGAAGGCGATGGCGGCGTTGTTGTAGTCGGTGTAGTGGCCCGCGATGGTGTTGTGGATTTCCTTGGAGTATTTGGGCTTCACCTTGCCCTTTTCGTTGGGCACGCTATCGAGGGGAAGAGCCTTGGTGTAGTAGCCGTAGCCGTCGATGAGGAGGTTGCCCATGAGCACTTCGCCACCTTCGGGAAGCTTGCCGAAGGCCTTCTTGCCCAGNAGATCGTCGTACTGCGAGAAGGCAGCTTTGCCGGGAATGAACCAGGTCTGAGCCAGAGTTGCGGTCTCAGGATCGGTAAAGGCCGGGGTGACGATGGTTACTACTTCGGCNGCCGATTTGCCTTCTTTGAGCGCGCGCTCGGCGTCCTTAATCACTGTCTGTTGGGCGGAGGCTGCGGAGGCAGCGAGGATGCAAGCGCCCAGAATGACGATTTTTCTCATGATTGTGATGAGGTGATATTAAATGTTGAGGTTAATTTTTGTCGTTGTCGGTGGGGTCGAATTCGTCGGTGTCGCGCAAGAGCTGCTCGGCTTCGTTTTCGGTTTCGAGTGCGTCTTCAGCTTCTGCTTCGATGGCGATTTCGGCTTCGNTCATCTCGGGAAGGGCTTCGCCTTCTTCGATGGCCTGCACTTCTTCTTCGGGGTCGGTATCGACACAGCAGATGCTGGCNATCACGTCGTTGCGCTTGCCCAGGTTGATGATGCGCACGCCCTGGGTGGCGCGTCCCATGAGGCGGATGTCGGCCACGTGGAAGCGCAGGGTGATACCGCTCTGGTTAATGATCACGATGTCGTTTCCATCGTTCACGGCCTTGAAGCCCACGAGTGCACCCGTGCGGTCGGTTATGCTCATGGTCTTCACGCCCTTGCCGCCACGGTTGGTGATGCGGTAGGCGTCGAGTTCGGTGCGTTTGCCATAGCCTTCGGCCGATATCACCATCACGCTGTCGGTGGTGTCGGCAGGCATTGTGATAAGTCCCACCACGGCATCGTCGTCGCCGTCGAGGCGCATACCGCGCACGCCGGCGCTCACTCNACCCATGGCGCGCAGGGCCGATTCGTGGAAGCGAATAGCGCGTCCGCCGCGATTGGCCATGAGGATTTCGGAGTTGCCATCGGTGAGCTCTACGCCTATGAGGCTGTCGCCCTCGCGCAGAACGATGGCCTTTTTGCCCTTGGCCATCACGCGGGCATATTCGGTGAGGGACGTCTTCTTGATCACGCCGCGGGCTGTGGCGAATACGAGGAAGTGTGAGCCGGTNAATTCCGGATCGTCGAGCTGCTTGCATGCCAGGAAGGCCTGCACGGTGTCGCCGGCTTCGATGTTGAGGAGGTTCTGCAGGGCGCGGCCTTTGCTGGTCTTGGTGCCTTCGGGCAGCTCGTAGACCTTGAGCTTGTAGACGAGGCCGCTGGCAGTGAAGAAGAGCATGGTGTTGTGCATGGAGGCTGTGTAGATATGCTCCACGAAGTCCTGATCGCGGGTGACGCTGCCGCGTGATCCCATGCCACCGCGGTTTTGCGCGCGGAACTCGCTCAGGGGCGTGCGCTTGATGTAGCCCAGGTGCGAGATGGTGATGATCATATCGTCGTCGGCATAGAAGTCCTCGGCGTTGAAGTCGCCTGCGGTGTAGTCGATAGCNGTGCGGCGCTCGTCGCCGAAGCGGTCGCGCACCTCCACGAGTTCGGCCTTGATGAGCTCGCGGCACACGTGGTCGTCGCTCAGGATGAGTTCGAGACGGGCGATGAGTTCCTCGATGCGTCGGAAGTCGTCTTCGAGCTTGTGCTGNTCAAGCTGGGTGAGGTTGCGCAGGCGCATGTCCACTATGGCCTGNGCCTGAGCGTCGGAGAGGTTGAATGCTGCCACGAGAGACTGCTTGGCTTCGTCGGTGTTGGCGGCAGCGCGGATGAGGCGAATCACCTCGTCGATATTTTTGGAGGCTATGATGAGGCCTTCNAGNATATGGGCTCGTTCCTGNGCCTTGGCCAGCTCGTAGCGTGTGCGGCGCACCACCACGTCNTGGCGGTGGTCTACGAATGCCTGCAGCAGTTCCTTGAGATTAAGGGTGCGGGGGCGTCCGTTCACGAGGGCCACGTTGTTGA
Organism: Bacteroides sp.; assembly: GCA_014801485.1. Lineage (GTDB taxonomy): Bacteria > Bacteroidota > Bacteroidia > Bacteroidales > Muribaculaceae > CAG-873. The sequence goes on from JAAVEC010000009.1 coordinate 22,565, forward strand.
CGCTGAAGGAAGCCTGCATCTGGGTCATTTTGTAGAGCTTGTTGAGCACCACGTTGGCGTTGGCGTCGCTCTTGAGCTTGATCACGATGCGCATGCCGGAATAGTCGCTTTCGTCATTGATGTCGGCGATTCCGTCGAGCTTCTTNTCGTTTACGAGGTCGGCTATATATTTAATGAGTTCGGCTTTATTGACGCCGTAGGGAATTTCGTGNACCACGATGGTCTCGTGGTTGGCTTCCTGCTCGATTTCGGCCTTGGCACGTATCACGATGCGTCCACGGCCNGTCTCATAGGCGGCACGCACGCCGTTGTAGCCGTANATGGTGCCGCCGGTGGGGAAGTCGGGAGCGGTGATGTGGTGCATGAGCTCGTCGATGGTGATATCGGGGTTGTCGACGAGGGCGATGGCGGCGTTCACGCTTTCGGTGAGGTTGTGGGGAGGCATGTTGGTGGCCATACCCACGGCAATACCGCTGGCTCCGTTGACGAGCAGGTTGGGGAATCGGGTGGGGAGCACGGTGGGCTCGCGGCGAGAGTTGTCGTAGTTGGGCTGGAAGTCCACGGTGTCGGCTTCGATATCGCGGAGCATTTCTTCACCCATCTGGGAGAGGCGNACNTCTGTGTATCGCATGGCGGCGGCGCCGTCGCCGTCCACCGAGCCGAAGTTGCCGTGGCCGTCGACGAGCGTGTAGCGCAGCGACCAATCCTGGGCCATNCGCACCACTGTGCCATATATGGAGCTGTCGCCATGGGGGTGGTATTTACCCATTACTTCACCCACGCAGTTGGCAGATTTTTTATGAGGCTTGTCGCTTGTGTTGCCCATCTCGTTCATGCCGAAGAGCACGCGACGGTGCACCGGCTTCATTCCGTCGCGCACATCGGGCAGCGCACGCGATACAATAACCGACATCGAATAGTCGATGTAGGCCGACTTCATTTCTTTTTCGATGTCGATTTTGAGTATTCTATCTTCTTCCAACATACTTGCTAAGAATGCTTTTTCTTGGTTGTCTTGAATTATCAAGCAAAGTTACAAAAAAATTGTTATATATAATGTTGAAGAATGTTATTTTTCTCTATAAAATGGGGTNTCGCCACAATATCGGCGCCATGCCCTGCGTTTGGCACAATAATTGCAGTAGAATTAAAAAACGAAAGGAATATTATATATGGAAAATAGATTTTCAGGCGAGATCCAGCGNATTCTCGACGAAAGCAAGAAGCAGGCNATGCGCCACGGCAGCAGCNCCATCCAGCCGTCGCACCTGCTCATGGCCATGCTCGACGACGGCGGAAGCGAGCCGGCACGCGTGCTTGATCGCGTGACGGATGCCTCGCTCGACAGCCTGCGCCATGGNCTCGACCAGCTGCTCTATGAAGANGCGGCGGGCGACAGCGGCCGGGGAGCCGGCAGCCTCACCGTGGCAGATATCACCAACCGCATTGTGAAGNTGAGCATGCTCGAAGCGCGTATGCTCAAAGACACCCAGATAGAACCGCTCCACATNATGCTTGCGCTGTTTCACAACTACGAGGTGCAGCAGATGCCTTTTATGCAGCCGTTCATGAATGCGGGAGCCACCTACGACCGCCTCTTTGCCTCCGTGCAGAGCGAGGGGGGAGCNNCCGCGCAAGGCAACACTCCGCCCGACGACGGACGCGACGCCGCAACTGCCGGCGCACCCGCCGGAGAACCCTCGGGAGTGAAGGCGGGGCGCCGCCCCGGACGAGCTGCCGGNGACACTCCCATGCTNGATAAATTCGGCAACGATATGACGCGTGCCGCCCGCGACGGTCGCCTCGACCCCGTAGTGGGCCGCGAGGTGGAAATCGAGCGTCTTGCTCAGGTGCTCAGCCGCCGCAAGAAAAACAATCCCGTGCTCATAGGCGAGCCGGGAGTGGGAAAGAGTGCCATCGTCGAGGGCCTTGCGCTNCGCATCGTCCAGCGCAAGGTGAGCCGCGTGCTTTTCGACAAGCGCGTGGTATCGCTCGATATGGCCTCCATCGTGGCCGGTACGAAGTACCGNGGCGAGTTTGAGGAGCGTATCAAGGCTATCCTCACGGAGCTTTCCAAGAATCCTGATATCATCCTGTTTATCGACGAGATACACACTATCGTGGGTGCCGGCAATCCCTCCGGAGCCATGGACGCTGCCAATATGCTCAAACCGGCCCTCGCGCGTGGCGAGCTCCAATGTATTGGTGCCACNACGCTNGACGAATACCGCAANAATATCGANAAGGANGGAGCCCTTGAGCGCCGCTTCCAGAAGGTGATGGTGGAGCCCACCACTGCCGAGCAGACGCTCACCATCCTGAACAATATCAAGCCCCGNTATGAGGCGCACCACAACGTGGAATACACCCCGGCGGCGCTGGAGGCCTGCGTGAAGCTCACCGAGCGATATATTTCCGACCGCAACTTCCCCGACAAGGCTATAGATGCCATGGACGAGGCCGGTGCACGCGTGCANGTGTCCAATATNGAGGTGCCCGAGGAAATAGAGCGCCTTGAAGCCGAGATTGCNGANGCCACCGCCCGCAAGACCGAGGCTGCGCATGCGCAGAACTTCGAGCTGGCCGCCTCGTGGCGCGACAAGGCTCAGACCCTGAGCGAGCAGCTTGAGCGTGCGCAGAACGAGTGGAAAAAATACCTCGACGACCACCGCGTCACGGTGGATGAAGACATGGTGGCCGAGGTGGTGGCCATGATGACGGGCGTGCCCATGCAGCGTGTGGCGCAGGCCGAGGGAGCCCGACTGCTCGAAATGGCTCCCACGCTGCGCAATCAGATTATCGGCCAGGATACTGCTGTGGAGAAAATAGTCAAGGCTATACAGCGCAACCGCATCGGACTCAAGGACCCCAACAAGCCTATAGGCACCTTTATGTTCCTCGGCCCCACCGGCGTGGGCAAGACCNACCTGGCCAAGAAACTTGCCGAATACCTCTTCGACTCGGCCGACACTCTGATCCGAATCGACATGAGCGAGTATATGGAGAAGTTCACGGTGAGCCGCCTCGTGGGAGCACCTCCCGGCTACGTGGGCTACGAGGAAGGCGGACAACTCACCGAAAAAGTGCGCCGCCGNCCCTATTCCGTGGTTCTCCTCGATGAAATCGAGAAGGCGCACCCCGACGTGTTCAACCTGCTGCTGCAGGTGATGGACGAAGGTCGCCTCACCGACAGCCTCGGCCGCCGCATCGACTTCAAGAACACCATCCTGATAATGACGTCGAACATTGGCACACGCCAGCTCAAGGACTTCGGCAGCGGGGTGGGCTTCGCCACCAAGACCGTGGACAAGAACTACACCCACGGCGTGCTCCAGAAGGCGCTGAACAATGCNTTCTCGCCCGAGTTCCTGAACCGTATCGACGACATCATCATGTTTGACCAGCTCGATCGCGANGCAATCTTCCGCATCATCGATATCGAACTGGCAGGCTTCCACCGCCGCCTCAACGANCTGGGCTACCGCCTGGTGCTGAGCGAGGAAGCCAAGAACTATATCGCCGAGAAGGGCTACGACCGCCAGTTCGGCGCGCGTCCGCTCAAGCGAGCTATCCAGAAGTATCTCGAAGATCCTNTGGCCGAAATGATTATCACNGCNTCGCTGATGCCCGGCAACGAAGTAGTGGTGGACTACGACAAAGAAAACGACACCATCACCACTGCCATCCGCGTCGCCACCGAGGAATAGCGGATGCACATCGCATAATGAACGCCGACCCTTGATCCGGGCCGGCGTTTTTTGTTAGAAATCCATGGCGAAATTTCCCGAAACGTGCAGCATCGACAGGAAATAGACGAGCCCCTCGTAGTAGCGGTATTTTCCCGTGGGAGGGTTCGTGTCCCAGAGTCTCTGCACAAATTCGCGAACAAGTTCGCGGTCGCCGTCGGTCGATGACGATACAAGTGCCATGGCTCCCACGGCATTTGCGCCAGCCATCCCGCAGCTGTAGTCGCCGAAAGCTTCGCTGCCGTCGGTACGGAAATGGGCGTGAGTGCAACCGTCGCGCTTGAAGAACCTGAGCAGGCGCCGCATCGCATCCTGCTGGCGTACGAGATCGCTGCCGCACAGGTAGGAATCCATTCCTGTGTTCATGGCGCAGCGGATAGCGTCGTACATATACAGCGATGTGTCGTAGCCGGCCCCCGGCCATGCGTATGCCGTACCGTCATACAGGCTGTAGTCGGGATGCAGCCCCGTCTCGGGGTGGGCGGACTCCATGAGATGTCCGCGCGCGGCATTTGCGGCACGGGCCCAGAACTCGCGGTCGGTGGCAGCCGTTCGAGCCCATTTGTCGAGAAATGCCGGAAGCTGATACGAGGGGTCGGTGAATGCGTGCCCTATGGAATCGGGCACGAATGTTATCAGTGCGTTGTCCCGGTTGTAGAGATTGTAGACTCCTGTTTGCTCTCCGTTCTTGCTCATGACTTTACGCAGAATCTCATCCGCCTCGCGGGCAAACTCCGGTTCGTTCCAGCGCTCGGCTGCAAGAAACAGCGCCGTTACGAAATAAATCTCCCCGTCGGAAGCGTTGCTGCCGCCGAGGTGCGAGCCATCGGGCAGGCATTGCCAGCAGAAATAACCGTCCCACGGCGTTTCTGTGCCGTAGGCCATGTGGCGTTTGCTCCACCCCCACAGCTTGTCGAACTCTTCGCGCTTGTCGAGCTGCACGCTGATCATCATACCGTACGACATACCCTCGGAGCGCACGTCGTTGCTCCCCGTGTCCATCACGAAGGCTGTGCCTTCCGGGGTTTCGTAGTACACTGAAGTTTCGCCGTCGGCATCGTATTGCGAGATNTCGCCCGGNGTGAAAAAGTGATTCCACAGGCTGTCGATGCGNGCCTGCACTTCGGCATCGCTTTTGCCCAGCACGGTGCCGAATAGCCCGGAAGCATGGGCGGTCGTTGGCAGCGCCAGAGCTGCGATAGCTATTGCTATTATTTTGGTCTTCATGATGGTGTGGATTTCTGCGCAAAGATACGAAAGAATCGGCGCCATTGCAAGCCGTGAACGGTGGGGGCCGACGCCGGATTCNTCATAAAAATAAGAATATGTAGTAATTTTTAACGAAAAAGTATTAAATTTGCACGCTATTCCATTTATTAGTTACAATTTCTATGGCAGAGAAAGCCAAATTCAGTAGTAAAATAGGCGTAATCGCCGCCACCGTGGGCTCGGCTATCGGGCTCGGAAATGTGTGGCGTTTTCCCGCCGAGGCTCAGGCCAATGGCGGCGCAGCCTTTCTCGTAGTGTATGTGTTGTGTGTGGTGGTGCTGGGTATTCCCGTGATGCTGTCGGAGTTTTCTCTTGGGCGCGGTGCCGGCACTGATGCCGTAGGTGCGTTTCGCAAGACCTCGCCTCGCACTCCTTGGTGGCTTGCCGGTGCCATTCCGGTGCTTGCCTCATATATTATTCTCAGTTTCTATATGGTTGTTGCCGGCTGGACGCTGGAGTATTTTATTGCAAGCGTGAGCGGCAGTCTTTATAGCGGAGTAGATGTGGCGGGAGGTGCCGAGGCCCTCGACGGCTTNTTTGCCCAACGAATGCGGCAATATGTCTGCGGCTCGGCAGGTCCGTTGCTCAATACCTATGTGCTCATAGCCCTCAATCTCNTTGTGCTTCTGTGCGGCGTGCGCAAGGGCATNGANCGNATNAGCAATGTTCTGATGCCGCTGCTATTTGTGCTGCTTCTGGTGTTTTGCAGCGTGTCGNTNTCGTTGCCGGGTGCCGGCGACGGCCTTCGCTACTTTCTCGCGCCGGATTTCTCTAAAATCACGCCGGCAGTGATAGTCAATGCTCTCGGGCAGGCTTTCTTTTCCCTTAGNCTGGGCATGGGCATCCTNATCACNTATGCGTCCTACTANCCCAAGGACACNGCNCTGGGACGCACGGCCGTTACGGTGTCGCTNCTCGACATGATGGCCGCCATTCTCATGGGCGTGATCATCTTCCCGGCNGTGTCGAGTTTCGGATTGCAGGACGCGCAGATGGAAGGCACGGCGCTGGTGTTCGTTACGCTGCCGGAGGTGTTCTGCCACATGCCGGGCACGCAGCTGTGGTCGGCCCTGTTCTTCTTCCTGCTATTCGTCGCCGCCCTCACGAGCACAATTTCCATTGCCGAGGTATCNGTGTCGTTCATTCAGAACCGTTTCAAGCGCAGCCGCAGGGCNGCCTGCATGATTGTGCTTGCCCCGCTTTTCGCGCTCAGTGCTTTGAGTGCCCTCAGTTTCGGCGCGCTCGACGGCGTGCGCATTGCCGGCCTCAATATCTTTGATTTTCTCGACACNGTGGCCACCAACGTAATGCTGCCGGTGGCCTCTATTCTGCTGTGCGTGTTCATGGGCTGGCGCCATCCTTCGCTCCTGCGCGAGCAGCTCAGCAATGGCGGCAAGCTCCGGTTTCCNCTACAGGCTCCCGTGCTCTTCGTGGTGCGCTGGGTGGCTCCGGTGCTCATCCTCGTAGTACTTATCGCTGCATTCCTNTAATGCTCCGACGATACTATTTGAATTATGGCGTAATTGTGTTAAATTTGCACGAAATAATAATTAAAACAAATTATGATCAATCCTCCCTATAATGCTTCCGCCGACCGCTATGATGGCGATATGACCTTCGAGCGTTGTGGCCGCAGCGGTGTGATGCTGCCACGTATTTCTCTCGGAATGTGGCACAATTTCGGCGATGTGAATACGCTGGCCAACAGCCGCGACATGCTCCATTATGCTTTTGACCATGGTGTGACTTGCTTCGACCTGGCCAATAATTACGGTCCCTCGTTTGGCTCGGCCGAAGAGACCTTCGGCCTCGTTATGGAGCGCTCGTTCAAGCCCTACCGCGACGAGATGATTATCACCACCAAGGCCGGATGGGATATGTGGCCCGGCCCCTATGGCAACTGGGGGTCGCGCAAGTATCTGATCGCTTCGCTCAATCANAGCTTGCAGCGCATGAAGCTCGATTATGTGGATATTTTCTACAGTCATCGCTTCGACCCCCTGACACCTATGGAGGAAACACTTCAGGCCCTTGTCGATGTAGTGCGCCAAGGCAAGGCTCTCTACGTGGGCATCTCTCAATGGCCCAAGGAAGCGTCGCAATTTGCCTATGATTATCTGGCTGCCCGCGACGTGCCGTGTCTCATATATCAGGGCCGATATAATATGATCGACCGCAATAAGGCCCACGAAGGCATTCTCGCCCAAGCTGCCGAAAACGGCGTGGGGTTCACCGCTTTCTCTCCCCTGGAGCAAGGCATATTGACCGACCGCTATCTGCAAGGCATTCCCCGGGATTCGCGTGCCGCCAGAGACAAAACGCTCAAAGCCGACGCAATCACACCCGCACTCGTAGAAAAACTCAAGCAACTCAATGACCTCGCGCAGCAGCGCGGCCAATCACTCACTCAGATGTCGCTGGCGTGGTTGCTCAAGGATAGCATGGTGGCTTCCGTGATTGTGGGCTGCAGCTCGGTGCCTCAGCTCGCCAATAGCCTCGGATGCCTCAATAATACCGCCTTCACCCGGGAAGAACTCGACGCAATAGACCGCATCCTCCAAATCTGATGCGCATCACTCATTAAATATCGCCGGACGTCCCCTCCGGCGATATTTTTTTAGTACGGAAAAGCCGGCGGAGCAGTCTAATCCCCCGGGGAGTACGGCACTGCTGCAATCATAGAGATTTTTATCTCATGATCTTTTATTGTCTCATCCGGGTAGGTTGCCCATATAATATCNACATTTTCCCCTGATTCACTCAAAAAATCTGATAGAGCCGTTAATTCCCGTATCACCAGTTTTTGAGTATCGTCCCTCTTGAAATACAAGAAAATCGAAATACGCTCGATTCTTTCGCTCCGGTGTGAAGCCAGCACACTTTTAATACGGTCGATCGCATCTGCCACGCGTTCAGTGCCATGACCGGTAGCTGTCGTAATGAAAAAATGCTTTGAACCGNCAAGCGTGCTCNTCAAATCATNTAAGNCATAGTCAACTATTCCATGAGTAGCTATAGGCTGCAGAATCTCTTTTATCATGCCTGAATATTCAGGGCAGGTGGCCTCCGAGACCACGCTGTCGAAGCAATCCGGATCGGCATTGTCAAGAAATCCGAGAGTGAGAACCCCGGCATTATGAAANATTNTGGCTATGTTGTTGGCCTGATTTTCNTGGTCTTTGGCCACAATAATCACCATCCTGTCCTCATCCATGGGCANGCACTCGGANGGTTCGGTTACGACGGAGGCCTCCACGCCATCGTATTCGTACGACTTCACTTCCTCGATTATTTCTTTCGTGGCCTCCCCGATGCCTATCACCCGGAATGGGTTGGANAGATCGGTAAAAGCAATTTTGTCAAAAATTCCGTTATCGTTCATCATCACATGGTTTAAATTAGTTATTCCGNCGGTTTACGGCTGCACTGCGGTAAATCATGCACCTTCAGTCGTTTATATAGAGATTATACATTTCCGAAATCCATTGCTTCATGGTTTTGCGCAGCGACGGCGGACTGATTACTTCTATCTTGGCTCCGGCATTAAGCAGTTTCATTACAAAGTCGTAAGTGGGTGATAGATGCAATTCAAAATCAGCATATTCGCCGTAGTCTTCAACCAGTCGCTGACTATGATGCAGTGGCAGCGATTTCAAATAATGCTTATGATCTTCATCGGCACGTATTATTATTCTCTCTGGCTTTACGTCATAGCCTATAACCACACCGAATTTTGCAGTGAAATACTCAGATGCCTCAAAGTTTTTCGGCAGCTTGAAGCGCGCATCTGTTGGCTCGGCCTCATTTATCCGGTCAAGNGCGTAAATTCTTATCTCGTTGCGGTTGTTGCGGCCAAGCACATACCAGCGGTTATCAAACAATTTCACGCAATAAGGTTCGATGGTGAAGCTGTAACTGTGTTCCTTCCTGAAAGGGTGGTACGACACATTCACCACCCGGTTTTCCTTCATCGCTTCCAGGATGGTGGTCAGATGGTCGCGCCCGGACGGAATCTCATCTACAAGTATGCGACCCTTCAGCGAGAGATTCTGTCCGATTACATTGCCCACGGCAAATGAATCAAGCATCCACTTTTTGAGCTTATCGTCGTCAATTTCCTCAGGATTCGAGATGTAGTATCGATATGCGCCACCATTCTCGCAGTCAATCATTATGCCGAACTGCTCGAAAATCGCATTGCACCAGTGATTGAACGTGGAACGGCTAAGCTCGTGCCCGTCACTGAATTCTTTGTGTCGCGCCCACCGGTCGGAGATATCTCTGAGCGAAATCTTTCCGGCACGACGGAGCGTGTCAATCAGCCAAGTATATTTTTGCAGTTGGTTCATTTCTATCTATAAGAGTTGGACACTGCAAAGATAATAACAACCTGTATCATTTCTTGCTACAGGTTTAAGTATTTCATGGATCAAGACCAAAATTATAAGGCATGTATCGAAAAATGATACACCTCATTATTAACTTTGCATCGTAATTATGGAAGAACAATACAGAAAAGAAATTGCACGGTGGTTTTTCGTGCCAGTATCCGAGAGCAACTATTTGAATCCGATGATTATGATGAATCTCCGTACCCGATACCGATAATATGAATTACAACGTTATTTATTCTCAGATTCTTAACCTACCCAAAGTTAGAATCATCCCGTCAGGTAAAAATCCTAACGGATCCAAACGTTATGCCTGCAAACCATGGACAAAGAAGAATGTCTTGAAAGATATTTTCGGAGTATCTTCGGATCAGAGTGAAGCATTCGATAGAGCATTTACCGAGGTGGTGAAGGGCAAAGGTCACGAGCAGCACCGTATCACCACCTTGCATTCATCTTCTCTTTTGGGACTTCTGACTTTCTTTAATGTCAGTGAGACCAACCCCGTGTTTATCAGTGGTAAAAAGTACTGTAAAGCCTTTTTCGAGGTGGAAAGTAGAGTATTTGATTCAAACGCCTCTATCGACGTGATGCTTGTGTCGGAAGATGAAAAGACCCTCTTGTTTCTCGAACTGAAGTTCACCGAGTTCCTGTCGCCCTCTTCACACCATTGGCTGAGTGACAAGTATTTTGCACTATATGGTTCATTAAGGGATGTGTTGACAAAGTCGGAAATTACAGTGGGTGAGGTGAAGCAACGGAACCACAAAAGACGCAAAAACGGAACAAAATATACTACCTCCGAATTCAAGATATCCCATGTCACCAATCGAAAGCTATATCTTGGAGGAATAAAGCAGATGATTTCTCATCTTGTAGGCCTGATTCAGTCTCCGGCTTCGGATAATCACGCTATATTTGAAGAATACCTCAACGGTAAAAAACCGCGTATAATTCTTGCCACATTGCTGTACGACCCCTCTGATATCAGAGAATTAAAGATGCTGTTTGAAGATTACAAGGCACTTTACTGTAGTATTTTCTCCAAGGAGAATGATATACCCGGCAAAATCAAAACATTCATCGGTGCCGGAGATAGTTATAACGTCGAAATATTGAGTGCTCCTTTGACTTATCAGAAGGATGTCAGAGACGAAAATGGTCAACTGCCATTTCTCAGCAACGTCAAATCAATTTATAGATTCTGAGGCTTTTGAGTTAATGAAAATACTCCACCTTTCCGACACCCACAACTGCCACCATCGGCTCCGGGATTTACCCGAAGCCGATGTGGTCGTACATTCAGGTGATTTTTGCATGGTCGGAACCGAACAGGAAGCCCTTGATTTCCTCAACTGGTTCTGCGACTTGCCATACAAACATAAAATCTTTATCTGTGGCAACCATGACGATTGCCTATATGGAGCCAATATCGACGGACTACCTGACAACGTGCATCAACTCTCCAACTCTGGAATTGAGATTGACGGAGTGAAATTCTACGGAGTACCGATGTTTCTGGAAGATTGCGTCACCGACCGTCAGAGCCGCAACTATGCCCGAATCCCGGATGATACCGATGTGCTGATTACCCACTCTCCGGCTTTTGGAATCCTTGACTTTGACGATAATATCAACTACGGATCTGAAGAGATATTGATGAAGTTATCCGACCTTCATCTTAANGCCCATCTTTTCGGTCATATCCATGCCCAACACGGCATCTTGGAACAACACGGTGTCATATACTCCAATGGAGCGNTTATGNACGCTGATTACACGATTCTCAACTCCCTNAATCAGATTATAATCTAATCGGAACGAGTGTTGCCGATTACAAATATATCTTTGCAGCAGAACTAATAACATAAAGAAC
>JAAVEC010000010.1 GCA_014801485.1 Bacteroides sp.
TTGTATTACAATTTTTTTGAACACCATAAAATTACAAAATTTTATGGACATAAGAAAGCCTCAGCTTGTGAAAGTTGAGGCTTTTGTCATTGTTGTGAGGTAGTTCTGCAACACCCTCCGTACTGCGTTGTCTTATAATTCTCTGCGGCTCGGCGCGAGGCTTCACATTGAGATTGGGTGCAGAAAAAAGCGAGCCGCCCACGGGAGTGGAACGGCTCGCAGCCTGCGATGTCGATTGGTCTATTATTATTTTATTACGGTGTCGTTGCCTTGGGGCATGAGGTAGTGGATCTTGACCTTCACGGAGCGCCAGAGCTTGGCGTTGAGGCCGCGGGTGGAGGGGTCGTCCACGGGTTTGATGCCGTTGGCGAAGAAGGGCTCGTTGCTGGTGAGGTGGTGAACTTCCTTCATGTTGGGGTGCTGCTGGAGCCATGTGAGCACGGTGCGCGCGCGGTTTTCGGAGAGCGCGTTGTTGCGGTCGATACCCACCTGGCGGCCGTTTTCGCCGGAGTAGTTGTCCTGGCTGGTGGCGAGACCCTCGAACTGGATGAGGGCGATGGTGCCGTTGTTGATTACTTCGCGCACGTGGGCTACGGCAGCGGAGTCGGTGAACTGGTTGATGTAGGCGCCGTCGCCGTTGAGTGCGGCGTAGACGTCGGCGAAGCTTACGAGTTCGTCGTTGTTGACGGGCTGTCCGTCGCGGAGCTCCATGTTCTGTCGCACGGTTTCGAGACCCTTGTGGGAGTTGAGGCCGAAGGTTGCGGTCTCCTTATAGTTGGCGTCGCTCAGGAGCACCTGTCCCTTGGTGGCGTCGTCGATGCGGTATTGCCACTGGTGCTTACCGTCCCAGATGGGTGCGTAGTAGTAGCCGGAGAGTTCGGCGAACTCCTGACGGTCGGGTGCCTTGAGGCTGAGGCTGAGGGGGATGGAGTCGCTCATCTCGTATCCGCGGGGCATGAAGTCGAATGCGAAGGGCTTGCTGGCGTTTTCGGTGGGGACGTCGACGTAGACGAGTCCGTTGGTGCTTATGCCTGCTCCGATGCGTCCGTCGGCGTCGGCGGTGGAGCGGAATCGCTTCTGTGTGTAGATACCGCCGGCGAGGTAGTCGAGGGCGTTGACTGCTGCGTCTTCTACTTGGGGTGCGTCGTTTCGTCCGGAGTAGTTGTTGGGGTAGAACACGTAGAACGAGAGGGTGCGGTATTGCACGGGGCCTGCTCCGGCGGCGGGCTTGTTGCGCACGATCACGGTCTTTACTTCGCGATAGTCTCGCTGATATACCTTGGTGGCTCCGTGTCCCCAGCCGTTGGCGCGTTTCTTGCCGAGGTAGAACGTGAAGCCCACGTCGATGCCCACATTGGCATCGAATTTGGATGCGGCTTTATTGGCCTGGCCGTATTCAAGGTCGAAGTTGGTCTGATAGAACAGGGCGCGGGCCTTGATGTCGAGGCTGAAGCGCTTGCCGGGGGTGAAGAAGCGGCTATACTGGAGCTCGGTGTGGAAGCTGAGTTCGTTGTCGGAGCCGTGGCCGTTTTCGAAACCGAGGTGGTGCACGCCGCCGATACCAAGGTTGAGCATGAACTGGTTCATGGCTTTTTTGCTGCCGATGCCTTCGTAGCCGCGGTAGAGGCGTGTGAGGTTGAGGATCACGTCGATACTGATGTCCCACCAGCGTGTCTTCATCTTGCGGAAGGGCGTGCCGTCGTCGGTGAACTGGATGTCGCCGAAGCCGTAGTGGCCGGTGAGATATTCGGTGTAGCCTTTGGAGTCGGATTTGATGAACTCGACCTTGAGACCTACGCCCGGGGTGAACCATTTGCCCACGCCCACGCTCCAGTCGGGCGAGAGGGTGCCGGTGAATTTGCCGTGGCCGCTGTAGTCGCCCACGAATGAGTGTGCGCCGCCGGTGGCGAATACAAACCAGTTTTTGCTGAACTTGTTGGTGACCACCATTGATGGGTCAAAGACGCTGTCGCGCACTACTTCCGTGACGGATGGAGCGACGTACTGGTGGCTGCCGCGATACACTTCGGTGTAGGACGAGTCGTTCTCGGCTTCTTCGAGGGTGGAGTACAACTGGGCAGCTGAGCGGGCCGGAGCCAATGCGGCCGCTATTGCCAATACTGCAAGAGCTGCGGATACTTTGAATTTGCGTTTCAGGGACATCGTTGGCTATTCTATATACTGTGTGGTGTGTTTTGCTATCTTTCTCGTGGGGCTCAGAGGGCTGCGGCCATCTGTCGGCGTGCGGGCCTCGGTGCCTGCATGATGGTGCCGGGCTTGTGGTATTCGGGCACTATTTCGTGCATCAGTTTTATCACGGCGGGCTCGTCGTAGGTCTTGGCGGTGGCAATGATGGAGCCGATGGCTTCCTCGGCCCGGCGGGCGTCGACGTGTCGCACCTTTGCTATCTTGATCTTGGGGTGACGGGTGGGGAGCACGGTCTCTTCGTCGGTGAGGAGTTCTTCGTAGAGTTTCTCTCCGGGCCGGAGGCCTGTGAATTCTATTTTCACGCCGCGGCGTCCGCTGAGCTCGATCATGCGTTCGGCCAGGTCGGCGATGCGCACGGGCTTGCCCATGTCGAAGCAGAATATTTCGCCTCCCCGGCCCAGGAGGGCGGCTTCGAGCACCAGGCTGCATGCCTCGGGGATGAGCATGAAGTAGCGGATGATATCGGGGTGGGTGACGGTGACGGGGCCTCCGCGGCGAATCTGATCGCGGAAGAGGGGGATCACTGAGCCGTTGCTGCCCAGCACGTTGCCGAAGCGCGTGGTGATAAACTGGGTGTTGCCTCCCTGAGGGGTGCCGGCGAGGCTCTGGCAGAAAATCTCGCAGATGCGCTTGCTGCATCCCATCACGTTGGTGGGGTTCACGGCCTTGTCGGTGGATATCATGATGAATTTGCGCACGCCGTGCTTTACGGCCAGGGTGGCGAGCTTGCGGGTGCCGTCGACGTTGTTGAGCACGCTTTCCACGGCGTTGTCTTCCATCATGGGCACGTGCTTGTAGGCAGCGGCATGGAAGATGATTTCCGGGCGATACTGCTTCATGATGGCATCCATGCGGTGGGAATGGCAGATGCTGGTGATGATGCATCGCGCCGAAAGCTCGGGGTGCTCACGCTTGATGGTGAGGCTCAGCTGGTGGAGGGGAGTCTCGGCCTGGTCGATGAGGATGAGCTCGGCGGGGGCATAGCCTGCGAGCATGCGGGAAAGCTCGCTGCCTATGCTGCCGGCGGCGCCGGTGACCATGAGTCGGCGTCCGCGCATGGCGCCTGCTATGGCGGCGGTGTCGACGCTGATGGGCTCGCGCGGAAGCAGGTGGGTGAGCTCCATGTCGAGCAGCGCGTCGGATTCAAAGCCGTAGGCTCCGCCCGGGGCGCGGTCTCGCAGATATATGTCGTATATTTCCTTGGCCATCACTCGCAGGCCGCACATTCCCACGGCTGCTATCAGCGTGAGCAGCAGCAGGTCGGCCAGCTTGATGGGCAGCATGTAGTGGTCGGTGTGGAGCAGAATCCGCACGAGCATGATCATGGCCACGCCGATGCCCAGGGCGGCCGTGACGCGGATAAGGTCGGCCATGGATGTGTGGCGGATGATGCCGCTGTAGGTGTGGAGCGCCCTGAAGCCCACGAAGAAGCACAGTAGGTAAATGGCCAGCGAGGTCACGAGCGACCCGAAATTGGCTACCATAGCTATCGCTCCGTGGTTTGCGGCATACGCGATGAGGCCGCCTGCCACAACTATGAGGCAGTCGGCTGCGAGTACGTACCAATAGGGCACACTTTCGCGCGAGAGATACCAGTTTAGGAAGCGTTTGTGCATTTTTTTAGAATAGTTGGAAAAAGGATAATTGGGGCCTGTTTTGGGGGAATTTCAGTACTGTCAGTGTTCGTGTTTTTACTTGTGCGCAAATTTATGCAAAAAAAATAAATTACTAGCAAAAGAATTGTTAAAAAATAAACTTTTCACTCAAAAAAATGTTGCTTTCAGTTCTTGCCGTTGAAAGGTTCTGTCGTGGCACAGCCCTCGGCACTGATGCCTTCGCGCCGGAGCACGGAGCGGAGAGTGAGGAAAATTACGCGTAAGTCGGTGGTTAGCTTGAGGTTGTCTACATACCACACGTCGAGCTCAAACTTTCTTGCCCAGCTGATGGCGTTGCGTCCGTGGCACTGGGCCCAGCCGGTGATTCCGGGGCGCACGTCGTGGCGCCGCGCCTGCTCGGGGGTGTAGAGCGGCAGGTATTGCGGGAGCAGCGGGCGCGGGCCGATGAGCGACATATCGCCGCGCAGCACGTTCCACAGCTGCGGCAGCTCGTCGAGCGACGTGGAGCGCACCAGCGCACCGGCGCGTGTGAGCCTTTGCCCGTCGGGCAGCAGCTCTCCCCGGTCGTCGCGCTCGTCGGTCATTGTCTTGAATTTGTAGAGCCTGAAAATTTTGCCGCCGCGGCCGGGGCGCAGCTGCGAGAAGAAGGCTCCGGCGCCTTTGTTGGCGAAGTGCAGCCACAGCGCTGTGGCGCCCAGCAGGGGGCTCAGACAGAGCAGGGCGGCGGCCGATATGAAGATGTCGGCGGCGCGTTTTCCGAAGCGACGATAAATCATTGTGCCGGAAGTATTCCGTGATAAAAATCTGTGAGACAGTTCCACACGTAGCCCTGCTCGAATCGCTCGGCCACCATGGGGCGGCCACGGGCGGCCAGGCGGGCACGCAATCCGTCGTCGCCGTTGAGCTGTGCTATGGCTTGCTTGAGGGCGGCGGCGTCGCGCGGCGGCACGATGAGGCCGTTGCTGCCGTGCTCGATGATCTCGCGCGAGCCGTTGATATCCGTGACGATGCACGGCAGCTCCATGGCGCCACTCTCGATCACCACGTTGGGGAAGCCCTCGCGGTAGCTGGGAAGCACCGCTACGTCGGCGGCTGCGAGATAAGGACGCACGTCGGGCTGCGCTCCTACGGCGTGGATGCGCGGATGGGATGTGATTGTGCGGATGGTGGCCTCGTCGAGCGGGTCGACGTCGGCTTCGGGGGGACCCACGAGCAGCAGATGCAGCCGCGGATCGTCGATGGCATTGAAGGCCTCAACGAGCTCGGCCACGCCCTTATCGGCCACCAGGCGGCCAACGAACACCAGCACCACGTGGTGGCGCGCGATGCCCAGCGATGCACGCAGGGCGGCTGCCTGCGCCTCAATCTCCGGGGTGCGCCGGTAGTGGTCGAGGTCGATGCCGCGCACGTTGCCATGCCCCAGCACGCGCATGGGTCGGCGCGTGATGCGGTGGCGCCGGAGATCGTCCATCACGCCGCGGCCTTCGGGCACGATGTGGGTGGCGCAGGCGCATGTGATGCGGTCGGTGAGCATCAGTAGCCGTTTCTTCAGGCCTGTGGCCGTGGGGAATACGAGGCCTGTGAAGGTGTGAACTCTCACGGGCACGCCCGCCAGCCTGGCGGCCATCATGCACAGCAGTCCGGCCTTGGGCGTGAGGCTGTGGACCATGGTCGGCTTCTCGCGCCTGAACAGCCGCCACAGCCGACGGAGCGAGCGCAGGTCGGCCAGGGGAGCTATACGCCGCTCCATGGGCACGGCTACCGCGCGCACTCCCTCGCGCCGCGCCAGCTCGTCGAGGTCGGAGCCGGGCGACGACACTGCCACCACGTCGTATTCGGCCGAGAGATGGCTTAGCAGTCCTCGGCAGAAAACATTTAGCGACAGGGGGATAGTGCTCGCGCGGATGATTTTCATCAGAAGCGGTAGGCCATCGTGAGGCCGTGGCCTTCGGTGTCGATCATTGGGGCGAAAGTGAGGCCGCTGCCGTTGGATTTGTGCAGCATCACGCGGCGGGCGCCCTTGGATGTGGCGGCGTCGATGAGGTTGTAGACGTAGGTGCCCACACCGATCACGATAGCCACGTTGCGCACGTTTTTCCAGCTGTTGGCTTTCGACATCCAGCTGGCGTAGGTGTCTTCTATGTGCTTCTCGGCTTCATCCCGCATGTAGTTCATCTTGTGCTGGCCCAGAATTGCAGCGGCAATAGATACGGCCTCCACGCCCATGATCACGCAACCCTTGGCCGTCTGGCCCTTGTAGAGCTGACCCCAGCCGGGGATAATCGACATAGCCAGAGCCTTGCTGTTGTAGCTGTGGGTGATTTCAAACTCGTCGAAGCGGGGCTCCACATCGGGTTTGCCGATGGCATATAGCTGCCACATCTGCCATTCAAAGCTGTTCACCTCGAAGTCGTCGTAGTTGCTGTAGGCATCGATGCGTTTGGCCTTGATGTTGTGCTGGTCGCCGGCCTTGTCGAAGTAGGTGATGCTCAGGAGGATGGAGCCGTCGGGTTGGGCTATGCTGTCCACTGCCAGGCCGTCGGGCTCGGCGCCCATATTCTGGCGTATGTGCATGAGCAGCGGCTGGAGCTTCATGCGCTCAAGGCGTCCGTGGTTCACGTCGTGGCTTTCCACCACCTTGATTTCGTAGGTGTCGTTGGAGCGGCTGCGGTTGAGCTCACCCACACCGCGCGATGCCCATGTGGGCTTGTCCTGCGCGGCGGCGCTTTCGGGGGTCACAAATGCCATCAGGGCCAGTAGGGCGCAAGCGGCGAAACGGATAAAATGTTGCATGTGTTTTTATATGTTATTGGTTTATATTGTTTTCCTTGGGTATTTCTTTGCCATAGCGGCGCATCAGTCGCGCCCAGTGAAGCAAGGCCCCCGGCAGCTTTCGCCAGGCCGGCGGGAGTGGCGCATCGGGGCCGCGATGGCGCAGATAAGAGTCGTTGGCACGATGCATGAGCAGCAAGAGCTGGGATGACAGGTTTTTAATGGACAGGTGCCGAGTCCAGTCGCAAATTATCCAGTCGATACATGCATATTGGAATTCTGCTCGCGTGCTACTTACGTTATAGGAATTGTATCTGTAAAAATATGTAATGGTATTGCAAAATGCTATACACTTGATTTTTTTAGCCATATAGAATCTCAGATGAAGATCCTGGGCCAGAATGCCGGGCGTAAATCGGAATTTATTACTGTTAAGCCATTCGCGGCAGAATAATCTGTTCCAGATATAGTCAGGCAGTAGCCAATGCTTGAGCATCAACGAGCTTGCATCCTTAAAGCCACACACACATTCCGGAAGGTTTTTGGCCGCTATATTCAGGGTTTCGATGTTGTTGCTGTTGCCAAACACCTTAGTGGTGCCATAAATGATTTCGGCTTCCGGATGGCGGGTCGCTACATCCGAGAGTCGCTCCAGCGCATCTGCGGAAATGTAATCGTCGCTGTCCACAAAATATATGTATTTCGCAGTGGATGCATCCATGCCCATATTACGCGCTACGCTGACACCCGACGTTTTACCGGTGGAGAGGATTTGCACGTCGATGTCTCCTGCACATTCAGCACACACCCGTCGCACGATCTCCATGGAGCTGTCGGTGGAACAGTCATCCACGATAATCAAGTCGAAGTCGCGCATCGTTTGTGCAAACACGGAGCGCAGGCACTCCTCCACGAAGCGCTCTACGTTGTAGACCGGTATTATTACTGAAATCAGTGGCATAACTCTGAAGGTGTGGATTTTCTGAAGCGTTGATTTAATCTTGCCCAATGGAGTATAGCCCCGGGTATTCTTTTCCAGGCCGGAGGCAGAGGGCCTTCGTGCCATATCAACCGGGTATATGATGTGTGGGCNGTGCGGAATATTAGAATTATTTGGGACAATGCACTTTTAAAATTAATGTGTCGTGTCCAGTCGGCAATCATCCAGTCGATACATGTCCATAAGAAATCAGAGTGGCGTGCGCTTTGGTTAAAATCATTGGATCGATAATAGTAAGTTGTAGATCGGCAGAATGCGATAGCATCAACATATCCGGCCATATAGAAGCCAATGTGCTTGTCTTCGGCAAGAATTCCCGGCATGAAACGCAATGCGTGCTCATTAAGCCAATCACGCAGGAAAAGACGATTCCACACGTAGTCCGGCAAAAGCCTGTGAGTGAGCATCATTTTTCTTGCTTGCCGCGCGTTGTCTATGTATTCTGGAAAATTNTTTGATGCTATGTCGATAATGGGAAGATTGCTGTCGTTACCAAATATTTTACCTGTTCCATATACTATCTGAGCCTGTGGATGACGGAGCGCCACCGCCGATAATTTTTCAAGAGCGTCGGCAGAAATATAATCATCGCTGTCAACGAAATACACATAGCGGGCTTCCGAGGCATCAATACCCTTGTTACGTGCCACACTCACGCCGGAATTTTTNCCGGTGGAGAGGATGTGCACGTCGATATTTCCGGCACATTCGGCACACACCCGGCGCACGATCTCCANGGAACTGTCGGTGGAGCAGTCGTCCACGATGATTACGTCGTAGTCTCGCATGGTCTGGGCAAAGACCGAGCGCAGGCACTCCTCCACGAAGCGCTCGACGTTGTAGACGGGTATGATTACAGATATCAACGGCATAGATTCTTATATAACGTGTTGTATCCCTCGATAGTATGTGAGATGTCGAAATGATTGCTTCTCTCGGTGCACGCGCTTGCCACTTCTGCGTATTTCAGCGGATTGCTCTCCAGAGAGAGAATGGTGCGCGCAAGGGTATCGGGGCTTGCGTGGGGCACGGCGAGCGCACCGGGCAGAATTGCTTCGCGCAGGCCAGCCACGTCGCTTCCGATGAACGGCCGGCCCGAAGCCATAGCCTCAATAGCCGAGAGGGGAAGCCCCTCGTGGTGAGTGGCAAGGACGTTGATAAACGCCGAGGCCATCACCGCAGGCATGTCGGCTCTGTTGCCTGCAAAGAACACGCGCTCGTCAAGGCCTTTTTCATGGCACAAGTGCTCTACCCCGGGGCGCGTGGCGCCATCGCCGGCAAGCACGAGCGCGAAGCGCGGAGGTAGGAGCCTCAGTGCTTCAAGCATTGTGGCATGGTCTTTCTGGGGCCGGAAAGCAGCTGCCATCACGAGAATTTTTTTATCAGGGAAGCGCCGGATGATATCTGATGCCGGTGCTGCATTTTTAAAGACTTCGAGGTCTATGCCGTTTTCAATCACGCTGATTCGGGCGGCCGTTTCGGGCAGATATGCGGCGAGTGCCTGCCCCACGGCGGGGCTGCATGCGGCAATGGCTTTGTAGCGGCGATACATTCGTGCGTCGGCCGCCCGGAGTATCCGATTGCCACGGCGCCGGTTGGTGGTATTGTGTTCGGTGGTCACGAGGGTGCATCCTCGGGGTGCCACAGCTGCCGCAAGTATCTGGCAAGGTGTGTTGTGGGTGTGCACAATATCGTAGCGGCCATTCCGGAGGAATCGGCGCAGGCGCATGGCCAGGAGGGGATTGTGCATGGCGGCTGCACCTATCGACAACGAGTGCACTTCCACGCCCGCGCTCTTCAGAACGTCCATGAAGGGGGTGGGCGTGCCGTCCATCACCAGCAGCTCCACATCATGGCCTTTAGCAGCAAGGCCGGGGAGTAGCGCGGTCATGAGCCGCTCGGCGCCACCTGTGCGCAGCGATGTTATGAAGTGGAGTATTTTCATGGCAGTCGGTAGGGTGGGATTAATAGGTATTCAGCCGAACGCACATAACGCCTGGCATCGCGCGCAGCTCGCAGGAATTGGACGGGATGGCCGGCTGCCGTGGCTATCAGAAAATCCCATGCCTCCCTTGCCGCGTGGCAGATGGTGGTATAGGTACCGGGATATATGGTGCGCACGCAACGGTGCCATATCACATAGTTATTGAACGCGCGCACGTAAAGCCGCCGTGCGCCTCTGCGGAACGCTCCGCTGCTGCTGCCGGTGTCGAGATGCACGGCGCCGCTGTCGAAGAGCACGTAAAGGCGCTTGCCGTTGGCCCGGAGCTTCATGTAGTACACGGAGTCCTCGCCATAGGCAAAGCCACAACGTTCCACCCATAGCTCGTGCTCGATGTGCAGATCGACCAACGATTGCCTGCGCCACATCGAGCAAGGGCCGGCTGCGGTGTCGCTCGGATAGCAGCCACCGTGCACCGGGTGGGATAAGTAGGAAAACGCACCGCAGCGACGCATGCGGAACGCGCACTTCTGCGTGCGCGCCGGCAGCACGAGGCCGGCGACGGCGGCACGCAACTTTTGTGCCCCTGTCATGCGGTGGTTCAGGAATGTGTCGGCCGCTACGCAGTCGGCGTTATGTTTCTCGATGGCGTCGAGCATTTTCTCGGCGGTATCGGGCGCGAGCTCCACGTCGTCGTCGAGGAGCATGATACACTCGGATCTTATCTCGTCGTATCTGAGTGCCCTTTGGGCGAGCATACCTTTCGGCACCCACACATATTCTTCCCGGCCTATGCGTAAATCCGGAGCCTCATATCCATCGGCTATATAGACCACCACGCGCTCCGGCTGCAGGGTCTGGCGCGTGATGCTTTCGAGCAGGCGGCGATAGTTTTCGCCACCCGTGCCCAGGGTGCGTATGGCTATGGAGTAGGTCATCGTCAGAGAGATTCAAATAGTTTCTGCCATCGGTCCAGGATGGTTCCCTTGCCGAAGCGTTGCACATTGATGCGTGCCCTTGCTGCCATTTTTCGTCTTAATTCGGGATTGTCGAGCATCAGGCATATCGAGCGAGCCAGGGAAGCCGTCGTTTCGTCGTGTCTGAGTCCCCTATAAGGAACGAGAATGCCATCCTCTCCATCTGCGATAATGTGGGCCGGTCCCTCCGGACAATCAACTGCCACGCACGGGCAACCGCATTGCATGGCCTCTATGAGCACGAGTCCGAATCCTTCGTCGCGCGAGCTCAGCACAAGGAATTCATGCGAAGCATATTCGGCCGCAAGATCTTCACAATCTCCGCGAAGGAAGATGCAGTCGTTCAATCCGGTCCTGTCAATCTTCCGCTGCAATTCTTCGCGGAGCGGCCCTTCCCCATAGATATCGAGAGTGGCGCCCGGATGTGATTCTGCCACTTTTATCCATGCGTCGATCAATAGGTCGAACTGTTTCACAGGTGCCAGGCGTCCCACAGCCATTGCGCCATGTCGCGCGGGTGCGTCATTGGCAGTTATATCGCTGAAATTACCAATGCTTTCAACACGCTTGGCCGCGGGCCAGTCGGNNTTNTNNGNNGGGAGNAGNGTNACNACGCAAGCNGCNNAGCGCTCGGCNANNGCNACTTTNANGCGCTTNTATAGGGAACGTGCCTCNTCAGTGAACAAACCTTTTCGCCAGCTATGCGATTCAAGCACAAGCCTCCCCGGGCCCCACAGCACTGCAGAGCACAACCATGAAGCAGCCGCGCAACGCACGTCGGGGCGAAAGCGCCTGAGAGCCTGAGATATGCGAGCGTTCTGCTTCAATTTGAAGAGCAGGGTGNTCCATAGACCCTTGGGTTGCGAGAGCGCCACATCAATAAGATGAACACGCGGGTCCACATCATAGGCTGCCCGACGGCCCGGCGGATTATTGACGATGAGGCATACGTCGTGGCCGGCCTGCGCAAGGGCGTTGGCCTTTTCCACGGTGATGCGCTCCAGTCCGCCGCGCACCGTGATATCCTGGCAGCAGTAGGCTATTCGCATTCGGCGACTTCTTTAAAGAGTTTAACCCAGCGCTCCATTATGGCCTCGCGAGAGAACGACGCAGCCTTTTTCATAGCCTCGGCCGACATTTGCTCGCGCTCTTCATCGCTGAGAGCAAGCATGCGGCATAGACCGTCGGCCAACTTGTCGATACGCTCTGCGTCGCTTAAGTTCTTGAAAGGCACCAGTATTCCGTTTAGGCCATCGTCCACGAGGTCCGATGGTCCATGGGGGCAGTCAAAAGCCACCGGCGGAATACCGCAAGCCATGGCTTCGATGAGAACAAGGCCAAAGCCTTCAGTACGCGAACTTAGAACGAAAGAACATCCTTCAGCATACGCACACGGCATATTATCAGTAAGGCCCCTCAAGTGAACTTTGCCAGTTAAGCCATTTGCGTTTATTAAGTTATTATATCGATCGGTTTCAATCCCCGTAGGGTCGGCTCCGAAAATTTCTAATTCATACCCAGGATATTTTTCAACAACTTTTTTCCAGGCCTGGATAAGCAAGTCAAAACCTTTGAACCTGTTTAATGTACCGGCCGCAATGACTTTCTTAGAAGCGGGATTATATTCTATGGATGGTTCAATATTTGTGAAGTTGGGGATAATTTCCACTCTCCCAGCCTCCGGCCACAATACGGCATCATCCTTGGTAAGAGTCACTATCGTGGCTCCCTTAGTAAAGAAATGTGAGACCACCCAGTGCATCAGTTTTGGCATTACTGATAACGACTCGGCTTCAGGCCTGAAGGCATGCGACTCGTATATGTGGGGAAGTCCGCTTATTCTATATGGCTTGGTACAATCGTATGCCAAAGAAATGCTAAGGTTCAGATTAAGCGTTTTAGCCAAGGAATTTACCTTGCGAGCGAGTGAGCGTCGCCATTTGATCCACT
This sequence comes from Bacteroides sp., assembly GCA_014801485.1. Lineage (GTDB taxonomy): Bacteria > Bacteroidota > Bacteroidia > Bacteroidales > Muribaculaceae > CAG-873. The sequence goes on from JAAVEC010000010.1 coordinate 12,466, forward strand.
GCCATGTGAACAGGAACGGATTTTTATAGAGAGAGCAACTTGGCGTGAATTCCTCACCCAAGTGATAGACNTTCACTCGTGGATCTATCGGGAATGCAGGTTTTGCAATATCGCCTTTGCCCGGGCACACGAGGAATACCTCATAGCCTGGAAGTGCAGCAAGATAATTGGCTTTGTCAATTATAATGCGTTCAGTGCCGCCATGATTTACTATGTTTTCTATGAAGTAGGCTATTCTCATCATTCGTTNCTCTTNTNAATGAATTAAATANNTCNACCCATTNGGGNATCACGGTATCCGGCGAGAAACGCTTGACNGAGCTCAATCCGGATTCGGAAAATTTGATGCGTTTTTCCCTATNGGNAATNGCATCACACAGGGCATCGGCAAGCGCGTCGGCACGTTCATCATCACTGAGCCCTCGGAAAGGTACGAGCCAGCCGTCTTCGCCGTCGTTGATAATCTCGGAAGGGCCCTCGGGGCAGTCGAAGCTCACGCAGGGCACGCCGCAAGCCATGGCTTCGATGAGCACGAGCCCGAAGCCCTCGTAGCGCGAGCTGAGGACGAAAAGCGAGTGCTCGGCGAGGGTAGATGCAATATCAGCCGATGATTCGCACAGATTAACGCAATGGCTAAGGCCGGCTTCATTGATAAGCGATAGAAGATCTGCNAATTCAAGGCCCTCGTAGGGCACGTGATAAATATCAAGGACCCAGTCGGGGTGATTGCGGGCTACGGTGCGCCAGGCGTTTACCAGAATGTCGAAGCCCTTCTGCATATCAAGGCGCCCCGCGGCCATCACGCGCCGAGTGTCGGGATTGTAGGGGGCAGTAGGATTTATGGTGGTGAAGTTGGGAATTGCAAGCGTGCGTCGCACCTCAGGCCACTGCACGCGGTCGGCATCGGTGATTGCCACTAAAGCGTCGGCCGCGTGGAGGCGGCGCAANAATTTCCGATTTTTAGGATGGCTGGTGCTGGCACGCTCGGTATGGGATTCAAGAATAAGCTTGCATCCGGGGTTGACGGGTAGCAGGTGAGGCCTGTAGGTGGTGTAGATGATGATGTCTATGGAGTTTGAGCGCACGAATTGCTTTATTATACGGCGATGCTCTCTGCGCCACTTCAGCAATTTGATGCCAAAGAGAAGCGGGTTGACTCGGAGTTTGGTATTTCCGGGATCAAAGAAGTGGGTATCGTATTCCACATGCACCCGATTGTCGACAGGGAATGCCGGCTGGCTGTCGGGACTGTCGTCCGTGCACAGAATAAATACCTTCATGCCCGGTACCCGGCACAGCTCGTTGGCCTTGTCGGTGATGATGCGTTGCAGCCCACCGCGTATCGACAGCACGCTTATTACGTAGGCAATGTTCATTTGGGTATAGTTTTAGATTTAAGGCGGGTCTTGTATTTTATCAGCGCCCAGATGAGCAGGCCGGCAGGAGCCATGGCCAGGGTGAGCCCCGGGCGTGGAGAGGTGGCGAGCCATTTGCCGTCGCGGGCGATCAGGCAGGAAGCCACATAGTGGGCGGCCGAGCGAGCGCGGTTCAGGGCGGTGTTGTGGCGTAGCGTCATCTCCAGGCGGCGCAGCTTGGCGAAGCTGCGTGGCGACGCCACGTACTGCTGCCAGATGGCGCCCGACATGCTGTCGGCACCCGTCTGATAATCAACCCAACACAGGTTTTCGTTCACCACGAGCAGCGGCAGGCGGTCGCACACCTGAAGCATCATATACACCGGGTTGAAGCTCTTTTCGCCCTCGAAGCCCACTTGCGGAGCCACTTCTTGCATCAGCTCGGTGCGCATCACGGGCTTGGTGTCGGCACGATGAATGCCGCGGATATAAAGGTCGAGAAACCAGCATTCTTTCAGCCCCTCGGGGAAGTATCCGCCCAGAGGCTTGCCGGTGTGGGCATCGAAGTCGAGGCCGATTAGGCCGGCGTAGGCTTCGGAGCCGCGGCGCTTCCATTGGTCGAGGATAATAGCCACGGCATCCTCCGGCATGTAGTCGTCGCTATCCACGCAGCAGCAGAGCGGCGAGTCGATATTGGCATAGGCGGTGTTGTAGCCGGTGTGCAATCCACCGTTCTCCTTATATATATAGCGCACCGGTATTATACCCTCGGCCGCGAATCCCTCCACCAGGCGGCGTGTGCCGTCGGTGCTGCCGTCGTCCACCACGAGCCACTCAAAGTCGCGTGCCGATTGGGCACACAGGCTCCGATAGGTGCGCTCCAGGGTGTGGGCGCGGTTGTAGGTGGGGGTGAATATCGTGAGTGCGTACATATTAAATTAAAGCGATTACCAGTAGAAGGCGTTCATGAACACGGTGAAGCCCACGTAGGCCAGCAGGATATAGGCAGCACGCTTGTCTTGGTCGGGCCACACGCGCATCATAATCAGGGGGTAGGCCAGCACCAGCGGATACATGAACCACGAGAGATAGGCGAAGCGGTTGGTGAATGCCATGCGTATCACCAGCACCCAGAATGCGTTGGCAAGGCAGTAGGTGATAAATATCACGCGATACCAGTTGTCGACGAGCGTCTTCTTCACCAGCACCACGTAGCCCATGAGGATGGGGAAGGCGCTGTAGAACAGGAAGTCCCAGCGGAAGCCGGTAGCGCTGAACTGATCGTTGTAGTCGCTTGAAGCGTAGCTCTCCATGCGTTCGTCAAAACCGAGAGAAGTGATGACGTTCACGAAAAAATTGCCGGCCACCAGCGACAATGCTATGGAGCCCAGCCATATATAAACGGCCCAGCGAGCATCCTTCACTACCCATCTCGCGGCCATCAGCGACGCTATGGGCAGAATGGTGCTACGGTGGATGCCCATCGCCAGAAAGGCGAGGATGGCGGCCGGGATGTAGCGCGAGTCGAGGAAAAGAGCCATAGCCAGCAGAATCATGTGGCACGCCATGCCGTTTCGTATGCCGTTGACACAGAATGTGAAGTACATCAGCGAGCCCCATACGAAAACCATTCCGAGCAGAGGATTGCGTGGCAAGATAATACGCACCGCCAGGAGCGCCGTGAAAGTATATATGGCTGCGGTCACGGTGAAGAATCCGTTCACGTCCATGCCCAGGATATTGCAGAAAGCCATGATCCAGGCAAAGAACCATTCGCCGCTGAAAGTGAAGCTGAAGCTGTCCGGCGCGTAATTGTTATACATGTGGGCATAGCTCAGCGTGTCGCCGAAGCATGTGACGTCGTAGGGGCGTCCGCCCAGCCATAGGGTAAGTATAAGCGCTATCGGTAAGGCAATCCAGTAGTTGATGGAATTNTCGCCGGACGTGATGCGGTTCTCGCCCCCCGACATCAATAACCTGCTCCCCAGAATCAGCGCAAGGGCACTCACAAGTGCAAGGAATAACGGGAAATATAGTTNGGCTTCCATGACTTAGAGTTTNAAAAANCGTTTTATACGAGCAGANAACTTGAATCCCANTGTGCGATGCCCCCAGCGCGACAGGCGGGTGCGCCACGGCGATGCACCGTCGCACCAGCTCTTGGCGTAGTGATGAATGCTGCGGGTCTCCGGGGTGACGTGCAGCCGGCCCGTGAGATCGTCGAGAGGGCAGAAGTACTCCGGCGGATATATCGTGAAGCCTTCCACTTGCTGCATTTCTCCGTCGGTGCGGTAGCCGTGGTCGAGCAGCATGTCGGTGGTGTAGGTCACCACGGTGCCGGGCAGCCGGCGGCCGTTTTCGTCGGTGAAGCTCATGGCGGCATAGCGGGCAAGCATCTCTCCGCACAATGGGTTGCCGGCTTCAGCTCCCATCCCCAGGCCGGGAGCTACCAGGGTGCCCTCCATGCCCATGAAGGCGCCGCGCTCCAGAATATCGTCGAAGGGGCGTATCACTTCCACATCGGTGTCGAGATACACGCCGCCCTCGCGGTATAGAATATCGAAGCGCGCATAGTCGCTCACGAAGGCNTATTTGCGCATGTCGTGGGCCTGCGCGGTGTAGGGCACGGCGCGCACATCGTAGTTGCTCTCGTCCCAGCGCTTTATCTCCCATCCCGGGAAGAAGCGGCGCCACGAAGCGATGCAGCGCTCGGCGTCGGGGGGCAGCGGTGCGCCGCCAAACCAGCAGTAGTGTATCACGCGGGGTATGCTCATGCTCCGGCCAGTTTATAGATTTTTTCAACTTCCGAGGCGTTNGAGTAGTCTCTCATCCGTGCATTGGCCGCAATTGCGGCCAGAGTTTCCGGAGACGAAAGCACCCGGGTCATGGCCTCGGCACATTTTTCCAGGGGCAGCGGCACNATCACGCCGTCCACACCGTCTTCCACCTGCGAATGGGCCGTGGGATAGTCGGTGATGATCACGGGGCGCCCGAGCATCTGTGCCTCGCGCACCGTCACGCTCTGGCCCTCGAATGCCGACGGCTGCACGTAGCAGTCGCAGGCCATCAGGTAGGGGTAGGGGTTGCTCTTTTTTCCAAGCATACGCACGCGCCCGGTCATGCCCTCTTTCTCGATTTCACTGCGTATGCGGCCCTCTTCGCCGCCGTAGCCTATGAGGTACCACTCCACATCAAGCCCGGCCTCGACGAGCAGGCGGCACAGAGCAGGCACTGCGTGCATGCGCTTCACGCCGGCGAAGCGCCCGATGGTGAGCAGCTGCAGGCGTCCGCTGCGCGGCATATCCGCCGGCCTGCCCTCCCGGGCGCGCTCGCGTATATATTCGGTGGGAGCGATGTTGCCTATCTCGGTGATTTTGCCGCGCAGAGCCGGGAATCGGCTGCAGAAGGTGGCGGTGACGTCGNGAGAAATCGACACGATGGTATCGTAGCCATCCCACACGGGCAGTTCGAGCGCAGTGTCGATATCCACGCGCGAATAATCGGTGTGGATCCAGCATGCCTTGCGTGCCGCATCCACGTGGCGCAGCACATAGTCGTGGGGAGCGAGGAAAGAAATGGCCAGGTCGTAGTGCCCGAAGCGGCGCAGCGACGGTAGCACCGGCGCCACCGAGGCTCCGATATAGCCGAAGGCAGCTCCGCCATCGTGCTTGCCGCTCTGCCGCTGGTAGCGACGCACGCGCCGGCGTGCCACCCAGCGCGCGCCGGCCACTGCCAGATGGCCATGCTGCAGAATCTCCTTCACGGGTTTTTCGATGGCAGCGTAGGCCGGAATTTCGGGAAGCAGATTCACCCAGCCGGGCACCAGCCTGAGCATTTCGCCGCGATGCGCGTGCAGAAAGAGGTCTACGTCCAGGCGCGACGGGTCGAGCGCGTGCAGCAACCCGATCAGAGCCGACTCCGCGCCCCCAATCTCCAGATAATGCATGGCTATGAATATCCGTGGCTTCTTCATCCTTCAATCGCGTTAAAAAGATAATCGCGTGATTCGGCCACAAGCCTGTCGAGCACGGGCGCCACCGNGTCGTAGTCCACCCGCTCCAGCAGTTGCCCGAGAGGGGTGTGGGAGTCGGCGATTCTATGNCTCAGTTGCATACGTTNCAGAAAATCTGTCATGCGGTCGTTCAAGCCGTCCTCGCGCTTGACCACTAAGAAATCACGCTTGAAAATCATGGCGAATGCGGTGCCGTGGTAGCTGTTGCTCACCACGCAGCGTGCGCCGCGAATAAGAGCCAGAAACTCGGCCGGAGATGCTTCCCGGCGGTTCTCGCGGGCGTAGGGCAGGCGATGGGCCCCCACGGATATAATTCTGCACTTCAGGGCGCGTGCCAGCTTCCGTACCACGCTCTTCAATGCCTTGCTGCGCATGAAATCATACACAAGCACATAGGGCTCCTCCGGCACGCGNCGGCCTGCCTCATCGGCTATTCCATCCCAATANGCAGGCGGTAGCAGAAACACGGGGTCGAGCACCACATCCGGGGCAGGCATNCCCAGCTCGGTGGCGATGATATGCCGGCCCGAGCTCTCGCGCACGCTTATCCGGTCGAAGCGCGCGAGGTGGTCGCGCAAGGAATCGTGCATGGATGCATCCACGCAGTCCACCCCGAAACTTGCGGCGTAGCTNATGCGGCGCGTAGCCTGCTCGCCGAAGTCGAGAAAGAAGGCCGGGTCGCTGCCGTTGCGGAACTCGGGATTCCAGATCTGGTCGCTGCCGGCGATATATACATCGGCCACGGGGGGATTATCGCGCAATTGCTTCAAGTTGTGCACGGCGGGCGTGAGCGGAATATGCCTGCTGCTGAAATCGTCGAACAGCTCATGGCGGCGCTGCGCATGGTCGTTGTAGCGCCAGCGCCATAATTGGCTCGGCANATTGCGCCANCCTATATTCCGCCAAGCGGGTCGCGGATAGAAGCGCATATACCACGGACGATAGTCAAGCACCTGCACCTCGTGGCCGTNGCGGCCCAGCGTGGCGGCCAGCGCGGCAGCCTGGAGGCGTGCGCCGTAGTTGTCGGCATTGCTGCATGTCACTGTCACTATCTTCATTTTCCGCAGATTAATTCGTTCACCTTCTCGCTCTCAGTGTAGGCNGTGGCATTGATGGCGGCGGCCGCGCGTTTGCCCAGTNCCTGCCGCAGCGATTCGTCGCCTGCCAGCAGCATTATTTTGCGGGCCACGCTTTCGGGTGTCATTTCAGCGATAAGACCATTCAGGCCATCGGTAATCTGATCGCGGGCCACAGCGAAATCCGTTGTCACCACCGGGCATCCNAGCAGCCGGGCCTCGGCAAGCGTGATACCGAAGCCTTCGAANCTCGAAGTCTGCACGTAGATGTCGGCGGCGGCAAAGTAGGGGTAGGGGTTTTCTTTAGCGCCTTCGANGATAATGCAGTCTTCAAGTCCGGCCTCCCGAACGGCAGCCGTAATTGCCGCACGCTCGGGGCCGTCGCCCACGAAGTGCCACACGAATTTGAGACCTNGCTNCCGGAGAATCCCGGCGGCCTGCACGGCGAGCAGATGGTTTTTCTGTAATGAAAGCCGGGCTACGGTGACGAGCCGAAGCGTGCCGTCCGGAACCGGGAGCACATAGCAGTGCTCCCGTGCGCCGGCATATACTGCTTCAGTGTCGATAATATCGTATATGGTGGTCACCTTTTCTTTAGCAACGAATCCATCATNCACGATTTTANGCGACAATGCTTCCGATACGCCCACCNCGCGGTCTATCGATGCGTAGTAATCACGGCAAAAAGCTACGCTATAGCCGGCCTCCGCAAGGTCGACGTTTATCCATGCAATTTTTTTTGCAGCCTTTATTTTGCTGCCCACCATAAACGTGGGCACGCCCTGCTGATAGGCAATCGCCACATCGTATTTTTTGCGTGGCGANGGATATAATGCCTTGATGGCATTCCATTCCGTCTCGGCGCCATGCCCGGCTTTGCCGCGCANCCTAATNGCCAATGAGTGCAGCACTTTCATCACCTGCCTGCGCAGCCCCTTGGGCGAATAATCCACCAGCGACACGCAGGGCGGAATCTCAGCTTCGTGCACTCCACCCCTGGAACGCACAAACAGGTCCACATCGATCCGCGAATAGTCGATACGGGGCAAAAGCGCCGTAAGGCTCTTTTCAGCACCTCCGTGGGCCANGCTGTCGATTATAATCAGNACCTGTTTTTTGCCGGCNTCTTTCATCTGTTTATGGCCTTAAAGGGGTGAAACGACAGTAATTTNCCGGTTTTGGAGGATATAAAAGACTGCACGCCGCGGCGCTCTTCCGGAGTGAGAGCCACGCGCATAGCCAATGGCGCAGCGACTCCGGCGAATAGAATAAAGATAATTATCAGACGCAAGAGCGAGCTCTCCATAAGAATGCACACCCCGGCCACGGGCAGCACGGCCAAAGCGATAACAAAGACGCATCTGCAAATATTGGCTATCAGCAGCCGGGGACTTGCGTTTTCAATCATCCGCCGTATAATGCCCGTGGTTGCCACGCTCAATCCCACGTACATTAATCCATTGGCAATGTAGGCACTCCAGGCCGGAGCACCCAGGCTGAACAGTGCGTAGATAAGCAAGGCGTTGAGCAGGAATCCGCTGCTCTTGAAAAGCGTGATTCTACCGATCGAAGCGTCGCTATAGGCCACGGTGTCGAGCTGATTGCTGATACATGCGAGCCATCCGGCGGCGAGCATGCAGCGCAGAAACTCTACAGCGAGCGGAGGCACCTGCCCGAGCCAGAACTGAAGTATCACCGGGGCCTCGATGATGCAAGGCACGACGAGCACCGACATTATGAGCATTGTGAACTTCACCGACATACATGCCAGATTCCACACCGTGGGCGCGTTGCCTGCTGCGTATTGCTTCACGATCTGCGGGCGGAAAGCGGCCTGGATATTGGAACCGAAGAGCATGGTGATACCATGAATCGTGGCTGCAAGGGCCACGGCCGCATTGGCCGCTACCCCGAAGAAACTGTTGATCATGAAGGTGGTGCCGCTGAAGCATATCATCACGCAAAAAGAGCTGATTATGGTGAACATGCTGTAGGCGAATATGCTTCGGGTGGCCTTTTTGTCGAAGCGTGGCACCCCCCGGCATTCTTCAAAGCGCTTCATGCAATAGGCGCGGTTGATGATGAGCATCAGGAGGCTCACGCTGAAGCCAAGCGTGGCATAGGTGATGAGCTTGTCGCCGTCGAGAATCAGGATGAGATACACAATGAGCAGTCTCAGCATCATGCCCAGGATATCGAATCCGGCATATATGCTCATGCGCTCGTACGACATGATTATGGCCGAATACGGTGCCTGCGTGACGCCCAGCGCGGCCGACATAATGGATAGCTGATACACCCACCGTGCCGCGTGCATGCGGTCGGGCGGGATGTTGAGTTTGTTTTCGAGAAACCACACGCCGGCCGTCTCGCCCAGTAATATTATGAGCGCAGCCATTCCCAGCTGGATAAACAGAGTGGCAGAGAACATCCTGCGCATCGCTTCGGCATCGCCACGCCCCATTTCGTAGGTGATGAAGCGCGAACCGGCCCCGGCAAGGCTGCCCGTGAGGAAGTTGAGCATTCCCACCACCGAACCGGCCACGGCACTGAGGCCGTAGTCGTCCACGCCCAGCACCTGAAGGACCACTCGCGAGGTGAACAATCCTATCAGAGTCGACAGCACAGTGCGCACCACGAGGAACGTGGCGTTTCCCGCGATGCGTCGGTGCGACAGTGTGTTAGGATTGCTCTGCTGCATTATCAGGCGTTGCTTTGTGTTTTCTTCTTGCGTTTCTTGGGGGTGCCCAGGTCGTCGCCGTCGTCGTCAACGCCGTAGCCGTAGCCATAGTTGCCGTAGTGATATCCGTAGCGGCTTCCGTAGCGGTGGTAGCCGTAGTGGCTGAATCCGTCGCTGGTGCCGTTGAGAATCACGGTGAGGCCGGTGAAGCGCGAGGTGTCGTACCATTTCTCGATGTCGGCCAGGGCGTCGCGGTCGAGCAGTCCCGCACGCACGACGAAGAGGGTGCGGTCGGCATATCGGGTGATAATCGAGGAGTCGGCCACCACCTCCACGGGCGGGCAGTCCAGGAACACGTAGTCGTACTGCTCGCGCAGCTGGTCCATGAGCTCGGCGAAGCGGTCGTTCAGCAGCAGCTCGGTGGGGTTGGGCGGCAGCTTGCCGGCAGGCAACACATCGATATTTTCGAGAGGGCAGAGGATTTCGTGCCAGTCGGATATGCCGCCGGCCAGATAGGTGCTGAGGCCGGTATGGGGCGAGCCCACGTAGCGCGAGAGCGAGCCCTTGCGCAGGTCGAGGTCCACGGCCAGCACGCGCTTGCCGTCCACAAGACCCATTATTGAGGCGAGATTGGCCGAGATAAACGTCTTGCCACTGCCGGGATTGATCGAAGTGAGCATCAGCACGTGGTGCTCCTTGCCGTAGCCCAGAACGAGCTGCAGATTGGTGCGCATCACGCGGAATGCTTCGTTGATCACGTCGCGCGAGCCGTGCTTCACGGCCACCGTGGGCACCACTCCGGCCATGCGTTGCTTGCGGCGCTCGCGCAGGGCCGAGCGCTCGTCTTTGGGGGCTTTGCCGTTTTGCGGAATTTCGCCCAGGAAGGGCACGCTCAGGTTGTCGAGGTCCTTGCGGCCACGGATGGCGGTGTTGGTGAATTCCCGGCCGAAAATCACGGCTGCCGGCACGGCCAGGCCGATGATGAACGACATGATGAGCATCGACGAGGCGTTGGGCGACACCGGCGCGTTGCTGCCGTGCGGAGGCTCGATGAGCTGGTTGTTGTAGGCGGTGAACGCCTGCGAGAGTTCATTTTCCTCGCGCTTCTGGAGCAGGAAGAGGTAGAGTGATTCCTTCACCTTCTGCTGGCGTTCCACGCTCAGGAGGTATTTGGCCGAAGCGGGGTTGGATGCGATTCTGGCCACTGCCTGGCCGTAGGTCGACTGCACGCTTCGCTTCTGCTGGTTGAGCTTGGCCATTTCGTTGTCGAGTCCCTGCATCATGGTGGAGCGCATCACGGCCAGCTCGGCATCGAGGTCCTTTACGAGGGGGTTCTGGAGCGACGAGTTGGCCAGGTGGCTGTTGCGGCGCATGAGCACGTCGTTGTAGTTGGCGATCTGCCGCTCGATGGTGCCGTTGCTGATACCGGTATTGGATGGCAGGAGCTCGTTTTCGTGCATGCCCTGCGAGAGGAAGTCGCGCACGTAGCGCACCATGTAGAGCTGGTTGTCGAGCGAGGTGTTCTGCTGCTCGGCGGCATTGGCCTGGCCGAGTGCCATCTGGCCCACGGCGCCCACGTCGGGCATCAGGTGCTCAGATTTATAGTCGGAGATGTCTTGCTCCACGTTGCCCAGCTCCTGCTCGATGATGGCCAGGCGGTCTTTGATAAATTCGTTGGTGCTCACGGTGCGCTGGTTGCGGTCTTTCACCCAGTTCTCATTATATACACTGATAAGGGTGTTGAGCACGTCCACGGCGCGCGATGTGGATTCGTCGGTGAAGCTTATGTCGATGATCGACGCGTTCTTGCGGCGGTTGGCCGAGATACGCCCGCGCACGCTCTGAGCGGCGCTTTCCAGCGGCGTGCGCGTCACTTCGATGCGGTCGGTGGTGTGTCCGCCCACGAAGCCCGGTCCGGCGCTNAGCGTGATGCGTCCCAGGGGAGTCATCACGGTGCGTCCCAGGCGGGCCTTCAGCGAGCCCTTTATCTGCTGGCCGTTCAGTTGCATGTTCGACAGCACCACGGTGCTGTCGGGATTGATGTNGGCCACCAGGTAGGCCGACGAATTGTTGTCGATGCTGTCGAAGTGTAGCTTCAGGGGCAGCGCGATGCCATANACCACCTCCTTGTGGAAGGTGCCGTCGCGGTGGTAGTTCACATCGAGGGCCAGGCGCCTCACGAGTTCCTCGGCGGTGGCCATAGTGCGGAATGCCATGAGCTCGTTNGTGAGGTTGGATTGCCCCACGGCTCCCAGCTCCTGGATGATACCCTCGGCTTCACCCTGGACGTTGTCNTTGCCCTTGATGAGGAGGCTGGCCGAGCGCGAGTAGATTTTGGGCGTGCGCTTGATGTGGATATAGGTGAGGCCCACGCANAGCGTGAGCGACAGCAGAAACCATTTCCAGTTGGAAAGGATGAGGTATGTGTAGTCGCGGATGCGCAGCTGGTGCTTCACCTGCGCCGCGTTGCGTGTCTTGGGCGCCTCGGGAGCATTGTTCGCCACATTGCCTGCGGCGCCGGCCGGTACTCTTTCCATCTCGGTGTGTGTTATTTAACGAAGATTAATACTACAGTTGTGATCATGGTGAACATCGAGAACCAGAACGTGGGCGAGTGCGTCGAATTGGCATTCCAGTCGTTCTCGTTGCGGCGCTTCTGGTTNGGAAGCACGTAGATGAAGTCGTCTTGCTGCACGTAGTAGGCCGGCGAGCCGTATAGGCTCTCCACCTTAGTGAGGTCTACGGTGTAGGGCACCTGCTGGCCGTCGATTGTGCGCAGCACGAGCACGTTCTCGCGCAGGCCGTTGATTGTGAGGTCGCCCGATTCGGCTATGGCTTCAAGCAGGTTGATTTTGTCGCGCGAGATTTTCTTGCGGCCNGGCGAGCCCACCTCGCCCAGCACGTAGTAGCCCATNTCGGCGTAGTTGACGCTCACGGTTGGGTCGCGCACCAGTTTGTTGGCCAGNAGCTTGTATTTGATGAGGTTGCTCACTTCCGTGCGCGTGAGGCCGTTCACGTTTATGGGNCCCAGCACGGGGATGTCGATATTGCCTTCCTCGTTTACGGTATAGTTGGCGTGGTCNTCGTCGTCGGAAGCACTGCCGGTGGTGAGGTTGAACATCGACACGATTTCCTTGTCGCGGCTGTGCACGATGATGCTCAGCTTGTCGCCGGGCTTGAGCCTGATCGGACGGTCTTCCTGCAGGGCGATGAGCTTGTTGGGCTGTATGTCTTCGATATACACAACTTTCTGTTGCGAATTGCANGCCGAGAGGGCGAGCATGGCTGCCGTGCAGGCTGTCAGGAGCAGTTTTGTTGCGGCTCTGCGCAGGGTGTCGGTGTTCATATATGCTTGTTTTGTTTTTGTATCAAATCTGAGATTCGGCTCAGCGTGGAGGTGCTTATNGGGTGGGCGAGCACGGCGCGGGTGGAGCGCAGGCGGTGCATGTCGGTGCCTGCGAGGTCGTAATATCCTTTTTTCAGCAGCATCTCGGCATTCCGGGCGGCCTCGGGACNGTAGGCTCCGGTGGGCGAAGCGAGGTTGAGCTGGAATTTCACGCCCATGGCGTGCAGTTCGTCGTATTCNTCTTCTTCCATGTAGACGTATCGCTCGGGATGTGCCAGCACNGGCCGGTAGCCGGCGGCGGCAATNTCGGCCAGGATGTCGCGCAGCCCTGCCGGNGGATTGAAGTAGCTTGTCTCCACCAGCAGATGGCGNTCTTCGTCCAGCACCAGCAGGTCGTCGGCCGCAAGGCGCTCGGCAAAGACGGTGTCGAGCATGTATTCGGCGCCCAGGTGCAGCTGCAAAGGATTGTCGCCGGCCACTTGGGCATACTCGCTNTTCACCTTCTCAAAGAGGTGGCGCAGTTTCTCCGTTTCGTTCGGGTAGTCCTCCATCACGTGGGGCGTGAACCACACCTGCGCCACGCCCTGCTTCTCGTAGGCCTTCAGGGCGCGAAGTGTTTCGTCCATCGTGCGAAAACCGTCGTCCACGCCCGGGAGCAGGTGCGAATGATGGTCGGCAAAGCCTTGGAAAGCGTCAATGTCGGCGAGTGTTTTGCGTTTGGTGAATGGCCACATAAATTGCAGTCGTTAAGATTGTTGTGTGATTTTTAAGTTTTGGGGCACTGTGCCCGGCTTTAGATTTCAGAGGCTGCGTTCCGGTAAAATTACTTGTTATAATTTTTTCTTCTGCAAAAATAGAAAAAAATATTGATAAAATCGCATCATTTAGCCGCGATTTAACAACTTATTAAAAATAATAAAATATGTTATGAGTTATTTCAGTTTTGAATGATTTTTTTGTAACTTTGCAGGCACTAAGTGCGCGCCATCGCCAGGTGGTGCTTTAAGACGTTAATTTTCCAATACTTACCGAGCAAATGAGATTTTTCTCTCTCACAAAGGAAATCGCAATCGACCTTGGCACAGCCAATACGATTATCATACATAACGACAAAATCGTAATAAACGAGCCTTCGATAGTGGCTCTCGACACCCGCACCGACAAGCTCATAGCCGTGGGCAACGAGGCCCACCTCATGGAGGGCAAGGGCCACCCGGGCATCCGCACCGTGCGCCCCCTCAAGAAGGGCGTGATCGCCGACTTCAATGCCGCCGAGCTCATGATCCGCGGACTGGTGAAGAAGGCCAGCAGCAAGAGCAACTGGTTCTCGCCCTCGCTGCGCATGGTGGTGGGCATTCCATCCGGCTCCACCGAGGTGGAGATCCGTGCCGTGCGCGACAGCTCCGAGCACGCCGACGGCCGCGACGTATATATGCTCTACGAGCCCATGGCTGCGGCTCTGGGTATAGGTCTCGACGTGGAGGCGCCGGAGGGCAACATGATTGTCGACATAGGCGGCGGCACCACCGAGATTGCCGTGATATCGCTGGGCGGTATCTGCTCCAACAAGAGCATACCCATCGCCGGCGACGACCTCACTGAAGATATCCAGAACCACATGCGCCGCGCCCACAACGTGAAGGTGGGAGTGCGCACCGCCGAGCAGATCAAGATGAACGTGGGCTCAGCCCTCACCGAGCTTGAAAATCCGCCGGAGGACTACGTGGTGCACGGCCCCAACCTGATGACGGCGCTCCCCATGGAGGTGCCCGTGAGCTATCAGGAAATCAGCCACTGCATCGAGAAGACAATATCCAAGATAGAGGCTGCCGTGCTGGGCGCCCTGGAGCAGACTCCTCCCGAGCTGTATGCCGATATCGTGCGCAACGGTATCTATCTGGCAGGCGGCGGCGCACTGCTGCGTGGCCTCGACAAGCGCCTCACCGATAAGATCGGCATCCAGTTCCACGTGGCCGAAGATCCCCTGCTGGCAGTGGCTCGCGGCACGGGCGTGGCGCTCAAGAATATCGACAAGTTCTCGTTCCTCATCCGGTAAAAACAGGCCACTGCCGTGCACGAAGTCTTTGCATTTTTCGCGCGCAACAGCAAGTGGCTGGTCTTTGCCTTCTATCTGGTGCTCTCGGTGATGCTGCTTGCCGGCGGCGATCCCTATCACCGCCATCTCTATCTCACGTCGGCCAACAGTGTTTCGGCCTCCGTGTATGATGTGACGAGCAATGCCACGGCCTACTTCAACCTGCGCGAGCGCAACACCGAGCTCAACCGCCGCAACGCCGAGCTGCAGAGCGAGGTGCTGGCCCTTCGCGAGCAGTTGCTGCGCATCGACGAGCAGCAGTGCCGCGACACACTCGTGCTCGACTCAGGCGTGGCTCCCTTCCGCTTCATCGTGGCCCACGTGATCAACAACAGCGTGGCGCGCCCCTTCAACTATCTCACCATCAACAAAGGCGAAAAGGATGGTGTGCGCCCCGAGATGGGCGTGATCGATGCTTCGGGCGTGGTGGGAATCGTGAGCGTCGTGGGCTCGCGCAGTGCGCGGGTGATATCGCTGCTCAACCCCAATTTCCGCCTGTCGTGCAAGCTCAAGGGCTCCGACAATTTCGGATCCCTGGTGTGGGACGGCCGCGACCCCGGTATCGCATTGCTTGAGGAGCTGCCGCGCCACACGGTCTACAGCCCCGGCGACACCGTGATCACTTCGGGCTACTCCGCCGTGTTTCCGGCCGGCCTGCCGGTGGGTATAGTAATGCCCGACAACTACAACGACCACGAGAACTTCTTTACCCTCAAGGTGCGCCTGCTCAGCGACTTCACCGCCCTCAACAACGTGCAGGTGGTGGTGAGCTCCCTCAGTGCCGAGGCTTCCTCCCTCGAAGAAGGCGAAGACCAGGACGAGGAGCGGGCCAAAAAAGCTTTTAACTGACGAACAGCACAGATGACCAAGACTATCCTCAACGCCCTTCTGCTGCTGGTGCTNCTGGTGCCGGCCCAGGCTGTGATTTTCAATAATCTGGCCCTCTTCGGCGTGGCGTTGCCGCTCGTGTTCATCTACGTGCTCATTTCATTGCCCGTGACGCTGGCCACCAATTGGGTGCTCACCATCGGCTTCCTCTCCGGCCTGGCCGTGGATGTGTTTTCCGACACTCCCGGCCTCAATGCCTTCAGCTGCACCGTGCTTGCATTCGTGAGGCGTCCCGTTCTGCGCCTCTATGTGCCTCAGGATGAGGAACTCGGCGCAGTGTCGCTGGGGTTGCAGTCGCTGGGGCAGGAAAACTATCTCAAATACATGATCTCGATGGTGGTGCTGTACTGCACACTCGTGTTCACCATCGAGGCATTCGAACTCTTCAACCTACGGTTGTGGGCGCTGCGCATCGTGTGCAGCTCGCTCTATACTTTTGTTTTTGTTTACGCTTTCGCGAGCCTCGCAAGCCGCTCTTCCCGACGTGAGAAAAGACTATAATCTCGAAAAACGAAAATACATTATAGGTGGTTTCATCGTGCTCATCGCGCTGGTGTATCTCGTGCGGCTCTTCGACCTGCAGATCAACGACGGCAAGTACAAGAAGAGCGCCGACAGCAACGCGTTTCTGAAAAAGACGGTGTATCCATCCCGCGGTCTCATCTACGACCGCAACGGCGAACTCGTGGTCTACAACCAGCCGGCCTACGACGTGATGCTCATCCCGCGCGACGTGCAGCCCTTCGACACTCTTGATTTCTGCGCCACGCTCAACATCACGCCCGAGCAGCTGCGGCGCCGCTTCGCCGACATGCGCGACAAGCGGCTGAATCCCGGCTATTCGTCCTACACGCCGCAGAAACTCATCACGCAGCTATCGTCGCAGGACTACGGCCGCCTGCAGGAGAAGCTCTACCGCTTTCCGGGATTCTTCATCCAGAAGCGCATCCTGCGGCAATACAACCACGCCACGGCGGCCAACGTGCTGGGAAATATCCGCGAAGTGAACGCCACCGATATCGAAAACGACGACTATTATGCACCCGGCGACTACACCGGCGACCTGGGCGTGGAGAAGAGCTATGAGCCATATCTGCGCGGCCATAAGGGCGTGGAGATACTCATCCGCGACGCCCGCGGACGTATCCAGGGNCGATACGAAGACGGCGCGCACGATGTGGCACCCATCGGCGGCCGCGACCTCAAGCTCAGCATCGATATAGGCCTCCAGGAGTATGCCGAGTCGCTCATGGTGGGTAAACGCGGGGCCGTGGTGGCTATAGAGCCCGAGACCGGCGAAATACTATGCCTGGTGTCGTCGCCCACCTACGACCCGCGCCTGCTCGTAGGGCGCCAGCGCGGCGAGAACTACCGCAAGCTCGTGGCCGACGAGGCGTGGCCGCTCTACGACCGCGCTTATATGGCTGCCTATCCCCCCGGCTCCACTTTCAAGCCCACTCAAGGCCTGATATTCCTTCAGGAAGATATCATCAACCTCAGCACCACCTATCCCTGCTACCACGGATACATCAACGGCGGCTTGAGGGTGGGATGCCACGCCCATGGGTCGCCCCTGCCTCTGAAGCCGGCGCTGCAGACGTCGTGCAACGCCTTCTTCTGCTGGGGATTCAAGGCCATGATCGACCGCCGCAGCAAATACGGCTCCTCGGCAAATGCCTTCGAGGTGTGGAAAAACCATCTCGTGAGCATGGGCTACGGCTATAAATTGGGTCTCGACCTGCCCGGCGAAAAACGCGGCTTCCTGCCCAATGCCAAGTTTTACGACAAGTTCTATTCCGAGGGCCACTGGAGTGCCAATACCATCATATCCGTGGCCATAGGCCAGGGTGAAATTCTGGCTACGCCCTTGCAGATTGCCAATCTCTGCGCCACTATCGCCAACCGCGGCTGGTTCATCACGCCCCACGTGGTGAAGCAGATTCAGGACACCGTGATGCCCGAAGGACTGCTCGACGTGCGCCGTCCCACCATCGACAGCCACTGGTACGACGACATTGCCGAGGGCATGCGCATGGCCGTCACCGGCGGCACATGCCGCCGCGCCGCGCTCCGCGATATCGCCGTGGCCGGCAAGACCGGTACGGCCCAGAATCCCCACGGCAAGGACCACTCGGCCTTCATGGGCTTCGCACCCTACGACAAGCCGCGCATCGCCGTGGCCGCCTACGTGGAGAATGCCGGCTTCGGCGCCACTTATGGCGTGCCCATCGGCAGCCTCGTGATGGAAAAGTATCTCACCGGCACCATCGCCCCCGATCGCAAGGCGATGGAGCAGCAAATGCTCAACAGCTCGCTCACCTATGCTGCCCCAAGAAAGAAATAGCCTGGCGCGCACGCTGCGCAATGTCGACTGGCTCACGGTGGCCATATACCTGCTCATGGTTGTGGCCGGCGCTATTAGTATATATGCCGCCAGCTACGACTTCGACGAGGCCAGCATCTTCTCCTTCGACGAGTTCTCCGGCAAGCAGCTGCGCTGGATAGGCCTGTCGATGGCTCTCGCCTTCGTGCTGCTGCTGGTGGATGCGCGCATGTATGAGACCTACGCCTATCCCATCTATCTCTTTATGCTTGTGCTGCTGGCCATCACGCCCTTTGTGGCGCCGGATATCAAGGGCTCCCATTCGTGGATAGTGCTCGGGCCCGTGAGCCTTCAGCCCGCCGAGTTTGCCAAATTCGCCACGGCCCTGGCGCTGGCCAAGCTGTTCAGCGGCTATCATTTCTCGCTCAACGCCAAGGTCTCGAACTATGCCCGTGCCATCTCCATAATAATAGTGCCGGTGGTGCTCATCCTCGCTCAGAACGAAACAGGCTCGGCCCTCACGTTCATGGCGCTCTTCTTCGTGCTCTACCGCGAGGGAATGAGCGGCCTCATTCTCTTTGCCGCGCTGCTTTCGGTGGTGATTTTCGTGGTGGTGGCCAAGTTTGCCGATACTTCGGTGCTGGGTGTTCCGGCGGGCGAATTCTCTGTGCTGGTAATCTCCGAAATCATGCTCGCCGTCATGGCCGTGGTATATAGCAAGCGCTTCGAGATATTGCGCAATCTGGTGCTGTGGTTTGCCGGCACAGGTCTTCTGATATGGCTGCTCGCAGGTCCTTGCGGCGTGCAGGTGCCGGGCATGCCGGTGATGCTGGGCGTGATAGGAGTGGCCGCGGTCTACGTGGCCGTGGAGTCGGTGCGCTGCCGCGTGCCGGCCGTGCTCATTGCCGTGGGTGCGGCGGTGTACGCCATTGTGTTCATGTTCTGTGTGCACGTGGCCTTCGACCACCTGCAGCCCCACCAGCAGATGCGTATCAAGGTGGTGCTGGGCATCGAGCAGGACCTGCGCGGCGCCGGCTACAACGTGAACCAGAGCAAGATTGCCATAGGCTCCGGCGGCCTCACGGGCAAGGGCTTCCTGAACGGCACCCAGACCAAGCTCAAATACGTGCCCGAGCAGCACACCGATTTCATATTCTGCACCATAGGCGAGGAAGAGGGATTTGTGGGGTCGGTGGCCGTCACGGCCCTGTTTCTGGCGCTGATACTGCGCACTCTGTCGATAGCCGAGCGGCAGCCTTCCACCTTCTCACGCGTCTATGCCTATTGCGTGGCCTCGTATTTCATCTTTCACTTCTGCATCAATATCGGCATGGTGATAGGATTGTGTCCGGTGATAGGCATCCCCTTGCCGTTTTTCAGCTACGGCGGCTCGTCGCTGTGGGGATTCACCATCCTGCTGTTCATCATGCTGCGCCTCGACGCGGCGCGCCGGGGCCGTGGCTGACCGCGGAACAAAAACAGCGCCGGGATTGTTTCTCTTTTATATAGAATACAATCCTGAAAAACTATGAAACTTCAACTATTTTCTGCCGCAGCGCTTATCGCTGCATGCACAGCCTGCTCGGGTGGTCCCGACATCAACGGAGCCTGGACGTCCACGCCCACACGTATCGACAACGAAATAGCCATGGCGTCCGACGCCACAAGCGTGCTCACTGTTGACTTCAGCGCCCCCAAGGGAGCCAAATCCGGCGCCGTGACGATGTCGGCCGTAATCAACGCCAACCAACCCGTGGATTCCGGCGCGACGGAGGGTTTTGCCGAGCCATACGAGGTGAGTGTCACTGCCACGGCCACCATAAGCGGCCAATGGACCTACGAAGACGACGACCACGATGACATCGTGATTTTCCTCGACCGCAGCACGCTCAACGTGAATGTCGACCCCGATGGCGTGTCGTATTCTCAGAATCTTCTCACCGGCCTTCAGCAGCCGCAGGTGGATTCGCTCACGGCGGCCACGGCCGAAAGATGGCGCGCGGCTGTGCGCAGTGCGGCCACGGCGCAGTTCATCGCCCTCGACAAACTCGACGACGTTAAGGTGCACGACAATATACTGTCGTGCGAGGTGGGCAAGCGCGACCTCACGTTTCATCGCAGCATGTAGTGCATGACGCAGATATGAATAGATCCCGGCCGCCCGCCGGGATTTTTTTTGCTGCACGGTGTAATTTTTCCGTGTGCGGCGCGTCTAATAAATACTATGTCGGGCACGAGAGACAGACAAAAACGGTTTGAGGAACTGTTGGACACCTACAAGAGTCTGATAGTGAAGGTGTGCTACATCTATTCCTCTCCGCAGGCCACCGTCGACGACCTCTACCAGGAAGTGGCGGCCAATCTCTGGACCGGGCTTGATCGTTTCCGCGGCGACTCCAAGGTGTCGACCTGGATCTACCGCACGGCCATCAACACGTGCATCACGTGGGTGCGCCGCAACAAGCACGCTTCGCTCAACACCTCGCTGGAGGGAGCGATGACAATCGCCGATGATTCGGCCGAAAGTCTCGAACGCGAGCAACGGTTCCGCATGCTGCACGACATGATTTCCCACCTTATGCCTATTGAGAAGGCTATCGTGACTATGTGGCTCGACGACAAGCCCTACAGCGATATCGCCGCCGTTACCGGTCTCAGTGTGGCCAATGTGGCCACAAGGCTCCATCGAATTAAAGAGAAACTCTCCAAACGCGCAAAAACACAAGAATAATGAGCGATAATAATCTTGACGAAATACGCCGTGAATGGCAGGCTCTGTCGGCCGACGTCAGCAAGCTTGCCGAAGCAAATAAAATGCTTGTGGCAAAGCTTGCTGCCGAGAAGGCCACTTCCAAGCAGCAGATTCTGCGCAGGCAATATACTATCTTCGCTGTGATATCGTTTCTGGTGCTTCCGGTGCTGGCTTTCGTGGCCTTGTACGGCTATCTTGACGCTCCGCTGTGGCTGTGCCTGCTATATGCTGCCGGCGGTATAGTTTTCGGCGCTCTTGACGTGTGGTTTGTGAGCATGATAGGCTCCGTCGATTATATTGACCTGCCCACGAGCGAGGCAGTGGCCCATGCATCGCGCATGATTCTGTGGCAGGCGCGTCTTCGTGCCGTGGGCATAGCCGCCGCGGCTGTGATTATATTGCCGCTGCTGTGGTTCATGTATCGCATCGATCAGCCGGGCGTGCTCGTGGGCGGCATTGCCGGCCTCGTGATTGGTGGCGTGCTGGGCACGCTCAAATACCGCAGCCTGCGGCGAACCGCTCGCCGTATGCTTGCCGATCTTGAGTCCTGACCAAGACAACTAAGACATATCGGCCCCAGAAAATATAAAAAAAATTTGTGGGCGCTTGCATAACTAAAAATTTAGTTATACCTTTGCGGCATCAACTAAATNATTAGTTATGTCAAGAACCAAATCCAAATACCCTCGCCTGACGGAGCGCGAGGCCGAAGTGATGGAGCGCCTATGGGAAAACGGCGAGATGACCGTGCGTCAGNTGCTCGACACCTATCCCGAGCCGCGTCCCCACGTGAATACCGTGTCGACAACCGTGCGCATTCTCGAAGACAAAGGCTACGTGTCTCACGAGCCGGAGTCGGCAAAGCCATTCAAATACTTTGCCGTGGCGCAGGCCGCCGATTTTGCCGGGCGCAGTCTCGCGCAAGTGATAAAGAGCTATTTCAACAATTCCTACACGTCGGCCGTCTCGGCCCTCGTCGAGGAAGAAAAAATTTCGGTGGACGAGCTGCGGCAGATTATTGATATGATAGAGGCACGCAGCAAGCACGAGTGANGCCATGGGATCATTTGCTGCCTATACATTTGAAGCCGGCATATATCTGCTTGCCGGGTATCTGATCTACAAGTGGCTGCTCTCCGCCGAGAATCAGCCTGCGTTCAATCGCTTTGCGCTGCTGTCGATCTACGCNATNTCATTCGCGGCTCCACTGCTGCACGTGCCGGAGCCGGGGATTCTTGCCGATGACGTGCAGGCGGGANCGGTAGAAGCCGGTCCCATCGTGGCGCAGGCCCTGCCGGGCGGCGTGCCGGCGTGGGCATGGTGGTGCGTTGCCGTATATTTTGCCGGAGTTATTGTGGCCGTGCTGTTCACTATAATATCGTTTATGCGCCTTTACGCAATTCTCCGAAAGGGTGACAGGCACCCGATGGACAGCTACACGCTTGTGCTGCTGCCCCACACGAAATTCGCTACCTTCAGCTGGCTGCGCTATATAGTGATGAGCCGTGAAGACTACGCTGAGGCTGGCGAGACCATTCTTATGCACGAGCGTGCCCACCTGCGCCTGCTCCATTGGACCGACCTGCTTCTGGCGCAGGTTGTGGTTGNGCTCCTATGGTACAACCCTGCATCGTGGCTAATGAGAACCGAGCTGCGCAACGTGCATGAATACCAGGCCGACGACGCCGTGCTGCAAAGCGGCGCGGATGCACGCCAATACCAATTGTTGCTCACAAAAAAGGCTGTGGGCCAGAGATTCCCGTCGCTCGCCAACAGCCTTAACCACAGTAAACTTAAAAACCGTATTACTATGATGTGTAATCAAAAAAGCAGCCCGGCGCGTCGCTTGCGCGCCCTGGCTATCGCCCCGGCCATCCTTCTGGCGGCCGTGGCCGTGAACACTCCGTCGGTGGCCTCTGCCCTGGGCACGGCCTCATCAGTGTCGNTCAGCACCCACAAAGGTAGTGAAAATCTTCCGGCTGTGCAAGCTGCCTCAAGCTCGTCCGAGGCAACCGAGGCACCTGTGGAGCAGCCCGACGTGGTGCCGGAATATCCCGGAGGCATGTCTGCAATGTTCAAATTCCTCATGGAGAACGTCAACTATCCTGCTGCCGCAGCGAATCAGGGTATCCAAGGCAGAGTGCTGGTGAAGTTTGTAATCAGTACCGATGGCAGGCCCGTCGACGTCCACGTGGAAACACCAGTGTCGCCCGAGCTTGATGCCGAGGCCATACGCGTTGTGAACGCCATGCCGGCATGGACGCCCGGCAAGAAGGACGGCAAGCCCGTGCCCTGCAGCATGGCTCTGCCCGTGACTTTCAAGCTGCCCAAGAGCGAAGCCGAAGCGGCTAAGCACAAAGTAGCCGATACTGCCGATTCTCCATCGGGCCCCGGAGTATTATATCCCATCCAGGTGGTGGCCTACGGCTCCGATTCTGAATAATCTCCCTTCATGCAAAAGTAGACGAGGGGCACACCGCCGGTGTGCCCCTCGTTGTGGTTGCGCGGAGATTATTTCACGAATATCGTGCGGGGATTATCGGCAAATTTCTTGAATGAGGCTTCGGCCGGGTGGCCGGGGTAGGGCACGTAGTAGTGGCGAGGCGAGCGATAAGCGTTGCGCCACACCACCACGTAGGCCACGGGATTGGCCTCCAGCAGCGGTAGCAGGTGGGAATTGTACCAGTCGGGGATGGTGATGCTTTCGAGACCGGTCTCCGTGAAGGCTGCTATCTTGCCTCTCTTTGCAGCNTCGGAGCAGGCGATGCCCAGCGTGGTGCCGGCGCAGCGGTGATATTCTTCCGAGCCTTCTTCGTTGTGGAAGTGATAAACGTCGGCTCCCAATATGTCGACGNATTCATCTCCGGGATAGCGCTCCATATACATTTGGGCATTCTCGCAGCGGTCAGGAGAATATGCCCAGAGCACGTTGTCCACGCCGCGCGCGTCGAAATGAGCTCTCATCGTGCTCCAGAGAGCTTTGAAATCTTCGGTGGAGCAGTTGTCGCGCCCCCACCAGAACCAACTGCCGGTGTGCTCATGCCATGGGCGGAAAATCACGGCCACTTTCTCGCCGTTTTCATCCTTCAGGCTGTTGAAGAAATCGCATAGATAGTCGAGCTGCCTGGCAAAGGCTGCTCGNCCTTCCTCGGTGTGGAGCAGCACGGCCACCTGGGTTTTGTCGGCTGTCTTCCAGCTGTCGAGGCCCGTCAGGGGATGGTCGCAGTGCCAGCTGAAGGTGCTGATGCCGCCACGGGCGTCCTGCGCGATCACNTCGCGGCGAATCAGATCGAAGGGCACGCCGTCGAGATCTCGGTCCTTGCCCCATTCGAGGTCGCCCAGATCCCAACTCATGATGCCCGGGTAGCACCCTGTGGTCTCTTTCGTGTCGCTGCGGCCGTCTTCGCCTATCCAGTCGTGGCCGTAGGCNGTGTCGTCGTGATGTCCGAAGTAGGTTTTTCCGTTGTGCACGGCATCTGTGAGCGCCGAGCGCAGTTCTTCTTTANTGGCGGCTGGCGCCGCTGCCGTNGTGGCCAATGCGCCTGCCAGCAGCAGTAGTTTTGTGTATTTCATTGCGGTGGTTATTTTTCCCAGTTATCGGTGCGGAAAGGCACGATGGGCATGCCCAGCATGTCGTGGATTTTGCCTATGGCGAAGTTATGGAAGCAGTAGCGCACGGATTTTATATCGTCCACATCAGGCGAGCTAATGGTGAGATACAGCCCGTCGCGGTCGATCTCGGCCACGGCGGGATGAAACACCCGGTCTTCGCCGGCCACTTCAAAGCCCTCAAGATTTTCGTTGGGAGTGAATCCCTGCCACATGTCGTTGAACCACACCAGGGCTTTCGGGCCGCGCAGATCTACCGATTTGTAGGTGGGGCANCGGTGGGGAATACCCTTGATTCCATAGGTGTGGACGGCTGCAAGTGCGGCAAGGCGTTTGCCTATATCGCGCTTGTTGCGTCCGTGGATGTCGTCGGGCTCGTCGGGATAGNCCAGGTCGGATGTGCACACGATGTGGGCTCCCGGAGTCTCGCGTGCGGCGCGGTGCTGGGCCTCCCTGAAAAGTGCCGCGGCTGTGCCCCCGGCGTCGCCGTAGCTGTAGCCGGGAAGTTCCACAAAGTAGAACTGCATCCCTGGGTCGTGCCAGATCGTGCGCCAGTGGTCGAGCATATCCCGCTGCCTCTGAGGATACACGTGGTGGCGCCCCACGTTGGATTCTCCCTGGTTCCAGATGAACCCGCGGGCGGTGTAGCCGGCGATGGGGCAAATCATGGCGTTATACATGGCTCCCGTGCGGTCCCAGTCGCGCATTGTGCTGTCGTTTTTTTCCCGGGCGTAGTCGCAGTCGGGATAGCCGGCGAGAATCTCCTCAGGCACCCAGGCCTCCACTTTGGAGCCTCCGAATGCGGCATTGATGATACCCACGGGGCGGTCGAGCAGGTCCTTGAGGTTGCGCGCGAAGAACCATGCCAGCGCCGAGAACTCGGCGGTGAGTTCCGGGCAGCTCACCTGCCATGAGGCTTCGATATCGTGGCCGGGAGTATAGCTCACTCGCCGCGGCACGTTGAGAAAACGGATCCCGCGCCCGTTGCTTGCGGCAAAGGTGATTTCCTCGCCGCCGCCCTCCACCGGCTGATGCCAGTAGCCGCGCAGGGGCATGTCCATATTGCTTTGGCCCGAGGCCACCCACACCTCGCCGGCAAGCACGTTGGAGAATGCTATGCGGTGGCCGTCGGATTTGTCGCGCACGGTGATGGTGTGGGCTTCGTAGGAGGGTGCTGGTGTCTTGATACCGAGCTCCCAGCGGCCCGAGGAATCGGCCAGAGCGGCAGCTTTGGCACCCCACGACGTGGCCACGTCCACCCGAGCTCCGGGCGCGGCAAGGCCCCACATCCTGGCCACAGTATCGGCCTGAATCACCATGTTGTCGCTGAACACGCGCGGTATATTCAGCTTAGAAAAGGCCATAAGGGGAACTCCACACGCCAGTAGCGTGATTATCGCAATCTTATGTTTCATTTGTTATTGAGCCGTCTTGAAGTTACGTGAAGCGAATGGTAGAGAGGTGTAAAGTGCAGTGGTCCAGTATTCCCAGTTGTGGCTGCCGTCGCGCACGCGCAACTGGCACGGTATTCCGCGCTTGCGCATGAGACGATAGAAATCCAGATTCACATCGAGCAGAAAATCGTCGTCGCCCACGTCCACATACCACGCGAGGCTTCTGAGATCGTCGATGCTCTCGGGAGTGGCATTTTCGAGATAATCGAGGCAGCTGTGGTCGGCCACCGACCGGCGCACCACGGCCACCTTGTCGTGCGGGTCCACGACGTCGGTTTTCTCATTGTGCAGCCATCCGCTCATGATATAGGCCGAGCCGAACATATCGGGATGACGCTGGGCATAGGAAGCGCAGCCGCCACCGCCCATAGAGAGGCCCGAGATAGCACGGTGCTCCTTGCCGGGCTTCACGCGGTAGGCTGATTCGATATAGGGAATGAATTCCGAGAACATATAGGTCTCGTAGCTGCGGCCCGGCATATCGAAATATCCGTTCCAGTCCACTCCGGGTGTGCCGCCGGCATTGGGGCTCACGATTATCATGGGCTGTATCTCGCCGGAGGCTATGAGCCTGTCGGCGATGGTGGCCAGCGGTGCGTTGTGGAACCACGATTGGTTGGTGTCGCTGAATCCGTGGAGCAGATACAGCACAGGATAAGTGCGCGTGGTGTCGGTGTCGTAGCCGGCAGGCAGATACACGGTGAATGCACCGGGACCGTCAAGCACGCGGCTGTGTATGGTGTCGGTCTCCACCACGCTCGCCCCGGGGCCGCCGTTGACTGTGCGGCTTCGGGCGAAGCCACACAGCGAGGCGAGCACGGCCAGGGAGAGTCCTAAAACAATCTTCTTCATCTTGTCGTTGAGGGATGTTATTTCACTTCGGTGAGGCGCAGCACACGCGAAGAGAAATCGGTGTTCTTGTGGTAGTCCACCCTGTAGGTGAGGGGCATCTCCAGGCCGTTGGCCATGAGGAAGCTGCCGGTAAACTCCTTGCCCTCGAAGGGCAGGGGAGTGTTGTCGATGCGGTTGAGTTCCGTCACTTTATACTTCTTGTGGGGATCGAGGCCGGCCATGGGTATGCGCGGCAGCTGCTGGTTCATGAATGTCTCGGTCTTCCACCAGAAGAATACTGCGTCGTCTTTCTCCGGCGTGACATACATGAGCGAGGCCACGCCCTTCTTGTCGAACGGCGACTGCAGGCGGTAGAGGTCGCCGAACTGCACGATGGGGCGTATCTTCTTATAATCGGCGATGGCACGGGCGCAGATGGCGCGGTCTTCGTCGTTCATGTCCTTTGGCTGCATCTCCAGGCCCAGGCGGCCGCTCATGGCCACATCGGCGCGGAACTTAGTGGGGATGCGGCGGAAAGTCTGGTGGTTGGGTGAGGCCGAGATGTGGGATGCCATGGCGATGGCCGGGAAGAAATAGCTGGTGCCCCACTGCATGTAGATGCGCTGGAGAGCGTCGTTGTTGTCGGAGGTCCAGAACTCGTCAAACCAGGGCAGCACGCCCCAGTTGGCGCGTCCGCCGCCGCTTGCGCAGGCCTGGATGGTCACGTCGGGGTGAGCGGCACGGATGCGGTCGAGGGTCTTCATGAAGCCCTTGTGATAATCAATGTAGAGGTGGCTCTGGTTGTCGGCGGTGAGATACTGCGAGCCGTGCTCCATCACGGGAGCGTTGGCATCCCATTTGATATAGTCGATAGCAGGGTATTTGGTCATGAGCGTGTCCACGATCTCAAACACCAGGTCCTGCACCTTGGGGTTGGCCATGTCGAGCACCACCTGGGTGCCTCCGCGCCCCTTCACCACGTCGCGCTTGGGTGCCTTGATGATGTACTCGGGATGCTTCTCGTAGAGCTCGCTGGTGGTGTTGGCCATTTCGGGTTCGATCCAGATGCCGAACGACACGCCGTTTTTACGGGCAGTGTCGAGCAGTCCGTTGATTCCGTTGGGGAGCTTGCGGGTATCGACCACCCAATCGCCCAGCGACGAATTGTCGACGTTGCGCGGATATTTGTCGCCGAACCAGCCATCGTCCATCACGAAGAGCTCACCGCCCATCGATGCTATATCTTCCATCATGCCGGCCATCACTTCCTCGTTGATGTTGAAGTAGACGCCCTCCCAGGAGTTGAGCAGAATCTTGCGTTCCTTATCGCCGGCGTGCAGGCGGTTGTCGCGTCCCCATTTGTGGAAGTTGCGGCTTGCACCGGAGAGGCCTTCCCGGCTGTAGGTGAGGGCGAGCTCGGGAGTGGTGAATGTCTCGCCCTTCTTGAGGTGGTATTCTGAATTTTCCTCGTTGATTCCGGCAAAGAAATGATGNTTNTTGGAGTCGTCGGTGTCCACGAAAAGCTTATAGTTGCCCGGATAGCAGAGTGCNGCTCCGATCACTCGGCCGGTATTCTCCTGCGGCTTGCCGTCGAGCGACAGCATCACCTCGGCGTGGGCTGTGTGGGAATTGCGCAGGCCGTCTTTGTTCTTTATCATCTTCACGCCGTGAGTGAGGGGTTCCTCGGTGACGTTTGTTTCGTTGGCCCATGTGCCGTAAAGGCTGGAGAGCCACACGTTGCCGTAGCGCACGGGCAGATAGCCCGACATGAAGCGATTGAGCGTCACGCTGCCCTTCTCGTTGTTGGTGAGGTCCACCCAGGTTTCGATCACGTCGTAGCCGGGGCGCACGCGGTAGTTCACGTCCACGTTGAAGGGATACACCTTGTCGCGCATCGACACGGTGGTGACGGTGGCNTCACCTTCGCTACGGGTGGCCACACCNG
Organism: Bacteroides sp.; assembly: GCA_014801485.1. GTDB lineage: Bacteria > Bacteroidota > Bacteroidia > Bacteroidales > Muribaculaceae > CAG-873. The sequence goes on from JAAVEC010000010.1 coordinate 40,832, forward strand.
TCACTTCCACCTGCGTGGTGCGGTTGCCGTCGGCGTGCGTCACGCTCAGGGCAGCCTCGCCCTGGGGGTAGAGGCCATATACGGGATAGGCGTCGTGGTGGGCCAGAGGCGACGATTTCAGGGATTCAATCTCATCATCGGCTATCTTCTCGCCGTAGTAGATTATTTTCAGGGGATGGCCTGTATTGGCNTCGAGCACCAGCGAAGTACCGGGAGTGGAGAGGTGGAGTACCTCTGCATTCATGCAATGCCAGGAGCCCAAGGCGAAGGCAATTGCGAGAGCTGATTTTGCAATATTTTTCATGGAGTGGGGTTATTTAACGTTTATCTTGATTTGAGCGGCAGGCACGCCGTCGGCCGATACGGTGAGGACACCTACGCCGTCTTCTCCGGCAGATTGCACGAGAATCTGGGCCAGGCCGTTAAAGGTTTTNATATTGAAGCTGCGGGCGGCACTGTCGGTGGGGCGCTCGGCTGCACGGAAAGCCGGGTCGCCGTTNCCGGCACCGAGTATTTTCACGGGGCCGTCGGCCGAGATGCTCAGCTCAATATTGGCATCGGGCACGAATCGTCCTTTCTTGTCGAGCACCTTCACGGCCACTACGGCCAGGTCCATGCCATCGCCATTGATTGTGGTGCGGTCGGCCGAGAGATCAAGCTTGGCGGGCTCGCCGGTGGTCTCGATTCTGGTTTCCATGGCTTTCCTGCCGTTCTTATAGCCCACGGCCTTGACGGTGCCCGGGCGGTAGACGGCCTCCCAGCTCAGGTGGCCGTTCTTGGGCATNGCCTTGCGGCCCAGGNTCTTGCCGTTGACGAAGAGCTCCACTTCGTCCATGTTGCTGTAGGCCCACACGTCCACGTTTTCTCCCTCGTGGCCTTTGAGATTCCAGTGTGGGAAGATGTGAAGCACGGGCTCGTCGGTCCACCAAGATTTCAGGTAAAAAGCCTCATCCTTGGGGAAGCCGCAGTAGTCGAGGAAGCCGAATTGCGACCCCGTGGCGGGATACGACATAGGGTTGGGCTCGCCGCGGTAGTCGAAGCCNGTCCAGTAGAAGAGACCTCCCAGCCAGGGACGCTCNTCGTAGAACTTCCAGCCGCGCTCGATGGCGTTGTAGATGCTGTCGGGGCCGCTCTTGGTNCTGTTTATTGCCTGCATGTAGCCATTCTTGTGGTCGTCGTAGTACACGCCGCGCGCGCCGCAGCCGGTGGTTTCCTCGGTGCCCACGGCCTTGCGGTCCGGGTAGTCGGCGCGGTGGCGGTCGATGGGATTCTGCACCACGTAGTTGTAGCCTGCCACATCAACGGGCACCACCACCGTGGGACCACCCGANGTGGCCATCGACATCGGACGGGTGGGGTCGAAGCGGTGGCAATATTCGCGCATGGTCTCGGANATGCGGCGGCCGAAGTCGTTCCACTCCGTGCCCCATTCCTCATTGCCCACGCTCCACACGATGATGGAGGGATGGTTGCGGTCGCGCTCGATCATGCGGCGGAGCAGGCGGATGTGCTCGTCGTTCACGCCCGTGAGGCGATTCTCTTCCATCACGAGTATGCCCAGCGAGTCGCATGCATCGAGCATTGCGGGCGTCATGGGATTGTGGCTGGCGCGATAGGCGTTCACGCCATATTTCTTGAGNTCCCGCAGGCGGTAGGCCTGGAGGGCGTCGGGGATGGCTGCGCCCACTCCTGCGTGGTCCTGATGAAGGTCCACNCCCTTTATTTTCACGTTGCGGCCATTGAGGAAGAAGCCTTTNTCGGCGTCAAAACGCACGTGGCGCAGGCCGGTGGTGGTGGTGCGGGTGTCGACCACATTNCCATTNTTCACCACTTCGGTCACGAGCTTATAGAGCTGAGGNTTGTCGATATCCCAGAGGGCCGGGGAAGCCACCGTGGCCTTGGCCACAGAGAGGCGGTTGCTCTTGGGGAGCACGCCCTGCTCGGCCACTGTGGGGAAGACCGTGGCGGTGCCGTCCGGGGCTATGAGGGTGTTGCGTATTTCGTAGGCAGCGNTGTCGAGGCCCATATTGTCGACGGTGGTCTCCACCGTCACCTCTGCTTCATCAAACGGTGCTTCCATGGCAGCGTGCACGAAGGTGCCGAAGGGGGCTACGTGCAGGGGATCGGCCTTGTCGAGCCACACGTGACGATANATACCGGCNCCCTCGTAGAACCATCCCTCCTCAAGNGTGGCATCGGCGCGCACAGCCACGATATTCTCGCCGCCGTAGTTGAGGTATTCCGATATGTCGTAGACCTGCGTGGCGTAGCCGCTGGGCTCGGTGCCCAGATAGAAGCCGTTTACCCACACNCGCGCGTCGCGGAATATGCCGTCGAATTGCAGCGAGATGTGCTTGCCGTAGTCTTCCTCGGGCACGAAGAAAGTCTTGCGATACCATCCCACGCTGGTCTCGGGATATTTNTAGCCCACGGTCTTATATCCGTGGCTGTGGCTGGCCCGGCCCTCGAAGGGCAGATCCACCACCCAGTCGTGGGGGAGCGTCACGTCGATCCACTCCGCACCCCAGCGTGCGGGGTCGAATTTGGGNCTGTACGGTCCCTCGTTGTGAATAGAATTGGCTTTGGTGAGGTAATTGAAGTATTCGGTGCCGCATCCGAAGTCTTTAGCCGGATCAGAGGCGTTGCCGAAAGCAAATTTCCAGTCGGTGTCAAAGAGCTGCCGCTCGGCTGCCGTAGCAGTTGCGAGCGATGCAGCCAGCACCAGCAATGGTAGGATCACTTTTTTCATCAGGTATTATATTTATTGTTTTTTTTACTGTGTGGGAGTGGTTTATTCTTCTGTTTTCTTGTCGTTGTCGATTCCNAGCGAGCGGATGTACTCTCGCGGAGTCATGTTGTATTCCTCCTTGAAGTATTTTGATAGCAGGCGCGGGTTGTTGAATCCCACCTTATAGGCCACCTCCGAGATATACATCTGGCTCTGCGCGAGATACTGCGCGGCCCGTTTGAGGCGTATNAGGCGGATGAATTCGATGGGTGTCTTGCCGGTGATGCACGACAGTTTCTTGTAGAGNTGGGTGCGGTGCATTCCCAGCCTGGAGCTGAGCATCTCTACGGAGAAATCGGGGTTCGACATGTTTTCTTCCACCACCTTGATGGTATCGGAGAGGAATTTTTCGTCGAGCGGCGTGATGGTGATTTCCGAGGGCGAGATNTCGGGAATACGTCGGAATTTCTCCTGCGAGCGCTTGTTTTCGTCGATGAGCTTGGAGATGCGCTGGCGCAGGATGGGCATGCTGAAAGGCTTGGTGATATAGTCGTCGGCACCGGATTCCAGGCCTCGCATTTCGTCTTCGGCCAGAGACTTGGCCGTGAGCAGTATCACGGGCACGTGGGACGTGCGGATGTCGGATTTCACGGCCTTGCACAGCTCCAGGCCGTCCATGCGGTCCATCATCACGTCGGAGATGATAATGTCGACGGTCTCGCGGTCGAGNAGNTCAAGGGCCTGCTCGCCGTTGGAGGCTTTGAGCACGTTGTAGTCGTCGATGAGCGACTGCTCCATGAAGTCGATGAAGTCGGAGTTGTCCTCCACCAGCAGGATGGTGGANCGTGTGTCTTGCCCGGTCTTTTGGGACGCCGGCAGCATAGCNTGGGCAGCAGAGCGCTGCGCATCGGTGTCGGGAGTNGCGGCAGCCCGGTCGCTCTCGATGCTCCTGACCACCGGCAGCGTGATCACGAAAGTGGTGCCGCAGGGTGCGTTGTCCTTNACGTCCACGGTGCCACCGTGCATCTGCACGAANTCCTTGACTATGTGGAGGCCTATGCCGCATCCCATGGCCGTGTGCTGGCGGTTGCCCGACTGGAAGAAGCGGTCGAAGATTCGTCCTTTGTCGGCATCGGGGATTCCACGTCCGGTATCCGACACGGTAATCTGCACCGAGTCGTCGTCGGGAGAGTNGATGCCGATGACCACCTTGCCGTCTTCGTTGTTGTATTTGAAGGCGTTGGATAGCAGATTCATCATAATCTTGCCCAGCTTGTCTTTGTCGAAATACATGTGGAGCGACTTGATTCCGCTCTTCACTTCGAGATCGATGCCGCTGTCTTCCGAGAAGAGATTGAACGAGCCGCACACCTCCCTGATATAGCTCACGATATCGCCATACGACAGGTGCAGGGGCACGCCCGTGACGTCGAGTTTGCGGAAGTCGAGAATCTGGTTCACAAGGTTGAGCAGCTGCAGGGCGTTTTTGTGCACCGGCTTCAGGAAGTGGCGCGTCTCGCTGTCGTTGTGGTTGCCCAGATATGCCTCAAGCGGAGTTATGATCAGCGAGAGAGGCGTGCGGAAGTCGTGGCTGATATTGGTGAAGAATTGCAGCTTCATTTCGTTGAGTTGTCGCTGGCGGTCCACTTCTTTCTCGGCCTGTGCCACGTGCAGCTTCTGCTTCTGCCGGTCGATGAAGTAGTAAATCACGGCTATGAGCACGATTGCCAGCAGCACGAGGTAGACGATATAGGCCCACACGGTGAAATACCACGGCGACAGGATTTCGATATCCACNCCGTCCACTTCTCCCGTCATCAGCCCTTCGGGCGACATCGCGCACACTTCCAGATGGTAGCGCCCTGGATTCAGGTTCATGAGCTCTATGGAGTTGCCTTCGATGGGATACCACTCGTTCTTGCTATGGTCAATGCGGTAGTAGTACTCGATTTTGAATGGCGANTCGTAGTCGNGGGGCGAAAACAGGAAGTTGAGATTGTTGCCGGTGCTTTTGAGGGTGATTTTGTCGACGTGTCCTATGGCCTTGTCGATGCCCCCGGTTCCTTCTACGGGTCGGTTGGGAATCACGAAGTTGTTGTTCACCTTCAGGCCCGAGAGCCGTCCCTTGATACTTGCCAGTTGTCCCAGCTGCTGGTACTTTCCCGGGTCTACCACCTGGTAGCCGTTCATGCCACCGAAGATCAGCCGCCCGTCGTGCATCCTGGCCACGGCGCGCGTGTTGAAGCGGTTGGGGGTGGTCTCGTTGCTGCGGATGTGGTAGACGTAGTGGCGGAATGAATACGATTTAGTGGCAGGATCGTATTGCGGCACGATGTTGTAGATGTCGTTTTCGGCCGCGAGCCACATGTTTTTGTCGTTGTCTTCCACCACGCTCATGAATTTCACATCGGCGAGCGAGGGCAGGGTGTATATGGTGTCGTTTGCGGTATCGAGGATATTAAGACTGCCCGGAGTGTTGTCGCCGNCCATCCACAGCAGCGAGCGGCTGTCGCGGTAGAAAGAGTTGAGAATGTTGGGCATCTTGCGGCCCGAGTTGCTTCCGGGCCCTATCAGTGTTTTGGGCGTGAGTGTGCGGGTGTCGATTTCGTATAGCGAGTATGTGGTGGCAGCGAAGAGCCTGCCGCTGCGGTCGCACGACAGTTTCTGAATCCATCCTTCGTCGTCGAGCTTGACCGGCTCGGGAGCGCCCTGCAGGCCGGCAGGTATACGGAAGAGGCCGTTGCCGGATGTGCCCACGAATATATTGCCATCAATGTCTTCCACGATAGAGTAGGGCGACGTATCGGGCAAAAATCGCGACACGGCACCGTTGNTCACGCATATAAGCCCACTGCGGTAGCTGCCTATCCACAGGCGCTTGCGCGAGTCGAGAAAGAGGGCTGTGATGGCGGCGTCCTGCACCTTGGAGCGCAGCAGCNTCGACTCGGGCAGCGATGTGCCGGTCTCGGCATCGACGACAAACAGACCGTTGCCGTCGGTGCCTGCGACCACCGTGTTGTCGTCGACCGGCAGCAGCGATATTATATCGTCCTTGATGCGCTGGCGCTGCAGGTCGTCGATATGGCGTCCTTTCGTAATGTCGTAGTAATGAGAAGAAATGGAGAGATCACACTTGTTGTAGGTGACCCAGAGATTGTCGCTGCTGTCCACGTAGACGTGCGCGCAGTGGTCGCTCACGGGCGTGTTGATGTCGAAGGGATTGTTGTGGATTTCCGTGAGCAGCGTGCCGTCCTCGCCATAGTGCAGGATGCCCGAGGCGCTTGTGCCCACGTAGATGTCGGGCCCCGAAATGGTGATTTCCGTTACCATCAAGTTGTGGCGCAGGGTTTGCCAGCTGTGGTTTGTGGCGTCGAAGCGGTGCAGATCCTTGTCGCCCAGCCAGATATTACCCTTAGAGTCTTTTATCACGTGGGCGGCGAAGGTCTCGAATGGGAAGGCTGTCTTTTCAGCCGCGCCGGTGGCCGGGTCGAGAGTATATATATATGAAGGAGTGACGGCGTGGTAGTNCTTGCCATCGCATGAGAGCGAGACCACGTTGCGGTCGAGGGTATCGATGAGTTTTGCTTTATGTCCAGGCGCGGCGTCGAGGGTAAATACCTTATTGCCTGCCACGATCAGGGCCGGGNAATCGGGTTTGCCAATAATCTCGATGGTCCATGGCCCCGGCACCTCAATGTCGCGCTCGCTCAGCCANTCCGAGTTGATTTCCTCCACTCCGTAGCTCACGGGGTCGAAAACGTATTTCTTCATTGAGCGTGTGATCACGACGATTCGGCCGTCGTTCAGNCCGTAGATAAGGTGTATGGGCACCCGTAGCTCTTCGGGCATCGAGAGGCGGATGGAGTAGTCGCGCTTGAGGTCGTCGTATTGCATGAGCCCGTTGGTGGTGCCCACCCACGCCGTGCCGTTTGCGTCGACAAATACTGTGCCCACGGCTGCAGTGTTGGTGTAGGTGTGGATGAAATCCCTGAACTCCGAAGCCGCAGCCCCCTGCGCGGCCACCACGGCCACGAGGGCGGCGGCGAGCATCCGGCGGAAGCGTGANAGCATTATGTGGAGGTGATTGAGCATTTTGTCAAGCGTGTGATTGNTTTTTGCAAAGTTACATATTTATATTTATTCAACCTACGCTTTTTGCAGCTACTTATAGGCTTGTTTGAATACAATTGAACACATGTTTGATTTGTAGCGAGCNCCGCGATGTGCACAAAAATATGCATCAAATGTTGCGGCTCGGCCCNCTCCGGGGCGNCCTGCACATAATAGCAACATTTAACACACAATTTGCCCGGCGCACTCAGGCACAAGTGATATTTATAAAGCATACTTTTGCGTATCGTTTTTTTGAAAGAACATTGCCTTAAATCAGAAATCACAAAAGTTCAATAAACCAATTAAATCCAAAATGCTAAATCTTACGAAAATGAAGACCTGGGTCGTGGGGGCGATATGCCTCCTTTCGCCCCATCTTCTGTCGGCGCAAAGTCTGCTCAAAGTCACGGGCAATGTGGCCGACGAGAACGGAGAGCCTCTGATCGGAGCCTCCGTGACGGTGCAAGGCTCAAAGACCGGAACCGTCACCGATATCGACGGCAATTACGAAATACCGGTGTCGGCCGACGGCTCTCTGGAGTTTTCCTACATCGGTTATCAGCCTCTCACCGTGGAAGTGAAAAACCGCACCAGAATCGACGTGGAACTCGCGCCCTNCGTCAATAATCTCGACGAAGTGGTGGTGATCGGCTACGGCGTGCAGAAGAAAGTGACCATGACCGGTGCCGTGAGCAANGTCAACGGCAAGGAACTCCTGAAGTCGCCATCGGCCTCTCTGGGCAATGCCATGGCGGGCAAGCTGCCGGGCGTATCTACCGTGCAGTACTCCGGCCGTCCGGGCGGCGACGATCCCACCATCCTGGTGCGTGGCGTGGGCTCGTTCAACGGGTCCAATCCTCTGATTCTCGTGGATGGTGTGGAGCGCAGCTTCAGCCAGATCGACCCCAACGAAGTGGAAGATATCTCCATCCTCAAGGATGCCTCGGCCACGGCCGTCTTCGGCGTGCGCGGCGCCAACGGTGTGATCATCGTCACCACAAAGCGCGGCCGCGAGGGCAANACCGATATCAGCTTCTCGGCCAGCTACGGCATCCAGCAGGTGGCCAANTTCATCGAGATGGTCGATTCCTACACCTGGGCCACTTTATATAATAATGCCCAGCTGAGCGACGGCTTCGATCCGTCCCAGCTTCGCTTCTCGGAGGANGCNATCCGCCACTTCCGCGACGGCGATATGCCGCTCATCTACCCCAGCATGAACTGGCTTAANTACGTGATGAAAAAGAGCGCACCCCAGCAGCAGTACAATATCTCGCTGCGCGGCGGCAACAGCGTGGCGCGCTACTTCGTGTCGGTGGGCATGCTCAACCAGGACGGCCTTTTCCGCACCTTCTCCACCGATAAAAACACCAACTTCTCCTACAACCGNTATAANTATCGCGCCAACGTNGATTTCAACCTGGGCAAGTACAACGAGCTCTCGGTGAACCTGGGCGGACGTCTCGAAGACCGCTACGAGCTGGCCGAGGGTGAGTANCAGGTGTTTGACAATCTGGTGTATTCGGCNCCCTTCACCGGAGCCGGTATCGACGAGGAGGGNCGCCGCATCGTGGCCAATAAGACCTACGTGGGCGAATGCGACAGCGACGGTCTCTTTCCCTTCTACGGCCGCGGCTACAAGCGCCAGGCCACCAATGTGGTGAATCTCGACCTGATATACCGCCTGAAACTCGACTTCCTCACCCCGGGACTTGATTTCCGCCTCAAGGGCTCCTACAANTCATCCTATACCCAGCAGAAGCTGCGCACGCTCTACGAGGGCGTCACCTACGAACCCGTGCTGCTCGACGACGGCTCGGTGGCNCTGCGCAAGAAAGGCGATGCCTGGAACCTGGGCTACGAAGAGGCCTACTGGTTTGCCCGCGACTGGTATGCCGAGGCAAGTTTCAACTACGCACGCAAGTTTGGCGACCACGACTTCACCGCCCTGCTGCTCTACAACCAGAGCAAATACTACTACCCCGGCACCTACGAAGACATCCCCCACGGCTACGTGGGTCTCGTGGGCCGCGTGACCTATAACTACAAGAGCCGCTATCTGGCCGACGTGAACCTGGGCTACAACGGCTCCGAAAACTTCGCCAAAGGCCACCGCTACGGCCTGTTTCCCTCCGTGTCGCTGGGCTGGATTCTCTCCGGCGAGCCTTTCTGGAAATCGATCAGCAANGTTATTCCCTTCATGAAGCTGCGTGCTTCGCTGGGCAAGGTGGGCAACGACAACATGAACAACCAGCGCTTCCTATATCTGCTGGGCACATACTACATAGGCAACGACGGCTATAACTTCGGCCTCGGCACCTGGACTGGCAATGCCTATGAGCAGACCGCCGGCAATCCTCTCGTGACGTGGGAAACGGCCACAAAGCAGAACTATGGTGTAGACATCCACTTCTTCAACGATCGTCTTTCGGCCACCGTCGACGTATTCACCGAAGACCGCAAGGGCATCCTCATCGACAACAGCAGCATGCTCCCCGGCATCACGGCGCAGAAGCCGTCGTCGGTGAATCTGGGACGTGTCAAGAANCACGGCTACGAAATCTCGCTCACCTGGCGCGACCGCGCNGGGGCNGATTTCAACTACTACATCTCGCCCAGCATGGCCTTTGCACGCAACAAGGTGATCGAAAACGGCGAAGTGCCACCGCTCTACGAGCACCTCTCCGGCATAGGCCTGCCCGTGGGCCAGCGCCGCGGCTATGAATTCTTTGAGTTCTACCAGCCGGGCAAGACCGAAGAACACTACAAGCAGGTCTACGGCGTGGACATGCCCAAGCAGATGATCAATGTGCAGGCTGGCGACTGCGTGTATGTGGATCTCACCGGCGACGGCGTGATCGACAACAACGACGTGCACGCCATGTACTACAGCGACGTGCCCGAGTACACATTCTCCCTCAACACCGGCTTCACCTTCAAGGGCTTCGACTTCTCGATGCTCTGGGTGGGCGCCACCAACGTCACCCGCGAGCTGCAGAGGCCCTATCGTTCGCAGTTCGGCTCGGTGAACCGCTCNGCTCTCATGCAGTGGGTGGCCGATAACAGCTGGACGCCCGAGACGGCCGAGACGGCTACCCTGCCTCGCCTCTCGTTCATGGCCAAGGACAACAACACGGCCAACTCCAGCGTGTATTTCGCCGACGCATCCTACGCCCGCCTGAAGAACCTGGAGCTGGGCTATACCTTCCGCACGCCCCGCTTCCTGCCCCAGCTGCAGCAGTTCAGGGTGTATTTCTCGGCCTATAACCTCCTCACNTTCTCCAAGTTTAAAGCNAATGACCCCGAAAGCGCCACCAGCCAGGTGAATTATCCCATCACCCGCGTATTCAACTTCGGCGCCAGTGTCAACTTCTAAAAGATAGCCATCAATATGAAACATAAATTCAACCGACTGATCATAGCCTGCACNCTCGGAGCAGCGGCAATGACCGCTTGCGTGGACGAGATTGCTCTGGGCGACAGCTTCCTTGAGAAGGCACCCGGCGTGGACGTGACCATCGACACGGTTTTTTCCAAGGCCGAGTATGCCAAGATGTTCCTGTGGGAATCATATAAAGGCCTCTACGACGGATTCTCCGACAACAACACCATCAACTCCGGCATGCCCGAGGCCATCAGCGACATCGTGCACTGCAACATCGGCTGGGTGAGCGTCGTGAGCCAGTACTACAGCGGAATGCAGACCGAGAGCGGAAACGACAACGGCTGGGTGGGCGATAAATTCGCCTTCCTCGACACCGAAAACCGCAAAGGCATCTGGGGCACCGTGCGCGCCTGCTGGATTTTCATCCAGAACGTCGACCGCGTGCCCGATATGAGCGAGCAGGAAAAAGCACGCCTCAAGGCCGAGGCTCGCCTGATCATCGCGAGCCGCTACTACGACGCGTTGTGCCACTTCGGCGGTCTGCCCCTCGTGGATCATGCCTACGAGACCGGCGAAACCTTTGAGGGCGGCTACATCAGCGGTATCACCGGCGAGGGCGAGCTNGTGGCCGGCAGAGCCACCGTGGAGCAGACGGCTCAGTTTATCGACAATCTCCTCGTGCAGGTGATCAACGATCCCNCGCTGCCCTTTGCCATCACCGACTATATGGCCGAAGGCGGACGCCTCACAAAGGGCGGAGCCTACGGCCTGCGTGCCAAGCTGTGGTGGTACGTGGCAAGCCCGCTTTTCAANGACAGCGAACCCTATATGCAGTATGCCGGAGCACCCAAAGTGCCCGTGGGTGTGGATATAGATGGCGATCCCATCCTGCGCGTGTGGCTGGGCCGCAAAGACAATGCCATCTGGAACAAGTGTCTTGAGGCCTGNGAGGAATTCTTCCGCGCCAATACCGCAGCCGGCAATCCCTATGCGCTTCAGCAGCCCGAAGGCACCACCGAGGCCGACTACCGCCGCGCCTACCGCACTGCCTACTACTGCCGCGAGACCTCCGAAAAGATAATCGAGGTGCGCAACCCCGACCATGGCGAGTATCTCCAGGAATGGTGGCCNAACGTGCCCTGCAATGTGGCCCACTACGGAGGCCATGCCCCCACGCTTGAGTGGTTCAACATGTTTCCATGGGCCGATGGCCGCAATTTCGACGGCCAGCGCCTTTACGACACCGACAATGCCGAGAATATCGACATCTTCGCCGACCGCGACCCGCGCCTCTATGAAAACATGGTGGTGCCCCANCGCATGGTCAACAATCAATTCGACACCTTCTGGGACAATATAATCGACACCTGGGANGGCGGCGACCTCTACGCCGGCCAGTGGTACTTCCCACAGGGCTACCTCGCCCACGGCTTCGGCCANTTCAAATGGGCTCTCGACTTCCAGGANGTCTCCTACGAACGCTTCTCATGGCCCTACCTGCGCATGGCCGACATGCACCTGGTATATGCCGAGGCTCTCGCCCACACCGGAAATCACACGGCAGCAGTGGCCCAGATCGACAANGTGCGCGCACGCGTGGGTCTNCCCTCGCTCAGCGTCAACAGCGGCCTCAACCTGGGCGATACCGACACCCTGATCGAGGAAATCCTNCGCGAACGCGCCTGCGAGATGGGTCTTGAAAACTGCCGCCTGATGGACCTTATCCGCTACAAGCGCACCGATATCTTCTGCGCCCAGCTTCACCGCATGACCATCTATGCCAAGGATCCCGCCACCGGCGAGAAGTGTGAGAAGCCTTATAGCCAGATGAACGGCATCTGGCCCTCNTTCATCTACGAGACCCAGCCCATCACGTCCTATGCACGCGTGTGGTGGACGCCCGGCAACTGGACCAATAAATGGCTCCTCTCGCCCATCGCCCGCAGCGAGATCAACAAGGGTTACGGCCTTTTCCAAAATCCCGGCTGGGAATAACCTTTCATTATCATTGAACTATGAAAAATTATAAAGCAATAATATCCGCAGTGCTGTTGTCGGGCTCGGCCGTGGCCGGTGCTCAGATAACGACGGCCACCCCGGACAGCACCGAAGTGAATCTCGGTTTCGGCATCACGCAGAAGCTGTCGACTCTCTCGGCATCCGTTTCGGTGGTGACGGCCGAGGACCTGCGCGCATCGGGCGCCATCAATCTCTCCGATGCACTATATGGCCGCCTNCTGGGCCTCACGGCATTGAAGACCGGTGGCTTCCAGGGCGACGACAACTACGGTGCCAATTTCAATATCCGCGGGTATCAGACCTTCAGCGAAAACGACCTGCTCATCCTNGTCGATGGTATCCGCCGCCCCATCGACCGCCTCACCGTGGACGAGGTGGAATCCGTGACGGTGCTCAAGGATGCCGCCGCCGTGGCTCTCCTGGGATATGAAGGCATCAACGGNGCCATCTTCGTCACCACCAAAAAGGGTGGGGAGGGTGGCCCCCACATCGACGTGAGCTATCGCCATGAATTCCTCTTCGACCCCAAAACGGCCGATTTTGTGGACGGCTACGGCTATGCCACCGCCCTGAACGAGGCCAGGGCCAACGANGGCCTTGCCGCGGCATATTCGCCCCTGGAGCTGGAGCTCTTCAAGTACGGCACCGACCCGTATCGCTATCCCNGCGTCAACTGGAAGGAGCAAGTGCTGAAAAACAACGCTTCCGANGACGAAGTGAACATCTCCATCAGCGGTGGCAGCGACAAGATGAAGTATTTCACCCTGCTTGATTACTCCGACGCCCGCGGCGCTCTCAAGGGCACCGANCAAGCCGACTACAACTCGCAGCTGCGCTACTCCAAAGCCAATGTCCGCGCCAATCTCCAGTANAAGGTNACACCTTCCACGGATATGAAGGTGAATCTCCTGGGCAGCTTCATCGAGACCAATTATCCTGCCGGCGGCAGCGCAGGCGATATTATATGGCGCATCTACAGCCTCCCGGCCACGGCATTTCCCGTGACCGGNAGCGACGGGGTGTGGGGTGGCAACGCCACGTTCGGCGATGCCAATCCCGTGGCCATAGTGCAGAGCACCGGCCGCGAGAAGACNCACAGGCGCGCGTTCTATGCCGACGCCCTGCTCACCCAGCACTTCGACTTCATCACTCCGGGCCTGAGCGCATCGCTGCGAGTGTCGTACGACAACTACTCGCAGATCAACGAGCGCCACAGCAAGAGCTTCCAATACGGATTTGAATCCTATGAAGGAAGCGTGGGCGATCCCTCTGCGCTGGTAAGCACGGTCTATGGCGACAAAATCAACAATCTTGAGTTCTCCAAGTGGCAGGGCAACCAGTGGCGTGCAAGCACCTTCGANTTCACCGTGAACTACGATCGCAGTTTCGGCGACCACAATGTCTCGGCCGCGTTTATCTACAACACGAGCCAGAGGGTGAACATGGACCGCTACAACACCTTCAACCGCTCCAACGTAATCGGCTACATGAATTATTCGTGGCGCGAGCGCTTCAACGCCACCCTGGTGCTGNCCGGNAATGGCTCAAACCGTTCGTATCCCCACAAGTGGGCGTTCTCACCCACTATATCGGCGGCCTANATCCTGGCCAACGACGCTTCGGCCTCCGTGCTCAACCTTGCCAAGCTGCGCGCTTCGTTCGGTATCCAGCANTCCGATTANGTNCCGGTCAACGGCCTGTGGCTTGAGAGCTACGACGGCGGCCACGGCAATATCGTATTCGGCCCCAACTACAACGGCGGCTTCTGGGGCAGNTACCTCACCCACTATCCCCTGAGCGATTTCCCTCTCGAAACCGCTTATAAGTACAATCTGGGTGTGGACCTCAAGCTGCTGCAGGGCNTCAGCTTCACGGCCGACGGCTACTACAACCGTCGCTCCAATATCATGATGAACGCCAACGANCTCAACTCCTGGGTGGTGGGACGTCCTGATTCCTACGCGGCCGAGGGCAAGGTCGACAGCTACGGCGTGGANCTCGGCCTCAACTACTCACGCCGTATCACCCGCGACTTCCTTGTCAACGCCGGCGTGATGTTCACATGGGGCTCGAATCGCATCAAGAACTACATCGAGNTGCCNGCCGAGGAATACCAGTCGCATGTGGGCACNCGTGTGGGNCAGGCCTATGGTCTTGAAGCTATCGGCTTCTTCAAGGATGAGGCCGACATCGCCGCCAGTCCCACNCAGACGTTCTCCAACGTGCAGCCCGGCGATATCAAGTATCGCGACCGCAACAACGACGGTATCATCAACGAGCACGACGCAGTGTTTTTCGGCTACGGCACGAACCTGCCCGAGACCAACTACGCCTTCAACATAGGNGCCGAATTCAAAGGCATAGGCTTCAACCTGATTTTCCAGGGAGCCGGCGGCATGACATCCTACCTGGGCACCACCGGCGTCTACAGCACTACGCTGGGCACCGGCAACCTCTCGCAGCACTACTACGACAATGCATGGCATCCCGGCGCAGATAATGAGAATGCCCTCTATCCCCGCCTCACCACGCAGGACAANCCCAACAACAACCAGGGAAGCACCGTGTGGTACAGCAATATCTCCTGGCTCAAGCTGCGCAACGCCGAGCTCTACTACCGNTTCCCCCGCAGCCTCATCGGCAAGCTTGCCATGAACGATGCACGCATCTACGTGCAGGGTCGCGACCTCTTCACCTCGTCGAGCATGAAGACGCTCGACCCCGANGTGATGGGCACGCAATATCCTNTGTTCAAGGGCGTGAACGTGGGTCTTATCCTCAACTTCTAAAATCACGAAACCAATGAAAGCAAATATATTCACGACGGCCGTTGCAGCCGGCATCCTCGTGGCCANCGGCTCTTGCGCCGATCTCGACTACAACGAGCTCACGACCAACGACGAGGAGTGGGTCTACGACAGTCCTATCTATGGTGTTGAGAAGCTGGTCAACGACGTGTATGCCCAGCTGACNAACGGCTTCGAGAACAACTGGAACGGCGCTCTCCTGGCCTCTGCCACCGACGAAGCAGCCTATGCGCTGATCAATTCCGGCGTGCACACGTTCTACAACGGCGGATGGTCGGCCAACAATCCCATGCCCGACTACTGGAAAAACAACTATACCGCTATCCACGAGGCAAACAANTTCCTGGAGAAACTCGACAAAATCGACCTCAGCGACTACATCTACAGCACGTCGTCGGAAACGGCCTACGAAACCCTCCGCGCGCGTTTCGAGCTATTCGCCTATGAGGTGCGCGCCCTCCGTGCGTGGTACTACTTCGAGCTTGTGCGCACGTATGGCGACGTGCCCCTGGTGCTCACCACCCTCACCATCGACGAGGCCAACAACGTGGAGCGCACGCCGGCCGACAAGGTGTTTGAGTTCATCGTGGACGAATGCGACGCTATCGCNGAGTTTCTCCCTATAAGCTATCGCGAGGAAATGAGCCAGCATCTGGGACGCACGTCGCGTCCTTTCGTGATGGCCCTNAAGGCCCGTGCGTTGCTCTATGCCGCCAGCCCTCTGTTCAACGAAAGCAATGATCTTGCCAAGTGGCAGCGCGCAGCCGAGGCTAATAAGTACATCATCGACCACGCCGAGGAATGGGGTATCAAGATTGGCACCTATGCTTCTCTCTGGGGCAACAACAGCTTCACCAACAACGAACTGATTTTTGCTATAGCCAAGACCGAAGACAATACCTTCGAGCGCCAGAACTATCCCGTGGGTCTGGAAGGAGGCTCCAGCGGCAACTGCCCCACGCAGTCGCTCATCGACCAATATGAGTATCAGAGCGGCGACAATGCGGGTCGCACCTTCGGCGAGGTGCACCCGGGCATCGTGAACATCACNACCGAGCGCCCCTACGATGGCCTCGACCCGCGCTTTGCCATGACGGTGGTGAAGAATGGCGANCTCTGGCCGCTGAACTCCAATCAGCAGCGCGAGATTCAGTGCTTCACCGGTGGCTTCAACGCCGCTCCCAAGGTGAACGCCACCACCACGGGCTACTATCTGCGCAAGTACGTGGACGGCAATTCCGACCTCACTCCCAACGTGAACAGCTCTTTCCGTCATGCTTGGATCGTGATGAGGCTCCCTGAGTTCTACTACAACTATGCCGAATGCGTCTATGCTCTCACGGGAAATGCCGATGCCGCCGGCGACTTGGGTATGTCGGCCAACGAGGCAATCAACGTGGTGCGTGGCCGCTCCGACGTGCAGATGCCTCCCTTCACCGGCAATCCCGCCGATTTCCTTAAGCGCTACGAGCGCGAGCGCCTCGTGGAATTCGCCTTCGAGGATCTCCGCTTCTGGGATGTGCGCCGCTGGAAGAAGGGCGCGCAGTACTTCGCCGAAGTGCAGGGTGCCGAACTTGAACGCCGCTCCGACGGCAATATTCTGCTCACCCGCAACCGCATAGCACGCACATGGGACGAAAAGTACAATCTTTTNCCCATTCCGCACTCCGAGCGGATGAAGAATCCCAAACTTACTCAGAACACCGGATGGTAAAATCACATCAACTATGAAAATCAAANCAACATATATCTGGGCCGTGCTGGCCATCATTCTCTNGGGACTGATGTGTGGCTGCTCCGACGACACGCAGGAGTCGCTGTCGCAGGGACTGCAGATAAAGTCGTTCATGCCCTCGGCCGTGATGGCAAACACCGAAATGGTGATTTCCGGAAATAATCTCCACGAAGTAAGCACCATCATTTTTCCGGGAAATATCGAGGTGCACGACTTCGAGGTGGTCACTTCCAATATGATCAAGGTAAAGGTTCCGGCAGGCGTGGCAGCAGGAAAGCTGCGCCTGGCGGGAGCCGGCAGCGAGGTGGAGAGCCTTCAGGAAATGCGCCTCGCTACNCCTGTGATCAACTTCATGGAGCCCGGCGATGAGGCCCGCGAGCGCGATGTAATCACCTTCAAGGGCGAAGACCTTGACTGCATAGGCTCCATAATTTTCCCTGGCGCGGATGGCGAGGATATCGTGGTGGANGCCATGACGTTTATGCGCAAATCCTCAGGCCATCTNAAGGTGCGCGTGCCCNTGGGGATTCTCGGTGGAATGTCGGCGATCCGTCTCATAGCCTTCGACGGCAGCGAGCTGCGCTCGCAGGAAATCAACCTCGTGGCAGCAGCCAAAGACCCCGACGGCTCAGTGGTGTGCCGCATTCAGCACGTGGGCTCCGAGCGCTACCTCACACGCAACAGTGCCGAGGAGTATCCGCGCGTGATGGCCTATACGGGCTCCAAAGACCAGGAATTCTCTTTCCTGCCCGTCGACGAAATGCCCGGCTGCTACTATATCAAGAACAGCGCCACCGGCGAATATCTCGTGATAGGCGANGAAAACGACTGGCGCATGTTCTGGGTGACCGATCCCACTACCATCACATATCCCGANCGCGGTATGTATCAGGTTGTGGAAATGGCCGGTGGCAACGTTCAGATCAAGAATGTGGGCAGCGGTAATCTCGGAACCGACAGCAACGACGAAAACTCTGAGGTCTACGGCAACAAGTATGGCGAGACCGAGCCCCGCTTCCTCTGGCGCCTCGATATCATCAGCGGCGAATTCGGGCTACCCGAGACGTCGACCGATATCACCCTCTGGGAGGGCGAGCAGGACTTCGGCGAGTGGTATGATTTCTATCTCGAACCGGAGGAATTCNCCGCCCTCACCGTGGGCTCCGTGATTAAGATCACCATTGAGGCCAGCGATGAAGGCTGGAGCAACTTCGACCTTCAGGACGTGGACTGGGTGGACTTCGACGGTTTTGCATGGAAGCATCCGCAGGACGAATGGCCCGACGGCATCGTGAAGATGAACGTCACAGACGACGTGCACGCACGCATAACGGCCGGCGGCCTGCGCATCCGCGGTGCCTATTTCACTCTCTTAAAGGTGGAAATCACCGGCGCTGAGCCCACCCCCGAGCCCTCCAGCCTCCTGTGGGAAGGAGAGCAGGAGTTCGGNGACTGGTACATCGTGAAGATCGAAGCCGCACAACTGGCACTNCTGCAGCCCGACGATACCATCCGCATGTGGTTCTACCCCGANCCCGACCAGTGGCCACAGATGGACCTGCGCGACAGCAACGACGTGAGCTTCCCCGGATTCGAGTGGCTGGGCCTCTCTGATTTCGTGGANAACGGCTATGTGGATTTCCCCATGGACGAATCGATTTGCGAGCGTCTGCTCTCCGGCGGNCTTCTCATCCGCGGCTCGCACTATGTGCTCACAAAAGTTGAAATTCTCCAATAAGCGAATATNATGAAACTTCATANTTTCAAAGCAATAATATTTGGCGCGGCGTGCATCGCGGCTTTCGCATCATGCAGCGACAACGACGATAACAATCTCGCCCTTCCCGAGAAGCTGGAACTTCTCTCGGCCACTCCTGCCACAGGCATGAAGGTGCAGCCGGGCCTGGTGGAGGTAGTGCTGGAGTTCAATGCTCCGGTGATGATCAGCGACACCGCCAAGCTCACGGCTGATGGCGGCGATGTGCACAACCCCTACACCGTGTCGCGCTACCTCAAGGCGCAGGTGCCTGTGGCTGCCGGTGCATCTTGCCGCTTCACCGTGGCGCCCGGTGCCATCACGATGTTTTCACGCACGGCTACCAATACCGAGACATATTCGGTCGACATCCAGGCACTCGCCGTGGCGTCCAACCGATCTGTCGAAGCTCAGCGCCTGCTTGAGTTCATGCGCGAGAACACCGGCGTGAAGATGCTCTCGGGCGTGAGCGCCTGCGTGAACTGGAACCAGAACGAAGCACTGTGGGTCTACAAGCACACGGGCCGCTATCCCGCCATTAACAATTTCGACTTCATTCACGACGTGTACTCCTCCCCCGGCGGCTGGATCGACTACAGCAATCCCGCCCCCGCCATCACCTGGGCCGAAGAAAACGGCGTGGTGGGTGCCATGTGGCACTGGGGGCAGCTGGCCAATAACGGCTACGATATCACTTGCACGCCCGGATCAGCTCCGGACCAGACCTCGTTCAGTCCGGCGGATATCTTCGACCCGGAATCGGAGGGCTATCAGAAGATGATCAGCGATATCGACCGCGTGGCCAACTTTATGAAACCACTGGCCAATCAGCGCATCCCCATCCTCTGGCGTCCGCTCCACGAGGCCCAGGGCAACTGGAACGAGACTCTCAAGGACGAGTGGCGCAAATCTTGGTTCTGGTGGGGTATAGACGGCCCTGAAGCGTGTGCTGAACTGTGGCGTGTGATGTACGACCGCATGGTAAATTACCACGGACTCACCAACCTCATCTGGGTCTACAACAGCGGCGACTCCATGCAGTGGTATCCGGGCGACGAATATGTCGACATCGTAGGATATGATTTCTACAACTCCTCAATGGCCGATATGGAGTACTGGTACACCTTCATGAAGGAACACTTCCCCGGCAAGTTGCTCGCCATCTGTGAGTGCGGCAACATTCCCAAGCTCTCGGAGCAGTGGGAGAAGGGCCTTTACTGGAACTACTTCATGCCGTGGTGGGACAATGCCATCACTTCCGATCCGGCAGCTGCCGAGTTCAACAACACGAACCATGGCAACGCCGACGTTGACTACTGGAACGACGCCTGGAGCTGCGACTTCATGCTGAGCCGCGATCAGATGCCCTCGTTCAGAGACTGATCCAAATCTCGCCACTTGCATCCCGGCCCCTCCCGCAGGAGGCCGGGATTGCTTTTGTGGTAGTGTTTGTTTNCGGCANCGTAGGCATTTGTCGCAGGCAACAAATGCAGCATAGCCACACTACATTTCTGCACCTTTTGCAACGCAGNAAGTGNCTAATTTTGCAGCATAAAACTGAAAAACACAAAAGACATGAACAAACATCTGCTTCTTTTATCACTGCTCGCTCTCGCCACGGGAGCCCGGGCGCAGACCGGGGCCGAGCAAGCGCTGTGGTTTGGCCCGTCGAGGCAGATCACCTGGAGCGAACGCATTGAAGTGAGTGCAGATAAAGCCCGGGGCATTGCCNAGGGCGATTATATAAATATCACCGTAGATAATCTNGCCGAAGGGGAGGATTGGCCGCAGATTGNGCTCAATACCCTCAACTGGCTCGAAATAGGAAGTGTGTCCTTGTGGGATGATTAAGAAACGACCATCCCCTGGTCAAGTCGCTGCACGTCGCGGTCGAAAATATCGACTTGCTACAAGAAGGCTTCTACGAAGATTCTAAAGTAATTTAGATTGTGTAAGATAATAGGTTAAGTTAGGTTAATATTTTTCAATGATTGGGGTCGTCCGCGCTGTGTGAACAGCGCGGACGACTCATATTTCGTGATGACGGATCAGGCGGTGAGCAATACGAGGATGATGCCGAAGATGATAAGGACGGTGTTGCTCACGGCATAGGTCACGGTGTAGCCTAAAGCGGGGACGGAGCTGCCGAGGCGTTCCTGCACAGCGCCGAGTCCGGCGGTGGTCTTTCGTGCGCCGGCGCAGCATCCGAGCGTCATGGCCGGATGAAACTTGAAGAGATAGTGCCCGATAAGAATCGACAGGAACAGCGGCACCAGAGTGACGATGAGGCCGGCTACGAATATTTTGGGGCCCACCTCCGTGAATGAACTGATGAACGACGGACCGGAGGATATGCCTATCACGGCGATATACATATTAAGTCCAAGATTGTTGAACACCCACAGCGATGCCTTGGGAATGGCGCCGAAGACGGGGCGCTTCGAACGCTGCCATCCCAGCAGAAGGCCCGACACCAGTGCGCCTCCGCTGGCTCCGAGGCTCACGGGCACATTGCCAATCTTCAAAGTGAGAGCGCCCAGCAGTCCGCCCAGAACGATGCCAATACCTATGAACACGAAGTCTGTGGCAAGGGTGCGCGGGTCGGGATAGCCGATTTCTTTGGCTGCGCGGTTCAGCTTTTTCTTCTCGCCCACGAGCTCCAGGATGTCGCCGGGCAGAATCTCCGTGTCGTCCAGGGGATTTAGAGATTTGTCGTTCCGTCTCATGGATTTCACATCCACGCCATCCATCCAGTCGTTGTCGAACAGCGCGCGCACGGTCTTTACCCGGCAGTGTTTCGACACCGTTACGTCCACATCCTCCACGGGGAAAGATAGAAGCTCCACACCGGGTACTTCGTGACCGAACCAGTCGTTATCCCCCACAATCATTTCTCTACGGCCGGTAAGCACCACCGTATCGGCTGGATTTATGATGGTTTCGGGGGTGATCTGATCAATCAATTCCTCTGTGCCCGCGCGGCGGATGCGATCCACGGTGATACGGCGATTCTCGGCTAAATATTCTTTTTCAACTTCTGCCACGGTGCGAGGAGCAGTCATCCGGCTACCGTCGGCCACCATTGCTCTGAACGCGATGGGCCTGCAGGCGTTGAAACTTGCGGGATCGCTGCCCGATGCCGGACTCAATTGCTTTTCAAGCTCATGGGTCATGGCCTTGATCTTGTCGATGCCGCCCATCAGAGCGGGCCCCACGTAGCCAAGCAGCCACACGGCACCGAGAGTGCCGAAAACGTAGGTCATTGCATAGCACACGGGTATCGCATCCGCCAGGGCCTTCAGCGTGGCCGGGTCGCCCGGGAGTGAATTGATGGTGTCTTCGGCAGCTCCCACTATAGGCGAGGCGGTGGATGCTCCGGCCATCATGCCGGCAGCCTGGCCCGGATTAAGCCCGAAGCAGAAGGCTACGCCTATGGCCGTGGCCAGAATCAGCACACACACTACCAGAGCGAAAAACACCTGTCGCAGCCCTTCGCCCCTGAGGGAGCGGAAAAACTGAGGTCCCACGCTGTAGCCGATACAGAACAGAAACAGCAGGAAAGACACGGATTTCAGCGGTCCTCCCACGTTGATGTCCATCTGGCCTACGAGCACGCCCACAATAAGCACCGACGTGACCGTGCCCAGCGCGATACCTTTGATTTTCAACTTGCCGAGTAGGAAACCCAATCCGATAGTAAGAAACACTGCCAGAGATGGCGTGTGCCTGAAGGCCTCGATCAACCACATACGCTATAGTTTGAAGTATGTCATTAGTAGTCAGATAATAAACTCCTGCCGAGCTCTTTCTCTTTCCGGCAGCTATATTGTATCTGCGAAATTAATTGAAACTTGCGATATATGCAAATATTGGAGGATGGGGGCGAAACAAAATGCTCACCCGGTTGTTTAATAATGATACGGAAAAAATAGCAAGAGAATGACAAAACAGATATTTTTTGCAGGTGGATGCTTTTGGGGCACGGAGCATCTGTTTTCGCTGGTCGAGGGCGTGATGAGCACCGAGGCCGGATATGCCAACAGCCTCACACCCGATCCCTCCTACGAGATGGTGTGCAGCGGCAGCACAGGCGCTGCCGAGACAGTGAGGGTGGAGTACGACGATACGGAAGTGGGCCTTACGGATTTACTTTCGATCTACTTCCGCAGTATCGACCCCACGTCGGTCAACCGGCAGGGCAACGACCGCGGCACGCAGTATCGCACAGGAATATATTACACCTTCCAGGCCGATGTGCCCGTGATCGAAGCCTTCGTGGCCGCGGTGCAGCGCCGGTATTCGGAGCCGCTGGCAGTGGAAGTGAAGCCGCTCGAAAATTTCTATCCGGCCGAGCTTTACCATCAGCAGTACCTCTATAAGAATCCCGCAGGCTATTGCCACATCAATCCCGAGCTCTTCGCCGAGGTGAGAAACCGCAAGGCGCGCAGGACCGATAAAGCCGAGCTGCGCTCGCGCCTCACGCCTCTGCAGTGGGAGGTGACACAGAACGGAGCCACGGAGCGACCGTTCGTCAACGAATACGACCATGAATTCCGTCGCGGAATATACGTCGACATCACTGATGGCACGCCGTTGTTCGTGTCGTCGAGCAAGTACAATTCAGGGTGTGGATGGCCTGCATTCACGCGACCCATCGAGCCGTCGCTGATATCCGAGCACACCGACACTTCATTCGGGCGTGTGCGCACCGAGGTGCGTTCCGCATCCAGCGGGTCGCATCTGGGCCACGTCTTCCCCGACGGGCCGGCCGAGGAAGGTGGCATGCGCTATTGCATCAACTCCGCCGCCCTGCGTTTCATCCCCGCAGGCGATATGGAGCGCGAAGGCTACGGGAGCTACCTGCCGATAATTGATTGATGAAAGAGTGGTAAAAGTCGGCAGAAATAATTAACTTTGCGTGTCAAGAACAAACGAAAACGCGTTTTAAACCTATTTAGATATGTTACTGAAGAAAATTGAAGAAGCTCTCAACGAGCAGGTTAATGCCGAAATGTGGTCGGCCTATCTCTATCTTTCCATGTCGCTGCACTTCGAGCACGAAGGCCGTAACGGCATTGCCAACTGGTTCCGCATCCAGTTCCAGGAAGAACAGGCTCATGCCCTGGCACTCATGGACTATCTCAACGCACGCGATGCCAAGGTGGTGCTCAAGCCCATCGCCGGCGTGCCTGATTCCTGGGCTTCCGTGAAGGATGCATTCCTTGCCACGCTGGAGCACGAGACCAAGGTCACGGCTCTCATCAACAATCTCTACGCAATGGCCGAGGAGGAGAAGGACTTCGCCACTCGCCAGAAGCTCAACACATTCATTGCCGAGCAGGTGGAAGAGGAAGACAATGTGCGCCAGATTATCGACGACCTCACCCTCGTGGGCGAAGACGGCACCGGCCTATATCAGATTGACCGCCAGCTGGCAACCCGCACTTTTGTGGCTCCTCAGCTTTAAATAGCAGATTAAGCATCATCAGCAGAAGGGCGCACGGAAGTGCGCCCTTCTGTCGTAGAAATATCCGGCTGCAATTCAAGCAATTCAGGGTGGAGTTTTGGTGGATTCGGCGAGATTTTGTAATTTGGCCACGCAATATGAACAATCCTTTTGAATACACACCTGATGCGGCATGCGACGAAGCCTTTGCGCAGCTCACTGCCGAACTGGCCGAGCTGCACAATAGCGACCGGCCCGAGGACGTGCGCTTCTGCCGTGTGCTCGACAATGGCGTGATGCTGGGCGTGCTTATTGCCCGTAGCAGTGATGGGACGCTCCACACGTTGCGTGCCTTCTCAGGCCAACTGGGCACCGATGGATTTCTTCGTCCCGGCTTTGTGGAGCCCGTGCTCGACTATCTCGCACCCGATGGCTATTTTAAACAGACGGAAGCGGATATATCGCGGCAAAATGCCCGGATAGAACAATGGGAGCGGCAGGATGTGGCGCGTGCCCGCGAGCGCTTACGGGAGGCGAGTGCGCGGCTCGAAGCCGGCATTGAGGCGTTCAGGGAACGCTGCCGCGAATCGAAGCAGGCACGCGATGCGCGTCGTCGCTCAGGCATGGCGTCCGAGGCCGAGCTGGCCGGGATGATACGCAGCAGCCAGTATGAGAAAGCCGAGTTGCACCGGCTGAAGAAGAGGGCGGCTGCCGAGCTCGCGCCATTTGAGGAGGCGCTCCAGCGAGCCACATGCGCTCTCAAGGAAATGAAGCAAAAACGACGTGCCGATTCCGAGGCGCTTCAGCTACGCTTGTTCGGCGACTTCAAATTACTCAACGCACGGGGCGAGAGCCGGAGTCTGAGCGAAATATTTGCGTCCACCGCGATGGGGGTGCCACCGTCGGGCGCCGGCGAATGCTGCGCACCCAAGCTCCTGCAGGCTGCCTATCTTCGGGGGCTCACCCCCGTAGCCATTGCCGAATACTGGTACGGCCGGCCCAAAGGCGGAGAAGTGAGAGTGCACGGGCGGCACTATCCGGCATGTCGCGGCCGTTGCCTCCCTGTGCTCGGCTGGATGCTGCGCGGGCTGGATGTGGAGCCGCCCCTTGGCCGCGAGAGCCGGACTATGGCCACTCCCGAACCGATAATACTCTACGAGAACCAATGGTTCTGCGTGGTGGAAAAGCCGGCCGGCATGCTTTCTGTGCCCGGCAAGGGGGAGGCTCCTTCGGTGCAGCAGTGGCTTGCCGATAGATACGGAACTGAAAGGCCGGTGAAGGTGGCCCACCGGCTCGACCAGGACACCTCAGGACTGCTCATCGCCACTTTCGGCCAGGCGGCATATAAGTCGATGCAATCACTATTCGCCACAGGCAAGGTGAAGAAGACTTATGAGGCCGTGCTCGACGGCGACTACGAGGAGCGTGGATTGCCTGCAAGCGGACGCATAGAGCTGCCGCTGCTGGCCGATCATCTCGATCGTCCGCGCCAGCGCGTGGACTGCCTGCACGGCAAGGTTGCCATAACGGATTATGAGTTTGAAAGGGTAGTGAACGGCCGCAGTCGCGTAATATTTCACCCTCTCACGGGGCGTACCCACCAGTTGCGGGTGCATTCGGCATCAAGTTCAGGGCTGGGCATGGCCATCACGGGCGACCGCCTTTACGGTGCAGGAGCCGGAGGCGTGCGGCTACACCTGCACGCCCGTGCTGTAGAATTTACTTTTCCTATCGACGGCAATAATTATCAGTTCCTGTCGCCTGTGCCATTCTGAATATGCAGATTATTGACAGATTTATGATATAGCGAATATGGCCACTCGGCCCGGAAACATCGGTATTATGGCATTCACCGTGGTGAGAGGGTGAGAATGTCCTATAAAATTGGAGATTTACTGAATAGTTTGTAAATTAGCGCAAAATATACTCAGGCCATGAAAAAGAAGTCCAGCCCAAAAACGCGCGAGAAGATTATTGAGTCCGGCGACAATTGCGGTAGTCTCAATCCCATTGAAAATTTTGGTGGCGTGTGGAGATATTTGGACGCCCGAGAAGATATGGAGCGGCTCGGCACACTTCCCAAGGAGAAACAAAAAGAGATAGCCTCGAAGCATTACTTCGATTCTCCCAAGGTGTACCTTGACTTCCTGCAATCGCAATTGATTGATTTGGACGAAGTAAACGAAGCTCTGAGCCAGTTATGAATCTTTCTGCTCCCAAGAAAATGCTGAATTCGGCAATCAGAAAACTGAGCGGTCTCAGGGTGGTGGTCGTGGGTGCATCCTCCGGCATAGGCCTGCAGGTAGCTGAGACATTGGCCGCTGCAGGCGTGCGCGTGGGCCTTGCNGCACGCCGCACGGGGCCGCTCGCGGAGTTGCGGCAGAAGTATCCCGGAGCAGTTGAGTATGCGGCGATCGACGTGAACCACGCCGAGGCTCCCGCAAGGCTCGAAGCTCTCGTCGAGGCCATGGGTGGCATGGATGTGTATTTTCATGTGGCCGGCGTGGGCTTCAGAAACGACGCCCTCGATCCCGGCCTTGAAGCCGATGTGATAGCTGCCAACGCGGCCGGATTTGCCCGCATGCTTGCAGCGGCCTACGACTACTTCCGGCGCAATGGTGGCCGGGGGCGCATCGCTGCTGTGACCAGCGTGGCCGGCACGAAGGGCATCGGCAGCATGGCGGCCTATTCGGCATCGAAACGTTGTGCGCAGACCTATATGCAGGCACTTGAGCAGCTGGCGCGCCAGGAAGGCGTAGAAGTGGAGTTCACCGACATCCGTCCGGGATGGATCGACACCCCGCTGCTCACTCCCGGCACGTCGCACGCTCTGGAAATGACTCCACAATATGCCGTGCCACGCATAATCCGTGCCCTTGCAGGCCATCGCCGCGTGGCCGTGATCGACTGGCGGTGGCGCATCGTTGTGGCCTTGTGGAGATTGTTGCCATCATGGCTATGGGTGCGCATGAGGGTGAAAATCAGTATTTAAGGCGAGAGCAATGATGCTGCGCACGAAGTGGACTTTTGCCTCGGTGCAGCAGTCGCTATTATTGCGACAGGCAGGGGGCTAAGCAAAACCTTTCGTGGACGGCAGGTGTTTTGAAAAGTAGAATAAACAAAATGAAAAAGATACTCATAACACTACTTGCCATGCTTGGAATCAATGCATGCGCTGCTTCGGAGACGGGTGGCGTCATGAATGTGAACGTGAAGGATTTCTCCGCTTTCATAGCAAATCCCGATGTGCAGTTGATAGATGTGCGCACGCCCGGTGAATATGCCGCAGGGCACATCAGCGGGGCGCGTAATATTGACGTCTCTGATAATGATTTTGTGGCCGAAGCAGGGGCGGCACTCGACAAGTCGCGCCCTGTAGCTGTGTATTGCCGCAGCGGAAGGCGTTCGGCCGAAGCTGCCGGGATGCTGGAGAGCANGGGCTACGCCGTTACCAACCTCGAAGGAGGCATAGTGGCCTGGACGGAAGAAGGGCGGCCGGTGGAGCTTCCGAAAGGAGCACCCGTCACTCCTTGCAGTAGCCCGGATTGAGTTTCCGTCACAGTATAGGATCGGTGCAGAATTGGCGACGTCCGCAACCTCGGCAGCGGGCTCCGCGCCACACGCTGTCGAATTCCTCCATGGCGGCTTCGACGATGGCGGCATCATCGGTGAGTATGCCGGCCTCGAAATTGCGGCGCGCGTCGCTTTTCATACCTATGCCGGCACCGGTGAGATTGGCGGAGCCAATGTAGGCGCTCCTGAAATCGAAGATGAGAATCTTGAAGTGCACGCGCGGGCAGAGCATCCGTTCCAAGCCGCGGGCCAGAGCCGGGTAGCGGTCGAAATCTTCCCGGAAGGCCGGGCCGGGCTCCTTGGCGTGGATGAGCCGCACCTCCACTCCGCGGCCTATGAGCCGGGCAAGCACGCCCAGGAAAGGCTCGGTGCTGCTCCCGGTCTTGACGTGCAGATCTTTGATATCGGCAGTGCCTATCCATAGCGACTTCTTCACGGAAGCCGCCTGGGCCACCACGCGGTCGTAGTGCCCGGTTCCTGCAATAAACTCTACAGCCATACGGTCACAAAGATAGTCATTTTTTTCGGTCCTACGAGGCCTTGAAATTAAAGATGGGACGGATGATTGTGTCGATATTGACGGTGTCGCCGATGTTGGCGATAATTTCGTCGGCGGGTTTATAGGCCATGGGTGATTCGTCGCGTGTGAAATCGTTCACTGATTCAGAGTAGATTCCTTGCATGGATGCCTCGAAGTCGGCCATGGTGATTTTCTCGTAGGCCTGCGTGCGGCTTAGGACGCGGCCGGCACCGTGGGGTGCCGAGCAGTTCCAGTCGGGGTTGCCCTTGCCGGTGCAGAGCAACGAACCGTCGCGCATGTTCAGGGGGATTATGCATCGCTCGCCCGAGGCCGCCGAGATAGCACCCTTGCGGATAATGTTGCTGTCGCTGATGTAGTTATGGACAGATTCAAATTCTTCAGTCACATCGGCATCCGGGAAGAAACGCAAGAGCAGGAGAGATATCAGTTTGCGGTTGAGCACGGCCCATCGCTGGCAGAGGCGCATGTCATGGAGATAATGCTCGCGCTCCTCACCTTCCACATAGCAGAGAGCGGCGGGAAGACCGGGCTCCGCCTCCTGATGCTCCTTGCGCATCTTCTTTATCACGCTCTGCAATTCCGAGCGTCGCCCGGCGGCCTTGTATTCCTCAATGGTGCGTTTGATGGTTTCCTCAAGCTTGTCGGCGCCGTCGGTAAGGTGCCTTACGGCGCGTGCCTGGTAGATGTCGGCCACTTGCTTGCCCAGGTTGCGCGATCCGGTGTGGATCACGAGGTAGACGTTACCGGCATCGTCCTTGTCGAGCTCGATGAAATGATTGCCGCCGCCGAGCGATCCGATAGCCTTGTTGATGCGTCCCGAGTCTTTAATCTCGCGGTAGCAGAAGAGAGCAGTCACAAGCTGCTTTGCCTCTCGGTAGATATCCATTTCCTCACCCGTGAGCGGCTTGAAACCGCGCTTTTCTTCCCGAACCCACATACCCGAAGGCACATTGGCTCGGATATGTTCGTGGAAGCCGTGAAAATCGATGCCTGAGAGTTTTCCGAGATTGACGACGCGCATGCCGCAACCGATGTCTACGCCCACGATGTTCGGGATCACTTTGTCGCCGAGGTCGCCGGTGAAACCTATCACACAGCCGGCCCCTGCGTGAACGTCGGGCATGATGCGTATCTTTTTGTGGGAGAATACCTCGATGGAGAGCAACTGCTTGATTTGCTCCAAGGCGCTTTCCTCGATATTGTGGGTGAAAATCTTCACGTCGTAGCCTTCGATTGTCTTCATATTCCTTATGCTTTTTGTGATTTCGGTGCAAAGGTAGGGGGCGGGTGCGCAATCTTGTTGCGCAGTTTCTTTTTTTTGACCTTTTTTACAGCCGGGTCCCGGTTACGGTGCACTGGATGGATGGCTCAATATGCCATAGGTGGACCGAGGACCGAATGAACAATATCCGCCGGCCGGCTTTTTTAATTAAAAATAAAGTTGAAGCAACAGACGATTAAAATACGATATACTCGCGGTTCAAGACTGTGGCAGAAAGACTGCCCGACGCCCCGACATGATGAAATATTATGACACAAAAGATCGACATTGAAGGACTGCATTGCCTGTGCAGTGCAACGGGCACCGTCCGCAGGATAGCCTATGTGCTGTATCCCACGGAAATACCGGCCGAGCGCGTGGAGCGGATGGTCGCGAAATACGGTGTGGGCATTGTGGTGGTCACAGGAATGGACTGGCAGAACGTGTTCAGCCCGTGGGCTGCGCCCGGAGTGCCCGCCGGCGACCCTGATTTCAAGGGCGAGGCTCCCGGTTTTTTGAAACTTATGCAGCAGAGCGTGCTGCCGCAGATAGAGAATGTGCTGGCGCCGGACTCAAATGTGGAGCGCACCCTCGTGGGTGTGTCCATGTCGGGGCTCTTCGCCTTGTGGCAATGGATGGTGTGTCCCACGTTTGCCAATATTGCTTCGCTCTCGGGCTCGTTCTGGTATGATGGTTTTGACCGATGGATGAAAGATCGCGAAATACCGCCCAAGACCGGGAAAGCATATTTCCTGCTGGGACGGCAAGAATCCAAGTCGGCCGTGAAAGCTTTTGATTCGGTGGGAGAAAACACCGCAATGATTGTAGACCTTCTCACTGCGGCCGGAATCAACGTGGAGTATCAGCTCGTGCCCGGCAATCATTTTTCGGATCCTATACCACGTCTCGAAAGTGCCTTTGCCGCGCTCTTTTCTTAATGGGAGCAGTGGACGCGTATTGGCAAACCATGTGTGTTACTGCTCTCCCGGCAGAGCCGAGGCGATGGCGTCGCGCGAGGCTTGCATCAGGGGGCGCAGGTCGTGGCCGTCGTGGCCTGCTTCGATTGGACGGTGGATGGTGAGGATGATGCGTCCCGGGCGTGGCAGCCAAGCAGTGCGGGGCATCACGCGATAGGCGCCGTCAATGGTGATGGGCACAACGGGAAGGCCGAATTCCACAGCCAGGGTGTAGGCGCCGCGCTTGAAGGCGTGCAGGCGGCCGTCGGGTGTGCGCGCCCCTTCCGGAAACACCACTACGCTTCGTCCCTTTGAGAGCTGCTTTTCGGCTGCTTGCATTGTGTGGCGGATGGCCGAGGGGGATGAGTTGTCGACAAACACCTGGCCCGAAACGGCACAGCTGAACCCAACGAACGGGATTCGGCGCAGGCTCTGCTTCATCATCCAGCGGAAGTCGTGACGCAGATAGCCGTAGATTGAAAAAATGTCGTAGGCTCCCTGGTGATTGGCTACGAACACGTAGCTCGTGGCTTTATTGATATTCTCGCGGCCTCGCACCTCCACTTTCACGAAGGCGAGGATGCACCACAAGCGTCCCCAGAGCGACGCCGGATAATACCCCCACCAGCGGCCGCCTCCCAGGGCGCATCCCGCCACCGTAGCGGTAGCGCATATTATGGTGAGTGCCACGAGCAGCGGCAGCATCACGAATATCTGATAGATACGGTATAGGATAATCATGGCGTATAGGGCCGGAATTTTATTCCTCGTAGAGAACGATGTCTTGCGTGTACTGCGGTTCGAGTATCTGCATTATGGGCAGGTCGGGGTAGCCCACGAGATGCATGTCGCGGCCGAAGATCATTGTGCGTCCCTCTCCGGGGCTGATTCTGCGCCAGAAGGGGGTGATGCTGTTGTTGGGGTTGCCGGAGCGTGCAAATGAAACCCAGCAGCGGCTCATGATGCGCGCGAGTCTGCGAGCCTCATCACCGCCTGCACGGGAGAATTCGGCCATCTCATAGTTGTTGAAGATAAAGGGGAGCTCTGAGGAGCGGAAGCTCTTGGCCAGGCCGTTGTCGAGGGGCGACACCCAGGTGAAGAGATAGACGTAGACNGGGGCATCGTTGCGTTTCACCAGTTTGTGGGCCATGCTCAGCACGATGCTGCGCACGTGGGTGTCCATCGTGAGCAGTTCTTGCAGGGGGCGGTCGGGATATGCCTGCTCGAAGGCATTTTTCACGGCCTCGGTGTTGGAGCCGAATCTATTGCGGATGGCTTTGTCGAGNTCGTCGGGCGTGAGCTTGTGGGCCACGTGGCGCACGTTGTTCTCAAGGTCGTGCACGTAGATATGGGTGTTGTCTTCTGCCAGCGTGGAGCCGAGAATCACGGGCACGTCTTTCGATAGCTCAAGGGTGGTCTCGCTCATGAGTGTATCGGGGAGCACCACGCCGTCCACCACGGGGCCGAGTTTCACGATGTGGTCCCTATCACGCGAGTATTCCGCACGTGCGCGCTGCACCGCCCTTGTCGAGGCGTTCAGCAGCGAGTCGTAGGGGAGTTTCTTCAGCTGGTCCACCGATGTGGTTCCGGCCTCTTCCATGGTGAGGGCTGCGATGCGTCTCGACACATCCTGCGTCTGCGTGAGGCCCGAGAGGGTGCCGCTCTGNAGGATGGCTTTGTGGAAGTATCCTTTGGCGGCAGGCATGGTCATGAGTGCCAGTGCTTTCGCTCCGCCGGCACCGTGGCCGAAGATGGTGATGTTGTCCGGGTTGCCGCCGAAGGCTCTGATATTATCCTTTATCCATTTCAGGGCCTGAAGTATATCGGTGAGGGCAAGGTTGCCCGAGCCTTCATATTCTTTGCCGTAGGCGCTGAGGTCGAGATGTCCCAGCGCGTTGAGGCGGTGATTGAGCGAAACCACCACCACCTTTTCCTTGTCGGCGAGCTTGGCACCGTCGGTGGCCAGATTCACGTGGGAATACCCGTAGTCGTATCCGCCGCCGTGGAGCCANACCATCACAGGGCGATCCAGAAAGTCGTCGTCGGTTGATGCCGAAGTCCAAATATTGAGGTTAAGGCAATCCTCGTTCATCGAAATGATGGTGTCGAGCGGATTGTAGGCCGTGTATTGGCGCTGCTCGCCCTGGGGCGATATGCTGCCGTAGCGGGTGCAGTCGAGCACGGTGTCCCACCTGGCGTGGGGAGTGGCCGGCATGAAGCGCTCGGCCGAACCGTAGGGGATGCCTTTAAAAACAAGTACGTTGTCTTTCTTTTGACCCTTCACCTTTCCCTCGGTGGTGGTCACAATAGTGGGATCCTTACTCCTTTCCTGTGACGAGCAGGACGCAAGTGCAAGAATGATGATTGATATTGCTATGTTGAAATATAATTTCATATATCAAAGCCTTTATTGGCCCATGTGGTTATGTTTTATAGTAAAAATGTAATGCAAAAATACATAAAAAAGATGATTCGGTCAATTTCTTAACCGAATCATCATAGCATTGTGATAACTTTGTAGCGGGACCGAGAATTGAACTCGGGACCTCCGGGTTATGAATCCGACGCTCTAACCAACTGAGCTATCCCGCCATTTGCGACTGCAAAGTTAAAATCTTTTTTTGAATCCACCAAGCATATCGCCAATTTTTTTTTGAAAAGCCCTGAAAATTGATTAAATCGGTGATTACAATCAGTCGGCATTTCGGTGACTGAATCATTGCACGCGCGTTACAGAANAATGACAATAATCGCCCTGTTACACGAAAATACACTCATTGTAACAATCTTGAAACAAAATTACAAATTTGCAACACGCTGAAACATAGATATATAAGCTTGGCCGATTAAGCAAAATGCCCCATTTAACACATATTAACAATAAAATTCTTTCATTGGATAATTATTCACTAATTTTGAATCGTCAAACAAAAACAACAACACGAAAACATCACATTAACCACATAAACATTACAGCAATGGGAACTGAAAAATTTCAAAACGATCTGATGAATCTTCAAGGCAACCTTCTTAACTTCGCCTATATGCTCACGAGCAACCGCGAAGATGCCTACGACCTTCTCCAGGATACCACCCTAAAGGCTCTCGACAACGCCGATAAGTATGCCGAAAACACCAACTTCAAGGGTTGGGTGTTCACCATCATGCGCAACATCTTCATCAACAACTACCGTCGCGCAGGTCGTGCCGCAACTGTGACCGACACCACCGAGAACCTCTACCACCTCAATCTCTCGCAGGATAGCGGCCTCGAAACTCCCGAAGGCAGTTACACGGCAGCCGAAATCACCGATGCAATCAACGCTTTCAGCGACGACTACCGCATCCCCTTCTCTCTGCACGTTGCCGGCTACAAGTACAACGAAATCGCCGAGAAGCTCGAACTCCCCCTGGGCACCGTGAAGAGCCGCATCTTCTTTGCCCGCAAGAAACTCCAGGAGCAGTTTGCCGATTATCGCTAAAAATCCTCTGCCGGCCTTGATTCACTGAAATTTTCCAGTTTCCGAAAATATAAGAGGCCATCCTGCGATTGCAGGATGGCCTCGATAGTTTTCGGCTCTGCTGTTTAGCCGATCAGTTCTACGCCGATGCCGGGGCGATCGGGGATTATCACCTTGCCGTCGTTGATCTTGATGCCGTCGAAGCGGTCGTTGGAGATGAGCAGGTTGCCGTCGAGGTCGGCCCAGTCCACCATGGGCGAGAGCTGNGCGGCNGCNGTCACGGCGCAGCTGGTCTCCGTCATGCATCCCAGCATCACTTTCATGCCCAGGGCGCGGGCGAGNACGGCCATCTTGTAGGCCTCATGCATGCCGGTGCTCTTCATGAGTTTGATGTTGATGCCGTCNTAGGCGCCGTGGGCGCGCGTCACGTCGGGCAGGCGCTGCAGGAATTCGTCGGCGATGAGGGGCAGGGGAGAACGCTCGCGCACCCATGCCGTCTCGTCGAGCATTTCCTTGGGCATGGGCTGCTCCACGAAGAGGCAGTTTTGNCCGGCCAGCCATTCACACATTTCCAGGGCGTGCTCCTTGGNGCTCCATCCCTGGTTGGCGTCCACGCAGATGGGTACGTCGCTCACGCNGCGCAGCGCTTCTACGATTTCTTTGTCGTGGCCCACGCCCATCTTCACCTTCACCACGCGGAAGGGTGCGCACTCGTCGATTTCCTTCTGCATCTCGGCAGGGTCGCTCTGATAGCTGATGGTGTAGGAGGTGTTGGGGGTGTCGTCGGGATTCAGTCCCCATATCTTATACCAGGGNTGCCCCATGATTTTGCCCAGGAGATCGTGCAGGGCAATATCCACGGATGCTTTGGCGGCACGGTTGTTTGGAGCCACGCTTTCCATATATGCGTGGATATCTTCGATGCGGAAGGGNTCGTCAAACTGGCTGAGGTCCAGTTTGCCCAGGAATTCAGTAACGCTCTGCACGCTCTCGCCCAGGTAGGGAGGCATGGATGCTTCGCCGTAGCCCACTATGCCGTCGTATTCGAGCTGNACCTGCACGCCGGGGGTGGTGGTNCGCTGGTTTTTGGCCAGGTTGAATGCGTGGCGCAGCTTTAGCTCGTAGGGCTGAAAGCTCAGGTTTAGGCGTCCGCTCTTGGTGGTTTTGCGGGTGGGCTCGCCGAAGGCCGAGAATGAGATGGGACTCATGGCCAGGGCGGTGCCCAGTATTGAAGTTCTCAAAAAATTGCGTCTGTTCATGTGCTATATGTGGTATTAGTTTGTTTCTTNACTATTTGCTGAAGTACCACGGGTGCTCGCGAGCGTAGGTGATACCGTCGGTGCCCTCGTAGCCGTGGATGCGCACGGCGTGGAGGAAGGGGGTGGTGAGGTAGGCGGGCGATTCGGGANCCACGCTATTGCGCTTCACGCGGCCCGATGAGTGCACGTAGTTGCCGTCGNCATCGTAGATGGCCACGTGTGTCACCTTGCCGGTGTTGGCGTTGCCGAAGAAGAGCAGGTCGCCGGCCCGGCAGTCGCGCCAGTCGGCGGCTTCGATACGTCCGCCCGTGAGTGCCTGCTGCGAGGCGTCGCGGCGCAGGATGATGCCGTTGGCCAGGTAGCCGGTCTTGGCCAGGCCGGAGCAGTCGAGCGTCTTGGCCGAGGTTCCTCCCCAGAGGTAGGGCGTACCTTCCATGGAGTAGGCCATATCGAGCACCACNTCGGGGTCGAAGTTCTGCGCAGCCCAGGTGTTGATATCGGTGAGCGCGGATGCGTCTACCCAGCCGNTGCGNCCATCGGGCAGTTCCACTTGCACGCGTCCGTTTTTCTTTTTGGCAAGAGAGCCTTCCACGATGCAGCCCATCACGAGGTCGCTCACTACGTCGCGCAGGCCTGTGGCTTTGGGGGAGTTGAAAGCGCGCACCTGATAGGGAGCGGTGACNACGAGGCGCTGCGCCGTGCGCCACTGCTTCATGGCGCTGTCGCTCAACTCTTGCAGCGACGACGACGGGCTCCAGGCTATATAGCCGTCGGGGGTCTGCACCAGGGTCCATTCGCCCGAGTGGTCGAGCACGCGCAGCGGCATACCCATGAGGGCCTGNGTTGCCATCTCGGCNGCGTGGCGGGGGCCGGTGCGCAGGCTGGCCACGGTGATGCGCGGCAGGGCCCACGAAGTGGAGGGATACACCCTTATATTATTAATGTGTATAATTCCGGCGGCTTCGAGGCTATCNGTGATGGCGTCGCTNACGGCNTGCTCNCTGGTGGTNCCGGTCAGTTCTATCACGCCGTNGGTGTTCTGG
This sequence comes from Bacteroides sp., assembly GCA_014801485.1. GTDB lineage: Bacteria > Bacteroidota > Bacteroidia > Bacteroidales > Muribaculaceae > CAG-873. Next base: position 76,915 of record JAAVEC010000010.1, read on the forward strand.
CGGGTATCGATGTCGGCTATCACCTGGCGACGGTCGGGCGCGAGCTGCTTCTTCACTGCGGCCACAANGGCGGCCGCGCGATCTACGGGGCGCTCAACGGCTTCGACGCTCTCCACTCTCATGCGCCGGCGGAATCCGGGATAGAAAATGTTGCCTTTGGAGCATTCNAGCTCGCCGGCCTGCTGGTCTACGGTTTCGCTGCGCACGAATCGCTTCTCGGGCACCAGNGGNCCGCACACTCCACTGTTGGCTGCCAGGCGGTAGGCGTCCATGCCGTGGGAGTAGAAGTTGCGCGTGCGGGGATCGGCGGCATTTTCGTAGCGTCCGAAGGAGCAGTCTACGGGCACCCAGCCCACGCCTTCAAAGTACACCTCTGCCCAGTCGTGATAGTTGAGCTCNCCGGGGTGCATCATCCAGCCGCTCTCCCAGCGTGCCGGCACNCCCAGCGTGCGCATCAGCGAGATGTAGAGCAGCGACACCTGGCCGCAGTCGCCGTGGCCTTCCGCTATCACGTATTCCGGAATGCAGGGGATGGTGCTGTACTCGCGTGCACCGGCCCAGGGGAAGTGGCGGTAGATATAGTCGTAGACCATCTCGCTCTGGCGCAGGGGATTGGTCTCGTTGCCCACGATGGTGCGTGCCAGCGAGTCGAGGCGCACGATGTGGGGGTGCTCCATGGCTGTGTAGTGCCGGTATAGTTCGCTGCCNTTGTCGTAGGGTTTCATGCGNGCCTCGATGTCGGCCGGGTCGAAGTATTCGGCTGAGGCGGTGTATTCCACCGTNAGTTCAAAGTGTGTGTCGGCACCNTCGGCCACGGGTTGCGTCATATACACGCTGCGGTGCACGCTCTCCTCCGGCGCCGAGATNCGGTGTGCTGCGGGCACGGTCGATACCACCCGGATGTCGCTCTGGCGCTGTGAGGGGCGTGGCAGCGGNAGCCACAGGCGCAGGGTGTCGCCGCGCAGCTCTTCGCTGAAGGGCACGTCCACACTGTAGGTGTANCGATAGCGGCGGGCGGCGCCGTCGTTCATCTTGCCGTCGAGGGTGGCCAGCACGGTGTCCACGTAGGCCAGGCGTGCGGGTTTCTTGGGGGTGGTGCGGCCCACGTAGCCACCGTTCATCATGGGGTTGACCAGGGCCAGGTTGCGCGGCGACTTCACGTGCATGCGCTTGCGTCCGTCGATTTCGCGCACTTCAAGGTAGCCGCGGTCTATGTAGTCGCGTATCTGTGCATCGGTGATTCCGGGGTGNAGTTTCTTCACGGCCTTTATGCCTTCTTCCAGGGTGAGGCCGAAGTCGGCCCGCGTGCGAGCCTCGATGGCAGCCGCGCTGTCGGGCTCCAGCCATGTAGGTGCGGCCTGCGCGGCCGTGCCACANAGCAGNATCGCAGCGGTGATGAGTGATAGTTTCATGTTATTCGAGAATTAAGGTGCCGAAAAAATCGGGACGATGAAAGTCGGGTTTCGGTGTNTGGATGGGATTCCAGCTCAGGAAATGGGGTTGCGACGTGGCCGAGGCACACTTGTAGAGGTTGCCTCGCATCTCTATGGGTTTGCCCTCGTAGTGCACCCCTATGAGCTTCAATGGAATAGCCACCAGCAGGCTCCAGGCGAATATGCCTTCCAGTTCCCGGAAGGGGCGCGTGCCGCAGCTGGGATGGCGGCGCACGGCNGCNAGTTCTTCGGGCGTGAGACGGGTGGGGTGGGGGCGCTCAGTGCGGTGCGAGGCGTTCAGGGTGCCTATGCAGTTGAATTCAAAGTTCCAGTACTCGCCGCCGGCNTCGGGCTGCACAAAGAATTCCACGCANGAGTCTTCGCACACGGGACCCAGGTCTTCATACACTTCGCCNCGCANGTAGTTGCTGCGTGTGAAGAAGTCGATATAGAGGGTGTCGGCCGTGTGGCCCATGACGAACGACGACAACGGCCTGTAGGGGTGGCTGTCGGTCCAGTTGGCGCAGCCTATGAAGCCGCGCACGCCGTATTCGTCGAGGCGCGACGATATTTCGTCGGCCGACGTCAGCGCGTCCAGCTCGGGCAGCAGCGGTATTGACAGTGTTTTATTCTTGGGCATTGTGTGTGTGGAGATGTGTCAGCAGAAGAAATGATTTTTTATTGCAANGGCCACGCCCACGGCGGCCATGCCTATGAGGATGGCGGCGATGATGCGGTTGAATAGCCATAGCGAGCGCACGTTGAAGCGCCTGCGCAGCTTGTTGATCACGGCCGTGACCATATACCACCACGCCAGCGCGCCGCCCAGGATGGCCAGGTAGGCCGCTACGTAGTGGTGCACTCCGAATTCGGGCAGAATGAAATTGAAGCGCGCAAATAGGCCGATGATGAAGAAGAGTATCAGCGGGTTGCTGAAGGTGAGCAGGAAGCCGCTGGCCAGGTCGCCCCAGCACGACGTGCCGGCTTTTCTCACTATCTCGCCGTCGGCGGCCTGCAGCGAGCGCGTGGGGTTTTTGCGAAACAGATACAGGCCGAAGGCTGCCAGCACCACGCCNCCCACCACCTGCAGGAGCACCTGGTGNCGGTCGATGAGGTCGGTGATGAAGCTGATGCCGAAGCCCGTGAGCAGGCAGTAGAGCAGGTCGCTCACGCTCGCACCCACGCCCGTGAACATGCCTTCCCAGCGTCCCTTGCTCAGGGTGCGCTGGATCACGAGCATGCCTATGGGCCCCATGGGCGCCGATATGAGCACGCCTATGAGGAAGCCTCGGGGCAGTATGTAGAGCATCTGTTCCATGCGCGTGGGAGCAATAATAAGCAAAGGTAGCATTTTTTCGGCAATCGGCCTGCGNCTGCACCCACAAAAAATACTTAAAACTGCCTAAAAACACAAAACGAACCATTCAAGCCCGCCGTGCGTTTTATAATAAACGAAAAATAAACATCACGATATGAAGAAATACGGTATTTTCTATGCTTCAGCCGCCGGCCACACCACCGAGGCNGCGCGCTCCATTGCAAAGCATCTGGGCATAGCCCCTGAAGATATTCACGACGTGGCTTCAGCGGCGCCTTCGCTGCTGGGAGAGTATGAAACGGCTATCCTGGGCTCGCCCACCTATGGCNCGGGCACAATGCATCCGCGCATGGCCGACTTTATCGACGGAGCGCAGGGNCTCTTCCTCAAGGGCCACCGGCTGGCTTTCTTCGGCACGGGCGACGACACCATGACCCACAGCTTCTGCAGCGCCGTGGGCGATATGGCCCGTGCGCTCTCGGCCACCGAGGCCGAGCAGGTGGGCCAGTTCGACGCCCGCGGCTATATCTTTGACGATAGCAGGGCCGAAATCGCCCCTGGTGTCTACGCCGGTTTGCTGCTCGACTACGTGAACCATGCCGACCTCAGCGAAGACCGCATCGCCCGCTGGACNAAGACGCTCTGAATTGCCTCATAACCTATCAATGCCGGCCCTGTGCCGGCATTTTTTTGTGTGCCNGGGGNGGGCAAATCAAAAAAAGATGTAAAAAANAGCCTGTGGCACGCGTTGATTGCAAAAACTTGCTTATCTTTGCCCAATATTTGGTACCAATGATATCCCGAGTAATCAACGAAGAGAGCGTGCGGCGCCTTCACCGGCTGCTGGCCGATGCGGAGCGCATCGCCATAATCTGCCACGTGGGGCCCGACGGCGATGCCGTGGGCTCGTCTCTGGCGCTCGCCCACGTGCTGGGNCGCCTGGGCAAGGAGGCGCGCTGCATCATTCCGGATCCCACATCGGCGCTCCTCATGCAACTGCCGGAGGCAAAGGAGCTTGTGGATGCCGCCAAGCACCCCGACTTTGCCCGCACGCTGCTGCGTGACGCCGATCTTATCTTCTGCCTCGACTTCAACGACCCCAAGCGNGTCGACCGCATGGCNGATGCCCTGCTGGCTGCCCGGGCNCCNAAGGTGATGATNGACCACCACGAAGACCCGGCNTCCTTTGCCACCATCACCATCTCCCATCCCGAGATGGCNGCCACGTGCTACCTGCTGTTNCGTGTGCTNTGCCGTCTCGAACTGCTGCCTTGCGTCGATGCCACCGCCGCCACTCAGNTGCTGGCCGGCATACTCACCGACACCGGCGGCCTTTCCTACAATAGCTCCGATCCTGANCTCTACATCGTCGTGGCNGAGCTTCTGCGCCACGGTGCCGACAAGCAGCGCCTCTANAAGTTGCTGTTCAACACCGAGAGCGAGTCGGCGCTGCGCCTCAATGCCTATGCCATAGACCGCAAGATGGAGGTGAACCACGACATGCACGCGGCGCTCATNACCCTGAGTCGTGCNGAGCTCAATGCCCACCACTACTGCAAGGGCGACACCGAGGGCCTCGTCAATCGCCCCNTGGCNATTCCGGGCGTGGTNTATTCGTGCTTCNTGCGCGAGGAGGAGCGCTTCGTCAAGGTGTCGATGCGCTCGCNGGGCGATTTCCCGGTCAACGAAATATGTGCCNAGCACTTCTCGGGCGGNGGCCACATCAACGCCGCCGGNGGCGAGTTTCACGGCACGCTGGAGGAAGCGGCCGATAAGTTCCGCTCCATCATGGCCGAAAACAAAAAGAAATACATCGANAAAAAATGAATATATTCCGCAACTTCCTCGNCCTCGTGGTTCTGGCCTTGTCGATAGCTTCGTGCAGCGACACAAAAAGCTATGCCGAACTGCTCAACGACGAGACCCACTACGTAAACGTTTTTCTTGCCAATCAGCGCGTGATNAATGAAATTCCCGCCGATACCGTTTTTGAGTACGGCGAGAAGGCTCCTTTCTATCGCCTCGATGACGACGGCAACCTCTATATGCAGGTGATCAATCCCGGCACCCCCGGCAATAAAGCCGTGGCNGATGAGCTCATCTATTTCCGCTTCACCCGCTTCTCGCTCTACAACTACTCCGGAGGCTCNCTCACCGGCATNGGCAACGAGAGCGACCTNAGCTACTCCGACACCTTCTTCCGCTACGGCAACTATCAGCTNGCCAGCTCCAGCCAGTGGGGCTCCGGTATCCAGTATCCGCTGGCGCTCCTGCCTGTTGATGCCGAGGTGAATATNGTGATAAAGTCGCAGCTGGGCCTCACCAGCGAGATCGCCGAGGTGGTGCCATATCTCTACCACTTGCGCTACTACCGGCCCAAAATCTAAGGGCTCGTTTCCCCGATATTTGTTAAGAGCGGCAATGGATGGCCAAGACTACTGATGCCTTAGNCTTTTCCGAAACAATTGAATATAATTCAGCAACATATAATTAAAATGCCCCCAATNTCAAAGTGATTTAGCTNCGTTGTTTTTTAANGGCGTGTTTTGGGGACGGGCTCTAATTAATAATATAGAAAATGACCCTCATCAAGTCAATTTCGGGTATTCGCGGCACTATCGGCGGACAGCCGGGCGAAGCCCTCACGGCGCAGGATATCGTGCGCTTCACCGCAGCCTACGCGGCTTTCATTGAAAAGAACACCACGCGCACGTCGCGCACCATCGTGGTGGGACGCGACGCCCGTATCAGCGGCGATATGGTGGCGCGACTCGTCACCGGCACGCTCATCAGTATGGGTTTCGACGTNGTTAATATAGGNCTTGCCTCCACCCCCACCACCGAGATTGCAGTCACGGCCGAGGGCGCGTGCGGCGGCATTATCATCACGGCCTCCCACAACCCCATGCAGTGGAATGCCCTCAAGCTCCTCAATGAGCACGGAGAGTTTCTCAATGATGCCGAGGGNCGNGAGGTGCTCCGCATCGCCGATAGCGGTGAATACTCCTANGCCGAGGTNCACGCCATAGGCCGTGAGTATCTCAATACCACCTACAACCGCCACCATATCGATGCCGTGCTGGCTCTGCCGGCCGTCGATGTCGAGGCTATCCGCCGCGCCGGTTTCCGTGTGGCTGTCGATGCTGTCAACAGTGTGGGCGGCACCGTGATTCCGCAGCTTCTGCGCGCCCTGGGCGTGAAAGAGGTGGTCGAGCTCAATTGCGAGCCCACGGGCCACTTTGCCCACACTCCCGAGCCTATCCCCGAAAATCTCACCGGCATCGCATCCCTCATGGCCACCGGCGTGGCAGATGTGGGCTTCGTTGTCGACCCCGACGTGGATCGTCTGGCCATCGTGATGGAGAACGGCGAGATGTTNGGCGANGAATACACNCTCGTNAGCGTGGCCGACTACGTGCTGGGNCTCACCCCCGGTGCCACCGTGAGCAACCTCAGTTCGTCGCGCGCNTTGCGTGATGTCACCCGCGCCCATGGTGGCCGCTACGAGGCTTCGGCCGTGGGCGAGGTCAACGTCACCACCAAGATGAAGGAGATCGGTGCCGTGATCGGCGGCGAGGGCAACGGCGGAGTAATCTACCCCGAGCTGCACTATGGCCGCGACGCTCTCGTGGGCGTGGCGCTTTTCCTCACGCTGCTGGCCAAGAGCGGCAAGAAGGTGAGCGAGTTGCGCGCTTCGCTGCCTCCGTATTCCATCTACAAGACCAAGGTCACTCTGGCTCCCACTCTGGATATNGATGCTCTGCTCGACGCCGTGCAGAAGCGCTTCGAGGGCGAGGAAATTTCCACTGTCGACGGCGTTAAGATCGACTTNGCCGACTCCTGGGTGCATCTGCGTCGCAGCAACACCGAGCCCATCATCCGTGTCTATGCCGAGGCTGCCACCCCCGAGGCTGCCGAGCGCCTGGGCGAGGAAGTGAAGGCCATCATCACCGGCATGCTTTAGCCGGCAGAGATNGAGCGCGTGCGCTTTTCNTAACGTGCGCCACAGCAAGCAAATAGCCACGCGATTNTCGCGTGGCTATTTGCTTGCTGTGGAAACGGGATGCATCTGTCTCTGCGTCCCGGCGCAAGNTTTTAAGCGCCTTTCAGGCCGGCTTCGGGCGGTTGCTTGCGCGGCGGGGCAGCCGCACGGCATTCAGTTGCATGGGCGTGAGCACCGTAGCGCTCTTAAGCCCTTGAGGAATTGTTGCTGCCATTGTTGGAGATTTTTGGNGAATACTTGTTAAGGGCCAGCAGAGTGCCCAGATAGGTGGCGCCAAGCACGAAGAATGCNGGATGCAGAGGCCAGGCCTCCCGGAANCANCCGCCGCCCAGATAGCAGAAGAAGAGNAGCCACAGCGTGCATTGCACGCCCACGCACATCGTGCACCACCGCCGTGCCACGAAGCGCTGATACGTGATGCTCCACACCGTGTAGGGCAGGCACAGAGCATTGATCAGTGCCAGCGACCCTATGTGCTGCGGAAAGAGCAGAAGCGCCGCCAGGCTCACTCCGAAGTAGGCCATGCCCACCTCGCTCCAGTGGAAAATACCGAAGAATGTGCTCGCTTTCGTGGCCAGGATATCGTCGCATCCCCCGGCCTGAAGCACGCCACACACGCGGTCGGCTATATGGCTTTTCACGCCCTGTGTCTTCTGCACCAGCATGAACGAAAGCGCCAGGCCGGCAATGTCGAGCAGCGTTATGGCCACCGTGTACCAGCGGCCTTCAAGCCCGTGAACTATAAAGATGTAGACAAACACGGCCGCGAGGCACACCCACACACCCACATCCCTTGCCGCGGTCATCACCTCGGCCAGCCGGTGGGCGCCGTAATGGGGCTCGCAGGCTGCTGGGCCAGGCTCGGCAATCAGCACATCGCCGGTCCATTCGGCGGCGAAGCGGTCGCGAGGCATGGTTTTCTCGCTGCCATCGGTGGCCTCGGCATAATTGACGCTACCGGCGACGGCGGAACTCACAAGCACCACGCTGCCGTCTTGCATCACCGCGGCGTAGGGCGCTTTCAACTTGTCCAGCTCATCCTTGTCGGCAAGGTGCAGCCCGGCCGTCTCCATGCCGTAGCTCTGCAGCAGCTTCGAGAGGCCGAAAAGTGTGGAAAACGGCATGCCGTCGTAGGCCTCGTCGCTGTAGGTCGTGGTGTGGCGCACGCCGGCCAGCTCCAGCCAGCGGTTGAAAAAACTCATCTCAGCGTTCATGGCCGCCGGTGCTTTATCCCAGGTATTTCTCCACCGTGCGCAGCAGCACCTCGCCATCCATCTCGCCGCTCTGCCGCCACATCTCGCGGCCATTGCGATAAATGATGAACGTGGGCACGCTCTCCACTCCGGCGCTGTCGGCCGCGGCGCTGTGCTCGTCGATATCCAGCTGGATCACGGGCACTTGTCCGGCCAGCAGTTCTTTCACCTGAGCCACCACGGGCATCATCTTGTGGCAATGAGGGCACCAGGATGCGTAAAATTCCACCAGCACCGTGCCGGTGCTTCCGATTGTAGATTCGTAGTCCATAATAGGTCTTGTTTTTTTGGTTATGCTACAGGATAAACGCTCGCGCCCTTCCCGCGGTTTAAAGCGCCGGGAAATAAATGCATCGAGCCCGGCAGGGCCGCACACCGCATCAATAGCGGCTTTCGTGGAAATTTGATGCCAAAACCACCCGAAATTTTGGAAATTTGCAAAGTTAATAAATGTTAAATATGCAATGGGGGGGGGTAAAATTTCTTTGTTAATTCGCTGAAATTTTGTAACTTTGTAATCGAGTTGAGGTACGCACGTGCCGATGCGATGAAAAATACAGATTCCAATCACTTAATTTAATATTATATCAATGCTCAACAAGCTCAATAAGAACTTATACCTGATGTGCGCAGCCATGGCTATGGGAATAGCATCTTCGTGCACCAGCGATGCGCCGGAAATTCCGGCTGAGGAGCTCTATACCCGCGAGTGGGTGAAAAACTTCGGCGTTATGGACGCCACCCAGGACTGGAACAATGCCACCCGCGGCAGCGTTCAGGTCGATGTCAAGGGCGGTCCCAAGCGTGTGAGAGTCACCACCGTAATCGACGACGTAACCTATCTGCTGGCCGACTATCCCGAGGTTTCCGGCGTGCAGAAACTTGAATTCGATATTCCCCGTGGTCTCACTGACATTAAGGTNATGACCGCCAGCCGTGCCATCCGTACCCAGGTGGGCGGCTCAGCCACTTTTGCCGAATTTGCTTCAGTGGCCGGCGCAGTTACCGCCGAGGAAGCGGGTGTTGTCCCCGTGACCGGTGATGACAATATCGTGTGGGACGAAAATGGCATCAAGGTTACGAAGGTGGACTATCTTATTACTGACGGAGATGAACCTACTCACTACCGAGATAAACTTCCCGAAGCAGAATTCAATGTTGGTAAAGTACCCACCAACTTCGAGTTTACTTCCAACGGCTCATTTATTGTGTATCCCATCTACTGGAATACGAGTGCCACCAATACGATAGGTATCTATACGGTTAATGAGGAAACTAAAGAGATTACTCACTATCCGTTCTATACCATCAAGAGTGGGGATGAACTTCAGTATCAAACGGCTATAAAGAAACTGCCCAATCCATATACTTCCTGGAGTTACAACTATGGTATCTTTGCTCAGTGGGGACTTCCCGCCACCACCGATGAGTTCACAGATGAAGATAAAAAAGTCTTTATTGAAAAATTCATTGAGCACGCTAACAAAGAACAGTCGATTCGCGATGCCATGGGAGACTGGCATTTACTTGCTGATGTAGAGGTGACTGACTGGCATAATGAAGAAGGCGCTATTGTAATTTATGGCTATATTGGAGGCGAATGGTTTAATGCGACCAATCAAGATTCGTATGATAATTGGCTCTCTGATCCATACAATGCATGGCGTTCTAAAGGTTTCCGTATTGACATAGAAGAAGGTATAAAATTCGGTATGTACCTCAAGCATAGCGATGGTCACCTTTTCTATTCCCAAGTTGAACTCAATGAAATAGGTGCTGACGGTGTTAATAAAACCCCCCATGCCTCAACATATATTCATCATTGCAACAATAGTCAGGGATATCATGAATTCCGAATCCTTGCTTTCGAGGATTGGGGTGGCTCGGGTTCCGATTTAGACTTGAACGACGTCGTACTCTATATAACCTCCGCCAACGTAGAGGAGATTCCCGATGTTGAAGACCACGATGCCGATCCCATCAAGTGGCTCATCGCAGCCGAGGACCTTGGCTCGGTCGACGACTTCGACTTCAACGACGTAGTGTTTGAGGTGGAGCACGCAGCCGGCCGACTGGTCGCCACTATCCGTCCTCTTGCCGCAGGCGGTACGCTCGAAACCTACCTCTGCCGCGACGGCAAGCGCGTGAACAACCGCGAATGGCATTCGCTCTTCGGACAGTCCCACACCACGATGGTCAACACCGGCCGTGCCACCGGCCGAGCCAGCACTTTCACTATCGACGTGCCGGCCGATTTCACTCTCACATCGAGTTCCGTCGGCAGCGGTAGCATCCACGAGAATTATAAGCAAAACATGGGCGGCTTCTCCATCGAAGTGGTGCGCGAAGATGGACGAGTGTCCACCATCGAGGCTCCCGGCGTGGGCACCGCTCCCCAGATGATTCTCATCTTCCAGAAAGACGACAAGAANTGGCGCTGGCCCGTAGAGCGNGTCAATATCAAGAGNGCCTATCCCCGGTTTGAATCCTGGATGAATCCTTCCACCGGATTCAGTCTCGANACCGATGGCGACAACTGGTTTGACTTCCCCACCAGCGTNGCAGGCTCGCTCTTCAACCGCTAAAAAAACACACANAATACCCACGCAGGCGCGCATCCTCCCGATGCGCGCCTTTTTTTNTANAGNTCAAGCCCGGGTAATACTCGCGCAGAGAGGNAGTAANNCATTGTAAACCAAGNAGTAGGGACGCTTTTCAAAGCGTNCNCCCCTNNNGAGNGNGACACTCGCGCAGAGCCGCAGAGGAAGTAAATCATTGTAAGCCAAGCACTAGGGACGCTNTTCNAAGCGTCCACCCCTAATGAAGAGACCTCGCGCAGAGCCGCAGAGGAAATAACAAGTTGTTGAAGTTGAGCAAGGAGCGTCGGAGACGCGACATNTCGTCAACCCCATGTCGANCGTAGTGAGGCATGGGGTGTGGAGNGNCCCCGCGGNGTGGCGCCTCGGAGAGGNGCCGGTTTTTTGCAGTAATAATCGTCACCTCTCCGAGGCTCNGCCNTTTATTGTGCNCATGNCCCCGGGCCTCGGTCGCGCGCTCCCTCGTGCCGGGGTTTCCAACCATCTCGCGTCTCCGACGCTCCGTTTACGTTTCGCGCCATTATTCCATTCTGCGGCTCTGCGCGATTTTTTTCTCAAACAGATAANANCCTTNTGTTTCTTCTGTCGCNTTTGNCCTTTTGTATCTNTTTCGTGCNGCGGACGCTTTAAAAAGCGTTCCTACTGCTTAATTAACAACCTCTNATTATTTAATAGAGGGCTACGGGTGGATGATGGCGCGCTCGCCGGGAGCCAGGGTGAGCGTGGTGATGGAGCCGTCGGGGAGGCGCAGGCGTTGATCAGCCACCGGACCTCCGGTGATGGCTATCCACGTGAGTTTGCCATCGTCCCAGGCCATGTCGACTGTGGCTCCGCCACGCACCTTGAAGCCGCGCACCTCGCCGGCCGGCCACGCCGAGGGGAGTGCCGGGAGCGGATTGATGAAGCCGTCCTGACTCTGAAGCAGCATTTCGCCGATGCCGGCAGCNCCACCCCAGTTGCCATCCATCTGGAANGGGGGATGNGANCAGAATAGATTGGGGAACGTACCGGGGCCGTGGGCCGTGGGATTGTCGGCCGNGTAGGCCGGAGAGAGCAGCGATCCGAATAGGCGGTAGGCGCGGTCGCCATCNCCCAGGCGAGCCCAGAAATTCACTTTCCATGCCCGGCTCCAGCCCGTGCCACNNTCGCCGCGCGTATTGAGNGTGGCGCGGCATGCNTCGGCNAGTTCGGGCGTGAGCACCGCCGATATCTGATTGCCCGGGTGGAGACCGTAGAGGTGGCTCACGTGACGGTGGTGGGGATCCACCTCNCGGTATTCCTCAAGCCATTCCATGAGGCGGCCGTCGCTGCCTGCGCGGCTGGGCGGCAGCAGGGCNGTCTCGGCTATGAGGGAATCGGCGTAGAGGCTGTCGATGCCCAGCGTGGCGGCTGCNTGAGCCACGTTGGTGAAGAGCTCGCGCACCAGCTGCGAGTCCATNGTGGGGCCCATGCANATGCTCGTGGGAGTGCTGCCTCCNGAGGTGTAGAATTCNTTTTCGGGCGACGACGAAGGTGCCGTCACGAGCCAGCCGTNGGATGGCTCCTGAATCATCGTGGAGCGGAAAAANTCNGCCGCGCCTTTCATCACGGGATAGATCTCGGCCAGGAAGTCGCGGTCGGCGGTGTAGAGCCAGTGCTCCCACAGATGGGCGCANAGCCACGCTCCGCCCGTGTTGGTGGCTCCCCATGAGGGGTGCTCGCCCGGGTCGGTGTAGCCCCACACGTTGGTCATCATGTGCATCACCCATCCGCGGGCATCAGGGCCGTAGAAAGTGCGGGCCGTGTGCTCGCCCTGCGCCACNGAGCGCTTCACAAGGTCNATGAGCGGGCCATGGAGCTCCGACAGGTTGCCCGGCTCGGCCGGCCAGTGNTTCATNTGCACGTTGATATTGGTGTGGTAGTCGCCGTTCCATGGNGTGTAGATGGAATTGGCCCAGAGNCCCTGCAGATTGGGCGGNAGCACNCCCGGCAGCGTGCTGCAAATGAGCAGATAGCGGCCATAGTTGTAGTAGAGCGCGGCCAGCGCGGCGTCTTCTCCCCCGGAGGCGGCGAAGNGCTCTATGCGCTGNGGNGTGGGCAGCCCTGAATCGTCGNTTGCAGGCAGGCGCACCTCCGCGCGGTCGTAGAGCTCGCGGTGNGCAGCTATGCCACGTGCCTTGTCGCCGGCNGGGTCGGCNCGATGCAGCGCGTCGTTCACTGCACGGGAAGCCTCGGTGGCGTANAGCTCGCCATAGAGATACGACGTGGCTGCGCTCATGATTATGCAGGCTTCATCGGCCCCGGTCACGCACAGGGTGCTGTCGGTGAGGCTGCTNGTGGCATCCGCTCCCTCAGTCATGGTGCCGGCCACGAGNGCATAGCGCACGCCCGGCACTCCGGGCGCGCCGCTGTCGAGNTCGCCCTGCATCACGAGGCGTCCGCCCGAGGCCGTCACCGCTGCGCGCTCCGGCCGGCTGAGGGAGGCCGTGAAATTCACGGCACCCGGTTGCGACGCACGGATGCGCCACACCATCACGTCGCCCCCGCGNGGCACGTAACACTCCTGNACGTAGTCAACGCCACCGATGTTGTAGGCNGTATAGGCGCAGGCTTCCGAAAGGTCGAGCCGCCGGGTGTAGGCCGTGGCTTCAGCTTCGGAGGAATACCGCAGGTCNATGTTGAGNAGNGCCAGCATCTGATATGAGCCGTAGGTGCCTCCGTCGGTGGGCTTGTGGGGCACGAAGGAATCATACATCAGTTGCTGCGCCTCTTCGTTGCGNCCTTCCAGCAGNAGGCGNTGAATCTCGGGCAGGCTGCGCGAGGCNTCGGGATTGTCGTAGCACGCCCGGCTNCCGCTCCACATGCTTATCTCGTTGAGCACCACGTGCTCATGGCGCGGATTGCCATAGGGCATCATGCCCAGGCGTCCATTGCCCACGGGCAGCGTTTCCTCCCACTGNGCGGCGGCAGAGGTGTAGTGAAGCGTGTGCTGCGGCNTGAGTTCGGCGAATGCCGTTGCGGCGCAGCTCAGGGTNAGGGCGGCGAGGATGAAGTGTTTCACGATACTATGTTTTGNGGATTGCGGTCTATGAAAGCTTTGAGGTTGGCCACGGCGATATCCATGAGGCGNCGGCGCGCCTCCAGCGTGGCCCAGCCCAGATGAGGCGTGGAGAAGCAGCGCTCCTGCTCCAGGAGAGNGTCGGAGGGGTGGGGTGGTTCGCAGGCCATCACGTCCACGCACGCCGCGCGCAGNCGTNNCTCGGCCAGNGCGNGGGCCAGTGCCGGGGCGTCCACCAGAGGGCCGCGGCCGGTGTTGATGAGGATGGCGCCGGGTTTCATGAGGGCGANCCGTCGNTCGTCGGCCAGGTGAAAGGTNTCGGGTGTGAGGGGGCAGTGGAGCGACACCACGTCGCACGAGGCGAAGAGCTCGTCGAGGCTCATACGGGTAATGTGGCCGGGGAGTGCCTCCTGCGGCTTGGACGTGAAGGCTGCCACCTNCATGCCAAAGGCCTGNGCGATGCGTGCCACGGCACTACCTATGCTGCCCAGCCCCACGATACCCATGCGCTTGCCTGCCAGCTCGGTGAGCTCGGTGTCCCACCAGCAGAAGTCGGGGCCGGCGGCCCATCGGCCGGCGCGGTTGGCGGCGGTGTAGTGCTCCACGCGGTTTGTCACGGCCAGCAGCAGAGCAAATGTCATCTGTGCCACGGAGGCTGTGCTGTAGGCCGGGATGTTGGTCACGGTGATACCCAGTTCGCGCGCTGCGGCGGTGTCGACCACGTTGTAGCCAGTGGCCAGTACGCCCACGTAACGCAGTCCCGGCAGCGCGCGCAGCGTGGCGGCGTCGAGGGGAGTCTTGTTGGTGAGCAGTGCATCAGCGCCAGCAGCACGCTGCAATATATCTTCGGGCGCGGTGCGGTCATGCACCGTCACTTGCCCCAGGGCACGGAGGGCGTCCCATGAGAGGTCGCCGGGATTCATGCCGTATCCGTCGAGTACTACTATCTTCATCATATTGCAAATGTAGTGATTTTTGCCGTCAAATCAAAAAATNAGTCGCAGGCTCCGACACTTTTGCCCGGGTGCTTGTTATAATAATAAAAAGGNAAGACTATGACACAAGCAATGATTATATGGTGGGCCCTTGTGGTGGCCCTGCTGCTGATATTGACGGTGAAGACCGTGAGAGAGTATAAGAAGAATCACANTATGCACACACCGGCTATGCGCAACGTCGTGGAAGAGCTCGACGAAAGCGACATGCTGCGCCTGCCCGGAGATAGATACGACGATGACCCCGACTGAAAAGACCCTACTGAATATTGACGACGACGCCGGATTCCTGGCCGAATACGCCGCTTGGCTCTGGGGCTGCGGTGCCACCTGCACGCGCCTGGAACGCAACGTGATGCGAATGGCTGCAGCNNTGGGCGTGGATGCCGATCTGCTCGTGCTCCCGGGCCATGTGGAACTGGCAGTGAAGCCCGCCGGCGGCGAAACGGCCGTGCTCGCCGTGCGCAAGATGAACAGCTGCGGCATACGCTTCGACCTCAATGCGGCNCTCAGTCGCCTGAGNTGGTCGCTGGCTGATGGCCGCGTCACGCCCCGGGAGGCCCGCGACAAGTTCAGGCGCATTGTGGCCACTCCGCCCACTCCTGCTATCGAGGTGCTGCTGATGGCCTCGGTGGCCAATGCCGCTTTCTGCCGCCTCTTCGGAGGCGATGCCGCAGCTATGGTCACGGTGCTGGTGGCCACGCTGGCCGGCCTGCGCCTCAAGCAACTGATGATAGGCGAGGGGCGCGACGCACGCCTGGCNTTCATCTGCGCGGCATTCGCCTCGGCCACGGTGAGCGCCGGTGCCTCGCTCTTCGGCTGGGGNAGCACACCACAGATCGCCCTGGGCACGAGCGTGCTNTATCTCATCCCCGGTGTGCCCTATATCAACTCCGTGAGCGACCTGCTGGCGCGGCACTATCTCTGCGCTTTCAGCCGCTTCATGGATGCCTGCGTGCTCACGGTGTGTCTCACCGCCGGCCTCACCTTCGGAATGTTTATCCTCGGAATCAGCAACACGGCATTATGAGCGCATCTATCTGTATCAACGTATTTCTCGACGGCATGTTTGCAGCCATTGCCGCGATAGGATTCGCGTCGATAAGCAGCACGCCGCGGCGCGCCTATGTGGCCTGCGCCGTCACGGCCGCCGTGGGTCATGCNGTGCGCTTCGTGCTGATGCTGCCCGACTTCCCGGCCATGCACATCGTGCCGGCCACGGCGCTGGCCNCGCTTGTGGTGGGATTTCTGGGAGTGCTTTTCGCGCCTTCCATCAAGTGTCCTGCCGAGGTGTGTTTCTTCCCGGCGTTGCTGCCCATGGTGCCGGGCATGTATGCCTATCACGCCCTNCAAGCCCTGGTGGGATGCCTCACCACCACCGGTGCTGCTTTTCAAGACGCCTTCAGCGCCTTTGCCTCCAATGGNCTCACATGCCTGTTCATTGTCCTGGCCATGGTTCTGGGNGCCAACGTGCCCGTGTTTCTCCTCAAGAACATCGCCTTCCGCGCCACGCGCTGAGCCGGAGATAGGCAANCGGGGCTAATTCTCGGAATTTTCGATCTCCTGCGGCGTCTCGTGCAGGATGTAGAAGCGGTAGTAGTAAATGGCCACGGTGGTGAGCGGCAGCGCCAGAATCACCCCCAGGAAGCCCAGCAGCGTGCCCCACACCGAGAGCGACAGCAGTATCACGGCCGGGTCGAGGTTCATGCTCTTGCTCATGATGCGAGGCGTGAGATAGAGGTCGGAGAAGCTCTGCACCACGGCATACACGGCCACGCATTCCAGCCACATCACCCAGAAATCGCCGCCNCCGTCGAGCGACACCACGATGCACAGCAGCGTGACGGGCAGCAACGAGAGATACACCACGTAGGGCACCATAAACAGCACGCCACACACGATGCCCCATGCCGCGGCCAGAGGCACNCCCACAATCCAGAATCCTATGGCGTAGAGCACGCCGGCGATGGCNGCTATNAGCGCCTGGGTGCGGAAGTAGCGCTTCATGGTGCCGCTCACGTTGGTGATNATGGGATTGGATATATGGCGGTAGGCCGGAGGCACTATCGAGCGCAGCCCGTGCATGATGCGNGGGTAGTTGAGCAGGATGAAGAGCACGTAGAGCACCACAATGCCCCAGGCCACCACGCTNCCTATGGCACCGAGGCTGCCGGAGAAAGCCGAGAGGATGGCCTCAAGGGCCGAGCGCATGTCGCTGCCGTGGAGCATCGAGGCAATGTTCTGCAGGTCCACGTTGGCATGAATGAACTCATGAAATCCCTTGGGCAGAAACGGCGTTGTGGTGTCGGCCGAGGCGTAGCGGTGGACGAGTTCGGCCACTTTGTGGCAGTCGTTAGTGAATTCCGGCAGGAAGATGGCCACGATGCCTGCCGCCACCAGGGCAATCTCAAGCAGCGACATAAGCACCGGCACGAGGCGGCGGCGCATACGGGTGAGGCGCAGGTTCCACTGCACCAGGGGCTCGGCCATATAGGCTATGAGNCAACCCACGCCGAAGGGTAGCAGGGCGTGGCGCAGATAATAGATGAGCCCGAATACGGCCAGNGCGACCACAGCACCGAATACGATGCGGGCCACGCGGTCGAATGTGAGGGGCTCGGAAGCCTTGCCCATGGATTATCAGTTTTTGTGTACCTTGAAGATCGTGCCCTCGATGAGCGACACATACACGTCGCCCGTGGCGGAATCCACGTCGATGCCGTTGATCTCGCTCACGCCTATGGGCAGCTGCCACAGCACGGCCGGCACGGAGGGATCCACGGCCGTGAGGATGCCGCGGCGCGATCCGGCGTAGACCACGCCGTCGCTCTCCGCCACGATGCAGGGCGCATGGTCGTAGCCCAGACCCATGTCGAGGGTCCANAGCTCCTTGAACTCGGGCGNGGTGGCATCCACGGCCACGAGCTCGCCATCCATNGTCTTGGCATATACGCGCTTGCCGTCGGCGCTGCGGCCCAGGCTCTCGCGGTAGCGGTGGCTGTTGTCGCGCCAGAGGGTCTTGCCCGTGGTGCGGTCGATGGCCGTCATGTAGCGGTCGGGAGCCACGATATAGACACGTTCAGGAGTCACCACCGGCACCACGTTGCCCGGTCCCAGCATGTTGGCCGTCNTGCCGTTGTTCCATGTCCAGCGCAGGCGGCCGGTGCGGGCGTCGAGGCAGCGCAGATTGGTGTCCCAGGCGCCGAAGAAGAGGTCGTTGCCGTCAAGCACGGGAGCCGCCTGGCAGTAGTTGAANATNGAATCGTAGGTCCACACGCTGCGGCCATCGGAGCGGCGGCGCTCAAAGCGCTTATATCCGCCCAGCAGATAGTGGCCCGTGGCGGGGTCGGNGATGCCGTCGGCCACGTAGGGACCCTCCTTAGAGGGCAGTTCCTTGACCACCCGGCCCGTAGCGCGGTCCACCAGCAGTATGCCCGTGGCCGTGGGCACCATCACGCGACGCCCGGCGCCCGGCACAGGACGGCCGAAGAGCGATGCACCCGTGGGGATGCTCCATTGCTCGGCACCGGTGTTCTTGTCGATTGCTCGNGCCTGCCCCAGCGAGTTGCCGAAGTACACCCGCTCATCGTCAATACCCAGGCGNGTGAATATCGAGGCGCTGTCGGTCCAGAGCTTNTGCACCTCAAAGCCTTCNGGCGCGGTCCACTCCGTCGAGTGATCGGCCACGTCTTTATTCACGTGCGTGGTGGCGAAGGCAAATTTGGGCTCCGGCTTGTCCTGGCCNACATTNTTGTTGTAGACCAGNACCCAGTCGGGCGTCACCTCCACAATGGCATAGCCATANGTGCCGTCGCGCATGTCGAGCGCGCGNGTCATCACCGCCGGGATNCCCCCTGCGCGGTATTCNTGCCATGAATGATAATGTCCGTTGATNTGNCCTATCACGGGAAATTCCTGAAGCAACTGCACGTATTCGCGCCAGTTGTCGAGATCGTTTTCGCGCAGCGGATAGTGGTTGAACGAGAGGATACGGCGCCCCTTNTCGGNAGCCTTCTGCAGCTCTGCGCGCAGCCAGTGCAGATCTTCCTGCTTCACGTGGCCGTCGCCCATCTTCATGTAGGGGCCGCAGTTGATGCCCACGATCACAAGNGAGTCGGGGCCCACCGTGGCCAGAAAGCGGTCGTTGCCCCAGATATCAACAAACGTCTTGGTGGCGCTCTGGCTCCAGGTATCCTCGTGATTGCCGGGGAGTACGGCCAGCGGAGCCGTGATGCCGTCCATTATGCTCTTTACGTTGGCCAGCTCCACGTCGGAGCCCTCGTTGGAATGGTCGCCGTTGAGCACCACATAGTCAAAACCACCGCGGTTGATTTCCTCAACCGCCAGGCGCAACTGGCGGTCGTTTTCATTTCCGGGCGTTACATGTATGTCGCTGAGCACAGCGATACGCTGGGCGCTACCATGCAGGCATGCTGCGGCAGCAAGAATTAGGCACAGATATTTTTTCATGGAAGGTATTGCAAAAAAAAACACAGCTGCGCGCACGCTACGCGTGCTTGCAGCTGCTCGATGGTGGAAAGTGTCTCAATCTCCTGGATTACTTGCCGGCGATGGAGTCGCTGACGGTGAGGCGCTTGCGACCTTTGGCGCGACGACGGGCCAGAACCTTGCGGCCGTCGGGAGTGGACATTCTTTCGCGGAAGCCGTGCTTGTTCACGCGCTTGCGGTTGTGGGGTTGATAAGTACGTTTCATTTCCGTATATGGTTATTTTTGTTTGTTTCTTCTCGTCAATTCGGGAGGCAAAGTTAATGTTTTTTTTTGAATTAGCCAAATCTTCCCCATTTTTCTGCACAAAAAAGTTCCAAATCCCATCTGTTTACCCAAGGGTGCGTTGCAGAACTGCGTGGCTCAAATCCCTAATGTGGATTTTGAATGGCGGCATTCTGTTTTTTTACGTTTCCCTATGGCGCTGAAAGCCATATACTCCGTTATCGTACTGCAACGCGCGCCGAGGGGCAGCCGGTGTAGCGCGGCGAGGCACCATCGGCGTAGAAATACTTACACATTTGGTCTTCCCTCTGCATTTTTATTTGAAAAAGCGGTGACTATGAGATTATTTTATTACTCTAAGCAGCCTGTATTCAGGGTACTTAGGATTAGGGTCATATTTGTAGTTAAACGGATCAGAGTGAAGTCCGAATTCGTCCATAAAAGCTTTATTAAAGTCGGTCCAGTCGGTTATGTCGTATAGCCCGTCTCCTATGATTTTATATCGTCGAGTCATAGTGTCGTTTAACTCGTAGCTGGTAATTGTATCAGAATCTGTTGATTTGATTCCGAATGCGTGATCTATAAAAAGAGTATCGTTCACCTTTCGCCAACTTCCTGTAAGCTCGGCATTTGTATACCAAGGGCTCCATATGCATATACCCTTCTCCGTCATTTTTCCGCTTGGAGTAAAAATTAAATAGCCTTGAGGCCTGTCAGGGGAATATATTGTGTAAAACAATGACAAAGGAGCATATTTCAATGATTCGCAAGCCGATAAGGTGCGTTGGGATTTACAACTGTACCCCATGAGCAGCACGCATGAAGCAATTAAAAATGAAAGTAGTTTTCTCATAAAATATTTATTTTTGAGGTCTATACGTTGTTCCGTGCCATCTAAAGATAAGTTTCGTATTATTAGAGTATGGCTGAAGTATACCGCCGTAGAGGATGGGTTGGCCGGCAGGCGTTCGGTGTGGTTCTCCGTAGGGATAGTAGGTGTTGCTCTGCTCCGCGGTGCCGGCGCTGTCGGTTACGAGCACCACTGATCCCTGGTAAGCGTTGTGGAGATAGTGCACGTGGCCTTCGGCGTCGAAGTAGCCGCCGGAATAAGCCGGGATGCCCAAGTTGCTAAACGAGAGTGAATTATACCTCATTTGTGATTAATAGGGGTAATTGTATCGATAATATTCCGGCTTACCATTATTCCTGCGTCCATTAAAATTTGCGTTCCACCATTCAAAATTATAGGTTGAATCATCAAACTTCTGAAATAAAGGATGCTTCTCAAAGAATTTTGGGTCTGAAAGGACGGGGAGCTTATCAGTTTCAGCTTCAAAAACATCCCTTATTTCTGTAGTCCACCCTGCAGAGAATAATACATCGTTTTCTAAAGCCTCTACCCAATCTTTTTCAGTAGCCCATGCGGGATGAGCCGGCCTAATGAACACTTTAAATGGTTCATTTATATTTTTTCGTTTACCTATTACACTGTAGCTCCAATAATATGGGGTATATTTGACATTGTTTCCTCCGGCTTTGTACTGCTCAATTACAACAAAGGCCCAACATAAGAGTTTATCCTTATTATATATGATTAAATCTGTGTAGGTATTATAAAATTTATTAGGAGGATCAGGTAGAAACTTAAATCGTTTCCACATGGAGTCAATGTCTTGAGAATAACTATCCTCTCTGGCTATGAATTGTGTATATCCAGCCCCTGGATCATCTAAAAAGTCTTCCGACCAGTATAATTTGCCGAAATTCAGTTCGGGATGTCTCATGAGCGTGTCTCTCATTTGTGCCCACAATGTATCAATATTAGCAAGAACACTAGCCGCAATCTGTTCCTTATCTCCAGGGAGCGCAAAAGTGTCAACTCCCACGAGACCATCTTTTTCAATGGAATGTGTTTCAACGAATAAGTTACGAATCGAAGTGAGTAAATACTCAAAAGTACCTGGAGAGTACCTACAGCTATTGCAGAAGCATCCTATACTAAAAATTAAAATTAGAGGGATAATTTTTTTCATTTGTTATTTTATCATTAATAAACATAATAAACTTTGNTAAGAAGTCAGAAATTTATAATTAGTTGGTGGCTTCATTCTTCATTGTCTCAATCGATTGGGTTATTAAGTTGATTGTCTTAGGTTTGTAATGCNGCAGGCAAATATTTACAATCGCATGTACGTCTGTAAAGTCGCNTATTAANTGTTTTNTCANNGATTCTGCACGTCGTTGTAATCCTCTGCGTGTTGTGAATCCTTTTAAGTGATAGTAAAGTTTCTTCCATAGAAGATAGCTCCACCACCTGTTACTATGTTTTGCGCACCCGGGATATAATGAATAGCAAAAGTCTCCAATTCCTGTAATTGCATGATGTATCGTTTCACTTCGTACTCTCGAGATATTTAATTCGCGAATTGCTTTTTGTTTAGGGAATGTATCATATATTTTCATATCAATATTTATATCATTACCTTTATAAAATACGAAAAATTTTATAGCCACGAACTTGCCATCAATAATATTGGCTAAAATATAACGGTACCCCATCCCGGGTGACCATCCCCAAGTATCCATATTTACATCAAGGATTTCATTGATGTTAATAAAACCCTGTTTCAGAAGAATCGGAATCACAGTCTTTGTTATTAGATCTCTTCGGACATGTAAAACCTCTTTGTTGGTGGGTTCTTCCCACATATCTAATGATGCCTTTTTATTTTTTATAGTCATATCAAGCCGGTGTAAAATTATTTTGATGGAGTAAGTGCTGGATAAGCTGAATAAGAAGCTCTTACCCATTGCCCAAGATCTTTGCTGGTGTTTACGTCTTTATCAAAATCGTATGGGCAGTTCTTGATTGCCAGTCTTTGGTTTTTAGTATAATCAGCAGTGTTAAATTTACTTTCTCTAATAATTTGTTTCCCCGTAAAACGGTTTTTAAAGTTAAAATCATATTTGGCAGTTGCTTGTTTTCCTCTTATAGGAGTTTTATATCCGGCATCAACTTCAAAATTTCTTCCTTCAACTTTATTTCCTTTTAACTCATACTTAATTTGTGTCATTTTTTCTCCCACTTTTCCTTTCCAGGCGGGGCTTGCCTTGTCAATAACTTTTTCAGCGGCTTTACCCATGACAGCTCCTACTGCGCCGGAAGCAGCGCCTACGGCTGCATCCGTAATAATATCTTCTGTGGAAAGAACTTCTTCACCTTGAATGGCACGGTCGGCCATTCCTCCGGCCACATTCGCGGCGGTGGTTGCGGCTATGGCTGCTGAAGTGCCGATTCCGAGAGTGCCACCAGTAACTGTTCCGACAACTGCACCCCTGGCTGCGGCGCCCCCCACTGCGCTCCAATCCATAGGGCCATCTTGAAATAATTGCTTAACAAGCTCTACGCCAGAATAAAGCGTAGCCCCAATCCCACCTCCGATAAGTGCGGGAATGATAGTTGGAGAATTACCATCCGGATCCACATTGGCAATCGGATTACCGTTGCAGAATACATATGGTGAGATTGGATAGAATTTCTCCGCCATAGCGTCGGGAACGCTCCAGAGCAGTCCCGGTGCGAAATGCTGGCGGGCGCCATAGTCGTATTCGCCGGTCACGGCCATACGCTCTTTCCCGGCATAGAGGCGCGGCTGGCCTGCGGGGGTGCGGTGCGGCTCTCCATAGGGGTAGTAGGTGTTGCGCTGCTCCACGGTACCGGCGCTGTCGGTTACGAGCACCACTGAGCCCTGATAGTCGTTGTGGAGATAGTGCACGTGGCCGTCGGCGTCGAAGTAGCCGCCTGGGAAGTAGCTGTAGAGCAGCTTGTTGTTTTCCCACACGCGGTCAGCGGCATAGGTGCGCACGGTGGCTTTTCCCGGGTTGAGGGTGGGGCGCACGGCCAGCGTGCGCGTGGCCGATCTGATTAGCGCGCCGTCGGCGTCATAGCTGTAGGTAACGGTGCGCCCGTTGTCGAAAGTGGTTTTAGAGGGAAGATTGCGGTGGTCGTATTTAATGAGGCTGATGCCACGTCCGGTGTCGGCGGTCATTCGTCCTGCGGCGTCCCAGTCGTATTCGCTGCCGGCCGAGGGGAATCCCGGGCGGCCGTAGTAGTCCACCCCCTCCGGGTCGTTGTCGATGGCGGCGACTCGTCCGGCCTGGTCGTAGCTGTATTGCAGGATGTCGAGGTCTCCGAACTTCTCATTGCCGTCGGCGTCCATATCGATGATGCCGCTGCGGCGCACGCGGGTGGGCCGTGCCATGGCGTCGTAGCTGTAGACCACAGAGAAGTCCTCCCCTTTCGCGGCGCCCGCTCCCGGGGTGTAGTCGGCCTGGACAA